>JAZLMK010000001.1:0-51726 GCA_045598645.1 Fibrobacter sp.
CGCCACCATGCCAAGCCACATCTTCCTCATGCGCGGCGGCTACATCAAGCCCGTTTCCACCGGTATCTACTCCATGATGCCGATCGGTTACCGCGTCATCCAGAAGATTACGAACATCATCCGCGAAGAAATGAACAAGATCGGCGGTATCGAAGTGGACCTCCCGGTGGTGCAGACGGCAGACCTCTGGAGCGAATCCGGACGTTACCAGGCCATCGGCGAAGAACTCCTCCGCTTCAAGGATAGAAACAACCACAACATGGTTTTGGCCATGACTCACGAAGAAGCCATGACCGACCTCGTGCGCTACGTTCTGAACAGCTACAAGCAGCTCCCGGTGATGCTCTACCAGTTCAAGACAAAGTACCGCGACGAAGCTCGCGCCCGCGGAGGCCTTATCCGCGTCCGCGAATTCTTGATGAAGGACGCCTACAGTTTCCACACGAGCCAGGAAGATTTGGACCGCCATTACCAGGAAGAATACGACGCCTACCTCCGCATCTACCGTCGCGTGGGCATTGAACCGGTCGTCGTGCAGAGCGATACCGGCATCATGGGCGGTAAAGTCGCTCACGAATTCATGCTCGACACTCCGAACGGCGAAGACTACCTGATTCTTTGCAAAAAGTGCGGCTACCAGGCGAACCGCGAAATCGCGAAGTTCGAACGCGTCCCGTTCAAGGGCGACGAAAATGCGGCCCTCGAAAAGGTCGCCACCCCGAACAGCGAAAGCATCGAAGAAATCACGAAGCTCTTGGGCGTCGTGCCTGAATCCACCGCCAAGTGCGTGTTCTTCGACTTCGAAGGAAAACTCATCACGGTCGTCGTACCTGGCAATCTCGAAGTTTCCGAAATCAAGCTCCACAACCTTTTGAAGGCAAAGGAACTCTACCCGGCCGAAGACTCCTTAATCCAGGCCTGCGGCATGGTGCCCGGCTTTGCAAGCCCCATCAACAGCCACGACACCCGCGTGATCGTGGACGAAGCCATCGCCGAATCCTTCGACCTCGTTTGCGGCGCGAACGAAGCGGGCTTCCACTTCAAGCACTGCAACCCGAAGCGCGACTTCCCGAAATTCGAAGTCGCAGACATCGCCGAAGCAAGCGAAGTCTGCAAGTGCCCCTGCTGCGGCGAACTCCTCACCGAAACGCGCGGCATCGAAATGGGCAACATCTTCAAGCTCGGCACCAAGTTCTCTGAATCCATGGGCGCGAAGTTCCTCACCGCCGAAAAGACGACAGCCCCTGCCATCATGGGCTGCTACGGCATCGGGGTCGGCCGCCTCATGGCAAGCGTCGTGGAAAACAGCCACGACGACTTCGGACCGATCTGGCCCAAGTCCATCGCACCGTTCCAGGTGGAAATCGTCCCGATTGGCAAGGAAGCCGAACTCATGGAACTCGCCGAAAAGTTCGAGAGTGAACTCGAAGCCACCGATATCGACGTGCTCGTAGATGACCGCGACGAACGCCCGGGCGTGAAGTTCAAGGACGCCGACCTCTGGGGTTCTCCGGTCCGCATCGCCATCGGCAAGAAGGGCCTCGCAAACGGCGAAGTTGAATGGAAGTTCCGTAACGAAAAGGAATTCTCCATGGTAAAAGTCGAAGACGTTATCGCCAAGGCGAAGGAATACTTCGCGAACTAAAAATAGCGATACAGAACGAATTCGCAACATAGAACGGCGCGGTTTTTTATGGGGAAAACGTCGATGAAAAAATTTGCCATAGGGCTGTGCTTTGCGCAGTTCCTCTCGGCAAGCGTTTTGGCGGCGGAACCCGTGGCGAGCGCGGGTCCTGCAAACGCGTCGACATCCGCGACTCCTGTTACAGGCACCGAGCGCAATCGCAATTTGCGCGGCCTGGATTACGCCCCCATGCTCATGGAATACCATCGTATGACAGTGGGCGAGGGCAGGCAGTTCTTTGCGTATCCGGCTCGCGATACCGCTTTCCGCACCCGACTCCGCGCAGAACTCCGCGGCGGTTCTGGTAATCAAAGCGGTTCTGTCAATAACGCGCGCCCCCTTGCTCATATCAACGATACGCTAGGCGGTCATGAATTTGCCATCGCCGCTTCGCCCATGCTCGGCATCGATTACCGTGGCGGCGAAGCGTTAAACGATACCATCTGGCCAGCATTCGACGGGGGCCTCTACATTCGCGGTTTCGCGGATTCCCTGGACTTCGATTTGGACGCTCGCATGTTCGTCGAAAAGCATTCCGCCGGCGCAGCCACAGGCGATAAGCGCAAGCCTCAAAGTTTCGACCACGAGGTATTCGACGTGCAAGACGAAGATCGCGGCGGCGCCGACTACGTGAGTTACTCCCGCTACCGCGCCCACATCGGCCTGAACTACGCGTTCGCTCGCCTGGAACTTGCCCGCGACGTGATGCACTGGGGCCCGGGTTACTACAACAACCTCACTATGAACCAGTTTGCGCTGCCGTACAACATGCTCACGCTCGACCTTAAATTCGGGCCCCTGCATGTGCTGAGCGCCTACGCCGACCTCCGCGTGAACAGTTGGAGTTACAGCAAAGATAACCTGAACGACCGCAACCTTTATGCTCATCGCTACGAACTTAATTTGTTCAAAGGCGACCTGACCGTGGGCATGAGCGAACTCCAGATTCTCTACAACGAAAACAAGCCCTGGCTCTTTACGCCCGTGGTGCCGCTGTTCATTGAAAAGGGCAATTACACCGAACGCGTGAACAACGGCGCGCTCGCGTTCGACCTGAATTATCGCCTGTTCAACTTTTTGCGCCTTTACGGCGAATTTTTCCTCGACGACATGGAATCGCCCATGGCCGTTTACGAGAACAAGTACAGCAACAATCGCTGGGCCGGGATGCTCGGCGCACAAGTCTCGCACGACTTCAACCTCAAGGGCCGCAAAGTCGAAGCCGGCTCCATCGCCGAAATCGCCCGCGTTGAACCATACACCTACACGCACTACGACACCGCCCAGGCGCAAATGGCCCACCTCGGATTGCCCCTCGGCAACCCCAACGGCCCGAATTCCCTCGCCGTCGACTGGACCGTGTACGCGAACCTCGACAACATTTTCGGCAGTTCAAATGCCGGCAGTTCTTTCGGTGCTATTTTCCTGAGTTACCATAGCCAGTGGCTCTGGAAGGGCACCGATTACGGCAGCAGCATCGACGACCCCTACCAAACCGTCGAAAAAAGGTTCATCCACGGCGCCGACATGCATTACAACGGCACACCCGCGGTAAGTTTTCGCGGCCGCCACGTCGGTTTCACCGGGGAATACACCTTCGGGAGCGACCCCGCCGTCTACCTCCGCGCCATGATAATGTGGTAGTATCGCCGTCATTCCGAGAGGACCTGCCATAAAAACCGCCCTCGTCCGCGTCATTCCGGGAGGACCTGCCATAAAAACCGCCCTCGTCCGCGTCATTCCGGGAGGCTCCGCCATATGAACCGCCTGCGATCTCGTCATTCCGGGAGGCACGAAGTACCGAGCGGAATCCATACATTCCATATCGCCACTCGGGGACGTATGGCCCCTGCTCGCGCTTCGCGCTCCCAGGGTGACGCCCCATCGCCGTCATTCCGGGAGGCTCCGCCATATGAACCGCCCGCGACATCGTCATTCCGGGAGGCACGAAGTACCGAGCGGAATCCATACATTCCATATCGCAACTCGGGGACGTATGGCCCCTGCTCGCGCTTCGCGTTCCCAGGGTGACAAGTATGGTTTCCGAGACGTATGGACCCTGCTCGCGGCTACGCCGTTCCCAGGGTGGCCCCATCGCAGTCATTCCGGGAGGCACTGCCATATGAACCGCCCGCGACATCGTCATTCCGGGAGGCACGAAGTGCCGAGCGGAATCCATACATTCCATATCGCAACTCGGGGACGTATGGACCCTGCTCGCGCTTCGCGTTCCCAGGGTGACAAGTATGGTTTCCGAGACGTATGGACCCTGCTCGCGCTTCGCGTTCCCAGGGTGACGCCCCATCGCAGTCATTCCGGGAGGTACTGCCATATGAACCGCCCGCGATCTCGTCATTCCGGGAGGCACGAAGTGCCGAGCGGAATCCATACATTCCATATCGCCACTCGGGGACGTATGGCCCCTGCTCGCGCTTCGCGCTCCCAGGGTGACATGCGCAGTTTACGGGACGTATGGCCCCTGCTCGCGCCTCGCGCTCCCAGGGTGACAGGCGCAGTTTACGGGACGTATGGACCCTGCTCGCGGCTTCGCGCTCCCAGGGTGACAGGCGCAGTTTACGGGACGTATGGCCCCTGCTCGCGCCTCGCGCTCCCAGGGTGACAGGCGCAGTTTACGGGACGTATGGCCCCTGCTCGCGCCTCGCGCTCCCAGGGTGACGCCGTTATATAAATCGCCGCTCCCAGGGTGACAGGCGCGGTTTGTGAGCGTCGTTACATTTATGCGTTTTTTTTGATAAAATCAAAAAATAAGTCGATAAAATGTATGTAAAAGGTGTCCCCTTATTTCTATATTACAGCAAAACAGAGCTCATTTGAAATAAAATGAGCTGACTGTTGATTGGAAGACGCATAGGGGTATGCGCAAGGGATTATTGGAAGGCTGAGAGATGGAGAAAATCAAACGCTATTTTACGAACTTCCGGCTGCGGAAGCGTCTGCTGGCTTTGGCCGATGCGTTTATCGTTGTGGTTGCCGGGCTTATCGCGAACTATCCGTTGCCCTTGTTCGCCGACCGAATCGGTCGACCGGATCTTTTTAACATCTTTGCCGTTTCTGTGGTATGCTGCTTTGCCGGCCTCATGCTCTTTGGCGCGTACAATAAACTTTGGCGCTATTTCAGCAAGCGCGACTACCTGAGTTGCGTCAGGGGCTGCATCGTCGGCATGATCGTCGCGTATCTATTGATTTACTGGACTACAGACAAACTCTTCGTGGCGTTTTTCGTGTTGCACCTTCTTGTTACCGTTGCCGGTGTTTGCCTTTTCCGCTACACATTCCGCGACGTCTTCATGACGCTTGTAAAGACCGGCATGGACGATGCCAAGCGCCGCCGCTGCCTTATCATTGGCGCAGGCCGAGCCACCCGCATGATTCTCGGCGAAATAAGCAAGGCGAACGACGATGCCTCCAAAAAGAACGGCATCAGCAACTCGGTGAATCTCATTAATCCCGTGTGCATCGTCGACGACGACCGCAGCCTTATCGGTAAGGAAATCGAAGGCGTGCTCGTGGCTGGCGGCACTAGCGACATCCCGAAGATTGCAAAACTTGAACGCGTGGAGCAGATTATTTTCTGCATCCCCAGTTGCCCTCCTGCCGACCGCCAAGAAATCATGGACATCTGCAGCCAGACCGGGCTTCCCGTGAAGGTTATCCCGTTCTTCGGTTCGCTGATTGACGATTCCGTTTCGAAAGGCGATGGACACCTGGTGAGCCAATTGCGCGACATCAAAGTCGAAGACCTTTTGGGCCGCGACCCCATAACGTTCGACAACAAGGACATTCGCGAATTTATCGAAGGCAAGGTCTGCATGGTCACGGGCGGTGGCGGAAGCATAGGCTCGGAACTCGTGCGCCAGATTGCGAAGTACAACCCGAAGCAGGTTATCATCGTCGACATTTACGAAAACAACGCCTACGAAATCCAGCAGGAACTCGTGATGGAGTATGGCGACCGATTGAACCTGGTGACGCTCATCGCGAGCGTGCGCGATTATTTCCGCATGAACCAGATTTTCAAGAGGTACAAGCCCGAGGTCGTGTTCCATGCCGCAGCCCACAAGCACGTGCCCCTCATGGAAAACAGTCCCATGGAGGCAATTAAGAACAACGTTGTCGGTACTTTCAACGTAGGCACACTTTCGCTAGCCAACAACGTGAAAAAGTTCGTGATGATCAGCACCGACAAGGCCGTGAACCCCACCAACGTGATGGGCGCCAGCAAGCGTTGCTGCGAAATGATTATCCAGTTCCTTTCTCAACAGAAGGACAGCAAGACCGAATTCGTGACTACCCGTTTTGGAAACGTCCTCGGCAGCAACGGGAGCGTAATCCCGCTCTTCAAAAAGCAGATTGAGCAGGGCAAGCCCGTGACCGTGACGCACCCCGACATCATACGCTACTTTATGACCATCCCCGAGGCCGTGAGCCTTGTGATGGAGGCCGCGAGCATCGCGCACGGCGGTGAAATCTTCGTGCTCGACATGGGGCAGCCGGTGAAAATCGTGACGCTTGCCGAAAACCTCATCCGCATGTATGGCAAGGTGCCCTACAAGGATGTGGAAATCAAGTTTACGGGACTCCGCCCTGGCGAAAAGATAAAGGAAGAACTCCTGATGAACGAAGAGGGCCTGCAAAAGACGCGCAACAAACTCATCTACATCGGGAAGCAGATTGAAATCGACACCGACCAGTTCATCAACGAACTGTGGAACCTTAAGAACGCCGCCAGCGAAAACAACGAGAAAGTGGCCATCCAGGCCCTGCACCGCATAGTGCCCACGTTCACGACCCCCGAAGAATTCAACAAAACCGTGATGATGAAAACCGTGTAACCCCAGTCACCCTGGGAGGGGCACCGCCCCGAGCAGGGCCCATACATCTCGAAAACTGCTGTCACCCTGGGAGGGGCGCCGCCCCGAGCAGGGCCCATACGTCCCGCAAACCGTTGTCATCCTGGGAGTGCCCCCTATTGCGTCATCCTGGGAGGGGGCGTAGCCCCTGAGCAGGAACCATACATCACGAAAACCGCGCTATGGGAACGTATGGATTCCGCTCGGCACTTTGTGCCTCCCGGAATGACGATGCTGCGGGCGGTCCATATGGCAGAGCCTCCCGGAATGACTGCGATGGGGCGTCATCCTGGGAGTGCGAAGCACGAGCAGGAACCATACATCACGAAAACCGCTGTCACCCTGGGAGGGGGCGTAGCCCCTGAGCAGGGCCCATACGTCCCGCAAACCGTTGTCATCCTGGGAGTGCGAAGCACGAGCAGGGCCCATACATCTCGAAAACCGCGCTATGGGAACATATGGATTCCGCTCAGCACTTTGTGCCTCCCGGAATGACGCTATTGAACGCGCTATGGGAACGTATGGATTCCGCTCGGCACTTTGTGCCTCCCGGAATGACGATGCCGCGGGCGGTCCATATGGCAGAGACTCCCGGAATGACGCTATTCTAAACTGTAAAAACCTTGCTTAGTTGCTCTTGCGCAGAACGTAGACCGCGTCGCATTCGTTTTCGAAGCGGAAGATGTATTTCTTCTGCAACCCGAAGGCGTGCCCGTTCCACAAGAACGGCAGGCTGCTGTTCTTGATGTTTGCGAAAGTGATGCGGCGCCAGCCGGTATCGCCATCAAAGCAGAAGTAGTCATTGTTCTCGAAGTCAAGGTCTTCGAAGTTGAATTCACCGTCGTCGTCCTGTTCGAAACCTTCGGGGGCGTCGGTGTTCTGGTCTTCGAGTTCCTGGCGGAGACTGTCGAGGAGGTCGGCTTCTTCGTCGGTCACGTCTTCCATTTCTTCGCCGCCGACCTGGATGTCGGTGGAATCCTTGCTGTAGGTAGTTTGATTAGAACTGGATTCCGGAATGATTGCGGCGGAACTCAGTGCAATCGCGCTGCTAGAAACCGGTACAGAAGAACTGGAGACTTTTGCGGAGGAACTGGACGCGGGCTGGGAGGCGCTTGACTTTGCGACGGAACTACTGGACTTTGCTGTTGCAGAGGAACTTGCCTCTGTTGCGGAGGAACTCTTTGCATTGCTCGAACTGGACTTTGCGTCGTCTTTGGATGCGCTGGACTTCACTGCGGTGGAGTCGGCGGACTTTTCGTCATCGGCGGACTTTCCGCTTTCGTCGGAGCCTTCTTCGTCATCGGAATCGTCGGACTGAATGTCGGCGGAATCCTTGTCGCCCTTGGAATTCTTGTTGGCGAAGGCCTCTTCGATGCATTCTTCGTCGTCGATGTCGCAGTCGCCGATATCAAAGAAATTTTTCTCGATGTCGATGGTTTCGTTGTCGGCGATGCAGTCCGGGTCGTCCGCGCTGCACTCATCAAAGTCGCCCTTGTTAGAAACTGTACTGGAGCAGGCAGCCATGAGACTCAGCATGGCAACGGTGCCGAGGAATTTTTTGGGGGTCATCTTAAAGATAGACATAGGTAAAATCTCTAAATCGTGCGGAATAATAGTAAATGAATATATGTGCTGTCAAATTTTGACCATCAAAATTTTTGGCCGAATTTCCTTCCAGTGCGGTCGGTGTGACGGTCGTCACGTTTTGCAAATGTGGATGTCGTCCATTGGCGAGCCGTGTAAAAATGTTATATTTTGCGAAGAAAAGGGGATTTAAAATGGTACGTTTCGAAAAAAAAGTCTGGCTTTCGAGCCCCACGATGCACGGCGAAGAAATCAAGTACGTGCAGGAAGCCTACGAGACCAACTGGATGAGCACCGTCGGCGCGAACATCAACGAGGTGGAACGCCAGGTGGCCGAAAAGGTCGGCTGCAAGTATGGCGTCGCGCTGGGGGCTGGTACTGCCGCCCTTCACTTGGCGACAAGACTCGCCGGCTACGCCCTTTACGGAAAGCCCAAGGCCGGTCACGGCACGCTCGAAGGCCACAAGGTGTTCTGCAGCGACATGACCTTTGCCGCGACGCTCAACTCCGTTGCCTACGAGAACGGCGAGGCAGTATTCATTGACTCTGAATACGACACCTGGAACATGGACCCCGCGGCTCTTGAGGCGGCGTTCCAGAAATTCCCCGACGTGCGCCTTGTCGTGCTTGTCCACCTGTACGGCACCCCCGCGAAAATCGACGAAATCCGCGAAATCTGCAAAAGGCACAACGCCCTCATCGTCGAAGATGCCGCCGAGAGCCTCGGCGCCACCTACAAAGGCAAACAGACCGGCACGTTCGGCGACTATGCCGCCATCAGCTTTAACGGCAACAAGATTATTACCGGCAGTAGCGGCGGCATGTTCCTCACCGATAGCAAGGAAGATGCCGACAAAGTCCGCAAGTGGAGTACCCAGAGCCGCGAACCGTTCCCGTGGTACGAACACGAGGAAATCGGCTACAACTACCGCATGAGCAACGTCATCGCTGGCGTGGTGCGCGGGCAGTTGCCGCACCTCGAAGAACACATCGCGCAAAAACGCGCCATCTACGAACGCTACCGCGAAGGCTTCAAGGGCCTCCCCGTGAGCATGAACCCGTTTGACGCCGAAAACAGCGTGCCGAACTTCTGGCTCAGCTGCCTCATCATCGACCCGGCCGCAGTGGGCGAGGGCAAGGGGCAGGCGACCCCCGAAAAAATCCTCTCGCGCATCGCCGAGATGAACGCCGAAGGCCGCCCCATCTGGAAACCCATGCACATGCAGCCCATGTACAAGGACCACCCCTTCGTGAGCGCCTCCTTTGCGTCACCCTGGGATGGGTCGGAGACCCTGAGCAGGGCCCATACATCCCCGAGTGGCGATACGTCTCGTGACGTGGGTGCCGACATCTTCGCCCGCGGCCTCTGCCTCCCGAGCGACAACAAGATGACCCCCGAACAACAGGACTCCATCATCGCGACCATCAGGGAATGCTTCGCCTAGATGCATGCCCACTTTTTCAAACGCATCCTGGACTTTTGCTGCGCATTGGCGGCTTTTTTTTGCGATTTAATTTTTTGTCTTGCCTATATATTGATTTTCTTTAAAAATTTTGTATATTGTAATCACCATACTCACCGGGCTTCAATGCAGAAATGCATAGCACACTTCGGTGGGTTTTTTGTTTTTGGCATTTCGTAGGTTTGGTTATGGAATATACAAAAAGCTATAAAACAGTAGAAGAACAGGCCGATTTGATGATTGGACGTGGGCTTGTTTGTAACCGTGAAAAACTGATTGATCGCTTAGAGTGGATAAACTACTATCGCTTGTCTGGTTACCTTTATCCCTTTAGAAAAAAAGATTCGGACGATTTTTTAGAGAATACGAATTTCGATTGTGTGTGGAATCGGTATTGTTTCGATCGAAAACTACGTTTGCTGATGCTGGATGGCATTGCTAGAATTGAAATAGGAATCAAAACGGCATTAGTTCGAGTTTTTACTCGCGAATATGGTGCGTTCGGTTATACGAAATTTGAAAATTTGCCAAATTTGAAAAAAGACAAATATGAAGAACTGATAGAAACGATGTCTAGGGATATGAAAAATAGTAGAGCTCAGTTTGTCGTTTCTTACAAACAAAAGTACGATTCAGAAGAACATTTGCCCCTTTGGATGGCAGTGGAATTGATGACTTTCGGATCCATGCTCAAGTTTTATGAGGGAATGTCAAAGAATTTGCAGAATGAAATTGCGAGTGATTTTTCACAGCAGAAAGTTCGCTTTATATCTTGGCTGAAATCATTGAATGTAGTCCGGAATATTAGTGCCCATCATGATCGTTTGTGGAATAGAGTGCTTGGTGTTGCGCCAATGCTTAATCCTTCAAATGAAGCGAAGAAGCGTGAAAGCAAGTGGTTTTTCCCTGTTGAAATTGATAATAGGCGTGTTTTTGCTATCATAACGTTAATCATCGAAATGCTTTCTGTGATGGCTCCGAAATCAGGATGGAAAAAACGTTTGATTGATTTGTTGAATCAGTATCCGGACATTCCTTTAAGGGATATGGGTTTTCCCGACGAATGGAAAAAGACTCCGTTCTTTGTTAAGGAGTTCGCCTAGATGTACCGTAACTTCTTCAAACGCATCCTGGACTTCTTCTGCGCTTTGGCGGCCATCATCTGCTTGAGCCCGGTCCTCGTCGTGCTCACGATTGTCGGCGCCATCAAGATGAAGGGCAACCCCTTCTTCACGCAGCCGCGCCCCGGCAAGAACGAGAAGATTTTCAGACTCGTGAAGTTCCGAACCATGACGAACGCCCGCGACGACCAGGGCAACCTGCTCCCCGACGACGTGCGCCTCACGCGCTACGGCAAGTTCCTGCGCAGCACCAGCCTCGACGAACTCCCCGAACTCTTCAACATCCTCAAGGGCGACATGGCCGTGATTGGGCCGAGACCCCAACTCGTGCGCGACATGGTATTCATGACTCCGGAACAGCGCCGCCGCCACACCGTGCGCCAGGGCCTCAGCGGTCTCGCACAAATTAACGGGCGCAACGCCGTCACCTGGGAAACGAAAATTGCGTACGACCTCCAGTACATTGAGCGCATCACCTTTCTGGGCGATGTGAAAATCATCCTCACCACCCTCGCGAAAGTCTTCAAGCGCAGCGACATCACCGAAGAGAACTGCGATACCGCCACGGACCTTGCCGATTACCTGCTCGCGAAAGGCCGCATCAGCCAGACCGAGTACGACGAAGGCCAGAAACTTGCCAAGAAACTCATCGCGGAATCCAGGTAGTTCCCTATCGCGTCATCCCCGCGACATAGGTTGTCATCCCTGTGTCAAAACTTTTTTTCATAAAAAAAGGCTCATTTCCCGCCTCAATTCCGTCTTATAGTAAGTAGGGCCATCCCGCCCTGCCGCGTCCCGTGGCGCACACGGCTATAATATGGATAAAAGATATTTTAACGCAAGAAACTGCAAAAATCGCAGACAAACAACAGGCGTTAATCCGGACGACTACGAAGACATCAGCAAGTACTTCGTCAAGGAGGGCGAGCAGAGCCCGTTCACCGACCTGCTCATCGACCCTGCGTTCAAGAAGGCCTTCAGCCCCGATGAACCGGACTCCAAGAAGAACCTTTTGAACCTGCTGAACGACTTCCTGGCTCCGCAACTCGCGAGCCCGATCGTCGACGTGGCCCGCCGCGAATCCGAGCGCAACCACACCGGCAGCGACGAATCCAGGACCATCTTCTTCGACTTGCACTGCAGGGACCGGGACGGACGCGCCATCGACATCGAGGTTCAGCGCAGCAGGTTCACGAACTTCCTCAAGCGCATCGCCTTCTACAGCGCCGAGATGGTCGTGGAGCAGGGGCAAATCGGCAAGGAATGGGAATACGACGTCAAGCCGACCTTCGTCCTTGCCCTCACGAACTTCAGAATTTTCAACGACGACCGCATCCTCCGCCGGGCATGCGTCGCGGACCTGGAAACGCACGAGCGGATCCTCGACACTTTCAACTACACCATCGTGGAGTTGCCCAAAGTCGTGGCGTTCCTTCGGCACGACGCCTCCGCCGTGGAAAAATGGATGTTCGCCTTTCGCTACCTGAGCCGCCTGCGCGAACTGCCTCCGGCCCTGCGGGACGAAACCTTTGCGCACTTGACTTCCGTCGCGAAAATATCTAGTTTAAAAGGCAAACAACTAGAGGAATACAAGAAAATGTATCACAAGGAATGGGACCGTGCCGTGACCCGCAGCGTACTCTTCGAGGAGTTCGCCGAGGACATCAAGAAGCACGTGGACGCCGCTACAGCAAAGGAGAGAACCCGCGCCGACGAGGAAAAGGCCCGCGCCGATGAGGCTGAGTCCCGCGCTGATAAATATGCTGCAATCCTGAAAGCGCATGGGCTGCTGTAAATAGCAGTCACGCCATCCCGGGCGTGGCTTTTTTGAGTCGTCCTGGGAGTGGTTCCTTATTGCGTCATTCCGGGCGTGGCTTTTTGAGTCATCCTGGGAGTGCGCGCCACGAATAGGATCCATACATCTCGTAAATCTCGACACGGGGATGTATGGATTCCGGCAAGCCGGGATGACTGTCCTGCAGTCGGTACACTGGAATGGCTCTTGCCGCAAGCGTCCTCCTGGAGGGGTCGCTGCCCCCGAACGGGATCCGCTGTCCTTGTCTCCGTCGCTCCGTTCCATGGTGACATTCGGCGCTGCCCCCGAACGGGAATCGTTATTCTACGCAGAATTTGCGTAGAATGATGCCCCCCCCAGCGCAATACTCCGCGCGATACCCCGCGCAAAGCGCCCATCCTTTGTTGTCCGAATACACTAATATGATATTTTTTTGTGACGCCCTTAACTGACACCGCCCTACGTCTTAACTATCTTTACTTGCGTAAATGTACAAGCACTTTTTCAAACGCATCCTGGATTTTTTCTGCGCGCTCGCGGCAATCCTCTGCCTGAGCCCCGTTCTAGTTGCGCTTACGGTCGTAGGCACCTTCAAGATGAAGGGCAACCCCTTCTTCACGCAGCCGCGCCCCGGCAAGAACGAGAAGATTTTCAGACTCGTGAAGTTCCGCACCATGACGAACGCCCGCGACGACCAGGGCAACCTGCTCCCCGACGACGTGCGCCTTACGCGCTACGGCAAGTTCCTGCGCAGCACGAGCCTAGATGAACTCCCGGAACTCTTCAACATATTGAAGGGCGACATGGCCGTGATCGGGCCGAGGCCGCAACTCGTGCGCGACATGGTGTTCATGACTCCGGAACAGCGCCGCCGCCACACCGTACGGCAGGGCCTCAGCGGACTCGCGCAAATCAACGGACGCAACGCCGTCACCTGGGAAACGAAAATCGCGTACGACCTCAAGTACATCAAGCGCATCACCTTTCTGGGCGACGTGAAAATCATCCTCACCACCCTCGCGAAAGTCTTCAAGCGCGACGGCATCACCGAAGAGGACAGCGACACCGCCACCGACCTCGGCGACTACCTGCTCGCGAAAGGCCGCATCAGCCAGACCGAGTACGACCAGGGCCAGGAACTCGCCAAGAAACTCATCGCGGAATCCAGGTAGTTCCCTATCGCAATTACAGAGCTTTGATTTCTTCGGGAGAGAGGCCAGTCCGCTTAGAGATCGCTTCAAGGGGGAAACCATCGTCACGGAACGCCTTGGCAAGCTCCTTGTTCCTGGAATCAGCTCCTTCGGCGCGGCCTTCCTTGCGGCCTTTCTCTTCACCCTTCGCAAGGCCTTTCTTGTACCGAATGTTGAGTTCCTGTTCAAGCGTCATGTAAGCCTTCCTTGTGATAGGGTCCTTGCGGTACTTGTCCACGATATCCTGGATCCGCTTCATCTTCTCGGATTCGCATTTTTTCGTGGCGAAATACTGCATGTACTCTCGGGTGGATTCATCTTCCACCTCGCCGTACTTGTTAAATATATAAAAGTTTTTGTAGCAGAGGTCACCCATCAGGATTCCGGGATTGGACTCGTCGCGGTTTTGGAACCTGTAAATGGGCTTGCACGCGCCGAAGACGTCCTCTGGGCAGAGGAACAATATGTACTGCTCGCGAAGCTCGTCGTAATCCACGCCCCTGGCGAGGGCGTCCATGTCGCAGATGCTCTGGTAGTAACGGGCGCGCTTGGCGAGTTCGTGCGTATCCCGCATTTGCATCTCTATATCAAAAGAGCGATCTTTGTCGTGCACGAGCACATCAAAGCGGACCCCCTTGTGGAACGGATCCTCCTCGAGGGAAGCCTCGTGAACCACAGAAATCTTCTCTATCTTGATTTTCAGGACATCCTGCAAAAAATCCTTCGCGACGTCCTCGTTACTGAACACCTTGGCGAACATGAAGTTGTCCGTAATTGTCAGGTCTTCGTACCTTTTCATTTATCCTCCTGTCGCTACATACCGAAAAGCGACGGATTGAACCATATATAAATACTTGCGGCAACCGCCGAAGTGCGAAGCCCGCAGCACCCGCTGCATGGCAGCCGCGAGGACCCGCGGCGAGCGAACAAATAAAACGAAACTACTCATTTGTTCACTACAAAATATAACCACAAGAACGGACGCCGTCAAGACCCTGCGGGAAAATTTTTTTGAATTTTTTAACGCAAGAAACGATAATTGCGCCATCCTGGGGGAGCGCAGCCCCCGACGGGATCCAGCGTATCATTATTCTACGCAAATTGTGCGTAGAATGTAAAAAGTCCTTTAAGGGGGCAAAAAAACTATTAGATAGCTTTTTTCGTGATATCATTAACAGACAATACGTCGTTGCTTAACTATCTTTATCTTAATGCTTTACGAACTGGCACATGTTGTTAAGGACCGCTTTGGCTTTCTGTGGAACGCCATAGAGTGGGGCAATGCCCAGGCGTTCGCAATCCTGCACGCCAAGGGACTCAGGCAAGTCCCCTCGATCCTGGAACAGTGTTCCGGCGAATTCACCTTGCGCGAAGCGAAAGTGGGGGATGCCGCTGCATTGGCGGGCTTCTTCGCCGACCAGCCCGAAGAGGCGTTCAAGTTTTTTAAGCCCCACGGCTTCGATGAAATGTCCCTTGCAAAAATTCTTGCGAACAAGGCCTTCTTGACTTACGTCGTGATGGATGGCGAACGCATAGTCGGTTACTTCTTCCTCCGCAGCTTTGTGAACGGGAAAAGTTTTAGAGGAAGAATTGTTGATTATAGATGGCGAAATAAGGGTATTGCGAAACATATGGGACTCGTTATAAACAAGATTGCGGAAGTTTTACGTCTTCGAATATTTGGTTCCATATCGCCAGACAATTATGCGTCGTTAGCCTCTACGAAGGCTGTAAATGATATTAGAATTATTAAAACGTTGGAAAATGGGTATTACTATATCGAGTATCTGCCGAAGAAGTTGGATTAGATGAAAGTACTTGTTTTAGCAAACAAATCTACGGGACTTTATAAGTTTCGCGTCGAACTTTTGCAACAACTAATTGCGTTAAAGCATGAAGTTTTTGTTTCTGTTCCCAAAGGTGATTTTATTGATGAAATAACAAATTTTGGTTGCATGTTTATTGATACGCCAATCAGTCGCCGTGGAACGAATCCCTTTACTGATTTGTTTCTTGTTCTTCTGTACAAGAAAATCATTAAGACTGTAAGACCTGATATCGTTTTCACGTACACCATTAAGCCCAATGTGTATGGCGGTTTTGCTTGCCAGCTTTGCGGAGTTCCTTATGTAGCCAATGTGACAGGTCTTGGCTCTGCTGTAGAAAATGGTGGAATACTTCAGAAGATAACATTAGCTTTGTATAAAACCGGTTTAAGGAAGGCGAAAAAAGTTTTTTTCCAGAATCAGGCAAATCTTGATTTTATGCTTGCTCATGGAATCAAGCCGAAGAGTCATGCCCTTATTCCTGGCAGTGGCGTGAATTTGGAACGTTTTGCTCCTTTGCCTTACCCTCAGAACGACGATACTGTCCATTTCGTGTTCATCAGCCGCATTATGCGCGAAAAGGGAATTGACCAGTATTTGGATGCCGCACAGCATTTTTATTCGTCGTCATCCCCGGCTACGACCGGGGATCTCCCTGCTCCTAAATGCGTATTTCATGTTTGCGGTTTTTGTGAAGCCGAATATCAAGGTAAACTCGATGAACTTGCGAAGGCTGGTGTTGTTGTGTATCACGGCATGGTTCGTGACGTGAAAACCGTGCTGAAGGATGTCCATTGCACCATTCACCCGAGCTTTTACCCAGAAGGCATTAGCAATGTGTTGCTGGAAAGCTGTGCATGCGCTCGCCCCATAATCACCACCGACCGCAGCGGATGTCGCGAAGTGATTGACGATGGCGTAAACGGTTTTGTCGCAAAACAGCGCGATAGCCAGGACTTGATTGAAAAAATCGAAAAGTTCCTTGCCTTGACCCATGAACAGAAGCTGAAAATGGGCGAGGCCGGCCGAACCAAGGTTAAACGTGAATTTAACCGCCAGATTGTGGTAGATGCATATTTGAAGGTGTTGGACGTTTTATAATGTTAGACTATAAAAAAATTATTCGAAGTAGACGTTTTCGATTGTTTTTACTCAATATATTGAGATTTATTCCCGATAGAATAATGATTCCTGTTCAATATAAAATCAAAACAGGTCGTTGGCTGAATTTGAAGAATCCTCAGCGTTTTACAGAAAAAGTTCAATGGTATAAGCTTTTTTATCGAAATCCATTAATGAAAAAATGCGTTGATAAATATGATGTTAGAGAATATATTGAATTTATTGGCTTGAAATCGATATTGAATGAATGTTATGGTGTTTTTGATAATGTTGAAAAAGTTGATTTTGAAAAATTACCCGAGAAATTTGTAATGAAAGATACACTTGGTGGTGGAGGCTTATCGGTTGTTGTTTGTAAAAGTAAATCTGCTGCAAGTTTAAATGAATACAAAAATATAATAAGGAAATGGTTAAAGACATATACAAAAAAAAGTTTTGGAAGAGAATGGGTTTATGAAAAGAGAAAACATCGTGTAATCTTTGAAAAATATATTGAATCTGATGAAAGTGAAGGTGGCTTGATTGATTATAAGTTTTTGTGTTTTCATGGAAAGGTTCACTATGTTTATGTGTTGGCTGATCGTATAATTGGTGTTGGGGCTGGATGTGCTTTATTTGATGCTGCTTTTAACAAACTTTCTTGTAATGAACTTGATGAAAAACCCTTAAATCGAGAAATTAAAAAACCTGTGAAATACAATGAAATGGTTGAAATTGCAGAAAGAATATCAAAAGAATTTCCGATGGTAAGGGTAGATTTATACAACCAAAATGGAGTGATTACGTTTGGTGAAATGACTTTTTTTGATTCTAGCGGTTATCAATTATTTGACCCTGATGAATTCGATTTTCAATTGGGAGAAAATTTTGAAGTGTTAAAAGTGGAGACAATAAAATGCAAAAAGTATTAGTTATGATGTCCACCTTTAATGGTGAAAAATTTTTAAGAGAACAATTGGATAGTCTTCTAAATCAAAAAAATGTTGAAATTCATTTATTGGTTCGAGATGATGGTTCGAAAGATGACACGTGCGCTATTTTAGAATCATATGAAAAAAGATTCAAAAAAATGATTATTTTAAAAGGAGGTAATGTTGGAGCCTCTAAAAGTTTTTACACGATGATTCTTTATGCGATTAAAAATCTAAAGAAATATGATTATTACGCTTTTTGTGATCAAGATGATGTTTGGCTAGATGAAAAAATTATTAAGGCTGTATGTGTATTGGAAGATATGGATGATGATTATAAGTTCTACTTTTGTAGAACACAATGTGTCAATGAACATTTAATAGAATTGGATCGAAAAAAAGTAGAGATAGTGAATTCTCTGCCTGCTAATATTGTCTCAAATCATTCTGCAGGCTGTTCTCAAGTTTTTAATCAAAATATTTTACTTTCTATAGGAAAAATGGCTGAATTAATTGTAAATGGCAAATATAAGGGAACGATTCCTTTACACGATTGTTTAGCAATTGTTCTTGCTTATCTATTTTCAAAACAGGTTTATTTTGACGATTATTCGTATGTATTGTATCGTCAACATAACAGAAATGTTGTTGGAGGGAAAAGTAATTCTTTTAGAAATCGAATAAAACGATGCTTTAATCCTAAATTTTCAAATTTCAGAACAAATTTTTCATCAAATCTTATGTCTGTTTATGGGGAAAATATTTCAAAAGAGGCGTTTGCTTTGCTCACAAATGTTTCTTCGTATAAAGAAAATGTTTTCAAAACACTTCGTTTGGCTTTCTCTAATTCTTTGTATGTTTATTCTTTTAGAACGAATGTTTTGTTGTTTTTTTGTATTCTTTTACGCAAATTTTAGGAAAAATGTTTTATGATGTTGAAAAAAATCTATTATTTTACAAAAAAAACACAAAGAAAGTTATATGACTATGGACTTTATTTGTTGTATTTGAATCATTTTAAAAAAATGTTGAAAAAACAACATTTTGTAAATAAAAAAAATGATGGTGAAGACGAGTATTTGTTAAAATGGAAAGTTCTACATAAAAATGTTGAATCATATAGTTTTAGATTTTTTTCAAACTATTTAGAGAAAAAAAATGAAATTATTCCTGAAAATATAGGTAGGTCGTATATTGAAACCGTTTTAGATCCTGAAATAATGCGAGGGTATTATGAAGATAAAAATTTTTTTCCCGCTATTTGTGGTGCTGAAAATCTTCCCAAAACGGTATTGTGTAGAGTTAATAACAGTTCAATTTTAGACTGTTATTTTAAACCATTGAAGGGAAATTTTAAAGATGTTGTCAATAAATATGAACGATTGATTCTTAAACCTTCTGTTGGAAGCGCTAGTGGTAAAGGGGTTTTACTTTTTCAACGTAATATTGATGGCAAATTTGAGTCTTATGATAAACAGATTACCTTAACGGAAGAATTTTTACTTCATTATGATTCGAATTTTGTTTTGCAAGATGTTGTAAAACAACATTCTGATTTATCATTATTTAATCCAACATCAGTAAACACCTTGCGAATAGCCGTTTATCGTTCTTGGAAGGACGAGTTGCCTCATGCATATGCTTGCGTTATGAGGGTTGGAAAAAATGGACAATTTGTTGATAATGCTCATGCAGGAGGTATGTTTGTTGCTGTTGATATGAACTCAGGAGAAGTTGGAAAAAAATTATTTGATCAGTATGGAAATTCATCTACAGTTTGGAATGGATTAGATTATACTGAAAAACGTTTTATTCCTAAATGGGAATGCGTGAAAAATTTTGCGGAAAAGATTGCTCAAAAGATTGTGCATCATCGTTTGATTGCAATGGATATTTCTGTAGATGAAAATGGAAAGCCTGTGTTAATAGAATATAATTTGGGCGGTTTTTCGTATTGGCTTTTTATGATGACTAATCAGAACCCTTTGGGAATTTATTCTGATGAAATAATTGAATTTTGCAAGATTCACCATCGCGAGTGAAAAATGGAAAATGTAATCGTATTGTTGTCCACCTACAATGGTGAAAAGTATTTAAGAACACAAATAGATAGTGTTTTGTTGCAGAAAAATGTCAATGTGCAATTATTAGTTCGTGATGATGGCTCGTCCGATTCAACAAAAGACATTTTAAATGAATATTTTCAAAAAGGAAAGCTCATCTGGTATGAAGGTGAAAATCTTCGATCTGCACAAAGTTTTTTTGATTTAATATTTCATGCTTCAAAAGCGGATTATTATGCTTTTTGTGATCAAGATGATTTTTGGGAGAGTGACAAACTTGATTCGGCAATCAAATGCTTGAAAAAACTTGATGAAAATAAACCTTTGCTGTATTGTAGCGCAACCAAATTTGTTGATGCAAACTTACAACCTTTAAAAATAAAATCGCGTCCTGGAGTAACATCATTTAGTCAATCAATTATTTCTACGAACGCAACGGGTTGTACGATGTGTTTTAATGATGTCCTTTTTAATATGATTCGAAAACATCGTCCGATGTCAAAAATTATGCATGATGGTTGGGTTCATAAACTTTGTCTTGCTGTTGGAGGCTTTGTTTACTACGATAATAATTCTTATATCCTATACCGCCAACATGAGAATAATGTGGTTGGTGCAAAAAGGTCTTTTGCAAAAAAATGGAAAAGTCGTTGGGTGAATCTAAAAAATGTTTCAAAAATTAGAAGTGCTGTTGTTCGTGAAATTTTAGAAAACTACAGTGAAATAATGCCTGCTGAAAATGTTGAAATGGCAAATATTGTTGCACAATATGATAGTTCTTTTATTTGTAAGTTGCGTCTTGCGCTTGGAAGACGGATTTCATTCCCCAATAAAGAAATTGATTTGATGTTCAGACTTGCTACTATTCTTGGTTCATTTTGATTCTACAATTTGTAAGGTGTCCACATTAATTCTCTGAGTGGTTCTGCAATTGGGTCAAAAATAGAATGATATGGGTACCATATTAAGAATCTATTTGCTGAAATATATCCAAATATAGATGTAGTTAGAATAAGTGAAAAAATGATTAGATTTTGAATTTGACTATATCTTCTTGAAATGGTGAAAAAATTGCATATGAGTGCGATATAGTATAGGTAGAAATAGTTCGTGAAGCGTTGAAACATCACTTGATAAGAGATGCAGCCGACCCCCATGAGAATGAATGAACATACCATTGATTCTGTATGTTCGTCTATATCGAATAATTTTTTGCATGCGGTGAAAATTATTATTGGTGTTATGATGAATTTTAAAGAAGCGAAGAAAATGTAATTGATGTTTAATATTCCATTTTTTACCATTCCTTCGTAGGCCGCTGCTCGTTCTTGGAGAAGTTCTGAGGGAAGCGAATTTATGGCAAAGGTAAATGACGTTTGGATTGTTAATAAAAACAATATTATAACTAGAATAAATATTTTGTTGAAACGAAGATGTTTCAACAATGGAACTACAAGCAAAATTGCTGCTCCGTAGTGAAACATAATTGCGATGAACGCAAAAATAAAATAAAAGAAGTAATTGTTCCCTTTTGATTTGTTAAAAAATTGCGTTCCAATTAAAAAAGAACATATCGCTAAACTTTCTTTTAGAATTTCTGTGTTAAAATATAAACCTACTGTGATGAAGAAAATGACGTAACCAAGGAATGGATTTATTGTATTTCGTTTAAGAAACCAGAAGAAGACAATGTTTATTATTAAATTGTGAATGAATTGAAATAGCACAAAGTCACTGCAGATGTTTTTGCATGCTGACATTAAAATGATAAAAAGAGGTGCAGAAGTAGAGTTGATAAAAAAATCAATGTTTAGTTGATTCAAAAGTGGAATACTCTCAAAACTTAACATGTAATTTAAAGTGTCGATTCCTACACGGTATCTTAAACCGAATACAAGAATGTTCGCAATACATAATCCATAATACAGCCAGTTTAGACTTTTCCTGTTGCCATTATCATAAAAAATGGCTCCGATAACACCCATAGATAGAAGTACGAAATAAATCATTGTTTGCCTATTTTAGCCAAATACCATTTGCTTTGCCGTTGATGATTTTTTTGACTTGTATGGTGTTTAGAATTGCCGCAGGAATGTTTACTATTATTAATCCTAATACCAGACCATATATTCCAATTTTTTCTCCAAGTGTAAATAAAACAGGAAAGAATATGGCTACTTGAAAAATATTAGCAATTAACTGAACTCTCAATATGTTCATCCCGTTGAGGAATGTTGATTGCCCAGTACTCCAAATGAGTAAGAATACATAGATTGCGTTAAGTGTGGTCATGGTTAAGGGTATTGAAATTTCGTTTCCAATCCAAATTTTGTACACGAAATTGGAGATTGCAACAAGAAAAACAAGGAATAAGCCTAAAAGTAACATTGTTTTTTCGATTTTTTTCAAAATACGTTTAATCCATTCCCAATCGTTTTTTGCTTTTGCGTCTGTAACTGCGCTCCAAATGGGGGCTAAAATGACGGTCATCAACAGAATGCCGATATACATATATCTATTTGCGATGTTGTATGTTGTAACTTGTGAAGGGCCGAAAAGATGAGAAATAATAACGTTGGTTGTAAATTGCAGTATTAACACACACATTTGCATTATAAAAAAATTTATACCAACAACAAGTAGCTTTCCTGCATATTCTTTTGGTTTGATTAAATGAAATGATGGGCGTAATTCAGGATGTATTTTCCAAAAAGTAATTGGAGTTGCCGTGGCGTATACGAACAATGGGGATGCTGAGAAAATCATCGCAACAAGCATTAATGAGCCATGGTCCAGGCACAATTTGCATATGATTATTGTTGAAAGAGATACGATGTAATCGAATGCTTTGAAGAGACTGCTGATTGCTGGAGCCTGTAGTGCTTGATATATGGATCCTAATATCTTGAGAATAAACGAAAAGCAAAATAAAAGAAAAGAATAGGTTATAACTTCGTTTAAATTGCCGATTATTTTTTTATCAATGTTGAATATACTGTACCAATCAATAAATTGATTTGCTAAGAAGAATATCCCAAGAATGACAAAAACTATTATTGTTAACAAAAAATAAGTGGTGCTGATGAAAATTTTACCTTCTTGATAATTTTCTTTAGCAACGGCTGTTGCTAGACAATTGCGTAATCCATTTCCGAGTCCAATATCAAAGCTGTTTATCCACATTAAAACGGAATTTATTGCAAGCCATAAACCATAACTATAGGGATCCATGAAGCCTAGCGTAAGTGGAACCACTGCTAAATAGACAATGCCATCAAGTCCTTTTAATAAAAAGGACGCCAAAATATTTTTTTTGGCTTTAGAGGACCGAATGTCGCCCTTAAATAGCATTGTCAAAATATTTTTTATCATTTCTTGTGAGGTAAAAATAAAAAATTTGAATTTAAAATTGCGCTCTACCCTCGTCCTCTGGTCGAAAAAATGTCCTGCCTATTGTTTGCAGAGAAATTTTATGTATATTTCCTGATACTTGAGCTGTCTTTTTTGACCAGGTTCAACCTAAAATCGGCGGGCAGACTGCCCGCCTTTCTAGTCTTGCAGACGATCTTGTTTCACGACTTTTTCCACGTCTTCTTTGTGTCAGCTACCCGAACCTAGCCTAGAATCTGATGTTGGAACAAACTATTTTTGCGAAAAACCCTTGACACTACCCTTACACGCAGAATACTGCATAATGCGGGATGCATTTCAATCCTTCCGCGGAACCAAAATTCTTCTGGGAAATCCTGTATGATTGGGTGCAGTTGTATTGGGTACGGAAAATCTTTAGGCTCGTGGAGCCGGAGTGGACACTTTTCTTAACTTCGATGGGGATTATGTTTTCACCGGTTTGAATGACGAAGTCTACTTCGGCGGAATTCTTGTTCTTCCAATAGTAAAGTTTATGGCCGTTGCATGCGAGCGCCTGCGCTACGTAGTTTTCGGCAAGGCCGCCTAGGAACCTGTTGTCTGGTTCGTCTGTGGCGAGAATCAGCTGGGCGGGCATTCCTGATTTCAAAGTGACAAGGCCTACGTCAGCCCCGTAGATCTTGAAATCAGACATGTTCACGTAGGCCGCCACGGGCGTGAATCCGTTATCGATTAGATTGCATTTGTGGATGAGTCCCGCGAATGTGAGCCAGTCCAGGGATTCCCCAAAGATTGTGGCAGTGCCTCCACGCTGCACGATTTTGTACTGGAACTTTCTGTTTTCCTTTGCTAACTGGACTGGAATGGAATCGTAGCACCCGCGGATTTTTACGGACTGGGCGGCGGATGCGTATTTAGCCATGTCTGCCGTATAGTCGTTCAAGATTTGTTGCTGAATTTCTACGGGGGCGATGATGCTCTTAGTTTGAACGAATGTGTTGACGACTGCCGGCATGCCTCCGATAATCAAATACTGCTTGTATCGGTCAAGGGCCTTTACATGAGCCGCTTCCGGCATGGGTTCCGTAGATTTAAAATGTTCTCGGATTTGCTCTGCCAAAATTTCGTCGCCATTGGCCCAAAGAAATTCCTCAAAATCCAAGGGGTATAGCGTTAGCTCATGGACTTTGCCCACGGGGAAGGAGTTTTTTTCACGATTGATTGCAACGCCAAGGAGGCTGCCCGCTGCTGCAATGCGATATTCCGGGGCTTCTTCGCAAAACATCTTGAGAGACATTAAAGCGCGTTCGCAACTTTGAATTTCATCTAGGATAATCAGTGTTTTTTGCGGCTTTACTTGTGTTTGCGATACTGCTTCGACTGCATGAATTATTTTTTCGGGTGTAATATCGCCGTCAAAGCTTTTGGCGACGGAGATATTTGTTTCGAGGTTTATGTGAATGGTGCTTTCAAAGAATGTTTTTCCCAGCCAATCCAAAATGTAGGATTTGCCGACTTGCCTGGCCCCCTGCAAAAGGAGGGGCTTCCGATGGCTGGAGCGGAACCATTCTTCCAGTTTTTCTTCAATTTTTCGTTTCATAAAATCCTCGGTTAGATTATAAAATAACAAAAAAGTGTCAAAAAGTCAAAAATTTCTGACTTTTTTATACTTTTTGTGGTTATTGGCTTATTCAAGGGAATATTTTGGTAAAAAAAACGAACCTCTTGCGTTTCTCAAAAATATTATGTATATTTAGGAAAAATAACTAACGTAAGATGTTTTATGAAAGTTTGTTTTGCGGATGGCGACTTGGAATGTTACGCTACGGACGAGAGGGCCGCCCTCAAGGCGCTGGGCAAGGTGCGGGCGAATCTGTATGCAAAGAGGCTGTTTTCTTTAAGGTCTGCTTCGAATTTTGAAGCGCTTAAAAGATTTCCGGGCAATTTCCATGAATTGCTGGGCAATCGCAAGGGGCAATGGGCTTGCAATCTCGATCAGCCTTATCGCTTGATTTCAAAAGGCGCTGAACCGGACGAAGCCGTTGTTTGGTCCACGGTGACTGAGGCTACGGTTTTGGAAATAGTTGATTACCATTGAGAGGTGTGTATGGCCGAAGATAAAAATCGAGATTACTGGTTTATCGTTTCTCCGGGTGATATCCTTGCGGAAAAACTTGAGGAGATGGGGATGGACGTGAACGAATTTGCGAAGCGGATTGGCTATACGCCCAAGACGGTTAACGAACTGCTTAAGGGAAAGTGCCGTATCTCTACGGAGGTGGCGCTTAATTTGGAGTATGCGACCGACATTGCTGCCGAAGAATGGCTTAATATGCAAAGGGTGTACGAAGAAGACTTGATGCGGAAAAAATTGCGAGATTCTTTTAAAAACACTCCTCTCTGGCGTGCCGATTTCCCTTTGAAGGAGCTTTCCCCGCGCAACTGGATCAAGGACCTGGACAACGAGGAAGACAATGTTTCTCCCATTCTGCGGTTCTTCCGTGTGGCTTCTCCCAAGGCCTGGCGGGACTACTATCTGGATGCGGGGCTCAAGGTGGCGTTCCGCATTTCTTTGTCGGAGGTACAGGATCCGTATGCGACGTCCGTGTGGCTCCGCCGTGGCGAAATCCTGGCGGAGGCGATTCCTATGGCAAAGCAGAACGACAAGAAGCTCCGTTCCGCCCTCAAGAAGGCTCTGCCGCAGTTCCTCGACTTGGCCCGCACTTATGGCGGCGACCAGACGATGGGCGAACCGGGGGAGATTGACGAAGGGATGCTGAAGTTGCAAGAACTCGGGCTTTCGCTCGGCGTCAAAATCCTGTACGTAGAGAATTTCAAGAGCGCGCCCGTCCACGGCATGTCACGCTGGTACCGCGACATTCCCGTCATCCAAATCCACGACCGCTTCAAGAGCCGTAAGGCGTTCTGGTTCACCTTCTTCCATGAACTTTCGCACATCATCCTTCATGGCAAAAAGGACATTTTCATCAAGAATGTCTACCACGGCAACAAGAACGCCCAAAAGGAGGAGGAAGCGGACTTGTTCGCCCAAAAATGCATGGCCGATGCGGGGCTCGTGATGGACGCGGAACTCAGGAAGTTCGTGAACGTTTAGGGGTCTTGAGCATTTTTGCTTTTTTCCCGTTCGGTAAAATTCGTTTTATTTTTAGTCGTGTTTTGCAAAAATATTCCTTTTCGGTAAAATTTCTTGCAAAAATGCTGAGAAATGTTGAAATTTTCCCTATCGGGAATGTATATTTGGGGCATGGAAATGCTAAGCATTGCAAAAATGGTCAAGTCCCGTCGAAAACAGTTGGGGATAACTCAGGCGGATGCCGCCGGCATGTGCGGTGTCGGTAATCGCTTTTTTTCTGAGTTGGAGAACGGCAAGGCTTCTCTCCATATTGGCAAGGTTCTCCATGTGCTGGCGATGCTGGGCATCGACGTTACCTTGACCCCACGAGGCTAGCATGAGGGTTTATTTTTTCAATCGGCTGGCGGGCTATCTTGTCGGCTCACCGGAACAGGGAATTACCTTTACTTACGACGCGGCGTATGTCGAGGCTGGCGGTTTGCCGATTTCCTTGTCGCTCCCTCTTCGGGTGGAACCCTTTACGCAGAGGGAATGTTTGCCGTATTTCGAGGGCTTGCTCCCCGATGGTGATTTGCGAAAGGCTGTGGCGGATCATTTGCATGTTTCGGACAGAAGTACGTTGAAACTTTTGGAAATCTTGGGCAAGGAATGTGCGGGGACTGTTTCTGTCGTTGCCGATGAAGAATCCGGCGAAATGTTTGACCGTCATGGCAGGCCGGGTTACAGGCCGATTGGCGAAACGGAAATTGCCGATATGATTCGCAATAGGCCTTTCCGCCCCATGATTCATGGCGACGATGAAATTCGTCTTTCGTTGGCTGGTGCTCAGGATAAGATTGCGCTTGCCTTGATTGATGGTGGATGGTATTTGCCTTTGAACGGCGCTCCATCAACCCACATTGTCAAACCTTCTCGCGACGTGGATCTTTATAAAACGATTGCGGCAAATGAATTTATTTGTACAAAATTAGCCTCTGTTTGCGGGTTGAACGTTCCTGAATGCAGTCTTTCGGAATTTGCCGGATTCCCGGCTTTCGTTGCCAAGCGTTATGACCGCAATATGCAAGTTGGTGAATCGCGGAGTATTATGCGCCTTCATCAAGAAGATGTTTGCCAGGCTTTGGGAATTCGTCCCGACAACAAGTACGAGGCAGATGGTGGACCGTCGATAACTTCGATTGTACATCTTCTTCAGCGGTGTTGTTCTCAACCTATTCTTGATATCCAGCAGTTCATTAAGAGCGTCATTTTCAATTTTATGATTGGCAACTGCGATGCTCACGGCAAGAACTATTCCTTGCTGGAAAACGATGGAAGGGTTCAGTTGGCTCCGCTCTACGACTTGGCTTGCACCATGATGTATCCGGCACTTACTTGTAAACTTTCCATGAAAGTCGGTCGGCATTACGACTTGCGCAAGGTCGACTGGGAGGATTTTTTGCAAATGGGGGCGCTATGCGGTATCGGCGCAAAGGCTATGCGAAAAATGCGTGATGCCCTGGCCGCCGATGTCATGCGGGGATTCTCGACTTTGGAGCGGGACCCGTTTTGCGCGGAAGTAGCCTTGTCTATTAGAAAGATTGCGGAGACTCAAATCGCAAGGCTTTAAATAGGAACCTTTCGATTTTCTACTTCTCCGCTTCTTTCTCGATGCTTTTCATTTTGACCCAGGCTTCGGCCGGGGTCTTTTCGTTTGCGGTGGATTTCACGTTGTAGTCGACGGCTATCTTGTCGGTTTCGGTGAGGGCAAACTCCATTTCTTTTTTTGCGATAGTCTTTACAAGCGTCCCGTTCACGGATACCTTGACGTCGCCCGCGTCGGTTGTCTTCACGGCGACTTCGTTGTACTCGCCGGTTTTCACGTGCGAGGAGTCCTTGGCGAGTTCCAGGATTTTCTTTTCGGGGGCGCGGATGGTAAAGTGGCCGTCGGCGAAAATGTCGAACTGGTAATTGTCGTAACTGTCCTTCTTGAACAGTTGAATTCCGGTGTAGTTCATGTTCTCGCCGATTTTGATGCTCGCCACGAATCCGCACGCGACGAGGTGGGTGTAGTCCTTGCTCAAGACCCAGTTGAGCGTGCTTTTCGACTTGTTGCCGTCGTCGTTCGTGATGTGGATGGCTCCGTCGTCCATTTTGAAGTTCTCCGAGATGGAGAACGAGAATTCGAATTCCGAGACGTCCTGGTCAAAGAAGTTCTTCGAGGATTCTTCGGTGTTGTTGGAATTGGTGTCGCCTGCGCTGGTGGAACTGGAGTCGTCGCCGCAGGCCGTGAGGAGGATTGCCGCCGCCAGTGTAAAAAGGATCTTGTTCATGTTTTAAATGTATATTATTTTCTAATTTTCTTTCCATGCGCCTAACCCTTTTCTACAATGTTCTACGTGCGGCTCTCGGGCAGCCTTTTTGCGCTGCGGACGGTGTTGTCGATGCCGCGGGTGCCATGGGGGGTGTTTCGCCGGAGGATTGCGTGTTCCTGTTCGAGATGGCCAGGAGGCAGTCGCTTCTGGGGCTTGTCTACGATGGCGTGAAAAAACTTGGGTTGAATGTTCCTCGCGAGTTAGCTCTCAACTGGCTTATGCGAGTCGAGGCGATTCGTGGCTACAACGGCCAGATGAACATGACTGCGGTGTGCCTTACCAAGCTTTTTGAGGGCTTGGGCTGCAAGTCGGCAATTCTCAAGGGGCAGGCGAATGCGCGTCTTTACCCCGATCCGGGAGTGCGCCAGCCGGGCGATATCGACATCTGGGTTTCGGGAGGCAAGGCTTCTGTGCTGAGGCTTCTCAAAAAGCAGGGGCTCATGGATGGCGCCGAGGTTTCCGAAATCCATGCGCACTTGGCGAAGGAGCGTTTCGGGGTTGATGTCGAGGTGCATTTTGTGCCTTGCGGCTGCAACTACAATCCGTTTGCCGACCGGCGAATGCAGTCTTTCTTGCTGCACGAAATCGAGAGGGCGGAACTTGTGCCCGAGGGCTTTTACGCGCCTTCGCTGCGCTTTGCCATGGTGATGCAACTTTCGCATATCCGCAGGCACTTTTTCGGCCTTGGAATCGGACTTCGGCAGATTGTCGATTACTTTGTCTTGATTAGCAACTCCACGGAAAGTGACCGCGAGGCGGTTCGCCCTGTGATTGCGGCGGCCGGGCTTTCGCACATTGCGGGGGCGGTGATGTACGTGCTTCGCGAGGTACTTGCCCTTGATGAAAGTCGGATGCTTTGCAGGCCCGATGTCGTGCGCGGCAGGGTGCTTTTGCGCGAGGTCCTGGCGGACGGCAATTTCGGCAATCACGCCAAGCGTAAAAAGGGTTCCGTTGTTATGTGGTGGCTCAAGAACCGCTTACGCATTTTGCGTTTGCTTAATTTTGACTTCAAGGAGACGTTGTGGCTCCTGTTGCGCTACTGGGGCGGGTTCGTTTTTTTAATCCCGACTCGCATCGGAATCCTGAAACGCTTCCTCTCGAAACCTCGATAAACATCCCGTAACCGCGACCCATCCCGCGAACAGCGCCTGACGTGCATCACCCCACGACACGGGGATGTATGGATTCCGCCCCCGGCGGAATGACTCTTGCTACAGGCGTCATTCTGGGAGTGCGTTTTATTGCCTTCATCCTGGGAGTGCGTTTTATTGCCGTCATTCTGGGAGTGCGTTTTATTGCCGTCATCCTGGGAGTGCGTTTTATTGCCGTCATCCTGGGAGTGCGAAGCACGAGCAGGATCCATACGTCTCGCAAACTGCGACACGGGGTAGTATGGATTCCCCCCCCGGCGGAATGACAATCCCGCGGGCGGTTTGGCGGTCCGGACGAATGACAATCTGTATAAACATCCCTAAATCTGCGCGTTTCAAGTTGCCAATAGACCGTTTCTTATCTAAATTATTGACAGATAATGTTTTAACGAGGTGGTTTCCATGTACCTCTCTAAAAAGGTTTTTGGTATCGTCGCGCTTACGGCGGTTTTTTCTTTTGCTCATTCCGGCATTGCGATGGGCGGGTCCGACGGTCTGCACCAGGTGAACGCACGGACGTTCGGCCAGTGGAAGGGTGCGGTAGGTCTGGGCGGCTCGGTCTCGGCCGACGCTTGGGCATTTAGCCGCGGCGGCAACTACGAAATGGACGGGCAAAACTACGCCATTCTCGATCACGCCGCCACAATCGACATGAACCTCTTCTTCGGGTTCGGCGTACTTGACTTCCTCGACCTCAGTTTTTCGATACCCATTTACTACGACCACGCGCAAGACGGCATGGGCGGGGCCTCGAACATGTGGACGACCTCCCGCGGCGACCTCGACATCGGCATGAAGGTGCGCGCCCCGTTCGACACGAACAGGGTTTGGAGCGTGGCCCTTTTGCTCGACGTCTTTGCCCCGACCGGCGAGACTCAGGCGGGTGTTCGCCCGAGGCACGCCTGGTATCTGAACGCGACCGGCAACACGCAACCCTTTTCCGCCTACGCCTGGGCAATCGCTTCTGGGCTGGCGTTCACCCTCGACCTTGAAAAAATAGGCGTTCCGCTGCGTTGGAACACCTCTGCGAGCGTGGTTTTCCCGTTCAAGTCCGGCGAGGCGACAACACTTGTTTACAGTACCGGCCTTAATGCGACTCCGCTCAGTTTCGTGGATGCTTTCATTGAATTCAGCGGCGAAATGCGCCTGCAGAGCATCGAAGATTACGAGTTTGACCCGCTGGACGATCCGATGCTCTTGACCCCGGGCTTGCGCTTCCACCTGACGCAGGACATCGACCTCGCGATGGGCCTGGACGTCGCTGTACGCACGTTGAAGAACCTCTCGTTCAAGATGGACAAAGAAATGAAGGGCGCCGACATCCTGGTCCAGTATTCCGGCGAACGCAACCATAACGGCAGTTACTATTACACGCCGACCCCGCTGTGGGCCGGATCCGCGGTGCTCACGGTCCGTTTCGGCGGTGCAGGGAAGGCACCCAAGTGCGAAGTCCCGCAAGGACTGCCTAGCGATTCCGCCCGTGCTTCTATGCGAGATACTGTTGTCATCCACAAAATCGACACCATCTATTCCATCGACACAACAAACCGCATTCCGCCTGCGCCCGTGCGCTACGACTTCGACAAGGATGGCGTAGTCGACAGCCTGGACAAGTGCCCGAACACTCCCGACGGCTACACCGTCGACGAAAAGGGCTGCCCGCTTGACTTCGACATGGATGGCGTGCCCGACGTGTTGGACAAGTGCCCGAACTCCCGCGGCGACGTCGAAGTGAACCTTGATGGATGCGCGAAGGACTATGACAAGGACGGCGTCCCCGATGTGAAGGACCGCTGCCCGAACACTCTGGAGGGCGTCGCCATCGACTCCGTCGGCTGCCCGCTCGACAAGAAGGAAGACCTCGACGAACTCAAGAAGGGAATCCAGTTCAAGAACAATTCCGCGAAACTCACCAAGGCGAGTTTCGCAACGCTCGACGATATCGCGAGACTCATGCAGAAGTACCCCAAGGCGAACCTCGAAGTCCAAGGACATACGGATTCCAAGGGCACCGACGAATTCAACATGAAACTCTCCGAGAGACGCGCCCAGACGGTGGTCAAATACCTTGTCAAAAAGGGCGTGGAACCCGCACGCCTGCGTGCCGTGGGCTATGGCCGCACTCGACCGATTGCGAACAACAAGAAGAAGGGCGGCCGCGAAAAGAATCGCCGCGTCGAGATGATACCGTTCTAGTGTTTACAGATAAAAGGTTTTACTATGCAGATTCTTCTTACTGGCGGAGCCGGTTACATTGGCAGCCATACGATTATTGAACTCGATGCCGCAGGCCATTCCGTCGTTGTTGTTGACAACCTTAGCAATTCCAGCGAAGAGTCCATCCGCCGCGTTTCCGAAATCATCGGGAAGCCGATTCCGTTCGTCAAGGCCGACGTGCGCGATGCCGCCGCCATGGACAGCGTTTTCAAGAAGTTCAAAATCGACGCCTGCATTCATTTCGCGGGGTTGAAGGCGGTGGGCGAGTCGGTCGCCAAGCCGCTCGAATACTACGAGAACAACATGAACGCCACCTTCGTGCTTGTAAAAACCATGCGCGAAAACGGCGTCAAGAACATCATCTTCTCGAGTTCCGCGACCGTGTATGGCAACCCGGCCATGATTCCCATCACCGAAGCCTGCCCCAAGGGCGAATGCACCAATCCGTACGGCAAGACCAAGTCCATGCTCGAAGAAGTCTTGAGCGACGTGCAAAAGGCCGACAACGAATGGAACGTGGTGCTGCTCCGCTATTTTAACCCCATCGGCGCGCATGCGAGTGGCCGCATAGGGGAGGACCCGAACGGAATTCCGAACAACCTAATGCCCTACATAACGCAGACGGCGGTTGGATTGCGCAAGGAACTGGGCGTTTTCGGCAACGACTACGACACACCCGACGGCACCGGCGTGCGCGACTACATTCATGTGAGCGATTTGGCCGCGGGGCATGTGGCGGCGCTGCAGGCAATCGAAAAGAAGTGCGGACTCGCCATCTACAACCTGGGCACAGGCACGGGCTACAGCGTGCTCGACGTGGTGAACGCCTTCCAGAAGGTGAACGGCGTGAAGGTGCCCTACAGCATCAAGCCCCGCCGCGCTGGCGACATCGCCACCTGCTACTGCAACCCGGCGAAGGCCAAGGCGGAACTCGGCTGGAAGGCCCGCTACGGCATCGAAGAGATGTGCCGCGACGCCTGGAACTGGCAAAAGAACAACCCGAAGGGCTACCGCGCTTAGAAAATGGCGTTTTGGCTGTGTTTTTTGTCACTGTAGCAAATTTATAGCGATTTCAAGTATTTGAAGTAAAATACAATATTTCTATTTTTTAGTTGTAAAAGACCAAATATGCGGGCATTTTCCCGTTTGGTATCGTGCCTGGGAGGTGCGGAAAATGAAAAAGTTTGCATTGATTAGCGCGATGATTGTTGCCTTTAGTGCTGTTGGGGCATGGGCTGATTGCGCGGAAACATATTCGTCAGATGTACTTACAATTGAAACTGTCAATGGTCAATGCGTGGCGACATTTGATGCTACAAGTGAAAAAACATTAGTTGTACCGAAGAATTTCTCAGTAGATAAAGTGGTTTTAGAAAGAACTATAAATGCACAAATGCATCAAACAATGGTTTTGCCAATTTCTTTTAATAGTGGAGTTGATGCATACACAAATGGATCATGTGATGTGTGTACTCTTTCTGAAATTACACAAGATAATTACGAAAGTAATCCATGGCGAGTAATTTGTGATTACATTGAACCTAAAAAAATAGAAAAGAATCAACCATATGGTTTAAAAGTAAATGGTCAAAATAAAGCGACTTTTATCACAAATACAGCTGGCGGCATTACAATTCACGCAACTTCTTCAAACGATAATTTGATCAATGCTTTTGCTGAAAATTGGGAATTCCGCGGCACTTACACCTACAAAAAGTGGGGAGAAGGCGATTCCCAGATTGGACATGTTTATGGCTTCGCAGCAAATGGCAAAGGTGAAAACATTAAAGCTGGTCAGTTTGTTAGGGTTGCTGCCGGCGCATCTATTAAGCCGATGCGCGCTTACCTCTACTACAACAAGAGCCCTTCTACATCAAATGCCCCGGCTCCAGCCAACAGCAACGTGCTAGCAAAGGCCGCCGCCGAAGAAGAACTTCCGGAATCCATAGAAGTCATTTTCAGGGATAAGAATGGCGAAGTGATGTCCATCGCGCAGATGAACATCATGACCGGCGAAATCACCGCCGTAGAAGGCTGGTTCGATTTGAAGGGCCGCAAGCTCAACCAGAAGCCGACCCAGAAGGGTACGTATTTCAACAATGGCAAAAAGGTCGTCATCAAGTAAGGGCTTGGGATTATGAACATGAAATTTGAAAAGAAGACTTACACAGCCCCGCAGATGTCCGTCGTAGAAATGCGCGGCCAGATGAACTTGTTGGAAGGCTCTACGGAAGGCGCTCCCGACAGCGAACATGGTGTTTTTGATTACGACGATGAACTCGGTTTCAACGGCTTGAACGACATCAACCGCAAAGCCTAGGTTTTGTGCTCAAAATCACGCGTATTTAGAGGTCGCCCGTGCGGTGGCCTCTTTTTTATATCAATAGAAAATATATATTTGCCTATATGAAGAAGGTCTGCTCATTACTTGTTTTCGCCGCCGCATTTGCAGGCTCGGTGTACGCCCAAATAGTTACCGTTCCTACGCCGATAACCTTGGAGTGGGTTCCCGACAGTTGTATCAGCATTTCTGATTTCAATCTTAACAACGGTGCCTCTTTTGTGTTTAAAGACCACGATTTTTATTCCGCCGAAACTCGACAGATTTATTCCGATTTAATTTCATCGCCCAAGAAAACCCTTGAAGGTTTTGTTGAAAGGCTTTGCCCCATCGCAGGTGTCGCACTGGAAACTACAACCGATGGCAAGCGAATCGCCGTACTCGACACCAGCGCAAATTCCACCATCGTCATTCCGCCGAACTTCAAGGCCGACAGTCTCGTTTTCAACCGCAAGTTTAGCGAAGGCGTCTATTCCACAATCGCGCTTCCGTTCAAAATCGAAACGAGCCGCATTCATGGCGCTGAATTCTATGAATTCGATGGAATCACCTACGATTCGACTATCGGCAAGTATGTCGCGCAATGGGTAGGACTCTCCTTGGACTCCATCGAGGCGAACGTGCCGTATGTAATAAAGCCCACCGCCGAAACAATGACTATCGATATGGATTCATCGGTCGAGTGGGATTCCACCGGCGCCAAGGTTTCGAAACTGGGCAATTGGTCTTTTGTCTCGACCATGGATAAAAAGTCCTGGGAAACCGGGAGCGAAGAAATCGGGCGTGTTTTCGGCATTGCCGCAAATGCGAAGGATTCCGTGAACAGCAATGGAGATTCAACGCATATCAAGCCGGGGGATTTTGTGAAAGTTGTTGCCGGAGCCTGGATCCGTTCTTTGCGCGGCTATCTCCTGTACACATCCGGAACGCAAAAAAATGCAGCGCCGCCTGCCTATGCGGCTCCCGACAAAAATGTCGAAAGCATCGAAGATGTTGATCAGATTGTAAGCGTGTTCAAATCTCCGAAAGTAGAAATTATCACATGGAATTCGACTTCGTGCGTTGATATCAGCGGCTTCAGTAATGGTACGACAATTCAGCCGGATGGCGGGGACTTTTACGACGGAGTATCCATCATCAGTACTGGTAAAAAGAAAAATAAAATGAATAATTCAGATTCCCTGTGCCCCATCGCAGGCGTTACTTTGAAAACAGAGAATGGCAAGTCTGTCGCGACCCTGGATGCCAGTGCCGATACCGTCGTGATGCCGCCGAACTTCAAGGCCGATTCCGTGGTGTTCAAGCGCACGTTTACCATAAACACGAATTCGACGATTTCCTTCCCGTTCTCCGTGCCGGCAGGTAATGTCGCGGGGGCGGAATTTTTCGAATTCACGGGTGTCGCATACGACTCGACCGAAAAGAAGTGGTTTGCAAATATGCAGTCGGTGAGTTCGGACTCGATTCTCGCCAACATCCCGTACATCGTTGTCCCGACGGCTACGGAAATCACTATCAAGGGGAGCGTGAATTTCGCTTCGACTTACGGTTGCGCGAACGAAGCCTGCAAAGCGTCTGTCGGCAAGTGGAATTTCGTCGCCCTGTACGAGCGCAAGGATTTCGCTGGCGATGAAATCGGAAAAACGTACGGTTTTGCCGCCAACAGCAAGGTAACGGACGGCAAGAACATTTCGGCGGGTCAGTTCGTGAGGGTGAAGGAAGGTGCCTTTATTCGCCCCATGCGCGGTTACCTTGTGTACGTCAACAATGTTCAGCAGGCACGCCCGGCCGCCCTCGGGATGTCGTTCGCCCCCTCCGCCGAAACCATCGAGAATTTGCCGTCGACAATCGAAGTCCGCATCATAAGCTCCGGCGTCACAGAAGTAGACTCCAGCGACACTGCTGCCGATTCCGGCGATAAGGAAGTCCGCGAAAAGAACACGACTTCCATTGGCGTAAAGAAGGTCCATGCCGGTGAAATGGATGTCAAGGTTTGGTACGATATCCGCGGGCGCAAAATCAACAAAAAGCCCACGACAAAGGGTGCGTACTACATGCATTTTTAGTAAATTTGTAACATGAGCAATGATAACAGCGTTTCTTCTAATTTAAACGCTCAGCAGGTAAGTCCTGTGGTCGTGCAGCCCAAGGCCGCCGACACCATCACCCTGTTGGAAGCATTTGGCATTCTGTGGCAGCGAAAGTACGTGCTTTTGCTGTTCATCATCGTTGGCGCAATCGTCGGCGTGGGTGTGGGCAAGTGGATTCGCCCGCAGTACACGAGCGACGCCCTTTTGCAGGTGAACATCAAGGGCAACAAGTCCAGCAAGGCGCTTGGCGAAATGGGCGCTCTTTTGGATGTGTACAGTCCGGCCGATGCCGAAATCGAACTTGTCAAGAGCCGCATGGTGCTCGGGAACGTGGTCGAAGAGGAGCACCTGTGCTACAGGGCGACTCCCACGAGCAAACTGGATCGCTTTTTGCATCGCGAAGGGCGAATGGACCTCGAACTGCTGCAGATTCCCGAAATCGGCCGTACGGGGCGTTGGACCGCGAAGGTCGTGAGCGACGACGGCTACGCTGTTTTCACTCCCGAAAAGAAGCAGTTGGTGGTGGGGAAGGTGGGCGACCTTGTCACGGCGAACTATGACGGCGACACTTTGAAGATTCTCGTGAGTCGCATGAAGGCTTTCCCGGGGCAGGTTTTCGTGCTGAGCCAGATTACGCCGCTTAACGCAGCCCGCTCTCTTGGCGCAGCCCTCTCGGTTCGCGAAAAGGGGAAGCAGACTGGTGTTATCGCCGTGTCGTATTCCAACCGCTACCCGGACCGCGCTGCCAAGATTCTGAATTCCGTCGCGAACACCTACGTGCGCCAGAACGTGGAAATGCGCAGCGCCGAAGCGGAAAAGTCCCTGGAGTTCCTGGAATCCCAGTTGCCCGCCGTCAAGATGAAACTCGATACCGCCGAGGCGCTTTTGGCCGACTACCGCCACCGCATCGGTTCCGTCGACATGACTGGCGAAACGCGCGCCCACCTCGAAAAAGAGATGGACCTGCAGCGCCAGATTCTGCACCTTGAACAGAACCGCCAGGAAGCCACGCGCCTGTTCAAGGAAGAACATCCTACCGTCCGCACCATTGTCAAGCAGCAGGACAGACTGCGCGCAGAACTGGCTCGCCTCAAGAAGAACGCAGAGACTATGCCGCTCACGCAGCAAGAGGTGATGCGCCTGCAAGAGGACGTGCAGGTGAACAACGCCATTTACACGACCATGCTCAACAACATCCAGCAGTTGCGCGTGGTGCGTGCCGGCGAAGTGGGAAACGTGCGAATCGTGGACCGCGCCCAGATTGAAACCAGGCCGAGCAAGCCCAAGAAGTTCAACATTTTCATCTGTTCCGTGGCCGCCTTCTTTATGCTCGGCGTTTTGCTGGTGTTCTTGCAGCGCATGCTTCAGACGGGCGTTCGCAGCAGCCTCGAGGTGGAACGCGCTACGGATATTAGCGTGCTCGCAAAGATTCCGCAGTCCAAGAACGCCGTATTGAAAGGCCATAAGCATTTGCGCCGTGGCGTGCCCTATGCGCTTGAACATCCGGAAGACGTTGTCTCGGAGACGTTGCGTTCCCTGTATACCGCGCTCGATTTTATCATGGGCGGGCTAAACCACAAGGTGCTCATGATTACGGGGCTTATCCCGGGCGTGGGCAAGAGTTTCGTGAGCATCAACCTGGCAGGTCTTTTGGCCGACGAAGGCAAGCGCGTGCTGATTATCGATGGCGATATGCGCCGTGGCGTGATTTACAAGAAGGCCAGATTCGGCCTCGCCGAAGTGCTCGCCGGCAAGGCGACTCTCGAAACCGCCGTGGTGCCCTACGACGTGGATAACTTGTTCGCACTGGCCGCCGGCAAGACCAATATGGTCGCGAGCAAACTCTTGCGCGGCGATGCGATGAAACAATTGCTCGAAGAGGCGCGACAGCAGTACGACGTGGTGATTGTCGATACGCCGCCGCTGAGCCTTGTGACCGACGCCGAACTCATTTATCCGTTTGTCGATTTTTCGCTGTTCGTTCTGCATTACGGCAGACACCGCATGGACGACATCACCGAGTCTATCACCAAGATCAAGCGATATGCCGACAAACCCTGCGCATTTGTTCTGAACCACTGCCAGCGCGAACCCGGACATTACTACGGCTATAACTACGGTTATGGCTACGGCTACGGACATCACAAGCATAAGCACTAAGAACTACACTCGCGCAGTCACGAGAACCGCGCACAACGCATTGAAAAAAGCGATCATCGCCGCGAAATCGTACTTGTCACCCTGGGAACGGCGTAGCCGCGAGCAGGGGCCATACGTCCCCGAGTTGCGATATGGAATGTATGGATTCCGCTCGGCACTTCGTACCTCCCGGAATGACGAGATCGCGGGCGGTTCATATGGCAGTGCCTCCCGGAATGACGAGATCGCGGGCGGTTCATATGGCAGTACCTCCCGGAATGACTGTAAGATGTTTTTTCAATAAAAAAACCGCGAATTTCTCGCGGTCTCTTTTAGTTTAAAGCGGAAAGGATAAAGTGTAAGCTATAAGCTTTATCCCTTATTCTTCAAGCTACTTGCTTTTCGGCACTTGCACTGCGATATGGATGTCCTGCAACTGCTGGAGGTCCACTTCGCTCGGGCTCTGGTCCATCGGGCTACTGGCGCTCGTGTTCTTCGGGAACGCGATGTAGTCGCGGATGGATTCTTCACCTTCCATGGTAGCGACAACGCGGTCGAGACCGAAGGCGAGGCCACCGTGCGGAGGAGCGCCATACTTGAAGGCGTCGACGAAGAAGCCGAACTTTTCCTTCACCTGTTCTTCGGTGAGGCCGAGGAGGCGGAACACCTTCTCCTGGACTTCCGGGTTGTGGATACGGATGGAACCGCCACCGACTTCGACACCGTTCAAAACGAGGTCGTAGGCTTCGGCGTTGCAATCCTTGAGGTTGCCGTCGAGCATCATCTGGAGATGTTCCGGAAGCGGGTTCGTGAACGGGTGGTGCATGGCCATGTAGCGGCCTTCGGTGTCGCTGTATTCGAACATCGGGAATTCGGTAATCCATACAAATTCGCGCTTCTTCGGATCGCGGAGGCCCTTGATGCGGGCGACTTCGAGGCGGAGCTGACCCATGGCCGTCGCTGCAACCTTTTCGGGACCTGCGATGAAGAACATCATGTCGCCGCACTTGGCGCCGACTGCATCGCGCAGTTCGTTCAACTGTTCGGTCGTAAAGAACTTGCCGACCTGAGTTTCAACGACGTCGTCTTCCTTGACGCGCATCCAAACGAGGCCCTTGGAACCATACTTTGCAACGAAAGCGGTGAGGTCGTCAATCTGCTTGCGGGTGAAGTCCACGCAGCCCTTGGCGGCGATACCGCGGATCTTGCCGCCGGCGGCGACGCAGTTCTTGAACACGCCGAAGTTCGACTTGGCGCCGATTTCGGAAACGTCGTGGATTTCCAAGTCAAAGCGGAGGTCCGGCTTGTCGCTCCCGTACTTGAGCATGGCTTCGGCCCACTTCATGCGGCGGATGTGGCGCGGCGGTTCGAAGTTCCAGACCTTGCCGAGGACTTCGGTCACGAACTTGTCGAACATTTCCATGACTTCGTCCTGGTTCACGAAACTCATTTCAACGTCAATCTGGGTGAATTCCGGCTGACGGTCGGCGCGGAGGTCTTCGTCGCGGAAGCACTTTGCCACCTGGAAGTAGCGGTCCATGCCGGCAATCATCAAGAGCTGCTTGTACTGCTGCGGAGACTGCGGCAAAGCGTAGAACTTGCCCGGGTTCACGCGGCTAGGAACGAGGTAGTCGCGGGCACCTTCCGGAGTGGACTTGCAGAGCACCGGCGTTTCGATGTTTTCAAAACCGTTGTCGTAGAAGAAGTCGTACACGGCGCGGAGGAACTTGCTCTTGAGGAGGAGTTTCTTCTGGATCCAGGGACGACGGAGATCCAGGTAACGGTACTGGAGGCGGAGGTCGTCGTTTTCCTTGCACTCTTCGTTCGGGTCGTTGATGGCCAAGGGGGAGGTGAGGGCGGCGTTCAGGATTTCAATCTTGTCAATCTTGACTTCGATTTCGCCAGTGGCGAGCTTTTCGTTGGCGTTGCCTTCTTCACGGGCGTAAACCTTACCGGTCACGTAAATGACGTATTCGTTACGGAGCTGTTCGGCGGTCTTGATGACGTCGGCGTTGTAGTCCGGGTTGAAAACAATTTGAGTCTTGCCATACTTGTCGCGGAGGTCGACGAAAATCACGCCACCGTGGTCACGGCGACGGTCCACCCAACCGGCGAGAGTTACAATCTGGCCAACGTCTTCTTTGCGAAGCTGGCCGCAGTTATGAGTACGTTTCATGGTAAATGTCCTTGAAATAAAAATTTCCGCGCGTAAATGTAGAAAAAAATTGTCCGCACCCACGTCATCGCGAGTGTGTTTCGTGTGTGTTTTGGGTCATTTCTGCGAAAATGATGGACCAAATTGGAATTTCTTGTCTTTTGGTCCATCAAAATTCAAAAAAACGCACTTTTGTCTGTGCGCATAGTAACTTTTATCTGCGAGCCTTGGCGACTTTCGTCCGCATGCCTTTTTTCGCCGTCGAAAACTTACAACGTCAAATCTACATATTGCAAAAAAGTGTTGTAACGCTTAAAATTAACTTATTTATTCTTTTTTTCGCTCAAAAACGCCTATTCACGATTTTTTCGTTGTTGTAATTTTTTACCCACTATGAAAAAAATAAAAGGTTTCTTCTCGTTTTTTGCGCACTCCTTTGCCCAGGTGTGCGTCGCGACAATCATGGTCGGGCTCATGGAAATCTCTTTCAGCCGCATGGGGCTTCTTTCCAGCGCATCTTGGCAATTCTATGCGCTTCACTTGCTGCTCCTTTTGCCTGCGGTTCTTTTGCTTACTCCCGCGGGGTATTTTTCCGACAAGTTCCCGAAGGAGCGCGTCTTGCTTTGGACGACCGTCTGTTCGATTCCCGTGACGGGCTTGTATGCGCTCGGGGCGTACTTGGGGAATCTTCCGTTGATGCTTGCCATGGTGGGCGGTTTCTTTGTGATACAGGCGTTCCAGTCGCCGGCGCGTAACGGTTACATGAAGGAACTCATGGGCGTCCGTTTCCTTGCCCAGGGGACGGGCACGATGATGATCGTGTACTTTGCGGCCCTCGTGATTTCGGGCGGGTCGCTGGCGTTCGCCTTCGAGAACCTGGTGGGCCCGGAAGTTGACTTCGGCGGCCTTACGGAAAGTCTTCTTTCGCTTACTTTGTCTGCTCTCGTGCTGGAACTTGCGGGACTCTTTTTCTCGTTGCGTCTTCCGTCCATCGGCGCATACGATGCCGACTTGAGTTTCCCGTGGGACGGCTATCTCAACTTGCAGTTCGCCCGCCGCAAGTTGGCCAAGGCCTGGAAAAACAGGGCGCTCCGCCAGTCCATTGTCGGGCTTGCGATGTTCTGGGTCATGATTTTCCTGCTTGTTTTTGTCGTGCAGGACCAGTTCGGCTCGGGTACGCTTTTCCACCAGGATTCGTTGGTGAACTACGCCATCGTCGGTTGCGCGCTGGGGCTTATTGCTGGCTTTGCCTTTGCGATGAGAATGAGCAAGACGTTTATCGAAATAGGCCTTATTCCCATGGGCACGGCGGGTTGCGCGATTCTTATTTTCCTGATTCCCTTTGTTCCGAGACCGTACAATTCCATCGCCTTTACCTTGCTCGGCTTTTTTGGCGGCGTTTACATGCTCCCCATGTTCAGCATGCTGCTTTACCATACCAAGCCGCGCTCGGCAGGCCACGTACTTTCCCTGAACAATTCGGTGCAGAATTTGTGCGTAATCTTTTTTGATTTGCTTGCTGTGTTGGCGCTGAATTTCTGGGGCGTCGACCGGATGGATTTGTTTTTCGTTTTGGGAATTGTCTGCGCTGTGGGAACGGTGTGGTCTTTGTGGGTCATGCCGCAGTCCCTGTTACGTCAACTTTTACGGACTATGCTTTCGCTCCACTACAAGTTCCTCGTGAACGGGATAAAGAACGTGCCCTGGGAAGGTCCTGTGCTGTTGGTCGGTAACCATATTTCGTACATCGACTGGGCTTTGATTCAAATGGCGAGCCCGAGGCCGCTTAGAATCGTACTTTGCCGCCGTCCATACGAAAAATGGTACATCCGCTTGATTCTGTCGCAAATGCGCGTCATCGATTTGGATTTGGCAAACCCATCGAAAGCGATGGAGGAGGCTCACGAAGCGCTTTTGCGCGGTGAGGCTGTAGTGATGTTCCCCGAGAACGCACTTACCCCGACAGGCAAGGTCAACAAGTTCCGTCTGGATTACAGCAAGGCTGTGGAAGGCGTGGAAAATTTGAAACTCGTCCCTTTCTATATACAGGGACTGTGGGGTAGTTCCTATTCCATGGCGAGCGCCGGCTACAAGGCCGCGGTCCACAGCGGAAGTAGAGTGATTTCCGTTGCGTTCGGTGAATCCATGCCCGTGGATACATCCAGCGTGCAGTTGATGCGCAGCATCCAGGAACTTTCGATTACGGCCTGGGAATCCTATATCCGCAGGCTCAGCCCGGTGGCTAGCAGTTGGATTCGTACCGCCAAGCGCAAAAAGAACGCGCCTGTCGTCTTCAGCCCAGACGGGAATCATTTTTCGGGCTATTCGCTTGCCGCAGGCGTACTCACGTTCGCGAATTTGTTTGAACAGATTCTTGCCGGCGAAAAAAACATCGGCGTATTGCTTCCGCCATCGGGTCCTGGGATTATTTCGAATCTTGCACTGCTTGTCAAGGCGAAGACCGTCTGCAATCTCAATTATTCCAGTACGCCCGAGAACATGGACTACTGCTGCAATGTCGCGGGAGTGAAAACGATTATCACTGCGCATGCCTTTGTGGATAAACTAAAACACAAGGGCATCGACATGGATTCGCTCCTGAACAAATACACCGTGTACTATATGGAGGATCTTCGTAAGGGAATCCAGAAGGGCACCTTAGTCGCAAATTTCCTTCGCGTGGTGTTCTTGCCGGCCTGGTATCTGGAACGTCGGTTCTTCAAGAAGGTTTTGCTCGATGATGTCGCGACCATTATTTTCAGCAGCGGCTCCGAAGGCAAGCCCAAGGGCGTCGAACTTTCGCACTTCAACTTGATGGGCAACATCAAGCAGTGCGCGAGCGTGCTGAACATTGGTGCCGAGGACGTTTTCCTTGGACTTCTGCCGCTGTTCCACGCTTTCGGCTTTTCCATAACGACAATGCTTTGCATGGTGGAGGGTGTTCCAGTGGCCACGTGCCCCGATCCGACTGATGTCCGCACCATTGGCCGTATGTGCGCGGAGTTCAAGGTGACCATCATGGTCGCCACGGGGACATTCCTTCGCATGTGGGGGACGAGCCGCCATATCCATCCGCTGATGTTCGAAAATATACGCTGCATATTCGCAGGTGCAGAAAAAATCCGCGAGGATGTGCGAAACCTGTATCGAACGAAGTTCAAACTGGAAATTTTCGAGGGCTTCGGCTGCACGGAAACGACTCCCGTGGCGTCCGTGAACGTTCGCGATACGCTGATGGACGATTTCAGGACGGTCATGGTCGGGAACAAGCCTGGTACAGTTGGCGTTCCGTTGCAGGGGACGCAGTTCCGCGTGGTGGACCCCGATACGATGGAGGAACTTCCGCTGGGCGAAGACGGTCTGTTGCTCGTGGGCGGTGCGCAAATCATGAAGGGTTACTTGAAGGACCCTGAACGGACGGAAAAATCCATTGCGGTTATCGACGGAAAACGTTGGTACAAGACGGGCGACAAGGGCCATATCGACGAGGATGGCTTCATTACCATCGTGGACCGCTACAGCCGATTCGCGAAACTTGGCGGCGAAATGGTGAGCCTTGGCGCTGTGGACTTCAAGATTTCTGAAAATCCGAACTTCGACGAGATAGAGCATTTCGCCGTGGCTGTTCCCGACGGAAGCAAGGGCGAGAAGATTGTTCTCGTGTATGCGGGGAAGCCTTCCGAAGACGAAATCAAGCAGATGCTTCGCCAAATCGGGCTTCCGCCATTGATGGTGCCGGGCGCTGTCGTCAAGGTCGATGAATTGCCTCGCCTGGGGTCCGGAAAAGCCGATGTCCAGACCGGGAAAAGAATCGCCATGGAGCGTTTGGGAAACGTTTAACAATAAGGTGATTCTGCTGTTTGCCGTCGAGGGATTTGTCGTTTATCGCCGAATTTTGCGTTTTGTCCGCGTTTTTTGCGGATAGAAACGCACTTTTTTGCAAGTAAACTTTTTTTTTGAAAAAAAATCCCGAAAAATTTGCCTTTTTCAAGAATTTGCTTGTATATTCCTTTCAGTATTAAATCAAAATTGCCTTTTTCGGGCAAATTTTGAGTTTTTTAACGTGGAGAATGAAATGGCAGAAGATTTGCAAGCTCTTATGGAACGCATCCAGAAGGATGCCGTTGATAAAGCGGAAAACGAAGCTACGGCGATTATCGCCAAGGCTAAAGAAAAGGCAGCCGAAATCGTGAAGAATGCCGAGGCCGAAGCCCAGGCAAAGCTCGAAAAGGCCGACAAGGATGCCGAAGCGTTCACCGAACGCAGCGAACGCACCTTGGAACAGTCCGCACGCGATCTTCTCCTCTCCGTAGGCAAGAATCTCGAAAAGATGGTTTTGGACATTCTCAACCTCCAGGTTGAAAAGTCTCTCGACGAATCGACCGTCAAGGACATGCTCTTGGCCCTTGCCAAGGGTTACAGTTCCGATGTGGAGGTCGATTTCTCCGAAGCCGATTCCAAGAAGCTTATGAGCTTTGTGATGGGCGAGTTCGCCAAGCAGGTCTCTGCCGGCGTCAAGGTCGAAAGCGATTCCGGCGTCAAGTTCGGTTTCCGCATCAAGCTCGACGGTGGCAAGGTGAGCCACGAATTTACAAGCGAAGCCATGGCCGAAGCGCTCTCCAGCTTGCTCCGTCCGCAGCTCGCCAAGGTTGTCAACGCCGCCGCCAAGGGCAACTAGTTTAGAGAAGGTACTTCATGAGTAGTCCTTCCTTTTTGATGGCATCGCTCCCGATGCTCGAACTGGGCGACCCGCTGCCCCTTTCGCTCGCCGAATTCCGCGGCCGTTGCGAAGGTGTGCTGGAACCTCAGGAACTCGAGGCTCTGGACGTGCTTTTGAGCGGCCAGGTGAACGAAGAGTGCAAAGACGAATTTGTGCTCGCCTACCAGGCACGCGACATTCAGATGAAGAACGTTTCCGGAAGGCTCCGCGCGCAAGCATGGGGCCCCGAAGTGCGTTTTGCCGAAAAGAGCTTTGCCGGCTACGATGTCACATTCGCCAAAATGATTCAGGACGCCTTCTCCAAGTCGAATCCCATGGAAAAAGAAATGGATATCGACCGCGCCCGTTTTTGGCTTGTGGATTCCTTGGCCGGTGTAGGCGAGGGTACCGTTTACCACGTGTACGCTTACGCCATCAAGCTTCAAATTTGCGAACGGTGGTCGCGCATCAGCGAGAAGGCTGGCGACGAAGCCGTCATAAAAGTTATTAATGCAAACGATCCTGCCTTTGTGCAGGAATGACCGGAGGTCCATTTTCAATGGCTAGTATCGGAAAAATCATCGGCGTCAATGGTAACTTGGTTCGCGTCAAGTTCGAAACCGCCGTGTCCCAGAACGAAGTGGCTTTTGCCAAACTGCTCACCAAGAACAGCGCGGGCAAAACCGAAACTATTCCCCTTAAATCCGAAGTCATCCGTATCCGCGGTGACTACGCCGAACTCCAGGTGTTCGAAGACACCACCGGCTTGAAGGCTGGCGATGAGGTCGAATTCACCGGCGAACTCCTTTCCGTGGAACTTGGACCTGGCCTTTTGACCCAGGTCTTTGACGGCCTCCAGAACCCGCTCCCGAAACTTGCCGAAGAATGCGGCTTCTTCCTGCAGCGCGGTAAGTACCTCAAGGCTTTGCCCCGCGACAAGAAGTGGGCTTTCACTCCGGTTGCCAAGGCTGGCGACGTGGTTGTGGCTGGTGACACTTTGGGAACCGTTCCCGAAGGCGTGTTCACCCACCGCATCATGGTGCCGTTCAAGGCTCTCGGCAAGTGGACTGTAGAATCTGTAGTTGCTGCCGGCGAACACGTCGTCGAAGATGTCGTTGCCGTCCTTAAGAACGACAAGGGCGAAAAGATGGACGTGAAGATGGTGCAGACATGGCCTGTGAAGATGCCTATCAAGGCATTCGAAGAACGCCTCCGCCCGTCTAAGCCGCTTACCATGCAGCAGCGCATTATCGATACGTTCTTCCCTGTGATGCAGGGCGGAACCTTCTGTACTCCGGGCCCGTTCGGTGCCGGCAAGACGGTGCTTCAGCAGCTCATGAGCCGCTACGCCGACGTGGATATCGTGATCTTGGCCGCTTGCGGTGAACGTGCCGGTGAAGTCGTGGAAACCCTCCGCGAATTCCCTGAACTGATTGACCCGCGTACCGGCAAGTCCCTCATGGAACGTACGCTTATCATTTGTAACACCTCTTCCATGCCGGTGGCTGCTCGTGAAGCTTCCGTCTATACCGGCGTGACACTCGCTGAATACTATCGCCAGATGGGCCTCAACGTGCTCTTGCTCGCTGACTCCACTTCTCGTTGGGCACAGGCCTTGCGTGAAATGAGCGGCCGTTTGGAAGAAATTCCGGGCGAAGAAGCATTCCCGGCCTACTTGGAATCCGTGATTGCCGCATTCTACGAACGCGGCGGCGTGGTTCGCCTCAAGGATGGTTCCACCGGCTCCGTGACGATTTGCGGTTCCGTGTCCCCTGCAGGCGGTAACTTCGAAGAACCGGTGACCCAGGCAACCCTTAAGGTGGTGGGCGCATTCTTAGGCCTTAGCCGTGAACGTTCCGACCAGCGCCGCTTCCCGGCCATCCACCCGCTCGATTCCTGGTCCAAGTACGAAGGCATCATCGACGTGAAGAAGGTGGCCGAAGCTCGCCATATCCTTGCTGCTGGCGTTGACGTCAACAACATGATGAAGGTGGTGGGTGAAGAAGGTACCTCTATCGACGACTTTGTCATCTACCTGAAGAGTGAATATCTCGACTCCGTTTACCTGCAGCAGGACGCCTACCACGAAATCGACGCCGCCTGCTCCGCCGAACGCCAGAAGTACGTGTTCGACAAGGTCTACACAATCCTCAAGACTCCTATGAAGTTTACTGAAAAGGATATCGCACGTTCGTTCTTCCTGAAGCTTACCCAGGCTACCAAGGACTGGAACCGCGTCAAGTTCGACAGTCAGGAATTCAAGGATCTCGAAGCAAGTATTTTCGCTTCCGTGAAGGAGGTTTCCGCTAATGCATAATGTTGCATACCATCGTATTGAACGCATCGCCGGTTCCGTGATTTCCCTCAGGGCCGAAGGCGTTGCCAACCAGGAACTGGCGCAGGTCACGAGTTCTTTCGGTACTTCTCTCGCTCGTGTGATTCGTATCGACGGCGACATGGTCGACTTGCAGGTTTTCGCAGGTGCCCGCGGTATTTCTACCGACTCCGAAGTGCGCTTCCTCGGCGAACCGATGAAGGTTCCTTATTCCGAAGCCTTGCTTGGCCGCGTGTTCAACGGTGCCGGCCAGCCTCGCGACAATGGGCCTGTTGTGGACGGCGAACGCATCACCATCGGTGGCCCGTCCGTGAACCCGGCAAAGCGCATTATCCCGAAGACCATGGTGCGTACGGGTATTCCGATGATCGACGTGTTCAACACGCTCGTGGTTTCCCAGAAGCTCCCGATTTTCTCTATCGCCGGTGAACCGTACAACGAACTCTTGGCCCGCATCGCCTTGCAGGCCGAAGTGGACGTGATTGTGCTCGGCGGTATGGGCCTTAAGCACGACGACTACTTGTACCTCAAGGACTTCCTCGAAAAGAACGGTGCCCTTAGCCGTACGGTGATGTTCATGCACACTGCAAGTGACCCGATTGTGGAATGCTTGCTCGTGCCGGATGCATCCTTGGCCGTTGCCGAAAAGTTCGCAACCGAAGGCAAGAACGTGCTCGTGCTCCTCACCGACATGACGAACTTCGCCGACGCCATGAAGGAAATCGCCATTACGATGGAACAGATTCCTTCGAACCGTGGTTATCCTGGCGACCTGTACTCTTCCTTGGCCAGCCGTTACGAAAAGGCTGTGGACTTCGAAGGTTCGGGCTCCATTACCATTCTTGCTGTTACCACGATGCCGGGCGACGACGTTACCCACCCGGTTCCGGATAACACGGGTTACATTACTGAAGGTCAGTTCTACCTGCGCAAGGGCCGTATCGAACCGTTCGGTTCCCTTAGCCGCTTGAAGCAGCAGGTGAACGGCAAGACCCGTAGCGACCATCGTACCATCATGAACACCATGATTCAGCTTTACGCTTCTTACAAGGAAACGCTCGAAAAGCAGTCTATGGGCTTCAACATGAGTAACTGGGACCAGAAACTCCTGAAGTACGGTCAGCGCTTCGAAAAGGAAATGATGGACCTTTCCGTGAACATTCCTCTTGAAAAGGCCTTGGATTTGGGCTGGACCATTCTTGCCGACTGCTTCCAGCCGGAAGAAACCGGTATTCCTTCCAAGATGATTAACGAATATTGGCCCAAGAAGGGGTAATATGGCGAAGGTCAAGTTAACAAAGAACGCCCTCAAGGCGGAACGTGACGCGTTGAAGCGCTTCAAGCGCTATCTGCCCACGTTGCTGTTGAAAAAACAGCAATTGCAGATGGAAATGCGCACGCTCCAGGAGAGGGTGATGGCAAAGCGGGACGAGGAGGACGCGCTTCGAAAGAGCATGGCCTCTTGGATTTCGCTGTATGCCGAGCCCATCGAGTGGGACAAGTACCTCTCGGTGAAGGAAGTCCGTCAGGGCGAAGGCAACATTGCCGGCGTCAAGATCCCGACTTTTAGCGGGGTGGACTTCAACGTGAATATTCCCGACTTTTTTACCACGCCGGTTTGGCTGGACGACGGTATCCGCAGTCTGCAGGGGCTTATTTCCTTGCGCCTCGAACGCCGCGTTCTCGAAAAGCAGTACGAACTCCTTTCCAAGGAACTCCGTACCACGAGCCAGCGCGTGAACCTGTTCGAGAAGGTCAAGATTCCCGAAGCCAAGGAAAACATCCGCGTCATCAACATCTTCTTGGGCGACCAGCAGACTTCTGGCGTGGCCCGCAGTAAGATGGCGAAGGGCAAGGCAACTGCCCGCAATGCCGCTCAAGATGCCTTGGCCCAAAGCAAGGAGGCCGCAGCATGATTACTCCTATGAAAAAGGTGACTGTGCTGACGCTCGCTTCCGCTAAGGACGAGACTCTCAACGCACTTCGCGAACTGGAAATCATCCATTTGACACCGCTCAAGGCGGCAACGGGCGCTGCCCTCAACAGCGCTAAGGGTGCCGTGAACCGCGTGCAGAAGGCTTTGGAAGCCATTCCCGACAAGGTAGGGAAGGGTGTAACGCCTGCTGAACCGGGCATGAGCGGCGAAGCCCTTGTCGAAGAGGTTCAAGGTTTGCTCGCCGAACGCAAGCAGGCCGAAATCGACCTGGAACAGGCCAAGGAAGAACTCGAAAAGTTGAGCGCTTTCGGCAACCTGGACCCAGCCACCGTGGCAGGCCTCGAAAAGAAGGGCATTTTCGTAAAGCTTTACGTTGCCGACATCAAGAAGGTCCCCTTCGAAGTGGAAGGCGACGCCGTAAAGGAACAGTTCGCGACGAACGACAACGGAACGTACTTTGCCGTGTTCGGCAGGGGCGCCGTCGCCAAAGTTTCGGGCTCCTTTACTGAAATCCCGATGCCGCCTAAGTCCCTGGACGAATTCCGCCATGTCGAGGTGGAAGCCCGCGCGACTCTCGACCGCATCGAAAAGCGCCTTTCCGCACTCGCAAGCGTCAAGGATTCCGTCCGCGCACGCCTTGCCGAAGTTTCGGACGACTATAACATGGAAGAAGCCGCTGGCAGCATGGCCGCAAACGAAAGCGTCGCCGCATTGCAGGGCTTCTGCCCGGCCAACCGCATCGCAGAAATCAACGCAAGCGCCAAGAAGTTTGGCTGGGGCCTCCGCGTAGAGGACCCGACCGACGACGACAACGTGCCGACCCTCCTCGGCTACAGCAAGCTCACGAAGCCCATGCAGTGCCTGTACGATATCATCGGCATTTCGCCGGGTTACAAGGAAGTGGACGTCTCGAGCGTATTCCTTTGCTTCTTCAGCATATTCTTCGCTATGATTGTGGGCGACACGGCTTACGGCCTGTTGTTCCTCGGTCTTGCTATTTACGCACGCAAGAAGATGCCGAAGGCGAGCAGCGCAGGTTTCCACTTTGTGTACCTGATGAGTGCCGCGACCATCGTGTGGGGCATGATCAACGCAAGCTTCCTCGGGCTTACTCCGGAACTTGCTGGCTGGAGCTACTACATCGATATTGCGAACTACGACTTCTTGCCTGAAGGCGTCCGCAACGTGCTCTACTGGATTCGCAGCAGCGCACCGATGGACCCGGCCCGCTTCGAAGTGTACAAGCAGTTCTGCGAAGGCTTCACCTACCTGCCGGCAAGCTTTGTGCCGAAGGGCGTGGGCGCTTCCCAGATGCAGCACATCCAGTTGTTCTGCTTCTGCATCGCCGTGGTTCACCTGAGCATCGCTCACGCCTGGAACGTGGTCGTGCGCATCAAGCGCAAGGATTCCACCTTCATGGCTCAAGTGGGCTGGCTCATGGGTGCCTGGGTCATGTTCTTCCTTGCATGCAACATGGTGCTTGGAATCGAAATGCCTGGGTTCGTCATCCCGATGTTCTGCGTCGAAGCCGTGCTCTTGCTCCTCTTTACAGTTCCGCCCAGCAGGCTCAAGCAGGATTTCATCAGCATTCCGATGCTCGTGCTGGATGTGGTGAACAGCTTTACCGACGTCATCAGTTATATCCGTCTGTTTGCGGTGGGTATGTCTGGTGCCGCCATCGCCGAAGCCTTCAATGGAATGCTTTCGCCGATGTTCGGTTCCGCCGTGGGTGTCGCTGGCGCCGCCATAATACTCTTGTTCGTACATGGCCTGAACATCGCCCTCGCCGTCATGGGCGTGGCTGTGCATGCCGTACGTCTTAACACACTCGAATTTTCAAATGGACTTGGCCTCGAATGGAGCGGATTCGCGTTCGCACCTTTCGCCAAGCAAAAAAATTAAACCAAGGGATGATTCCCGCTACTTAATGAGGATAATAAAATGGAACCAACAACAATGGTTACTCTCGCTAAAATGGGCGCAGCTGCCGCTCTCGGCATTGCGGCTATGGGCTCTGCCCTTGGTTGCGGTACTGCAGGTATGTCTGCAATTACCATGTGGAAGAAGGCTTACGCACAGGGTAAGAGCGCTCTCTTCACGCTCCTTGTGTTCGTGGGTGCCCCGATTTCCCAGACGATTTACGGCATGCTGCTCATGAACTTCATCCTTTCGAAGGCTGCGGAAAGCGGCTTTACCAACTGGGGCGGCTGCCTCGG
>JAZLMK010000002.1:0-18571 GCA_045598645.1 Fibrobacter sp.
GCAAAGGCCGACGCCGAACTCAAGCACGACTCTTCCACCAACCAGCTCATCAACTGGTTCAAGAGCCACCAGGGATAAGGGGCACGCGCCTACGGCGCTAGAGGTATGAGGTCGGCCTTCGGCCTTTGAGGTATGAGGGCCAAGCAGCATTCCGTTGAAAAAGACGAGAGACGAGAGATATTTCGGCTCTCGTCTTTTTTTCTATTTAATCTTTTGCAGGCTTATCCCAGGAGAAGGGCGTGCGGGCAATTTCCTTGCGGGAGACATTTATCTTGCAACTAACGGCAGATTCACAAACCAATTTGCCATCCTGATAGATGCAACAGCGCAATCGCCTTTTTCATCATTACCACCATACCTGTGCATTGAGTGTCCATCCTAAAACAGCGTACAATTCATGATCTATGCGATTATTCAACTCATAGTTGTTATACAACACGCGGAAATCCAGGGCAAAGTTGTTACTGAAACCCGTCGGCCTATAAATACCCCAAGCATTACCGCTGCCATTAATGGATTCCTGAGTCAAGCGTACAATCTTGTCGGCGTAATCCTGATGGACACCCGAGAGTTCCACAGCAGGAATCGACGCGTTTTCACTATGAAAACTATAAAAAACTCCCGCCCGGCGTAAGCCAAGCAGGAGTAAGGTATGAAATGGACAGTTAGTTTTCGCCGTTCCTCATTTCGGTCTGTTCCCTGTCCATTGTGTATGTCAGGTATTCTCTGAAGTCGCGGTCAATGGTGACACCGTCGAAATCTTCAATGTTATTTTCCAACACGAAGACGCCCGACTGGTTGTCAGTCCACGCGGTAATGTCGAAGTTGTCGATGTCGATAGTTCTATCGGCCGCCTTCTTTGCGACATACTCGATTTTGGACTTCGCCACCCAACCTTTGCAATCCCCCTTCACAAGGGCGTCGGCTTCGACTTCCTTGATCAAGGTGAGAATGTCGTTGAAGTGCGCTATGCAGAGAACTTTGTCCCCGCCGCGATTTGCCAACAAATCAAGGTCCCCACTTTTGGATTTTACCATACGGGAAGCACAAGACATGGAAATCAGCACGGCAAGAACAAAAAACGCTGTAAGTTTTAACGTTTTCATGATTCACCTCCTAGAACTGAGAACCGTTATCGGCCCTCAGCCTCAACGTACAAAAGGAGGTTTTCGCAAACCACTGTTTGCAAAAATTTTCAAACAAAATAAATTCCAAAATGGAATAATGCGCCGGTCTCGCTTTTAAACGCAGTGCGTTTTTTCGGCGAACAGCATCCTGTTGGCACGGGAGAACATGTCCGGGATGTTGTCATTTTCAACGGTTTCCGCATAACCGACACTTACCGACAGCGAGCAAGCAAAGCGTCTCGAGGCATTCGCAAGGGCGATCTTTATTTCGCTAATCAAGGCTATGCATTCCTGTTCGTTATCGCACTTGGCAACCACGGTGAATTCGTCGGCGCCATAACGCGATATGAAGAATCCCTTGGGCCCGCACACTCTTTTCAACACAACGGAAAACAGGATCAAGGCCTTGTCGCCATTCTTGAACCCGAACTTTTCGTTTATCCGGTTGAACTTGTCCATGTCAAACACGAGCAAGAACAGTTTCTTGTCTTCCGGAATATTTTCCATCGCAATGGACATGTAGGAATTCAGTTTGTTTCGGTTGTTGAGACCCGTAAGCGAATCCGTAGAAATGCGACTGCGCTGGTAAGACAGGTGGTTCATCAGTAGCGAGAACACAATTCCCATGACCGAAGCCGGCACGCCCGCGAAAATAATTTCGGCAACGATTCCCCAAAGGGCAAAAAAGCCATACGACGCCAGGGAAAGGTACTTGGCACGTTCCGCATAATAGCGCTTATCGACGGCCCTCCACAACGTGAACACCATGGGGACGACCACATACATCGCAACGACTATCGTATACGGGAAATACAGCACTCCGCGATGATAAACGCCAACTTCGTCCACCTCGAAATTCCAGCCCGTGCCAATCGAAATCAAGCTCAGCACGGCAAGAACAACCATCGGCAAGCAAACAATGTTATACAGCACACGATGTTCCGGCCGGAAAGCCTTTATCGCCTTTCCTATGTAGATAATCCACATCATGGGAAGTATGGCGGTCAACGAAAAGTAAAAGCCATTAAGAATCCTGTTGACAACAACAAGTTCGCGATGATTGTCGCATAACGTAGATGTCAAGTAAAACAGGCACGAGCAAATGGCAACAATTACAATTTTAGCAAAGCATGCTCTAGAACCATCGCCACGTAAAGGAACGTAGGCGCTCTGCAAAAGCAGCGCCAATACAAAAATGCAAAAGATTAAAATCGAAATATTTGTCGGTATCATAAACACCCCACAATATTATAAATTAATTTACATAGAACGTCTAGTGACGAAAACAACACTGTGACCTACTTCATAGTTTTCAAAGCCGAATCAATGCGGGCCGTCATTTGCGGAGCGCCCGTATAGGCCAAATGGTCATAGTTAATGGCCATGTCGTCTGTGTAATCGTGGTTTCCCATTTTATTTTCGTCCATAAAGTGGAAATTCGGGTACTTCTTGCTCAGGTCGGCAATTCTCTGCAAAAGCGCCGGCGCCTCGCTGCGGCGAATTCCGTATATGCCAAAGGACCCCGTCTTTTTGTAGCCCGGGCTCTGGGGGAACACTACGCCCAGCACCTTCACGTCGTTCTCGGCGGCCAGTTCAAGGATGTTCTCCAAATGTCCAAAGGCGCTTTCAAAGTTCTGCGATTCATAGGACATCCAGGTGCTGTCGTAAGCGACCAGCGGGTTGTCGGAAAACCAGGATCCCGGGTCCAGGCGGACAAATCCCATTTCGTCCCTGAAGTAGCGCGCGTAGGCATCGGAACCGTAAGCCGACTGAGTCATTTCGGCCAGGCCTTCCGGATAGCCGTCCTTCCAAAAGTCATGATTCTCGTCGTAAACGAATCCCGGATAGTCCTTGTACGTCTTGTAATAGAAGTTGTAGTCGCTGTTATCGGCGTGGTGCCACAGGTCGATGTCCAGGGAAATCACCAGGTACTTGAGATTCTTCACATGGGGCACAACGTAATTTTTGAACAAGTGCTCAGAAACGTAGAGCATGTTCGGCACGTTCGCCATGTTGATAGCGAAAAATTCCTTGCTCATCAACGCCGGGATGACGCCTTCCATGGGCCTCGAAGATCCAAGAATCACCACGTTGGCGGAATCCTTGTACGTCCACAGCAGTTCCAATTTATAGCGCAAAAGCATCGGGGGCTCGCCGCAATTGGGGAGCGCATACACACCGGCGCTGTCCATATCCAAAGAGCCGAAAGCCTGGTTCGCGGCCGTGTTCGCCCACATCGCCGGGTGCCATAGTTCCTCGCCTTCCACAAGGTCTATCAAACGGCTATCCCTGAAATCCAGCAACGTAATCTTGGTGTGCGCGCCATCCTTGTTGGCGACTGTCGCAACGGCATGCCCGCCGCTTGTACGCGGAGTCACGTCGTAAACCCATTCCGTATGGTCGAAAGAACTACTGTCCGGAGCGATCAAGCCCTGGATTAGCATGCCATTGCTGTCGACAACGAATACAATCTCGTGGACCCCGTATTCGATGTTCACGGCGTTCCGTGCGAATTCGGGAGCGAAATCCAACAACAGCGAGCGCTTGGAACCGTCCTTCGAAAGCGACACATTGCAGGCCTGTTCGCCATTGTACCAGACAACCGTCTGCGCATTTCCGTCGGCACCTTCCAAGCGGGTCAAGAACCGAGTGGACCCGGTTACCGCCATTCGGTTGTCCGCACTTACGCCACCATGGAAACTGCCATCAAAAAGTTTTTCGGGCGTGCCGAATTTTCCATTCGAAAAAGGCACCTGCCATGTGGACTGCGCAAAGAAACTGGCGTCGTCCTTGTTGTTCGCGGCCGAAGTCACGTACACAATCACCGTATCGCCGTTTTCCAACACGCGCCAACGCGGAATGGCGGCGCTTTCCACATCCAATTTGACAAGACCCGTACCGGCAGGATTCAAGTCGCGTACGTACAGTTCCGATACGGTGTTCACGCCTTCGAGCCCCGTGCAAAAGGCCACCTTGCTCCCATCCGGCGAAATGTCCGGGTGGTAGGCATCGATATCATCCTTGATTTCAACCGGGGCAAGGCTTCCACTGTTGTAATCGATGTACGCGAGATTCCCCGAGACATCGTTGCGGAACACCAGTTTGACTTTGTAGGCTTCCGTAACACCCCGTACGGTAACCGCATTCGCCAAGGCCACAATATTGCTGACAACAGCAGCGCCGTTCCTAGAAAGCCATGTCGGTTTTTGAATCGCCCCTCGAGCAAGTCTAAACCCGACATAGTCGGCATGAGTCGAAGAAGTCACCGCATAGATATCGCCACGCGAATACACGAACATCGACGAAGGATCCGTGCGGAAGCATCCGCCATGAACCACGCGCAGCCCCAAGTCGCCGCCATCGGTCGCGCCAACAAAGTTCTTCATCGTAGTATCGCGGAAACTGCCCTGCCAGTCACTCACCCATTCCATGACATTCCCCGCCATGTCGCAAATTTTTGTAGACTGGTTCGCAGAACAGACCTTGTGCGCTTTATTTTTAGAATTGCCCGCATTCCAGGATTTTTCAGGAGTCCAGTTTTCCTGCGCGGCATACATCCATTCCGCCTCGGTAGGAAGTCTGAGGCCGTCAGACTGCGACTTGAACGAAAGTCCCTCCAGACTTGTGCAGTGGCCGTCGGTTCCAAAAAGAGCTCTTGTATAAGTGTAGGCCGTATCCATTTTGAGAGCCTTGCTTTGAGCATTCACAAAAAGGACCGCGTCAAAAAGGGATACGTCGGCTACAGGCAGGGAATCGTTTTCGCAGGCAATTTCGAGTTTCGAAGCGCCCTTCATTACGACGTTGAATTCGCCGCAGGTCACCTCGCGCCTGCCTATGGCGAAATCGTAATCAAATTCCACTTTCATCCTGGGGCGTTCATCGGCCTTGGCGCTTGCCACGTCTGTACCCAAATAAACGGACTTTCCCGAAGACCTGATTTCGACAAGATCCAAAGAGGCTATTGCAGAATCAACGTTCACATTCGGAACAACTGGCGGAACCGTGTCCGCAGGGGTGTCGGGAACATCGACGATGTTTTCCGGGGATTCCGAGGCGCTATTGGAACACGCCACCACACAAAAAAAGACCACTGCCCCAAAAAACGGAATGAAATTACATTTACAAGACATTCTGCTAACCCTAGGCCAAAAATAATTTTATTTTTCAAGCATGGCCGAAGACATTACATCGATTATCAAAAAACTCTCGCCCTTTCTCGAGGAAGACTCAGAAGTGTTTCGCGAACTGGCCGTGTTTTTTGGAGGTGGCGCAAAAGTCATGACCGACATCGGGGACCTCTCGCGATTCCTGGGTCGCAAGCGCCTGTATCGCGTAATACGCTTCACCGGCAAGAGTTTCAAGGACTGCGTCTACCAACTGGTAGACGACCATCCGGAATCCATGGAATCGCTCGGCATGCTACGCTATTACAAGGCACCAGGAACCCGCATCAAGTGGGAAGAAATCGAAAACGCAGAAATCGCGCTGGGCAAGGAACTCACCATGAACGCGTACGGATGGATGCCAGACGCCTGGACAGCATTCGAAGCCGACGCCGCGAGCCCCGATGAAAATGCCACGAACGATGTTCCCGCCAACTACCAGATGACAGCCATTCTGGCATTTGACTACGGCGAATAACGAACAACTTAAGGTTTCTTGTATTCGAAGAAAGTGACTCCCGGGAGTTTTCCCCTTCGGGATTCCAAGTATTCAAGGAACGGCTGTTCCACGACTTTCTTGCGAAGCGACGACGCATGGCGCAGTTTAGGCTTTTCACCCGGATAAAGGAATATCATTCCAGTGTGGGTAATGTCGATTTTATCGGACTTGCCCACGAACCCGACGCCAATCACATTGAAATCCCCGCGGTACACCGTATTGGCCCAAACCAAGGCCCTCCCGTACGGAAGCATGCGGATTATCATAGGGGCATCCACACCGAGTTTTCCGTTCACCACGTACTTGAGCATTTTCTTTTTGTAGAACTCGGTTTTGGGCAACACGCGGGTAATGGAAGTATCGCCTTCCATAGACACCGGTTTTGCAAACTTTCCTTCGCCCACCCAGTCATCAAGCATGTAATGCTTGCGCGTCGAATAACCGATTTTTCCGTCCCTGTAGCGAATGCGCTGTAACAGCGTAAAAATGGAATCCTCGTGAGTCGCAAGCGACAAGGCCAAAGTATGCTCCACAAAGGTCACGCAGTCCACGGAATCCAAATTGACAAGCGGCTTGGTATCGATGGAATCCAAATAACTCTCGCCCATGGGGCCAAGCAAATACGGGGTTCCCATGAGAGCCCTCGAAAAATGTTCCATTCGATTGGCAAGGCCGTTCACATTCTGGGCCGCAAGCCACAAACGTTTCATCTTCATGAGGGATGCGTAATTGGCGTTGGTCTGGTCGATAACGCGCATCCACAAAGTATCCAAAACGTCCTTTAAAGTCTGGTCATGATTTTTTCCAGTATCGTTCAAATACATGGCTACAGACAAAGTATCTCCATCCATGGCGAACACATATCCAACCAAGCCATGCGCACCGCCAATAAAGCCCGTCTTGAACCGCGTGAGCCAAGGATACTGCAGTTCCTGCATGCGTTTGCCGCCTGTGCCAAGCCCGGGGCCTGCAAAACTGTTGATGTAGTACTCGCCCTTGGGGTGGCGCGCCATCTTGGTCAAAAGCACAGTTTCTACAGAAGGTTTCAACTTGTTCTTGGGCGAAAGACCGCAGCCATCCCAGACTTCGAATTCGGTGGAATCAATTCCCATTTCCTTGAGGAACTCGCGTTCCATTTTCTTGCCGCCTTCCACGCTGCCTTCATCGGCCTTTTGGCCACCAAGATTGCGGAACAGCGTTTCGGCATGGAAGTTTTGACTGCGCTGATTGATTTCATCCAGAATGCTCAGCAGCGGCGCCGCCGAATAAGAAAAACGTTTAATCTCTATGCCCTGGGGGACAGTCGGGTCTTGTACAAAAACAATGTTCCTTTCGCGCAGAGCGTACAAAAACGCCGCACGGAAATAACCGACCGGATTTCGAATCGGGAGCACCAGGCTCGCGGAATCCACATTCTGCCCGATAGTCCCGCCGAGTGTAATTTCGGACTTCACCGAATCAATGGCGTACGTCCACTTTTTCTTTTTTCCGGCAACCGTGGTCAACTCATTTTTCACGGTCACGTATCCCACGTCAGGAAGAATCGTGACTATCGCCGTATCGCCCTCTTTTTCACCAGGCTTGAAACGGATTAACGTGCAATTGTCGTTAAAGCCCAGCGGGCCGATTTCTGCACCGTACCAGGAGTTGTAGAAATTCTTGCGCCAGTGTTCCGCTTTCCAGGGGCCTGTATAAAACGCAGTATCCAAGTCCAGGGCGCCATGAACGGTATCTACGCCCAACGCCTTGATGGAATCGGCCATCGCGTACAATATGTGGAACGGATCGGCGTAGTAGCGACCAGAGACATTCGGATCGCCTTCGCCACGCACAATCAACTTGCCCCAGAAGGAATTCTTGCGGACGCTCCCGTTAAGGGCAAGCATCGTCTTGGGTTCGTAATCCAACGGCAAAAAATGGAGCGCCGTAGCCGTGGTCAACGTCTTGAGCGTACTGGCGGGAGTGAACTTTTCCGTTCCGCGAATATTGGCGAGTTCTGCACCAGTCTTCACCGAGCGCACCGAAAGCCCGTATCGCGACCCCGGCACAACAGAATCCACGTACGCCTGGAACGTAGAAACATCGATGCCGGCAAACAGCGGCGCTGCAAAAAAAAGACCCAGGCACAAAAATTTACGAAAGTTCATTCCACACCCTGCTACTTAGTCACCTAGCCAAATTCACTTGGCCAACTTGTTGAAATCATCGAAGTAACGAGGATAAGTCTTGTTCACACAAGCCGGATCCATAATCTTTATCGGCACTCCGCCCAAAGCCACGAGACTAAAGCACATGGCCATGCGATGGTCGTTGTAAGTTTCGATAGTCGCCGGCAGCAACTTGGCTGGCGGAGTAATGGTAATGGAATCCGTGGTCTCTCGCACATCGGCGCCAACCTTGCGAAGTTCCGCCGACATTGCCGCAATGCGGTCCGTCTCTTTCACGCGCCAACTGGCAATGCCGCTAATGGTCATCGGCGAATCCGCAAAAAGCGCAAGCACAGCGACAGTCATGGCTGCATCGGGAATATCGTTCAAGTCAAGATTCACCCCGTGCAAACTGCAGCCGGATCCATCGCATTCAATCCAATCGGGGCCGATATCCACTTTCACGCCCATTTTGCGCAAGACCATTACGAAGGCGACATCGCCCTGGGCGCTTTCATGGCCCACTCCAAGCACGCGCACCTTGCCCTTGGCAATGGCCGCAGCCGCAAGCGGATAACTGGCGGAACTGGCATCGCCCTCCACCATGTAGTCGGCAGGAGCGGTGTACACGCCCTGCGGCACGTAAAAGTCCCTGAGGCCCTCGTGACGCACTTCGATACCGAAACTCTTCATCACATCGAGAGTAAGTTCGATGTAGGGGACCGAAATCAATTCGCCTTCCACATGGATATGCAAAGGAGCCTTGCAATACGGAGCGCAAATCAACAAAGCCGTCAGGTACTGACTGGAGATGTTTCCGCGGACGCTCACTTCGCCGCCTTCCAGACCGTCAGCAACAATCCGCACCGGCGGATAGCCCTCGGATTCTTCGTAATTGATGTTTGCGCCAAGACAGCGAAGGGCATCGACGAGGTCGCGAATCGGGCGTTCGCTCATGCGTTCTTCGCCACGCAAATGGAACTCGCCCTGGCCAAGAGTCAAGGCCGCCGTCAGGGAACGCATGGCAGTGCCGGCATTGCCTAAAAAGAGGTCGACAGGGGACGCCGGACCTTCGCACGGATTCGACGGCAAGCGCGACGACGCTCCCGACGCAGAAATCGGCCCGCCGTTCCCGTGAACCACGGCCTCCGAAAAATCGTCGGAAAATTCAATCTGGACGCCAAGTTTCTGTAAAGCCTCGCCCATGTACCGCGTATCGTCGCTCTTGAGCAAATTATGCAAGCGCGTAGTCCCCTTGGCAAGGGCCGCAATCAAGAAGGCGCGGTTGGTAATGCTCTTGGAACCGGGCAGACGCAACTCGCCACAATAAGAACTTAATGCCGATAACTGAACAAAAGACGGTCGAAACTGGAACTCACTCATATGACAAAATTATAGATTATTATGGAAAGGCCGTAAAACAGGGCCAAAAAAATTTGGTATAAAAATCTACACCGGGCAAGACAGCATATGGAACAAGAAATCACTACGAAGAATTTTGACATTCGTTTTTCGGACTGCGACCACCATAGCCGACTCAAACTTTCGAACCTGTTTTTGTTCATGGAAGAAACCGCCATCGCCGATGCGGAGCAAAACGGCTTCGGACTCTGGAAGATGATGAAAGCAGGCTACACCACGGTCATCACCCGCATCAAGATTCGCATTTTGCACCAGCCCGTGTGGGGCGAAAAAATTTCAGTGTCCACCTGGGCCAAGGATTTCTACAAGGACAAGGTCTGCCTCAAGGACTACTCCATCATGGATTCGCAAGGGAATTCAATTGCGCAGGCCACGTCTTCGTGGCTCCTCGTGAACATGAAGACCGGCAAGTCCGAGAATCCGGCAAACAGCCCGTACCCCATTCCGTTGTTCCCCGGCAAGAACGCACTTCCCGAAATGATGGAAATCCTGGACCCGCAAATCGAGCCTCGCGTTGTGCGCACAGAGCTGGCCAAGTACAGCGACCTCGACATGAACAACCACGTGAACCACTGCCGCTACGTAGACTGGGTCATGGACAGTCTGGACAAGGACGAAATCAAGAACCGCAGGGTGCGTTCCATACAAATGAATTACATCACGCAGATTCCGCTGGGCGCCAAGGTGAACATCGTGCGGTTCAAGAACACGAATCACCACGCCTACATTTTCGGGATGAACGCCGACGACATGAGCGTATGCCATTTCCAGGCGCGAATCGGATTCGCGGACTAAAAACTGCAAGAAGCGCGCAGGACGCGCGGAGTGCGCGGGATGTTTAAAACGCGCGGAGTGCGCGGAGTGCGCGAGAAGCGTCGCGTACCTGCTAAAAAGACATTTTCTGCGAATTAGCAGGTACAAAATTACTTTATCTGTAACAAAATTAAGAAAAACAGGGCAAACGTACCTGCCAAATAGGAGTTTTCAGCGATTTAGCAGGTACACACCCCCGAAAAATAGAAGCAGAATAGGCCAACGCCCAGATTTTCTCTCCGTTTATCCCATTTTGTACCTGCTAAAACGAACATTTTCCGAATCTAGCAGGTACAAATCCCGTTTGAGCACCTGAAAAAAAACTTTTTAGCACCTGTCAGCAAAGCAGATTTCCGCATCGTACCTGCCAAACAGGGATTTTTAGCGATTTAGCAGGTACAACCACCCCCAAGCCTTCAACACTAGACAATCAGTTCCAGACAATCAACCCCAAGCCATCCACTTTCAACTATTGAGCCCCCCCCAAAAAAAATTTAAATCACCACACCCCTCGCAATCAGCGAAACATCACAAAAGAAACTTTTTCACCAGACGTTCCGCCTTACAAGCGTCAAAAGGAGAATAACTCGTTTCCATGGAACAAATAAGTTCACTCCCTAAAAACATTCCATTTGTTTCATAAGATTGCAATTTCATCATAGTCGAGGCCAAATATTCCGAATCATCCATTTTTCCAAAATGTTCCCAAACAATTTCTTTACGCAACCGCACATTCAGACACGTAAAATCAGGATACACTTCGATTGTTTTCCTTTTCAAAGAGAGAGTCAAAGGACGTTCATATTTATACGGCACATTATAGCGATTCAGCACATCCGCAATAATGACTTCCGATTTCGACCGAACCCGTTCGCCATTTGATGTAGTCAGCAAAGCTTCATCAAAATTTTTTCCCACGTACTTCTCAGATTTCCACTGTCGGACAAAATCCTCATCGGACAAATATGCAGGATTCACGAGTTGCTGACGGCAAGGTATCATCATTTCATACAAATTTTCAATATTCCTTAAAGCATTGGACTTTAAGATTTTTCGAAGCGACGTCACCACAGGTTTCAATTCCGTCAAAATTTTCATATCATAATCTTTTTGCGCCAAGGCTTTTGCAAGTTTTATTTTCGATAACGGAATGTACTTGCCATGCTCCGACGATTTCTCCGTCACATGGTACCATTGCATTTGCTTTTTACATTTATCAATTCTGAGCCTTCCCGCAGGAGCGTTTTTCAGTGTTTTTTCAATGTTGGCTAGAAATGACGAAAGTCCTAAAAAGCCTTGATTCATCAAATCGTACATAGCGTCCAATTTTTTCAAGTCGAATTTTTCCATAGATTTCTCCAAAAAAAAATATCCATCCCCACATAAGGGACAGATATATAAATACGGTTAACAGAACTTCTAGGAATATACAAAGCTTTTCAAAAAAAACAAACATTTTTTTAATTTGTCCTATTTTTTTACATATCGGCATAATCGTGGCTGGGTACCGGCCTAATCGTGGCCGAGTACCGACCTGATCGTGGTTGGGTACCTGCAAATTTTGGCCGCGTACCTGCTAAAAAGATTTTTTCTGCGATTCAGCAGGTACAAAATTACTTTGTCTGTAGCAAAATTGACAAAAACAGGGCAAACGTACCTGCCAAACAGGGATTTTTAGCGATTTAGCAGGTACACGTGCTAGTTTTTCGGCGCGCGCACGCGAACATACAACTTCGGCGGTATCGGGCGAATCAAGCACCCAATGTGGTATCGAAGATTTCCTTTTCCAGTTCAAATGCGTGAGGCTTGGCGGCGGGCGTAAGCGTTGGCCCCGTCCCGTACAGGTGCTGCATCATTTCGAGCAGAGTGTATTCGCGATCGAAGTAAGCGATATTCGGGCCCGGGCAGATTGTTACCGGTTCCTTGGCGCGGGCGGTTTTGGCCCCACGGATAATAGCGATTTTTTCGCGTTCGTAATTGGGCGTTGGGCTTTTGCCGCGGATTTCCTCGCGGCCGGCGTTTCCGAGGAATCGGCAGATGCATTCGCGGGAAAGTGTTTCGCGGCGAAGGGCGTCAAATTTTTCGCGGATGGATATGGCGTCGGAGGCGGCAAGCGATTTCAAGGCGTCCAGCGACTCGGATTCCTGGCGGTCGATTTCGGCGAGGCGATACATCACGTACTCGCGCGAAGCCATGCAAACCGGATGGCTAAATCCAGGAATGGAGCGACACAGATAATGCTGTCGGCAGGGGAACCCAGGAAGATTATCGGCAGGTGTCGCAACAATTTCAGCGCTCGCCCTGAATGCGGCCATTGCAGTCGTTTCTGCCGCGGGCGCACTTGCGACGATTTCATTTGTTGTTGCGGTGGCGGCTGCATTGGCTTCGCTTGTTTCGGTGCCATGTGCTGCGGCATCGGCGGCAGTTGCAGCGGCGGCTGCATTGGCCTCGCTTGTCGCAACAATTGATTCACTTTTTTCAGCGCGGGCTTTGAAATAGGCTTCCGTCTTGCGGCGGCACACTTCCGCGGCAGAGGACGTCACAAGATTCATGAAGGGGACGCCGAGCGGCGACGCATGTGTAAGCCGGACGTCCGCCCTCGTCGCCGCCGCGAGCAGGGCTCGCGTTTCTGCATCGCAACTCGTGGCCTGCGGGACAAGCAGAAACGGCGTCCCAACGCCAACGCCATCTGCGCCGAGAGCAAGAACATCTTCAATTTCCTGTGCGGTACAGAGCCCGCCTTGTACAGTAATGCGAGCAGGCGCTAGCGGCGGCACGACTTTCGCGACAACAGAAGCGGCACTGCTCAATACCGCAGATTTTTTTTCATTTTTGTCCGATGCGACAGACGCGACTCCTGCGGACGGTGCGGTCACGTTCTCGACTCCAGCGGACGACGCGGGCGCGTTCCCAACTCCAGCGGGCAGCGCTTTCGCAGTCTCGGCTTCTGCAAATTTTGCAATCATCGCACGAGATGTTTCGAACAACTCCTGCCTATGCGCGACAAACTCTGCAAGGACTTCGGGCAATGTTTTACGGCCCTCGCAGAACGCATGTCCCCCGCAGTTCACTCCCGACTCGATGCGGAACTCATATACTTCCAAGCCCTTTTTTGCCAGGTAACGGCTCTGAATCAGCGCGGAACGGTAATCCGAAACCTTCAAGATTATTCTTTTTCGCGGCGCAATCCCTATCGCAGACGCAGTCCCTATCGCAGACGCATCCCCCGCCCCCTTGCGATAAAAGCATTCATGCTTTGCGAGTTCCTCGAACACACCCAAATTAACGCCCGCACTCAACACCAGACTTCCGCAAACCTTCGACGCCGCAAAACCTCGCACAGCATCAAACGCGGTCTCCCTGTGATTCAGGCTCACCATGATATTCGCCTGAATTTCGCCACATTCCATCTTCTCGGTCAACGCGACTTCCGCCGCCACGCGCCGCAGCCCCGAAAGTGCGCAAACCTGTTCGTACTCAGCCCGCAAAGGCGAATCCGCGGGCAGCATCAGAAAATAGCGGTCCTTCTCGGTCAATTCCGCACACGTCGCTCCCGAGCAAGGCTGCGCACCCGAACCCACGCAACGCGCAAGTCGCATTCCGCGAATCCTCTCGAACTTGCGCGACACCTCGTCTGCAACAAAATCCAGATACGCACGAATCCGTCCGATGCGAGTCGTTTGCGGGCTTCCGACATCGACACCCAGGCGCTCGCCATAAGCCATGCGATACTCTTCTAGCAAGCCGTCGTCTACCAACGGGATTACCGACGTAAGCCCCAAATGCGCTACGCGAATCGGCGTATCGGCCGTATAGCAAACGCCCATGACCGGAATGTGTATTTTATGAATCAATTGTCTCCTGCGCCCAACTAAAATCCGGGCCACATCCAAAAACACAATGTAGCAAATAAAACAAAAGCCGAATTCGCGGCGATGGGCAAATGTTCGACGGGTTCGCGGCGATGGACAAATGTTCACAGGATTCGCGGCGATGGGCAAATGTTCGCCGGGCTCACGGAAGAATAACACCCAAATTTTTATACAATTCAAACTCTACGCTGCCATCCCTATCGGTGCGGAAAAACCGGGCAGAGTCCCCGAGCACGTACCCGAACTTGCGCACGACAGACTCGGCCGGATGCCCGAAACTATTTCGAGCGCCCATGCTGGCCACAGCATAACCAGGAGCGACCTGCGATATAAAACGCAACGAACTGCTCCCCGCCGAACCATGATGCCCAACCTGCATCAAGCCCGCGCCAAGCGTCGGCGAAAGTTCCAGCAACCGACGCTCGCCCGTACTGTCGAGGTCCCCCGGCAAAAGCACCGCCCCCTCGCCATACTCCACGCGAAGCACGACGCTCGCGCCATTCTCGCCCACCCGCGCATAATCCGGAGGCCACAGCACATCGAACCGCGGGGAATCCCCCATTGCATTCAACGAAATACTCCTCCCGCGCACCAGCGTATCTACGGGAATGCGGAACCTCGAAGCCATCCGCAAAACACTATCGCGCACAAACCCGCCCGCAGTATCCGGCCCGACGAACAAGCGGCGCACATGCAATCGCGGCGCAGTCCCTATTGCGGGCGCATCTCCCTTTTGCGGCGCAGTTCCACCCCCAAGTTCCATAAACCCGCCGGCATGGTCCCTGTGGTTATGGCTCACCACCACCCACTCCAAAGTATCCACCCCGCGGGTGCGCAGCGAATCCACCACCCCGACGGAATCCGGCCCGGAATCGTAAAGCGCGAACCGCCCATCAAACTCGAGCAGAACCGCCAGCCCCTGACCCACGTCCAAAAACGACACACGCAGAGGCGGATCCCCCTCGTCGCTCCCGCCATCCACGCAAGTACACCCCGCGCCCATCGCGACGACCACCAAAACCGCCGCGACGTACCTTGCCACAAAAGCCGCCCTGACCGCGCCAAATCCTGTTTTTTTAGAAAAATCAAAGCACTTCATACCCTTAATACGGATTTTTCCGTAAAAATGCGCCTTTTCACCCCCTATTTTTACTAACTTTTACCCAAAGGGCGCAAACGTCCCCAAAAACGGAGTTACCATGCAACTTCCCAAGTACAAAAAGAAAAAGCGTATCAAGCTCAAAATCTGCCAGGAACCCGGCTGCGGCTGTGAATTCTGGGGCCACCCCATCGCCAAGTACTGCGAAAAGCACCGTGACATCAAGCAGCGCCAAAAGCAAAAGAAGAACGTCGAAAGCATCGAGTCCAAGAACATCATCTTCCGCCACAACTACGCGGAGGCCATGGACCTGACCTTCAAGTGCTGTCTGGAAGGCTGCAACGAGTACTTCACCATCAAGGCCTTCCCCAAGCAGACGGTGTACCCCCGCTTCTGCATGGAACACCGCAACGACTTCAAACGCGAAAATTTCATCCGTATAATGGCAAAAAAGAACGAAGAATAGGATTTTTCGCCCTATTTTCGATTTTTCCGCTACTTTTTACGCGCCATCCCTTGAAAATCGGGATGGCTTTTTTATATTTGGGCCACTACATGGTGGATGTAGCTCAATTGGTTAGAGTCCCAGATTGTGATTCTGGATGTTGCCGGTTCGAGTCCGGTCATCCACCCGAAAAAAGCCTCGCTGCAAAGCGGGGCTTTTTTGTTCGCGAAAAGCGTTTCCACACACCTACACGGGAGGCAAATCCTCCAATGAACTTGGCGGTCTCGCCCGGCCTCAATCCTTGAGACAACGCACCGAGCTGCCACAGCGCTTGAGGTTATGGAACAGGTAGGCATTCTCGTTGTCGAAATCCAGCATTATGCTGTAGGCGCCATCTTCACTGTACCCTTTAGCAGACCAAATGTAAGCATATTCGCCGACACCATTGAAAACAACATCGCAGCTGCGACCTGCAGGGAGCACGGAAAAGCCGAAGGCGTCCATTCCCTTTTCGCAAGCGCTGCCGCAATCACTCCAACCGCTGGCGGACTTCAGAAAACTGCCTATGGCGCCCGGGAACGATGTCATATCTTTTCCATCCTTGCCATCGACGCCGTCCTTGCCGTCAGTACCATCTTTACCATCGGAGCCGTCCTTGCCGTCGGCGCCCTTGAGCGTCCGCCAGGATTCGCCATCGCAAATGAAGGCCTCGACGGAATCCATCACAAAAAGCATCTCGCCCACGTTCGCAGTGTCGCACGCCTGCTTCGAAAGCTTTTCGCCCTTCTCGAGCACGGCCATGCCTTCTTGACGGATTTCCGTCACTTCGGTAACATCGTCACCACAAGCTGCAAGCACAAGGGCGCACGCAGCCACTGCCAACAGGATTTTTTTTCATAAGGACTCCCCAGGAATCAACTCAAGGAAAAAACTTCCGTCCAACTATAATAAATTTTTCACCGACGTTCAGCCGCTTTTGGACTCCTTCGCCTTAACCTGCCAGCTATCCAGCAGCATCAACCAGAAGGTTAATGAACCCTGCCGCGAATGCACGTACGGACTTTTGCAAGTCTATGTCGACTGTCGCAAGGATTGATGAATTACATGGGTAAATATAAACAATTTAGAGAAGGACGGCAAACACAGCTTCCTTTTTATCGTTGACTCAATCTAGACCATATAGAATCTAGGGGTTAGATGTTTTAGAATTTTCAACGAATAGTAATGAAATAAGAAATAAGGCGTCAAACCACTTTAAACCGTTCTATTTCTTCCAATGTCATTTTACCAATGTCTCGTCCTGTAGATTCAGCATACTTCGCCAGTTCCAGCAAGTTGATGTTTCCCTGTGGAGGCAATTTTGTTGGGTCTGGAAAATACATAGCTTGATTTTCCGCCAAAGTATCTGCTTTAGTTCCACTCATATGTATAAACCTCCAGGACTTTTTGCGCTGCCGAAATTCCCAGCATAAACTGGTAAGGATGCAACCTGCCAAGATGGGAACACCCTAACACTTCAATATAGTGTTTTAGCAACTCCTTGTTAAGGGCAAATCCATAAACAACGCCTTCAAAACCCCATTGTTTCGATTTATCGACGGCGACGGCAAACAAATGTCCGCCAACACCACTATATTTTTGAGATTCCGTTAGAAGCTTGTTATTCCATGGAGCTGTACATGCCCAATGAATATATGCAGCCTTCATTACGTCATCTTTTTTATACCGACAATACCTTGAATTTGATTGTTTTCTTTTAAAGCGAGTGCATAAACTTCTACCGATTCAGGGAGAGTAATCCAATCTATACCCCACCCGTTCCTTTCCGTAAATTTCCTTAAATAAGCACGACTTTCAATTTTAAAGACAAAAGTCTCCTTTATTTCTCCAGTTTCGCTATCCTTAAGACAAGGTACTACCTCATCAATTTTTACATCTACGCAACCAATTTTAATTAAACTTTTTTCCATATTATACTCCATGCAATAAAGCCCTGTAGTCGAGAATTTCGACCACAACAATTTAACGACGCAATATTTGCGCCTAAACACATTTTTATTTTGGATGCTCTAGCTTTTGCCATTGGCGAGGGTCTTCCTCGGCGTTACTTGGCGCAATTTCGCCTTGCGGCGATTTCACGCGCTCGAGCAGGCTGCGTCTCCTGCCAGCTATCCAACAGCATCAACCAGAAGGTTAATGAACCCTGCCGCGAATGCACGTACGGACTTAAAAGTCTATGTCGACTGTCACAAGGATTGATGAATACAGCGAGAAATATAAATATTATTTTTGACAATTGATGACAAAATCAGGGAAATAATTCTATCGGTAGCTGACAACAATAGTTGCTCTAAACGATTTTGAACATTTTGTCCCAAAACACTTGATTTTTGTCCCATAATTATTTATATTGAGAAACAAGGTAGGTCAAGTCCATGAAAAAGAAGAATGTCATCAATTTGATTCGATATTATGCTGAAAAAAATGATTCTGCATTCCGCGAGGAGGCATACGAAATCGCCCGGGATTTCGATGCCAGCGGCGATTTACAGCTTTCAGAATACATCATGGCTCTCATGTCCAGTGCGAACGCCTTTGTGCCGCAAATGCACGAAGACCAGATGACCTTTTTCCGCAAAATGACGCCTTCGCACGATTCACTGCCGCTCCCCACGCCAATAGAAAAAGACATCCTTGGAATCATCAACGCTATCCAGCGAAACATGGGAATCAACAAGTTCCTATTCCAAGGCGCACCAGGAACCGGCAAGACCGAATCCGTGCGGCAAATCGCCCGCATTTTGGAACGCGACCTGTTCTGCGTAGATTTCGACACCATCATAGACAGCAAACTCGGACAAACGCAAAAGAACATCGCAACGCTGTTCGATGAACTGAATCATTTTGCGCACCCCGAAAAAATTCTTGTTCTGTTTGACGAAATCGATGCCATTGCTCTTGACAGAACCAATTCCCACGACCTT
>JAZLMK010000003.1:0-52461 GCA_045598645.1 Fibrobacter sp.
ACCCTCGGATAGGCGAGTGCCTTGGTTTCGCCTGCGAAAAATTTTGCGACGGAGGCAGCCGTGTAGGTGAGGCAGGTGCCTAGTTGTACCATCTGTTCTCCGAAGGGCACTTCCTGGTAGAAGAGTTCCAGGAAGGCGTGCTTGACTTCTTTCGTCAGCTTGCGCTGTTTTTGCCCCATAAGTCGGATTACGACCTGGTCGACAAATGGTCGGTACGGTTCCATGATGTCGTCGGCCAGCGGAAAGGCGTCGTAGTAGTTGCGGTGGAATATTCCCAGGGCGGGGAGCAGGCCGCTTCCCATGAGGGCGCGTGCGGTTGCTGCTCGCAGTATTGTGTAGCCGTAGTTCAAGAAGTTGTTTGGGTATTCTCCGAAACGATCGCGGACGAATCCTTTACCCATGAGCTCTTTCCAGTAGATTTGCGCGGCGTGTCCTTCGCAGTTTGTCGTGTCGCCACTTCGGACGCTGTTTAGGTAGCGGCTTAGTTTGTTTGAATTTCTGCCGAGTGTTTCTAGCAGTTGTGCCTGGTTCCGGATTTTTGTCTCCACTACGTTTTTCCACATCTGCTTTTTTGTGGGTTCGCTCGCTTCTAGTTGCAGGCGGAAGTATTTTTCCTGTCGGCAATTGGCGTCAAGATTCATGAGCATTGAGGCTGGCATGTGTTTTTGATCGCAGAAGACGACAGCCACGTTGTTCTCGGCGAGTTCTCCCAGTAGCGGGATTGTCATGCTCACGGAATGGTTGTCCACGAGAATCATGGCGATGTCTTCTATTGCACGGAACTGTTCCTCCCCGGGCGAGCCCTTGTAAGAAATGCAGAGTTGAGATTGGTTCAAGGATAGTTGAACAGGGTTTTCGAATACAAGAGTCTGTTTTGGCATGGTGGCTCCCTGAATAGGACTGATGACGGAAATTGCAGATATAACTCCACGCTTTACCTGTGCACCCGCTTTACTTGCGTGCGAGCTTCTTGCGTTTTTGGTTGTATGCGACGGCGAATAACACGAGGACGCCCGCGAACATCAAGAAGAACAGGACTCCCGCGAGGTCGTGGTAGATGTGGTCGCCTTCTTCGGGGATGTCCGCCTTGTTTATTTCGAAAGGTTTCTTGAGTTCTTTCTGGTAGAAGGTTTCTGCGAAGGAGTGGGCGAGGCCGAGGATGCCTTCGCCGATTCGGTTTCTCTGCAGTTTCGGTTCGTAGACGTTTGCCCTGAGGCTGTCCAGGGTTTCTTCTGTAATGATGTGCTTGACGCCGTCGCCGATTTCTACGTATGTGTATTTTTCATCCACGAAGTGGAAAATGAAAATGTACCGGCCTTCTTTTTGCCAACGTTTCCACGCGGCAGCGAGATCCTTCGCGAATCCTTGCGCTTGAATGTTTCCTGTTTTCTCGATGACCGCGCTTATGATGCTGACGTTAGCGTCGTCAAATGTCTTGACTGTCATTCTTTGGTAAAAATCTTTTTGTTGTACGGTCAGGTAATCGCGCTCGCTGTAGACGGACGTGTATCTCGGATACTCCGGCAAAAAGCCTTCTTCCGTTTTGTAATGTTGCCTGGTGTTGTGGCTATGATGTATGGTTGGATGGTATGCGGCATTGGACTCCGCAAAAAAAGCCAGCATGACTAGAATGATGAATTGGAGTCGTCTCATACTGGAAATATATATAAAGACGTCCTTTAAAGTACCATCTTCACACCGATTCCAATCAGGATGATTCCCGCGACGATTTCTGGAATTTTCGTCTTGAATCGCTTTGCCGTGTGCCTGCCGATTTCGAAGCCTACTACGCCCATCACGAAGCTTGCGATGGCGATGGCCGATGTGGCTGTGACCATGTTCGCGTTGATGAATGCAAACGAGATGCCGACCGCGAAGGCGTCGATGCTTGTGGCTACAGATAAAAGAAGTATGTTCACGATGGAGAGGTTACAGGCCTTGCTGGTTGCCTCTTCCGCGCTTTCGTGGGTGGCGCCCCAGATCATGCGGAGCCCGAGAATGCATAAAATGCCGCAGGCGATCGCCGTGCCGATGGATTCAAGCCAACGTTCCGCAAAATTTCCGAGGAAGTAGCCGAGCAGGGTCATTCCGCCCTGGAAAACACCGAACGAAACCGCCTGGAGCATGGCTCGGCTGTAACGGATGCCCGACTTGCTGAGTCCCGTGCTGATGGATACGGCAAAGCAGTCCATGGCCTCGACTATTGCGATGATGATGATTTCTACGAGCGTCATGCGATTTAATTTAGAAAAAGTTAGCGGGTAAAAATCTGCCGAGCGTTCCACTCCGCCTTGAATAAAAACATATATTTGAAATGTGAAATGCCGTTTTTTAGGGTTCGTGCTTTTACTTGTCTGTGCGCTGTTTGCGGCAGATGTTTTTGTGCTACCCGAGGTGACTCCGGAACTCAAGAAAAATGCCAAGGAATTCTTTGACAACGAGTGCAAGGGGTGCCATCGTTGGGCTCGCAAGTTCGCGGCTCCGCCCATGCACGACAATGTGGAACACTACGCCGAAAATCCCGAGGCCATGGTCAAGTACCTGATGCACCCGACTCCGCAGCATCCGGAAGAATGGCCCGCCATGGATATCAAGCCACTTACCGAAGAGCAGGCCAAGATGATGACGTCCTGGCTCCTGTACATTCTGAAAAATCCTGACGATCCGGGGAGGCCGAAGTAGCTTATGAAGTACTTTGCCGTGCTTATCCTCGGGATATTCTTCGTCTTTTTGTTTGCCGACTTTATGTTTGCCCAACCGAAGTCTTCGGTGAGCGCGAACGAGGTGCCCATAGCGTTCAAGCATTCGCTTCACGGGGATTCCATAGGCCTTGACTGCGCCCATTGCCACACTGGCGCCAAGACGTCCGGCCACGCCTTCATGCCCTCCAAGGCCGACTGCATGGATTGCCATCGCCTGCCTTTGACCGAGAATCCCGGTATTGAAACTTTGGATTCCGCCCTTTCCGTCGCTCCGTCAGAACCTTGGGTGAAAGAATCCATGTTGCCGGACCATGTGGTTTTCCATCATGGAGTCCATTCCGTCGCCGGTGTTCAATGCAAGGACTGCCATGGAAAATACGAGGCCGACATGTACGGCGGCGAAAAGTTCGATATGCGGACCTGTCTTGCGTGCCACCGGGGAGAAACCTTCTCTTCGAGGAATTTCAAGAAGGCCGCAACCCATTGCGCGGCTTGCCATAGGTAGATTATATGGATAGGCGTGATTTTTTAAAGATTTGTTCGGTAATGGCCGCTGCAGGCGTTTTGTACGGCTGTCGCAAGATTCCCTTTGTAGGGGAATCGGCGAAAGAGGGCGCGCGAACGGTGCCTAGCCTCAAGGATTTCGAAGATGAAGTCCGGAAGGCTATGATGCGTGGTGGTGACGGCCTCGACTTGGTGAAAGTACCAATGCCTGCGAAGAAAAATGCCGCTGGGGCTGATTCCATGAACCGTTTTGGCATGGCTATTGATCTTGACGCCTGCAATGGCTGCGGAAAGTGCATCTTGGCGTGTATCATGGAAAACAATATCCCGCTTGTAACGCAGGACGACGCCTTGAAGGACCGGTTTATGCATTGGATAAAAATGCGTGGCGGTGTTCCTTTCATGTGTGCGCATTGCGGCGACGCCCCTTGCGAAAAAGTCTGCCCCACGGGTGCCGCGAACCATACTCCCGATGGTCTCAGTTCCATGATGTACAAACGTTGCGCCGGAAGCCGTTTCTGTGGCGCAAACTGCCCCGAGAAGGCTCGAAAGTTCAATTACAACGATGCCGAGGAACTCGGATTACTTCGCAAGTTTAACGCCGAAGTCCCTGTCCGCGACAAGGGTGTCATGGAAAAATGCTCCATGTGCCTGCATCGCTTGCAAAATAGCCGCCTTCACTTTAAGTCGGAAAATCCTTTGAGCGATGAATGGCGCGGTCGTGATGTGAAGACAGCCTGTGCCGAGGCCTGTCCGCAAAAGGCGATTATTTTCGGTAACTGGCTCGATGAAAATTCGCCCTTGGTTAAAATGGCGAAGCATCGTGTGCTTTACGCCCCTAAAAAAATTGCGCCGTTTGATCCGTCGGTCGTGTACATGCGAGGTGTTCGCTAGTGCTCAGGATCCTGTTTTGCATAGGCTTGACGCTCTTGCTTCCTGGTTTTGCCGCCATGGGCGTTTCGCTTTGTGGCGGCCCTGCGGAATGGTCTGTCGATAAAGGGACTTTTTGGGGGTTGCCGATTAGCCTGTTCGTTTTTTGGATAGGCCTAGCCCATGCGGGGACCCTGATTTCTGCCATATTCCTTGTTCTCGACATCAAGATGGACCGTCGTACGGCCCTGTTGGCCGAGATGTCCACTTTGTGCAGCCTGGCGGTGGCCGTGTGCTTCCCCTTGATGCACCTGGGCGTTGTCGAAAACTTTTACATGGTCACGCCTTTGATGGATGCTCGCGGTAACATCTCGAATTTGCGTTCCCCGCTGGTATGGGATTTTTGCTGCATTGCCGCATATGGCGTACTTTCGCTTTTGTTCTTCGTTTGCCACTTTGTCATGGAGCCTGTGAAGGAGGACTCGCCGATGGAGGCTGCGGCCAGGGCTTGGATAAAGAAAGTGCGCAGGCCCATGGCATGGATTCTGTTCCCTTTGGTTTTGTGGGTGCATACTGTGGTGAGCCTGGATTTCGCTTCGACACTTGTACCGCAGTGGCAGGGGGCCTTTTTTCCGGTCTACTTTATTGCGGGGGCGATATATTCCGGACTTGCCATGGTGAGCATGCTCTTGATGGCCGAAAATTATCGCGTTAGGCTTATTGAAAAATTGACGCTTGTCTTCAGTTGGTTCATGATTCTGTTCTGGATTTGGAATTTTGTCTTGAACGGTGATTTTTGCCTTTCGGCGTTTGTGTTTGCCGGAATATTGCCGCAATTCTTTTTTGTGGAGGCAGTTCGCGAATCGAGGTGGGGCCACTTTGCCTTGTGCCTTTCGGTACTTGCGGGAATGCTCCTGGAACGTTTTTTCCTGGTGTCGCCATCGCTGTCTGGTGTAGGTTGGGTCGACGCTGGTCTTGTCGCCTTTGGACTGGGGCTGTTTTTGACAACGTTCTTCGGCTTTCGCCTGTTGCTGCGGAAGGGCCTTGAGAACGACGAAATCCTCATGGGCGATGTCGAAGGCGCCGGAGAGGCACTGGACAGTGAATTCGAGGCTGCTTCAAAAAAATATTTCTTGCCGCTTTCTACACCGGATTATAGAATTTTGCGCCTGCCGTTGCTGATGGGCGTCTTGATGGCCATTCTTGCGGTGTTGTGGCTTTTCGATGCCTCGGCGCAGGCGAATGTAGAGATGTCGCTTGCGAATGTTCTGCCTGTGACAGGGCCGATTGTCGCCTTGGTGGCGGGAGTGCTGGTTTGCGGAGTCGCCTTGTGGATGGTACTCGGATCAAAATTTCGCTGGAGCGTCGTTTGCTGCATGGTTGCTCTTTTCGGCTTTGCCGGAGCGTTTTACGCTGGTGGCAGTTCGGTGCCTGCCGAAACGTCCGCAGAAACCCGCGCGCAACTTATCGACGACGAAATCCATGTGAATTCCATCTGGAATTCTCGCTGCGCCACGTGTCATGGTATCGATGGCAAGTTCAACGAAAAATTCGTGAGGGAGTTTTACCCGGTGCCGCAGGAACTTTCTGCATCGAGAATCGATTCCATTGGCGAGGATTCCCTGGTGCAGGTTGTTTTGCAAGGTCGCGTGAACATGAATCCTTATGCCGGCCGCATAAGCGAATCCATGGCCTTGAGCCTTGTCCGCTACATGCGAACTCTGGTGCCCGCTGATACGAGTGCCCTTGATTCCATGCCGGTTGCGGCGGATTCCTTGTCCCGGGCTAACGCGGAGGTGGTGGAATGACTCCTTTGGCAAACGCCCTGGCCTGTCTTTTGGCGCTCTCGTGTGCGCGATTCCTGTGGCGGCCCAAGATAAGCCTGCTCAAGGAATCCTTGACGATTCTTGCCTTTGCCCTTGTGTCGTGTTTTTACACGTACATGGCTTGCGACATGGATCTTATGCAGACGGAATTCTACCCGTTCCGCATGATGGCCCTGTTCCTTTGCTTTTCGACGACGGAACTTCCGCACAAGCGCAGGCGCTTTTTGGTGCTTGCGCAGACGGCTTGGCTATGGATTGAATTCTTTGGGGGAATTTCCCTGTTCTACCGTGGGCTTGAAATGCCTTGGATTCGCATAGCGGCTATCGCCGGCGTTGCCTTTGGAAGCAGTTTCCTTTCTCGCATCAATCGTGAAATGGAATTTTGCCTGATGGTATTCTGGATTGCCATCTGGGCGTTCTTTTAATGGTGCGCGGGGCGTTTACGGGTCCAGCAGTTCGCCACGGATGACCTCGACTTCGTTCCGGTTGACGAGGCTCACGATGTTCGTCGGGTTGATTTCGATGTTCCCGCAATCTACCATCATGTCGACGGAGTGCTGGAATGTGTTCCAAAGTTCATCGACGTCGTAAATGTTTTCGTCGCTGAGTTTTGCCGCCGTGCTCAAAATTGGCTTGTCGAAATGCTGGAAGAGTTCCTTGAAAAACGGATGCGTCGGCATGCGGATACCGATTTCCGGACGCTTCACGTCGAGGCGGCGTGCAATGTGCGGGTCGGCGGGCAAAATGAAGGTGTACGGTCCTGGAACGCGCGGCTTCATGATGTTGAAGGCGAAGTTGTCTACGCGGGCGTAATCGGTTGCTGCACGGATGTCGGGGACGATCAAGGCCATGAAGAATTTTTTCATGGGCTTCTTGAGCGCGTACAGTTTGTGGATTGCCTTGGGGGATTCGGCATTGCAGCCGATGGCGTAGCCGGATTCCGTGGGGTACAGGACAAGGGCGTCGTCTTCGAGGGCGGCGGCTGCCAGTTTCACGATTCGCGGTTGCGGATTTTCAGGATGGACTTCAAAACGCATGGCTATAAGATATAAAAAAAAGGGGGCTTGGCAAGGATGTGGCTGAAATTACCATCGTGGTAATGCGCTCTCGCCTTCGAACGCATTCTTGTAATGCACGAACTGCAAGGGGTGCTCGTAGACCTTGACGGCAAGCACGTCGAAGCGGCTTTTCTGGTCCAGGTTGTGTACCTTGCTGTAGAGGTAGTGGTAGGCTGTTTTCCAGACCTTCTTCTGCTTCGCGGCGTTTACGCGGGCCGCCGGGTTCCCGGTGCCGTTCTTCCAGACGGATTTTACTTCGACGAAGACCATGGTGTCATTGTCCATCGCGACAATGTCGAGTTCACCTCCGCGAAAAGCGTAATTCCTGTCCAATACCTGGTATCCCTTTCGCATCAGGTATGCGGCCGCGTGCGTCTCGATGAAGTTTCCCTTGAACTTGTTTTGATTTTTGTTTTGCTGAAAATTTTGTGTTTTATGCATTTTTCCTCCGAAAAAAAAGAACACGCGGCGTTTGCCGCATGTCCTAATAAGAAGTGTTGAATTTTTAAAGTTTGTCTACAGTTCCATTCCTAACAAACGAATCTCCGAAATGGCGAAATCCTTGTTCTCGGCTTCGTAAACGCTTTCGAGGTAAATCCGGATTTCCGTTGATTCCATAGGCTGGATCAAGGGATATTGCATTCCCTTGATATTTTCGAATGTTACTTTTTGCTTGAAGCCTTCCTTGGTCTCGAGGATGATGGTTTTCGGTTTCTTGAAGACTCGGAATCTGTCGCCCAGTGCGTCGTCGATGGACTTTTGGTAGCCGATGGCGAAACCCATTTGCGTAATCAGCATGTTCGATTCAAAGTAGAGTGTCAGCACCGGATTCTGGGGCTTGGCGGGCATGGAGTTGAGCCAGGCCGTCTTTACGTCACCGTCGGTGAGGTTGTCGATTTCGTAGTCGCCTGAGAAGTCGGTCTCGATGGCTTCTGTTTCGTGGTTTCCAAGGGCATCGTCCCACTCTATTTCGCGAAGCGTGCTTTCGGGCTTGTGCGTGAGCATCAACAGCACCATGAGCAAAATAATCAGGGGAAACAGCGAAATGGCTAGCGCCGTGAGTCTACGGCGTATAATCCTGACGCGAGTCGGGAGCCTGGTCGCGGCTTCGGCGATGGAGCCCGTACTGCGACGGAGCAGCGAGTGCTTTTTTATTCCGCTGAGGCGCGGGCCGCCGTGAGTTTCACGCTGGGGGAACACCTGGTCGCAGGCGTCCAGGAATTCCTGCATGTCGTGGAAACGCTCGTTGAGTTTTTTCTTAAGGCATTTCTGGATGAGTTCCGTAAGGCCTGCCGGCATGTCGGGGCGGAACTGCTTCGGGTCCGGAGGCGGTTCCTGCACGTGCTTCAATGCGATTTCCACGGGGCGGTTGCCGTTGAAGGGGAGACGTCCGCAGGTCATTTCGTACAAGATGACACCCATGCTGTAAATGTCGGACTGCAGGGTAACTTCGTCGCCGTGGCACTGCTCCGGGCTCATGTATTCCGGGGTGCCCATGGTCATGCCGGTTTTCGTGAGCCTGTCCTTTTCCATTTCCTGGATGTACGAAATCCCGAAGTCCATCACGTATACGCGATTGTCGCGCGTGAGCATGATGTTGGAAGGTTTCACGTCGCGGTGGACGATTCCCTTGCTGTGGGCGTAGAGGAGCCCGCGGGCGATTTGCCTGATGATGACTTCGATGGCGTCGAAAGGCAGTTTGCTCTTTTTCTGGAGGACGTCGGACAGGGAGTAGCCCTGTACGTAAGTCATGGCGATGAACAGTTGATTGTCCTGCTTTCCGAAGTCGAATACGTGAACGATGTTCTGGTGGTCCAGTTCCTTCATGGCCTGGGCTTCCAGGTAGAATCTCTGGATGGCTTCTTCGTCGGAGGATCCGTCCAAAATTTTGAAAGCCACTTCGCGCTTGAGTTTCTTGTCGAGGGCCTTGTACACAAAGCCCATGCCACCCTTGCCCAGTTTACCCGTGAGGTCGTAGTTTTCGTTGAATGGACGAGGGAATGTTTCTTGTTGAACTGTCATTTTGCTTTTTTTGACCGGAATAGAACAATTACAGTTATAATATAAAAACCTAGCGCCAAAGCCAGTGCTGCCGGCTTGTTGTAAAGGTCGTCTGCACGCTCCAGGAACAGATTTAACAGGGAATCCTGGTTGTAGCGGGACCAAATGACGGTAGAAAGCGCCTTGCCGACGGAAAGCATTTGGTCGAGGGGGACTAGGGCGCCCGCGAGGGCCACTTGCGGAATGATTAGCAGAGGAAGGAACGCGTTGGCCTGTCCGGAATTTTTGCTAAGGGAACTGACCAAAAGGCCGATTCCGACGGCCGGCGTTACGGTGCAGGCGAAAACGGCGGCAAGCATGGCCGGGGAGGGCGTTATGGAAAGTCGCGTAGAGACGATGACGTAGACGGCTCCCGTCTGCACGAAAGCCGCGATGGAGGGGAGCAGCATCTTGGCCGTGAGTACCGCGGGCACGCTCAACCCCCTGCGGAATTCGTTGCGGAGGATGTCCTTTTCCTGGACCACCTCGCGAATGGAAAGGGAGAGCGCAAACCAGTTGGCGCAAAGAATCATAGCGAACGCAACGGTCCACAGTGAACTCTGTTCCCCGAATATTTGCGAAAATAAAAATCCAATGACGAGCGGCTGAAGGAATAAGGCGGCGACTTTGCCTTTGTCGCGAAACCATTGCTTTGCCGAGAGTCCCAGAGTATAAAGGAATGCGCCCTTGTGATGTATTTTGGGGAACACGACTTTGGAGTAGTTTTTCCCGGAGTCTATGCTGCTCGCTTCGCCGGATTTTTTCCAGTTGGCCGCGGTGTCGTCGTTCAGGCTGGAAAGGATGGCTTCGGGGTCGTTTGTCTTAAAGTAGCGGAAGGCGCCCTGCGGCGATCCGTAATAACCCTGACGGCCCTTGTGCAGCACCAGAACTTTGTTTGCGATTTTTAGGGCTTCGTAACTGTGCGTGGTCAATATGATAGTGTGGCCAAGGAACGCGAGTTGCTTGAGATGCGAGCAAAGAATTTTCGAGTTGTAGGGGTCGAGGCCGCTCAAGGGCTCGTCCAAGACGATAAGACCCGGATTCGACATGAGTTCCGCGGCGAGTGCGGTACGTCGCATTTCGCCGCCGCTGAGCGTTTGCACTCGGTTTTGCACCCGTTCGCTCAGCCCGAAAAGTTCTGCGAACTTTTCGAACCGCTCCTTGGCGGAGGCGGCGAAATCGCGCTTGTCCATGCAGACTCGCCCCCCGTGCAGAACGGTTTCCTGTACGGTGAGGTCTTTTCGCAGAGCGGGATCCTGAGCCATGAAGGCAATCCTCTCGCGGATTTCCTTTTTACGGTAGTCTACGCTGCCGATATAAACTTCGCTTTGCATCCCTTTGCGGTATACGCCTTCCAGCAGACGCAGAAGGGTCGACTTCCCTTGACCCGAACGACCGATGATGGCGAGAATTTCTCCGGCGGGGAGTTCGAAGTTGATGTCTTTCAGCAAACGCTTTTTGCCGGCGTAAACGTCCAGGTTCTTTGCGCGAACGTCAAAGCCTGCGATTATTTTCGAAACAAGGAGGTTCCCGTCACGGAAGGCGATTTCGTGATCCCCGATGCGAGCCAGTTCTCCGTTTGCAAGTTGAATTTTTTTGCCGCATGAAATTTCTGCGATGTCGCTTTCTTTGTCGGCTCCGGCAATAAGCCGAGCCTTCACGTTCATGCCGGCGGAATCGCTTAGCGATGTCCATTCCGCCGTGAGGCTGCAAGTGTCCACATCCTGGTTCGGTTCCAAAATCAGGAGTGAAAGTTCGACACCCTTCAAGGTCACGCGCAGTCGGCGGACTCCGATAACGAGAATGTCGCCGTCGTTCAGTTTTGCCTCGGAAACATTTTCGTCGTTCAACAGGGTGACGCTGTTGCTTGTAAGATTCTTTAAGAACCATCCTCCTTCGCGCTTTTCTATGACGGCGTGCTCCCTGGAGACGAACAAGTCGTTAAAACGAAGGTCGTTGCCTTCTTTGCGGCCTATGGTGAAAGGCTTGCTTGTGTCTGGGGTTATAAGGTGGAACATGGTTGTCTGGGCCGTTATCTAAGTGGAGGGTCTCAGGTTTCGGATGCCGTTTTCAAATCGGTCGCAGGCCTTGGCCAGGGTTTCGTCACTGGCGGCGTACGAGAACCTCACGCAGGAGTCGTCCCCGAAGGCGGCTCCCGGTACAATCGCGAGCCCTTGCGTTTCCAAAAGGTACTGGCACATTTCAATGGAACCGTGGATGATTGTTCCTTCGGGTGTCCGCATCCCGTAAAAATCGCTTACCGGCGCGAAAAGGTAGAACGCTCCTTCGGGTGCCTTTGGCGGAGTTGAAAGAATTTTTGTGGTTCGTTCGACCATGAAGTCGCGCCGCTTTTTGAAGGCTTCTCGCATGATGTTTACCTGCTCCATGCCCATTTGCAGTGCGGCGAGTGCTGCGTACTGTGCCACGTTGCTCGGGTGGTGCGTGGCTTGCCCTTGGATTTTGCCGATGATTTTTGCAATGGGGGCGGGGGCGGCGTCGTAGCCGATTCTCCAGCCTGTCATGCAATGCGATTTTGAAAAACCGTTTACGACGATAGTGCGTTCTGCCATTCCGGGAAGCGCTGCTGCCGATACGAATTCCGTATTGTATACAAAGTATTCGTACACCTCGTCCGAAATGCAGTAGATGTCTGCGTCGACGATAACGTTCGCCAGTTCCTGCAATTCTGTTTTGCTGTACACGGAACCGGTCGGGTTGCAGGGGTTGTTGAGGAGTACTGCCTTGGTGCGATTGCTGATGACGCGTTTCAACTGGCCGGCCGTAATCTTGAAATCGTTTTCACGAGTCCCTTGTACAAAAACAGGATTTCCGCCAAGCCATTTTACCAACTCGGGGTAGGTGACCCAGTAGGGGGCGGGAACAATCACTTCGTCACCGGGATTTATCAGGGCCGCCAGGGCGTTGAACACGGCGTGCTTTGCTCCGCTTGTCATGATAATTTGTTCGGGGGCGTAGTCCAGTCCGTTGTCCTTTTTGAGCTTTTGGCAAACGGCCTTGCGAACATCTAGAATTCCGACTGGGGCGGTGTACCTGGTCTTGCCTTCGTTGATGGCTTTACAGGCTGCGGCACGGATGGGCTCGGGCGTTGCGAAGTCGGGCTCTCCTGCGCCAAGGCTCACGACGTCCTTGCCTTCGGCAATCATCTGTTTTGCAAGGGTGTCGATGGCGACAGTCAGCGAGGCTGCAATGTTACAGGTTCTTTCAGAAAGGGGTAATGTCATCTTTATTTCTTTTTATGCTTGCGGAGTCGGTAGTTGTCCAGGGAACCGGCAATCAATGGGAATATAAGGAACTGGGCCACCGATATGCAAATCAGCCCCAGAAGGCAAATTTGTCCAATGCTTCTGAGTCCTGGGTGCGACGAAATGAGAAGTCCGTAGGTTCCGATGAGGGATGCCATCTGGCTTATGCCAACGGTAGAAAACTTGTTCTGCAGAATGCTGAGCGCTGTGCCGTTCTGTTTTTCGTAGTAGGCGGTCCACAACTGCAAGGATCCATCGACGCTGATGCCGAACAGGATGGGGAAGGCAAGGGAACTGTATGCTGAAATTTCTATATCGAAAGCGCGGAGGAGGAATACCAACCAACCCATTGCGAACATTGTCGGGAGCAATGTGAAAATGGAACGGCTGAATCGATTGTAGTACAGTAAAAGGAAAAACCAAATCAGCAGAAAACCGACAACCTGCGATTTGTCAATGTTCTTGAAAATATGGTCCAGGAATTTGGCCCTTAAAACGGGGGTGCCCGAAATCTTGTAGGCTCCGCTTTCGATGCCTTCGATCTTGTTCAGGTCGTTTTGTAGGTGCCTGCATTCCAGACCGTCGTCGGGGTTGATGTTCGAGATGATGAATGCGAATTTCCCTGCGTTCCCTTGGTTGTCGCTGAACTTGAGGCGCAAGTCCTCGGGGACTTCGTTTTCGTCGAAGTCTATGCGGTAAAGGCTCTCGTTGATGCGGGAAACGTAGTGGAGGTTCGCCGAGTCCAGCCCGCTCAAAAAGTCCGGGGTCAGTATGCGCTGTATTTCGGAGATGGCCTCTTTCTTTTCGAGTTGGTTCCTGGGGGAAAACTGTGCCAGGGTGTATATTCTGTCGATGGTGGGAATCTTGTCGCGCTTTTTAAGCCGCAGGAAATTTTCAAGAAGTTCTTCGCCGGCTGCCTGGTCCGGAAGCATTACGATGATGGGGTCGTATTGCGGAAATCCTGTTTTTGCAAGCAGGCTGTCCGCCTCGTTCTTCTGGTGGTTTATTTCCGTTTCGCCGAAGTCATAGAAGAACTTGAGGTTGTAGCCTCCGTAGCAGAAAGCCACGAGGCTTGCGACGGAAATAACGGTTATGAAAATCTTGTAGAATCTGAACGACAGTAGTCCGAGGCTGTACTCGCGCTGGAAACGGAACGAATTGACGTTGAACGCTTTTTTGCGCTGGAACAACTGCAAAAGGGACGTGGTGACGAGAATGCTTATGCCCCAGTTCAAAAGGCTTCCGATGGCCCCGAGAATGCTGAGTTCCTGTAGTCCGCTGACAGGCACAAGGTAGAGGGCCAGGTATATGCCCGAGACTATGCTTGCGCTTGCCGCCGTAGAAGGCCCGATGCCGAGGACTGCGCTTTCGATGCTCAGGTGCGGCCCGAGTTTGTTGTTTCGCTCGATAAAGTAACGGTTGAGAACGTGCGTGATGATTTGGCAGGCTTGGCCCGGCAAGAACAAGGCGAGGAGCAGGGTGAACAGGTTTATTCTGCCGTACAGGAGCCCGGCAAGGGCCAACGTATAAAGAATGGGAAGCCCGGCCGGCAAAGCGGAGACGAGAATGAGTTGGGGTTGCTTGTAAAAATGGATTATGAAAAGAAGCAGGATGAAGAGCGCCGTAATTTTCCCGGCGAACTTGGCTTCGGGGAGTAGCGTGCGGCCTGTGAGAATGGTGTCGTATACTTTGCCGGTGAAGTAGACCTCTACGTCGTTTTTCCCTTCAAAGAACTTGTCCACTTCGGCGACTAGGGCCCTGGAAGCGTTCAAGTCGGACAGCGGATGCTTGGGATAGATATCGATGACGCGAATGCTCCCGTCGGTGTTGGAATGGCTTTGGGAAAGTTTACTGATGTATTTGCTTTCCAGGTATTCTAGATCGATGGTACTGTTATTTTGGATAGCCTCAATGTTTTCGGTGGAGTCCGTTTCGTCGATGTCCACAAAGAGCGGGTTCTTTTTCAGTATGATGTCGTGCTTGAGGTCCTTGAGTTTATTTGCGATGGTATCGAGGTCTTCGGCTTCGATGTATAGCAGGTTGTGCTTCTTGTAGAATTCGATGTCGGTCTGGTAATCCAAAAAGTGCACAAGCGGCTTGCCTTGCAAATAAAAGGCCAGGGCTTTCGCGGTATTGTAGTTCAGTAGGCTGTCGGGGGATTTTAAAACGACGGTCAGGCTCCCAAGTCCGCCAAATGCGTCTTCGATTTCATTGTAGTTGGCAGGAGTGCTGTTTCCCGGGGTTAGGGTATCTTGCAGCTGCAGGTCCCAGCGCAGGTTCTTGATGGGGAATATGCAAAGAATGGCAAGGACAAAACACGCTACTAAAATCGGTACGGGATAGCGTGATAGTTTTTTGACAATTTTTGTGGCAACGGAAAACATCAAGAACAATATAACAATATCGACATCGGACTTTGCTGCGGTTGTTGTTTTTGTGGTAGATAATATGTAAATTGTCGTTGTATATCGAAAAACCATGAAGATGGCGTTTTACATTCTGTTTGCATTGTTTTTAGCGCTTTCGACGTCTTATGCCGAAAGTGCTGATTCTGCTGTAGTCCAACAGAATGTTTCCAACACGGAAAATGCCCCGAAAGAGAACCCTGCCGAGGATTCCGACTTTGGCTGGAAGGATTTCCTGGCCTGGCCGTTCATCCACATTTTCCAGCCGGTGTTCAGCGTTCTGGTGTACCCCGTCTCGCAGCCTATTCACTATGCGGTGGACAATGGCGTCATCGAGAAGTCGGTGGACTTGATCACGTTCGGTGAAAACAGGAATGTCCTGGTTTACCCGGTTACGAACCTGAAGCCCGGATCGTCTACGATGCTTGGCGTCAACTACCGCCACCGCAGCTTGTTCTTGCCTCGCGACTATCTTGTGCTGGAATCCCAGTATTTTGCAAATGGCGACTGGTATTTTTCGTTCAGGTACACAAAGCAGGGAATTCTCGGTCTTCCGCTGTATGGCGCCTTTCGCTACCAGCAGTACTGGGATCGGGACGGATTCTTCGTCGTTCCCGGTGAAAAGTCGCAGTTCGTGCAGCCGGATTCCTCCATCAACTTGAACTGGCGCCTGAGCGCCCCCCTTACCAGTTCAGGGCATTGGAATCTTGAAGTAAATGCGGGAATCCGTTACAACGATGCCAGCTTGCCCGATAACTTATCCGACAGTATCCTTGTGGACGAAAAATTCCCGATAGAATCGAGGGGACTTTACCAGAGCGAATTTCAGTATCCCATAGAATTGTCTGTTTTGTATGACGATTTGGATTTTTCCTTTGCACCTACCAAAGGTTGCCGTTTCAGCCTGAGCGGTCGGTACGTTTTTGTAAAGCCGTACAAGGGCCTTGTGTACGATGAATACGATTCGACGGGATTCCTTGGAAACGACTTCTTCGAGGATGACGGAAAAAATCACGATTTCATAAGGACAGAATTGGTTTTCCAGAAATACATTTATCTGGGGAAGTCTGGAAAGTTCCACATGACGCCTTCCGAGGCCAGGGAAAACAGAAGATTCTACACGGATTTCCATTGGGATGACGCTATGCGCATTTGGCATCCGGATAATGTGAAAAACACGTTGTTTGAGCGACGTGTGCTGGCGTTCCAGTTCCGCATGATCGATGTTATTGAAATGGAAAAGGGCGAGGCTCCGTTCAATGCATTCCCCTACGTGAACAACAGGTTCCCCTTGCGCGGTTACGGCAATATGTTCGCCGGCTACCATGTGATGGGTTTCAGCATGGAGTATCGCTGGCCGGTGGACCGCTTCGTCGATGGAGTGATTTTTGACGAATACGCCCTTCATGCGCCGGAACTGGACGAATGGTCCTTGGACCGGTACTACAATTCCTGGGGCTTTGGCGTCCGTGTGCGCAAGCCGGATATGTTCTGGTTCCGTGTGCAGTTCGGCTTCCACGGATTGCATGGCATAAACCTGGTGCTGACCGTGGCGCCGGAATACCGCTAGGCGTAGCGAGTCACGATTTCTGCTAGAAAAGTTCTATTTGGTCGCTAGGGTTCCCGGCGTAGTTCTTGGGAATTTGCCTGTGGAACATGCGATAGGCGTTCTGCGTGGCGATGCGGCCTCTCGGTGTGCGGCTCAGCAAGCCTTTTTGAATAAGGTAGGGCTCGTAGACTTCCTCTAGCGTATCGGGTTCTTCGCCAAGGGCCGCGCTTATCGTCCCGAGGCCAACAGGCCCCCCGTCAAACTTGTCTATCATGATGCCGAGGATTTTACGGTCCATCGGGTCGAAGCCTTCGCTGTCGATTCCCAGCATGTCAAGCGTTTTCTGGGCGGCCAGTTCGTCGATGACGCCAGTTCCGCGGACTTGCGCCACATCCCTGCAGCGTCGCAGCACGCGGTTTGCCACGCGTGGCGTACCGCGGCAGCGGCCTCCGAGAATCCTGGCCGCGTCTTCGGTGATTTTTACTCCGAGAATTCCGGCACTCCGCATAAGAATCTGTACAATGTCCTTCTCGTTGTACAGTTCCAGGCGATACTGCAGCCCGAAGCGGTCGCGCAAGGGGCCAGTCAGAAGGCCGCTGCGGGTTGTGGCGCCTACAAGCGTAAAATGCTTTAGCGGCAGGTTTACGCTGCGGGCGGCCGGGCCGGAATCCAGCATGATGTCGAGTCGAAAATCTTCCATGGCGGGGTAGAGGTATTCCTCCACAACGCGGTTCAGGCGGTGGATTTCGTCGATGAAGAGCACATCGTTTTCCTGCAGGCTCGTAAGGAGGCCGGCAAGGTCGCTTGCCTTTTCGAGAACCGGTCCGCTGGTAATATGGATGTTTACCCCCATCTCCTTTGCGATAATCCCTGCAAGAGTCGTTTTGCCAAGACCCGGAGGCCCTGCAAAAAGGCAATGGTCGAGAGCATCGCCGCGGTGCTTGGCCGCTTCGATGGCTATGGACAGGTTTTCCTTGATGTCGTCTTGCCCGGTGAATTCGCTTAGGCTTGGCGGACGAAGACTGCGTTCCGTATCGTTTTCGTCAAAACTGCATTTTTGCGGCGAAATAATTCTCTGTTCGTCCATAAGACCTCAGCCTACAGGTATTTAAGCGCTTCGGGGATGAGTGCTGCCGCATCAGCTTCGTCGCCAAGAATTTCGACAGCTTTCACTACGGCCTTTTCTGCGGCCGGGTCCTTGACGCCCAAGGTGTGCAGGGCGAGAACCGCTTCCATTTTGGCTCCGGTGAGGGCTCCCATCGATGTGATTCCGCTGCCTTCCACATCGCCAAGCGAGGCGAGCATGGTGGCGGCCTTGTCCTTCATGGTGAGGGTCATCTGCTCGCAAGTTTTTTTGCCGAGCCCCTTGATTTTTCCAAGGGCCGCCTTGTTGTCGCTTGCCACCATGTTCAAAAGGTCGGCTGGGGAGACTCCGCTCAGAATGCGCTGGGCCATTTTTGGACCAATGCCGTTCACGTCCAGGAGCATCAGGAAAATGCTTTTTTCGGTAGTGTCGGCAAAACCGAAGAGCGTCATGGAATCTTCGCGGACTACCAGATTGGTGTGCAAGGTGATTTCGGCGCCTTCTTCGGGGATTTTGCTTGCCGTGTATGCCGAAATATTGATGCCGTAGCCCACTCCGCCGCAGTCGACGACTACGAAGGTCGGGGTCTTCTCCAGAAGTTTTCCATGGATGCGTTCGATCATTTTGAACTTTTCTCCGCAAAATGTTGTGCACGAATGTGCTACTGCACAAATATACACTTTTGTAGAGCTCGGTGCAAGCTTTTTTTGTAAAATTCGGTATTTTTTTTACGAAAAAAATCCTGTCGCGCTTGCGACAGGACTTTCAAAAGTTCTGTTTCCAATTAGAATCCGAGGCTGAGTTGGGCCATGTACACACGTTCTTCGTCCTGACCGGTGTAGTAGCCAAGTTCTTCAGCCCAGGTGGCGAGTTCCAAAGTACAGAAACGCAGCACTTCGAGGCCAAGGCCTGCGGAGGGGTAACCGCCACGGAAACCGCCCGAGAGTCTTACGGCGAGAGCGCGGATTTCGTTGTTGTAGCCGGGCCAGGCCAACAGGGTTTGCTCAACTTCCATACCGAAGTTGATGTGCGAAAGCGGCAGGTAGTTGTCCCTTTCGCTGTAGAAGGCGTTGGCGTAGTCGCAGGCGATGTTGAACTTGCGACCGTAGGCCGTGTTCTTGTTGAAGAATCTCGGACTGTAGTTGATACCCATGGTGAAGTTCGGGGTGATGCGGTCACCGGCGAGTTCCTTGAAGTAGATGTCGTTGAGCGATGCGCCCACGCGGACTTCGCGGGTCAACTGGTAGAGCACGCCGATATCCATGCCGGCCGAAATGGAGTTGAAGTCGAACAGTTCATCGGTAGCGTCGTGATAGCGGTCTTCCAATGTGTCTTGAAGCGATTCGTAGTTCAGCACGTCGAGGGTTATCATTTCGACTTTCTGACGCTTTGCAATTTTACCGCCGATACCGACCGATAGTTTGTTTGCAAATTCGTAGGCGATACCAGCCTGTGCGACGCCATCGACATAGAACGTGTCGATGGTCATGTAGGGGAGAATGAGACCGCCGTCCAGATAAGGGGCTATGCTTCCGTCTACCCACACGGCGCCGCCAAAGTTATGGAATGCCATTTCGGCGTCCATCTTGATGCGCATGTCCAAGTGCTTGTGGTCGTACTTGTTGAGAATGTGAATCAGTTCCGGATGTGCCGAAAGGGAGTCCAGCAATACGTTCGTGCTGCTGAGGCCGTAGGCCAGGGCTGCTGTGGAAGCGCGCTGGTAAAGGGCCTGCAGGTTCTTTACGTCGTTGAATGTGGAAAAGTAGGTTTCGAAGGGGCCCGCTCCGCCGAGGTTCAGGCGCATGTCGCCAATGAAGTTGCGGGGGTAGTAGCCCTGCTCAGGACGCTTTTCGTAGTTGCCCAGGCGGTTGATCTGGGTAAGACCAGCGTAGTTGTAGTAGATGGCTTCCTTGTCGTCCACCACGGCCACGTGTGCGTTACCCATGGCTTCGGCACGGAGGGAATGGTGCGTCGGGGCTTTCGCTGCGAAACTAAGTGCGGCAAAACTGAGCGCGAATGCGATGGCTAGGGATTTCCTCATTGCGCGTTCCTCCCTTCAAACCATTGCACGAACCTTGCCTGGTTGTAGTTGTTCCAACAGCCTCCGATCATGTTCTTGCGGTCCTGCAAATTGTACTTGATGTTGTTGATGTCGGTATCGTGGCGGATTTGCTCCTTTACGAAGATGCGTTCCTCGGGGCTGAGATTTTCAAAGTATTCGCTGTAGAAGTTTGCCTTGAAGGCGAACTTGAGGAGGTGGTCGCCGTTGTTTTTGCGTTGCTTCGGATCCGAAACTTTGTATTCCCACTCTTCCATGTCGTCTTCGGCGAAACTGCCGTCCATGTCGATATCGACATAATTGTAGGATTCGATAATCTTGAGGCGTCTGACAGGGAGTTTGGAGATGTCGTACTTGGTGAAGTCCATTTCGTATTCGATGACGTTCGAGTTGCGCGGGTCCTCGTCAATTTCGCCGTCGCCGTCGTTGTCGAATCCGTCGGCGACTTCTTCGTCGACGCATCCGTCACCATCGGTGTCGATAAGGTCGCCGTAATTGTGGAACACGTCCAGGCGCGAAGCATCGGTTTCCTTCAAGCGGTTGTTGGAAGAAATCACGAAATTGGCGATGCCTACCGTAAGGTCGTTGTAGGCCTTGTCGGTAAACCATTCGCCCGTGGTGTCCGGCATGTAACCCTTGATAATGGTTGCGCCAGCGGCCGGATTTGCCTTGAGGGCCTCGGCTGCTGCGGCGAAGTCCTCCATGGCTTCCATGGCTTCCTGGGAGGAAGAACCCAGGTTGCTCAGGTCAAAGTGCATACCGGTGGAGGAGTCGATGGAGAAAATGGAATTCAGGTTGGACTGGGTGGAGCGGAGTCCGATGGCCACCTTGGTCAGGCGAAGAATGGAGTAACTGTCGGAAAAGTTCGAAAAGCGAACTTTGCCGTCGGTGTAGCCGTTGGTGTCGAGGTTGATGAACTGGTCGAGGACGAGCATTACCGAGTCAATTCCGTTCTTGATGAGTGTCGCCTGCTCTTCGGGCATTGTCAAAAAGCCGCTGGCGACATTTGCATTGGAACTGTTGGCGTAAGAAACGAGTTGGAACACGTTCAGGCCGGGTTGCATATTGAGGACTGCCTTGGCCTTGCCGTACCATGCTTCGGAATAGGCCATGTCGGCGTTGATAGCCTTGTCGAAGTATTCGCGGGCTACGGAATATTCTGCTTTCTGGTAGTGCAGGTAGCCTTCGTAGGTGAGGGCCGCTGCATCGCTTGACTTGATGTCGACGGATTCGGTAGGGTTGAACAAGTTGCAGCCGGCCGTGCCGATTGCCAGTACTGTTGCTATCTGCCAAAGGTGTTTTTTCAACTTCATAATTTTTCCACGATAGATAAGCTTTGCAAAAAGATAGCATTCTTGTAAGTTTTTTTGGGGAAATGGGATTTTTTTTGGCTTTTTTAGGAACATTTTTGTATTTATATTTGGTTTGGATGGAAATGTACAAGGATTATTTGCCAACAAAGGCCTACAAAGTAGCCGAGATGAAACTCGCCGCTCTCTTGAAGGCTGAACGCGACCGCCTGGACGCTCTTGCGGAGCGTCTTGGCCGTGAATGCGCCATTGGCGCCGATAACCTTGTGGAGCAACTTCCTCTAATTTGCGAATTTACCAAGGCCTACCACAAGGCTTACGCCCAGTATCTCGAGGCGGTACTTCCGCAACAGCCCAGGCCCATTCAGTGCAGGCCGGCCTGCGGAAACTGCTGCCACCATTACCCCATGTCGGTGGAGCCCTTTGAACTGCTCTATCTTTACAGCGAATTGCGAAAGACGGACAATCTTCTGTCGGTAGTGGAAGCCTGCCAGATGCGAACATCCATGTTCGAGTCACTTTACAACACCCGTTTCGAAAGCGTTTCGAACGAGGACGAAGCCGAAGACCTCGCTCTCCACGACTACTTTGCCAAATGGTGGAGTTGCCCCTTTTCGGACAAGGTGGGTGATTGCCAAGTGTATCCCTTCAGACCGGTTTCCTGCCGAATGTATTTCAGCGAAACCGATCCCCAGTTCTGCAAGCCCGAATTTTTACAGACCGACAAAAACGACAGTTACATTGTGTACATGCCCGATAATATCGAGGAAGCCCTGTACGGCATTACGGAGCATTACGACATGCTGGACTTGCCGGAAAGTTTCTTTGGCGGTCTCCTGGCTGTGAACGGCTACGAGGGTGTGCTAAGCGATGCTTGACGAATCGTTGGACTTCTTCGGTCAATTGGATCTTTTTGGAAATTATCCCGAATCGCCCAAGGTGCCCGCAGTCAACGCGGCGTCGCCGGACTGTTCTGCCAATGGCCTTGTCAACTTCAAGTACAATCCGCTCTTGAAAAGAAGCATCCGCTGCAAGGGCGGAGTCTTGTTTGGCCATCCCGAAGTGACTTTGCCCGGGTACATGCGAGATCCTGAGTTTGCCACTGCGCGAGAGTTGGCTGCGGAATGGGCCGAGCACGCCGTTAGGCGCAAAACGCAGAAGAACAAGGAAATCATCAAGGACCTGGTGACTCGATTCTGGGCTGTGGTAGACCAGGTGCGCGTTGACCGTGGCGAGGCTCCTCTCGAAGGCAGCAGCCGTCTTCCGCCCATCAGGCCCAAGGGAAAATACCACGACCTCGATGATATTTTGGCGGCAGTGAACGAAACCTATTTCGAGGGGACGCTCAATTGCCGCATCACTTGGAGCAACCGTGTTGGTGGCCTCAGTTTCCATTCGATTCGGAAGGATCCTGTAACGGGCGAAGATTTTCACCTGATAAGCATCAGCCGCGGTTACGATGCCGCCAATTGCCCCAAGTTCGCCGTGGCTGGAGTCGTGTATCATGAATGCCTGCATATCGTGATTCCTGTCGAAGAACGCAATGGTCGCCGAATAGTGCACGGTCGCGTATTTCGCCAGAGGGAACGCCGGTATATCTTTTTTGACGAATGGATGCGCTGGCACAAGGAAATGCTGCCCAAGAACATCAGGGCCATGCGACGCCACAAGGAACTGTAACGTTCGTCACTATTGCTCCAAGTTGGAATAATACTTGTATCAGTGTCTAAAAAGAATTTTTTTTCGCTTTTGCGAAAAAACAAGATAAATTAATACACAGTACCCCTAAAAATCGAGGCGTCTATGACTACCATTCCAATGTATTGGATTGTTGTTCCTGTTGCAGCCATCGTGGCTCTTCTTATGGCCCTACATTTTTATAGGGCTATGAAACGTCAGCCGGACGGTAACAATAAAATGAAGGCCATTGCGCATTTTGTGCGAGTTGGCGCCTTCGCCTACCTGAAACGTCAGTACAGGACGGTTTCCATTGTGTTTGCCGTGTTGTTCGTGGTGTTCGTCGTGCTGGCGATACTGAAAATCCAGAATCCGTTCGTGCCTATTGCGTTCTTGACGGGCGGTTTCTTTAGCGGCCTGTGCGGATTCCTGGGCATGAAGACTGCGACATTCGCGAGTTCGCGTACGGCGAACGGCGCTATCAGCAGTCTCAATCGCGGACTCGTGATTGCGTTCCGCAGCGGTGCCGTGATGGGCCTTGTGGTGGTGGGCTTTGGACTTGTCGACATTTCGGCATGGTTCTTTTTGCTCAACTATATTTACGACAACAACGTATGGGGCTTTGGCGCCGACATAGCGAATAAACTTGCGCTTGGCGGCTGGACCGACGCCCTTGTGCAGAATGACGCCTGGGCGCACAGCAAGATGGTCGAAATAACAACGACTATGCTTACCTTTGGCATGGGCGCCTCGCTGCAGGCCCTGTTTGCCCGTGTGGGAGGCGGCATATATACGAAGGCTGCCGATGTGGGTGCCGACCTCGTGGGCAAAGTGGAGGCCGGAATCCCCGAAGACGACCCGCGTAATCCGGCAACCATTGCCGATAACGTGGGTGACAACGTGGGTGATGTCGCCGGCATGGGCGCGGACCTCTATGAATCGTACTGCGGTTCTATTTTGGCGACGGCTGCGCTGGGTGCCGCACTTCCGGGAGGCATCACGTACGTGATTTCTCCGATGGTGGTGGCGGCCATTGGCATTGTGCTTTCGCTGGTAGGCATTTACATGGTGCGCACGAAGGAAGATGCCGATACCAAGTCCCTGTTGCGTTCGCTGCTTACGGGAACTCTTGGATCGTCGGTGCTTATCTTGATTGCTCTCTTTGTGCTTGTGAAGGTGGGCTTTATTTCGATGGGCATTTTCGGTTCCGTGCTTTCGGGATTGATTGCCGGCGTTCTCATAGGCCAGTTTACGGAATACTACACTTCCGATGCCTACAAGCCCACGAAGGGTATTGCTGGGCAGGCTAGGCTCGGGGCAGCAACGACGATTATCGATGGTATTTCGGTGGGCATGTTCTCGACGGGTCTTCCGGTAGTGACGATTGTTGCAGGCATTGTTGCCGCGTTTGGCTGCGCTGGCGGATTTAGCGACATGTCCATGGGCCTTTACGGTGTCGGCTTTGCCGCTGTTGGCATGCTCTCGACCTTGGGCATTACGCTTGCGACCGATGCGTTCGGCCCCATTGCGGACAATGCCGGTGGTAACGCCGAAATGGCTGGCCTCGATGCGAGCGTCCGCGCCCGTACCGACGAACTTGACATGCTGGGGAATACCACTGCCGCGACGGGCAAGGGCTTTGCCATTGGCTCTGCGGCACTTACGGCCATGGCACTCCTTGCTTCTTATGTTGAAGAAATCAAGATCTGGCTCGGCCGACTTGCCGATGGCGCTAACGGCGTTTACCAGGCGGGCAAGGTGGCTTTCGTGAACCAGGCTGGCGACTTGGCCGGTGCGGTGGCGAATATCCCCGGTGCCAAACTTCTTGCGGATGGCGCCCGCGCCATAGGTGAAAATGGTGACTTGGTGGGCATTGTCGCTTCGAAGGCGGGCATTGCCGACTTCATGCAGGTTTACAACTTGAACTTGATGAACCCCATGCTTTTGGGAGGCCTGTTCATTGGTGCCATGATGTCTTTCGTGTTCTGCGCCCTTACCATCAAGGCGGTGGGCCGTGCGGCAGCAGCCATGGTGGAGGAGGTGCGTAGGCAGTTCCACGAGATTCCGGGAATCATGGAAGGCACCGGCACACCGGACTATGGCCGTTGTGTGGATATTTCCACTACTGGCGCCCAGCGCGAAATGGTGATTCCTTCGCTCTTGGCTGTGGTGGTACCTGTCGTAGTCGGCCTTTTGATGGGTGTTGCCGGTGTATTTGGCCTTTTGACGGGTGGACTTGCTTGCGGATTCGCCTTGGCGACCATGCTGAACAATGCTGGTGGCGCCTGGGATAATGCGAAGAAGTTCATTGAAAAGGGCAACTACGGCGGTAAGCACTCCGAGGCCCACAAGGCTGGCGTGGTGGGCGATACCGTGGGCGATCCGTTCAAGGATACCGCAGGCCCGTCGTTAAACATCCTCATCAAGCTCATGACCATGGTGAGCGTCGTGTTTGCAGGCGTGATTGTGAAGTTCGGAGGGTTCCTGTTCTAGGCCTCTGTAGATTCTTGATTCGAATACGAAAAAATCCCGATGGCCGAGGCCACCGGGACTTTTCTCTCTAATGTGAAATTTACTGGATGCGGAAGCGGGTTTGCGCAACTTTCCCACCTTGGCGGATTCGAGCCAGGTAGGTGCCTGCGTCAAGTTTTTGCAGGTCTATGGTGCTCGTCCCGCTGGAAAGTGTGGTTTCCTGTGACAGTTTGCTGTGGCCCAGGACGTCGAAAATTTCGATTGTGGTGTTGCCGCTTGCGGTGGAGGAAATTTGCAGAGTCTTGCCGTACAGGCGCACATTGAAGAATTCCTGGAAGGCGAAGTCGCCAATGGCTTGACCGATGCTGGAGGAACTTACCGGCTGCACGGGGGCGTTGGTGGGACATGCCGTGTAGGTGGTCGGGTTCTTGTCCAGGTAGCCCTTGACCGTTGTTCCGGAATTGGAATACTTGAGGCTCGTTTTTGTTGCATCACCGGTGAAGGCTGCCGTGCCTTCGTTGATTTTTGAGGCCGACCAGTTTGCCCACGAAAGTTTGTTCTTGTCCATGTAATTCTGCCAGGCGTCGTTGTTCGGCGAAACATCGCCCTTTCCGTCGGCTTTGCCGGTTCCCCATTCGCTTACGAAAACAGAGAGGCCGGCGTCAATGGCCTGCTGTCCGCGAGTGCCTTCGCCCGGGCCCCAGTCATAATCGCCGGTCGCCTTGTGGGATGCGGCGTAGTAGTGGAGTGTGTAGGCTGTGTTCTTCTTTGGGTCGCTGACTTCGTTTCCGATGGCCTGTTGCGGGTTCTGGTCCCATTCGGGGTTTCCGACGAGAATCAGGTTGTCGGAATACTGGCGGATGGCTGCGATGACCTTGTTGGCGTAGTTCTTGACTTCATCCCACTTGATTTTTTGGGGTTCGTTGAACACTTCGAAAATCACGTGGTCGTATTGGCCGTATTCCTTGGCCATTTCGGTAAAGAACTTGACCGCGTTGTCGGTTTGGGTGGTTGCCACATGGGAATGCCAGTCGATAATCACGTAAATGTCGTTCTTGATGGCCGCTTCGACGGCAGTCTTCACGAATCCTGTCTGCACGTCGGGCTGGATCTGGTATCCGATGTACTTGCCCTTGGTCCAGTCTTCGTCGCCAGTTGCCATGGAGGCGCGGACAATCTGGATTTTCATGTCGTTCACCATGGAGGTGATGCCTTCGTCGCTCCAGAATTCAAGCGCTTCGTCCGTCAGGGACCAATAAAGGCTCATGCCCTTGACCTGGACTTCGGAACCGTCCTTGATGCCTTCGCAACTTCCGTAGATACGGCCCTTGCCTTGGCTGTTCTTGCCGGCCATGAGTTGGCCGTACTGGCTGACGGGTCCCACGCGAGTGGGCGTGATTGCTGCGCACACGCAGACGGCTGCCGCGAGTGTCAGCGGAATAAAGGTAATTTTTTTCATATTATTCTCCATACCAATGGGTTAAAACCTAACCTGACGATAATCTAGAGAAAAAAAGAGGAAACCGCCTCTGTTGCGATGAATGTTCCGTTTACACAAGAAACCAGGGCAAATTTTTTTGAAAAAAGCGCGTTTTTGCGAGAAAAGCCTCCCGCATTCACGGGAGGCTTTGGGTGGAGGGGATGAGTTTGCTTATTTGTAGTAAAAGAACATTCCGTTCATGAATTCCACTTTTTGCATGGCGGATACGTCGACGGCTGATACGGACTTGACGTCGCCGCCGTAGATGATTCTGCTTCCGGAAGAAGACGGCTTGAATGCTGCATTGGCGGAACCGTAATACTCGCTACTCGTGTAACTGGTGGCGGAACACTGGGGGTATTCTTCTGTCTGGTTTCCGAATCCGAGCAGTACGCCGCCGGTAATCGTGAATCCCGCATCGGTGTCGATAAGGCCGCCAGAACTGTTGGTAGAGCAACCGCTTGAGTTTCCGCCCATTCCGCCCATTCCTCCCATTCCTCCCATTCCGCCTGCGCTGCTGTTCGGAATCTCGAGGATGACGACTCCGCCGGACTGGCTCGCGGTGCCGTTCGCGTCAAGGACATCGATGTCGTTGCCCGATGCGGCCAGATAGTGGTAGCCGCCAGTGATGAAAATGTAGCCCTTGGAAGAACTCATGCCGCCCATTCCGCCACGGCCGAAGTTGCCGCCGGTGCTTGTGTTTCCGCTTGTCCCGCCGGCCGCGTTCCAGGCGTCGTCGGTAGCGTAGGTGGATGTGATGCCACCTTCGGCGCGGATGTAGAACGCTTCCATGCCCTCGACGGCCTTTACGATGTTCACGGAACTTCCCGAAAGTCTGAGGGTGGAGTCGGCGTGTATGCCGTCGTCGGCTGCGCTGACTGTTATGCGCCCTGCGTTCATGTAGATGTTCGTGCCGCCGTGAATCCCGTCGTCCTTGGAAGATGTTACGTCGACGGAGCCTCCGTTGATGTAGATGTTGTTGTCGCTTTTGACGCCCTTGTTTGTTGCGGTAATCTTGACGGTGCTGGCGGCGCTTGTGTCGCTGATGACCACGGCGTTGAATCCCTGAATGCCGTCGTCGCCGCTCTGGATGCTTACGCTGCCGCCGGAGATGCTCACGATGCCCTTCCCTTCGACGGTGGTGGAGTCGTCTTCGCCTTCGTCGCTTTTGATGCCATCGCCCGATGTGGTGACGATGTCCAGGGTGCCGCCGGAGATCTGGACGGAGCCTTTCCCCTTGAGACCGTTGTTCTTGGCGGTGACGGATATGTTTCCGTTTTTCACCTTGAGGTCGTTACTTGTGTGGATGCCGTTGTTGAAGTTGCCCTTGACGGTAAGGGTGCCTGCGCCTTTGATGTTCAGGTCGTCCTTGGAGTAAATGGCCGCGTTGGTTGTGTCGCTCTTGGAGCCTTTGACGGTCGTGTAGTTGACTGGGCCTGTGCGGGTGCTACCGTCTTCGACAAGGTTCGTTGTCCCCTTGACGATGTGGATGACCGTCTTTTCGGCGTTCTGCACGAAAATGGGGGCCTCGGAGGAATGCTTTAAGGTCACATTGTAAAGATACAGGCCCACGTTCCCTAAATCCTCGGCGCTTGCCACATTCACATGGACAGGCTTGTTGCTTGCGCTGCCGGTAAGGTAGTAGTCGCCCGAACAGGTGATGGTCACCGCGCTTGCTTCGTCCTTGACGCATCCGTTGTCGTTCTGCAGGGTGACGTTTGAACCGCTGAATGTCAACAGGATTTCCGTGCCGTCCAGGCTTTTCGCGTCTTCGATGTCGCCGTCATCGTCTTCGGCTGGAACGACGATGGCGGAATTCGTACTGCTGGACGATCTGGAAAAAACGGTGCTGGAAAGAGCCATGCTGGAGTGATGGGCGATGGTCGAGGAACTGCTTTGAACGGAGTCAAAACCGCTTGCAGGGACATTTTCTTCGTTTTCGCTGCTGACCCCTGTTTGCTCGGCGGCCCCTTGTTGGATGGTGGAGTCCTGCTGATCGAAGGGGCCTTGTTGCTCGCTAACATCCTGATTGGCGATGGAGTTGCCGTCTTCGCCGCATGCGGAAAAAATCAGGATCGCCGACGCGATCACTAATGATTGTGTAAGAATTTTCACTTTATACCTCGGTTTGTTGTTGGAATAAAATTATTATTTTAAAATTTTTCTTAAACAGTGTTGAAGAAGATTTTTAGTACTTTTATGTTTGAATGTTTTTAAATTTCTGCAAAATGAGTGAAAATGTACCGTTTTTTTTGAAAAGGAAAACTGGTGTTTAATGTGTTTTTATTAAAAGTTTTTAAACGCATAATTTTTGAAGTGTGTAAATATTATTTTGTCGGTGCAGAAGGTGCTTGGACGCCTGTGTCGGAAGGTTATTCACTATTTTTTTGAAATATTACAGTTTAGTAGCCCTCTAAGTTATAATTTGACATGGTTTTATGTATTTTTCTTAAGGATTGTAACTGTTCTGGAGAAAACGATGGTCAGCAGCTTGTACATCGAGATAAACGTCTTGTGTATATGCATTTTGGGAATGCTGGTTTTTGTCGTTTGCCGTGGCGTGGTTCGCGAGGCGGAACAACGTTTTTTTACGCTTCTGTGTTTAAATGCGCTTTTGTTGTTCTTTTGGGATGTCCTGTGGTGCATTTGCAACGGTCTGCAGTTTTGGTGGGCTAGTCTTGCGAACACCCTTGTCAACGCGGCGTACTTTATCCAGGCTGTCGTTCTCGGCTACTGCTGGCTTCGCTATGGCATGTTCGTTGACGATTACACCATCCACAACAAGTTTGAAAAGTTGCTGATTGCGCTTCCGATGGTCCTTGTCATTGTTTTGAACGTGACGTCCATTTGGACGGGGTCCGTGTTCTGGGTGGATTATGAAAATAATTACCATAGGGGTCCGTTCCTGTGGCTGCAGAATTTCCTGGCGTCCCTGTATCTTTTTCTGCCGTTTTTCTTTGGCCTTTTGCATTCCGTATCCAAGAAGAATTACCCCAAGAAGAACAAACTTCTTGCGTTGTCCTTTTTGGGGTTGATTCCCCTGATTGGTGAAATTTTGCAGAACCTTATTCCGGGGACTTCGATTTTTTGTGTATGCGTCACTTTCGGGCTTGTGGTCATGTTTATAGAAAACCAGGAACACTTGATTTCCGTCGACCCGCTGACGCGATTGAACAATAGAGTTCAACTGAATCGTTTTCTGGATGCTAAACTGAAATCCCCGAGTTCGACCAAGAAGTTGGTGGTGTTCGTGATGGACCTGGATTTTTTCAAACTCGTTAACGACAGGTTCGGCCACATAGAAGGGGACCGCGCCTTGCTTGCCGTTTCCGAGACGCTTAAGTCGGTATTCGGGCCAAAAGGGCATTTTATTTCAAGATTCGGCGGAGATGAATTCGTGGCGGTCGCCGAATTGGCCGACCTCGTGGAAATCTATGAACTCAAATCGCAATTCAATAGGGTCCTGGAACAAAAAACGCAGGATCTGCCTTTCGACGTGTCCGTGAGTATCGGCTGTGCCGAAAGGATGCCGTCAGACAACAACATTCCCGACTTGTTCAACAGGGCCGATATGGAACTGTACAAGGCGAAAAAGCAAAAGATTGTATCGAGGTGATGTATGAAGGATTTCATTTCATTCGAAATACTCTTCTTTTGCGTGGCAATCCAGGTGTTGATGCTGTTCAAGGTGAAGTACGGTGTTTACCGTATGCAGTTCCAAAAACTTTTTGGTTCGCTTCTTTGCCTTGCGATTCTTTCGACGGGACTCGATTTCCTGACCATGATTATCGAAGGCCGTCGATTCGCTTTCGACATCGAGTGCAACGTCGTTGGGAACGCGGGTTACTTTGTGGTGACCGTTCTGCTAGGGTTCTACTGGCTTTGGTACACGGGCTATGTCATGCAACTCCCGTTCTGGAACGACAAGAAACAACTGGCGCTCTATGCGATTCCCATGGGAGTGGCTGTTGTTTTGAGCGTGCTTTCTGTGTGGAATGGGTGGATTTTTGAAATTGACGATTTCAACTGGTATCATCGCGGAATTCTGTATTATGTACTGTATGTGCCGATATGCTTCTTCTACATATTTGCATGCATGTTTGTCTCTATCCGTAGGGCGCTGTCGGTGCGATTCTATGCCGACCGCAGTATGTACTGGTCGATGGCCTCGTATGGCCTTTTCTCGGTTGTGGCAATCGTTTTGCAGATTGTCTTTGACGACGAACTCCCTCTTTGCTCGGCCGGCTTTACTTTATCGGGCTTTTTCGCTTTTATAATTTCCCAGTCCTACCTGATTTCAGTAGATCCCTTGACGCGGTTGAACAATCGCAATCAGCTGAACCATTTCCTGGCTTCGAAAATGGAACGGTTAACGCCGAGTAAACGCTTGTATCTTTTTGTCCTGGACTTGAACAAGTTCAAACGAATCAACGATACTTTCGGCCATACCGAGGGTGACAATGCTCTTTGCATTATTGCGTCTGTGCTCAAGTCGGTTTGTGGTCCACGAGGCCATTTCATGGCGCGCTTTGGTGGCGATGAATTCAATATCGTCGCGGAATTGAGCGATGATGCCGCGGCCAATGAACTTTGTGAAAGCATCCATAGCACTCTTGAAAAAAAATCTATGGGCTTGCCTTACAATCTTAAGGTGGACATCGGTTTTGTGGATAATATCAATGGGACGGAATCCATTCCGGATTTTTTCTCGCGTGCCGACAAAAAGCTTTATGAGGTGAAAAGAAATAGATGAAGTACGGCCTGCACAGTCTAGTTTTTAAACAATGCCTAATCATCTTGATTGGCTTTACAATCGTGTTCGGTGTTATTTTTGGGGTGTCCGTCCATAACGTGGGTTCACGCATAACCACGATTTTGACGGAACGCGGTTCTCAGATTAACGAGAAGAACGTTTCCGTGATAAACGGGATTTTCTCGGAGGCCGAAATGATTGGTCAGAATGTCCTGGCGCAACTTGGCGCGGAACGTCCCGATCAGGATAAGTTCCCGGAGACGCTTGCACGTCTTTTGGCTGCTGCCCGGGAAAAGGTTCCCGAGGCGATATCTCTCGTGCTTGCCACGAATCCCGATGTCTATGGCGGCGAGTACATGCGGTTGGCCAAGTACGAGGATGGTGAAATCAAGATTCTCGATGGTTGGGACTACAAGGATAAAATCTGGTATACCAGTGTGAAGGAATCCGGCAAGGCGCAGTGGCAGGATCCTTTCGTGGGCGACTTCGTCAAAGAACCCATTGCCATTTATACCATTCCGTACTTTATAGAGAATGACGGAAAGAAAATCTTTGGTGGCGTCATTTGCGTGGACATCTCGCTTGCCTTCTTGCAAGAGGCCGTGGCCTCGATCAAAGTTGAAAATGGGGGATATCCATTCATAGTTTCCGCCAACCATACAATAGTATCGCACCCGAACAAGGAGTGGGTGTACAGGGAGTCCCTGGAGTCGCTTGCGAAAAAATACGACGACAATATCTCCGACGTCATAACGACAATCAGGCACAACAATAGCGGCGTTGTAATCGGTGCGCCCATGGACGGCAAGAAAGTCTGCATCTACTACTCGAGCATGATTGTCGATGGATGGATCTTTGGCATTGTGTGGCCGTCTGACCAGTTCTTTGAACGGCAGAAGACGATGGCTCGCGATTTTGGACTCATGATTCTGCTTGGTTATGTGTTCATGCTTGTTCTTGTGCTTCTGGTGTCTATCCGTGTTGCATATCCGCTCAACAAAATGTCGAAGGTGGCGCATGTTCTCGGCAAGGGCAATTTTGACGTGAAAATTCCCGTGGTTCGCGGAAAGGACGAAGTGGCGCAGTTTGCCAAGGCTTTCAACAGGATGCGCGATTCCCTGGTGGAGTACATCGAGAATCTGAAGGACGAAACCGACAAGAATTTGCGGATGGAAAGCGAACTGAACGTGGCTCGCAATATTCAGTTGGGAATTCTTCCGAAGGACGAAGATGAAGAAAACGTTTGCGATTCGCGCTTGAAAATTTCTGCGCTCCTGGAGCCGGCTCGTGAAGTCGGTGGCGATTTCTATGACTTTTTCCCCTTGGACAAGGACCATGTGGTTTTGCAGATTGCCGATGTTTCGGGCAAGGGAGTCCCTGCGGCTCTGTTCATGATGGCCGTCAGGACGCAAATCAAGAGCCTCGCCTTGGCGAAGCATCCGATCAACGAAGTGTTCGACGAAACCAACAAGCGTTTCTGTCGCAAGAACGAGTCCAACATGTTCGTGACTGTCTGGATGGGAATACTGGACTTGCGTTCTGGGCATATTGAATTTTGCAGCGCGGGTCATAATCCTCCTGTGGTTCTCCATTCCAACGGTTCTGCGGAATTCTTGAAAAGCAAGTCCGGATTGGTGCTGGCAGGAATGCCCGGGTACAAGTACAAAATCCAAACTGCGGACTTGGCGCCGGGCGATTTGTTGTTCTTGTATACCGATGGCGTTACCGAAGCCAACGATCGCAACGAGAAACTTTTCGGCGATAGGCGCTTGCTGGATTGCCTTGCCGAAGTGAAGGACAAACCCGTTAACGAAGTTTGCTCGTTCGTTAAGGCGAAAATAGACGAGTTTGCCGATGGGGCTCCCCAGTTTGACGATATCACCATGTTGTCTATGAAATATTTTGGTCTAAAAGAGGAAAAGGAATCTAGTATGCAAAATTTCAAAAAAGAAATAACGGTGGATTCGAAAATTGAAAACATCGAGGCCTTGACGACTTTTGTGGAGTCCTCGCTTTCTCCGTTCGAACCGTCCGTCAAGGCGCAAATGCAGATAAACGTTGCGATTGACGAACTCTTCAGCAATGTGATTCACTACTCCGGATCGTCGAAAATGACACTTGTGCTTGAAGTGAATCAGGACGTGTTGACCGCTTCGCTCACTTTCATCGATGAAGGCGTCGCTTACGACCCGCTGCAAAAAGACGATCCCGATACATCGCTTTCGGCTGAACAGCGTGAAATTGGCGGCCTCGGTATTTTCCTTGTGAAAAAGACGATGGATGACGTGGAATACAAGCGTGACGGCAACAAAAATGTGCTTAAAATCGTGAAAAAACTTGCTTGACAAAAAAAATTGCTATAATTTTTGTGGAGGTTTATATGCAAATTGAAAAGACTGTAGAAAACTCTATTGCGACATTTTCTCTTGAGGGGCGTCTTGATACAATGACCGCACCTCAACTTGAAGCTGAAATCCAGGGTAAACTGGATGGTGTGACCGAGTTGTACTTCGACTTTGCCAAGCTTTTGTATATTTCTTCTGCGGGCTTGCGTGTGTTGCTGACCGCTCAGAAAATCATGAACAAACAAGGCAAGATGGTCATCAAGAACGTTTGTGCAGAAATCAAGGAAATTTTCGAAGTTACCGGTTTTTCTGACATTCTTACACTTGCTTAATGTTTTCCAGTTGTAGTTTTGGCGGACGCAAGTTTCGGTCCATGCTTTTTTTGGCGACCGTTTCTGTGTTCGCCCAATTTGCAACTTTACTGATTGACAAGGTTTTGACAGGATGGCTGCTGGGCGAACGAGCCTTGGCGGTCATTTCTTTATTCTCGCCGTTCTTTTCTTTCGTTTTTTTTATAAGCACTTGCATTTCTGTCGGGTGCGCCGTTTGTTTTTCCATTTATATTGGCGAAATGAGAAAAAGGAAGGCATCCTCGTTTATGGGGCTTGGCCTTTCGCTTTCGCTGATTGCTGGGGGAATTCTGTGCATGGCTTTGGGCGCCTCGAGCGACTGGATTGTCGATAAGCTTGTCTTCAATGCGGAATTGCGGCCCCTGGCCCTTGAGTTTGTCAAGTTCATGCCGTTGCTTGTCCTTGTGATTCCTGTTTATACGGTTTGGCAAGAGATGGTCTACGTGGATGGCGAACGTCTGTTTTCGCTGCTGGGCTATTTCACGCTCTTTGCCGGAAATGTTGTGCTTTCCATAATTTTCTGCGGAAGGTTGGGATTCGCGGGAATTGTGCTTGGAACCGTTGTATCACTTGTTCTTTCTATGCTCGTGCTGCTGCCGCATTTTTTCAGAAAGAACTGTTCCCTGCGATTGAATTTTCACTTCAAGTGGGCTTACACGTTCAAGGTGTTGCGCTATAGTGCCGTCGAGTCGAGCGAGTTCCTTTTTTTGACGTTGCTTTTTTTCATAATGAACCGATTCTTTGCCGTACATTACGGCAGCGATTCTTTGGTGGTGCTTTCGGTGGTGCTCGACATGATTGAACTTTCGATCGTGTTTGGCGGGGTGTGGCAGGCGACGGAACCTGTCTTGAATGTGTACCGCGCAGAAAAGAATGGAAAGGCTGTGCGCGATATGATGCATTTTGTCAATGTCACTTTGCTGAGGGAGTCCCTTGTTGTATTTTTCCTGTTCTTTTTCCTGGCTCCATGGTTTGTCGGACTTTTCCATATCCAGACTCGCGAACTATTCGACGAGGCTGTCAATGCCGTGCGTTGCGTTAGTTTCGGCGTATTTGGACTTGCTTTTATAAAGGTCTATGCCAGTTACTATTTGCATGAAAAGCCTGCTTTCTCGATTTTTCTCATTTCGCTTATATTCTTTGTTGTCCCTATCGCCCTGCTTTCGCCGGCTCACTCTATTGGCGGCATGAAGGCCGTGTGGTTGTCTGTCGTGTTTTCTTCGTATATCTCTTTTGTTGTAGGCCTGGTCGTTTTTGGATGCCTGTTCGGATTGAAAAGATTCCCGCTGCTTTTGACTCGCGAGGAGATTCGAAAGTTCTTTGTAAAGAGTATCGAGTTGACGGAAGAAAATATTGTCGCGCTTCGAAACCGTACGGATGTGGTTTGCCAAAAGATGAAGGTTTGCGATAGTTCTAGGTACAAAATTTTGCTTTTGGTCGAGGAACTTGGAATGCTCTGCGCTTCGCTGAATGCCCCGCGCAAGGTGATTGCGGAATTTTCTTTTTGCGTCGATGATGATGATGTAATCGTGTTTTACAAGGACAACGGAATCATCATCGACATGACGGACTTGGAACAAAAGTTGTCGGACCTGCGTTCGTATGTTGTTTCGTCGTTCATGGCGAACCATAGTGACAAACTGTATGTGCTGACGGTGAGCTTTAACCGCCACGCGTTTAAGTTCCCGCGTTACAGACCGGCGACTCGACAGCAAACATAAATTGCGATGCCTCGTCGCCTCTCGCCTTCAACGACTCGTCAATACGGGTCGCCTACGGCTCACGCGGTAAAGCAAAACCCCGACGGAATCGTCGGGGTTTATGTAGAGAATGTGTTCGACAGTTGATGTGGACTGCGATTACTTTACGCCTATGAGGCTCAAGTCGTGAACGGCGCCATTAGAGACCGGCGACTCGACTGCAAACATAAATTGCGATGCCTCGTCGCCTCTCGCCTTCGACTCACAAAGACCGCTCGGCCCTATAGCAAAAGAGAACCTACGATTGGTCCTCGCTCTCGCAAAAACGACCGGTTAATACCGGTCGTTTTTTAGCTCACATTGAGAACGTTAGCGCAAGGCTATTTAAGGCCAATCAGAGACAGATCTCTTACTGCTCCCTTATCTGCAGATGTAGCCATAGCTGCATAGGCGCGAAGTGCCTTGGATACGACTCTGTCTCTGTTCTGCGGAAGCCATGCTTTTTCGCCACGAGCTTCCATGGCCTTGCGGCGTGCGGCGAGTTCGTCGTCGGTGAGCTGCACGTTGATGGTGCGGTTCGGAATGTCGATTTCGATGACGTCGCCAGTTTCCACGAGGCCGATGTTACCCTTGTTGGCGGCTTCCGGAGAAGCATGGCCGATGGAAAGGCCGCTCGTACCGCCGGAGAAACGACCGTCGGTGAGGAGTGCGCAACTCTTACCGAGGTGACGGCTCTTGAGGTAGCTGGTCGGGTAGAGCATTTCCTGCATGCCTGGGCCGCCCTTCGGGCCTTCGTAGCGGATGACGACAACGTCGCCGGCCTTCACCTTGTTGCCGAGAATGCCGTTCACGGCGTCTTCCTGAGATTCAAACACGATGGCTGGGCCTGTGAACTTCCAGATGGATTCGTCGACGCCTGCGGTTTTCACGATGCAGCCGTCCTGAGCCAAGTTACCGTAAAGAACAGCGAGACCGCCGTCCTTGGTGTAGGCGTGTGCGCCGTCGCGGATGGCGCCAGTAGCGCGGTCGGTGTCCAGGGAATCGTAGTAGGTGCTCTGGCTGAAGGCTACGATATTGTACTTGCGGCCGGGGCCTGCAAGGTAGCGCTTCTTCACTTCTTCGGTGGCGTGTCCGCGCATGATGTCGTTTGCTTCGAGGGCTTCACCCATGGTGTTGGCGTGAACAGTCTTTGCATTCTTGTGGATGAGACCCATGCGGTCGAGTTCTCCGAGAATGCCCATGATGCCACCGGCGCGGTTCACGTTTTCCACATGGATGTTGTGGACGGTCGGGGCCACCTTGCAGATGCAGGGCGTGTTGAGGGAAAGACGGTTGATGTCCTTCATGGTGAAGTTGACGCCGGCTTCCTGGGCGACGGCGAGCAAGTGGAGCACCGTGTTGGAGGAACCGCCCATGGCGATGTCGAGGCGCATGGCGTTTTCGAAGGCGTCCATGGTAGCGATGCTACGCGGGAGGATGCTTTCGTCGCCTTCGTCGTAATACTTGTGGCAAAGTTCCACGATGCGCTTGCCGGCGGCTTCGAACAGCTTCTTGCGTTCGGAGTGGGTCGCGACGATGGAGCCGTTGCCCGGCAGAGAAAGGCCGAGGGCTTCCGTGAGGGAGTTCATGGAGTTTGCAGTGAACATGCCGGAGCAGGAACCGCAAGTGGGGCAGGAGTTCGCTTCGATGGCGGCGACTTCTTCGTCGGAGACGGAGTCGTCGGCGGAATCGATCATCGCGTCGATCAGGTCGAGGGCGCGGTCCTTGCCGTCCTTCGTGGTCACGTGGCCTGCTTCCATCGGGCCGCCGGAAACGAAGATGGCGGGGATGTTGAGGCGCATGGCGGCCATGAGCATGCCCGGAGTCACCTTGTCGCAGTTACTGATGCAGACGAGGGCGTCGGCGCGGTGGGCGTTTGCCATGTATTCGGTAGAGTCGGCGATGAGGTCGCGGGAGGGGAGGCTGTAGAGCATACCGTCGTGGCCCATGGCAATACCGTCGTCTACGGCGATGGTATTCATTTCCTTGGCGACACCGCCGGCGGCTTCAACGGCGCGGGCGACAATCTGGCCCACATCCTTCAGGTGGACATGACCCGGGACGAACTGGGTGTAGCTGTTGACAATGCAAACCACCGGCTTGCCAAAGTCTTCCACCTTGGTACCTGTTGCGTGCCAAAGGGCACGTGCACCGGCCATTTCGCGGCCTTCCATAGTCTTCAATGAACGAAGTTTCGGCATTTTTTTACCTCATAAAATGCGCGTTCTGTAATGCTTGGCAGACCGCGCCGTTACCATAAAATTTGAACAACGAAAATATAGTAAAGGCCTGCTGGTGGTATTTGCCAATTCAAATGACGAAATAGTGCGAAACGAAGCCTCATTCGGGTCGGGGGCGTCTGGGTGTAGTAACCCTGGAAATTTTGACCGTTTTACTACACGGTATTTTTCAAAAAAGTCATACTTTCTAATATTAGAACGACTGACACACCAAAATTGTGTAGTAAGCGAGGGGATTCCTGCGATTTACTACACGTCAAGCTTTTTTTCAATCAACAGCAAAATGTAAAATTAGAGAATTATGTAGTAAAAGAAGTGCATTCTTTCATTTTACTACATAAACAACGCTTTTAAACAATGCTTTGACTAGTAATAGTACTTGGCTTCAAGGGCTGCCGGGCACTCCACTTCCTTGTATTCAAGTTTGGGATTGTTGGCGCCGCCCATCCAGTTGGCAAGGAACAAGCATCCGTTTTTGGCTTCGGTATCGTTCGAGAACGTACTGTTGCACTTTTGCGTCAGGCAGGACTTGCGAGAGTTGATGTCGTTTTCGGTACCGCAGTCAGCGAGGAGGCCGCCATACTGCTGGCCCATGTTGCCCCAGCCCATCTTGCCGCAACCATTGAACTTTCCTACGCCGCCACCCGGAATCATTATGTCAAACTGGCCTCCGCCGACGTCGCCACCGATGTTCGAAGCTATGACGATGAGGGTCTTGCCTCTGACGCCGGACTGGTCGCCACCATTATTGCCTTCGCCATTGAACTTGAGCGCAAAGCACTTGCCGCATTGATTGCCTTCGAAGGCCGGAACGGCGGCAAAACCGTAAGCGAGAGTGTCGTTGACTGCCCACGGTGCCTGGCTCGTGCAGGTCATGGCGTAACCAAATCCGCCATCACTGCAGACACTCTGGATGTCAGAATTGTAAAGAGGTTGCTTGGTGTCGGCGTCGCAGGTGAGTGCCGGGCCCTTCTTGCCGGCATTGGCGTCCCAAGCGCAACTAGGCTTGCAGCAATCCCAGTAACGGCTTGCCCAGCCCCAGCCCTGCTTGCCACCTTGGATGTACTTGATTTCGGTGGATTCCTTGATGGAAGATGAGGACTTGGCTGAAGATGAAGATTTTGCAGAAGAAGAAGACTTCGCCATGGAACTGGAGGATTTTGCCGCAGATGATAGCGGAGTGCTGCTTGACAGAGCTTCCGAGCTGAGTGCGACAACTTCGGAAGAAGATTGTGGCGGAAGAACCGTTTCGGACGAGGGAATGGGGGGGATAGTAGCGCTGGAAGATTCCAGAATCACTGACGCGGGAACGACAGGAAGTGTTGTGAGATCCAGGCCGATTATAACGATATTTCCTGCAATGTCAAGAAGCGCTGCGGTATTGGCGTCGAATGTGCCGATGGCGTTACCAAGGGAGTCGTAAGCGACCAGGTCGTCGGATGCGATTAAATAGAGATTGTCGCCTTCTTGGAATGCATAACTGTCTACACGAACATGAATGTTGGAGTAGTCTCTTGCTGGAATCGGAGTTACTTCGGAACTGGTAGATGGTTCTTCTGTACAGTTCCAAGCGAAAGTTAACACGCCTGCCACTGCCAAAAACTTGAAATATGAAAACTTCATTAATACCTCGTTGTTCTTATCCGTAATCCCAAGCCAAAAGATACTATTTATTGTTTTTTTTGTCTTGTAAAATAATCATAAAAAAAGAAGTTCCCCCTCAAATGGGGAACTTCCTTTAAACCTTGCCGAGGCTCGATTACCACTTGGAGGAAATTTCGCTCGGGCAGCTTTCCAGTTCTTCGAACTTGAATGTCGGGTTGTTGGCGGCATTCATCCATGTGGCGGAGAATTCGCAACCGGCCTGGAGTTTCGGGTACTTGCTGAATGCGGAGCACTTTTGCTTTACGCAAGAGGGGTCAGATTTGCAGTCGGTGATGTAGCCGCCGTACTGTGCACCTGTGCTGGGAATGCCGAGCTGGGTGCCGCAACCATTGAAGGCTCCGACGCCACCGCCAGGAATCATAATGTCAAACTGGTTGGACTGCACGTCGCCACCGATGTTGGAAACCATGATAATCATCTTCTTGCCACTCAAGGCACCAGTGTTAGCTCCCGCACCACCGTTGTGGCTGCCGCCGTCAAAGGTGAGGAGGTAGCACTTGCCGCAGTCGCCACCGGCACCGGCAGGCACAGCTGCGAATGCGAATGCGAACTTGTCGTTTACCGCCCAAGGAGCCTGGAAGTCACAGACGCCACCCTGGCCATTATTACAAACGCTGTTGCCCGCTTCGCCGATGCTTTGCATCTGGGCGTTGCAAGTTTTAGTCGGGTTTCCTGTATTGCCGCTCCAGGCGCAGTGAGGCATGCAGCAGTCCCAGTAACGGCTTCCCCAGCCATTGCCGGACTTACCGCCGTTCTTTACCTTGTAACTCGGGTCTGCGCCGCTCTGCTGTTGTTGCTGTTGTTGCTGGCTGCTGGAGGACTTAGCCTGCTGCTGTTGCTGGCTGCTGGAAGATTTTGCCTGCTGCTGTTGCTTGCTGCTGGAGGACTTAGCCTGCTGCTGTTGCTGGCTGCTAGAAGACTTTGCCTGCTGCTGGCCGCCGTTACCGACGGTCAAGGTGAACTTATATTCCTTGCCATTGATTTCGAAGGTTTCCGTGAGTACACCGTCATTGATGTAGTCAGGGACGCTACCGCTAATGGTGTAGGTGCCGCCTGCGAAGTTGAACTGCAAGAAGTGCAGGTTCCAAGTCTTGCGAGTGGGTTCGGAACTGAGGCCCGAAATCTTTACTTCGCTGATGGCCTGGTTCTTGCTTGCCTTCTGGTCCAGACTGCCGCTCACGTTCAGGCCGCTGAGGTCCTGCTTAGGCTGGCTGCTGGAAGACTTTGCCTGCTGCTGGCTGCTGGAGGATTTGGCCTGCTGTTGCTGGCTGCTGGAGGACTTGGCCTGCTGCTGGGGAACGCTCGCGCTGGAAGTCGGATTTACGTTCGGGTCGACATTTTGATTCGTGTTCGGGTCCACATTCGAATTTACGTTCGGGTCGACATTCGGATTTGTATTCGGATCCACAATCGGGTCTGTGGTGGCGGGCGAAGAAATGAGGTTGCCGGCCATATCGTAAACGGAACCGTCGGGGTAAATCATCGTGCCTTCGGTGGTGATGATGGCGAGTTGGCTCAAGTCCAGGCCGGAGACAAGCGGAGTGCCGAAGGCATCGACAATGGAGCCCGTCGCGGACTGGTATTCACCGATAGGAGTTCCGTCAACAGTCGTAACGACGAACTTTTCTGCGCCAGGAATAATGATGTAGGGCTGGTCACCATAGAAAATCCAGCTGTTTGTGGCTGGCTGCATGGGTTGTTCTGCATTCTGGTTGAACATTTGATCTGTTGCGGCGGTGGTTTCTTCGTCGGAACAGTTCCAGGCAACTACAAGTGCACTTGCCAAAACAAGGGATTTGAAGAATGGGAACTTCATTGTTACCTCAACTAATTCTAATTTCGCTTGAAATCTAGATTATATATGTTATGGGAGTATGTAAAAAAAAGGATAGAGTGACAATTGTCAAATAAAATGTTCACGGAGTGTTCTTTTTACACGCCAATGTTGATTTTTGTTAACATTCGCGCGAAAAAATAGCGTTTTTATATAAAAAAAAGAGAAAGATTGATGCCGCCATGGCTTGTGCTTTTTTCGATGACGGAAAAATTTTTCTGCGGATTCATGGTTGGACAGGCTTCCAAGAAACGTTCGCGGCACAGTTTTTTTGGAACCATTATGGCTACGTGGATATTCTTTTTGGAGGCTTGGTCGAACAACGTTTTTTGCAAAAAATTACCGATTTTTGCGAACAGGGCTGGAGCGTCGGCGTCAAGCCTTTTTCCATAGGGCGGGTTCAAGAGAATCAGTGTGTTTTCGGGAATGTCTTCGGGTTTATACGAAAAGAAGTCGCGGATTTTTGGGGTGATGGAACCTTCTGGAATCGGCGAAATTTCTGCGTTGTGTCGGATAATTTCGATGGCACGCTCCGAAATGTCGCTTGTGACGATGGCGATGGACTTAGGTAGCATGCCAGAGACAGCCGTTCTCCTCATAGAGGATAACTCAACTAAGCCACTAAAGTGGCTAGTTTCGTATATCTCGTCTAATATATACCTCCACGTTCCTTCTTTAAAAGCGGGCTGGTGCTTGAGGGCAAAGTCGCGGCATTTTCCGGGAATAAGTCCGTTTGCAATGTAGGCCGCTTCGAGGCTGAAGGTGCCACTACCTGCCATGGGATCGATTATAGTGGTTAGTGGGTGGTTTGCGGTTAGTCGCATAGACTCGAAAATCATGGCGGCGGCGATGGTCTCCTTGAGTGGGGCTTCCGCGACAAAGCGGTTGTGGCCACGCTTGTAGAGTTCTTCGCCGGCGAGGTCCAGCAAAAGCGTGCATCGGTCGTCGACAAGGCTTATGTAGAGGTGCTGTTCGACGCCCATGCCGGATTCCCGATCAAGTCGGGGGTGGCAATTTGCGGACTGTTGTGGTTGACTGTTGGAATTTTTCTGGAATTGGGCGCTTAGTTTTTCCCTGATGATTTTCAGGACGCGTTCTTCGATGGCTCCGGAATGGTAAAGTCTTGAATGCTTGCAACTCGTATGCAGAACAATTTCCGCACCTCTTTCGTCTAAATTAAAGCCACTCTCGTCTAAAAAGAGTTCCCACGGAATTTCGGCGGTATGTTTTTCGAGTTGTCCGAAGTTTTCCGCTTTGAAACTTGCGATTTCCATGAGCACGCGGTTTGCTACGCGGCTGTAGGCAACGACTTTCCACGCAACAGTAATCTTTGCCGTGAATTCGACTTTCCCGTCGGCGGTGACATGCGGAATCGCGGATTCTTCCAAGGTTTCGCTATCGAGAATATTTTGCAATTCCCATGCCAGGGTGTCTTCGAAACCGAGCGGGGCGATGGCGACGAAACGGTGCCTTTTCCCGATGACGTGCTTCTTTACACGCTTTGCGAATGCGGATGAATCGTGCGAGTCTTGCATATCTGGAAATATAAAAAAAGGGATGTTTTCTTATGCGGGAATATTGCGTAATGTCTTTGAAAAAACTATTTTACCTACGAAAGGGCGTTGTTTTGCATTGGTTTGCAGGATTTCGTCATGAAATGTTTTTTTTGGAGTTGTTATAATGAGAAATGGTTTGAAAATTTTCCCATTGTCCCTTTTGCTTTTCTCCTTTTACGCCTGTTCATCGGATTCCGAGAATGTTTCGGTTGCTGGTACGGCGGGGGCTGAAAACACCGATGAAGTTGGAGGAGTGTCTTCTGCGGTTTTTCTGAGTTCTGCTTCCGATGAGGCTTGGAGTTCTTTTGACGTATTGTCCAGCGCCTCCACCTTCAATGACGAAAGTGCGTACGACGCCGCTTCGGGAACCCTCGTAGACTTTCGCGATGGCAAGACCTACAAGACAGTGACCATCGGTACGCAGACCTGGATGGCCGAAAACTTGAACTTCGACTACTATAAGGGAACTGCCAAGAGTTTTTGCTATGATGATATGGATAGCAATTGCGACAAGTACGGACGACTGTACCTTTGGTCGGCGGCCATGGATTCTGTGGGGCTATTCTCTTCGACGGGCAAGGACTGCGGCTTCGCCAAGGAATGCTCTCCCAAAGGTTTTGTTCGAGGCGCCTGCCCAAAGGATTGGCACTTGCCGAACGATGCGGAGTGGAACACTTTGTGGGAGGCCGTCGGTGGCGTAAGCGTTGCTGCGAAAAACCTGAAGTCCAAAGAGGCGTGGGGCATGAAAGGCTTTGATAGTGGCTCCTTCGGCTTTTATGTGCTTCCCGGTGGAAACCGTTGGGACAACGGGACTTTCTACGGCATTGGCTCCAGTACGGATTTCTGGAGTTCCACAATGATCGATGTCACCAAGGCCTACTATTGGAACTTCGTCAGCGGTTACGACAGCGTGCTCCATGTCGACAATAAGAAGGGCTTTGCGGTTTATGTCCGTTGCCTTAAGGATGTGAGCGACGCCGGGAATGTCACTAGCGAAAAGTCCAGTTCAAGCATAGCGAAATCCAGCACTAGCGAAAAGTCCAGTTCAAGCATAGCGAAATCCAGCAGTAGCGCAAAATCAAGTTCAAGCGTCGTGAAGTCCAGCAGCAGCGCAAAATCAAGTTCAAGCGTCGTGAAGTCCAGTAGCAGTGATGAATCGAGTTCAAGCATCGCAGAATTTTCGTCAAGTGCGGCAGAATCTTCGTCAAGCGTAAAATCAAGTGCTTCGGTTTTGGAGGTGTTCGATGAAACTTGTCCTATCGATAAACCTTGCAAGTATACCTCGAGGTGGTCCTTGAATGTCGAAATGGAATATGGCACTATGGTGGATAAACGCGATTACCATGTTTACGCTGTTGTAAAAATCGGATCGCAAGTCTGGATGGCGCAGAACCTGAGTTACGAAATCGATAGCGAAAAGGGTTCAAGTCACTGCTACAATGATTCTTTGGAGAAATGCGACAGGTATGGTCGTCTTTACTCATGGTCTGCGGCCATGGATGAAAACACGTGCCCGGAGGGCTGGCATTTACCGAGTTGTGCGGAGTGGATGGTTCTGAAGGAGACCATTGATGGAAATTATAGCGGCGGAAATAAGTTGAAGTCCACTACCCTTGATTGGAAAAGGGAAGGGGGAACCGACGATTTTGGTTTTTCTGCGCTGCCCGCCGGTTATTACGATGTCGAGGAAGGCTTCAGTAGTTTCGGGGCCAGGGCTTGTTTCTGGACGTCTGATTTGCACAGTAACGACAACGCAAGATACTGGTATGTCACCAGTCAAAGCGGAAACTTGATGGAAGGTTCCTACAGTAAGGACAAACGCGAGTTCTCCGTACGGTGCGTCTGGGACGAATCGCTGTAAAGGCTTGCAAAACCTCTTTGGAAAAGATTCAATCCAAAGAGGTCTTTTTTTAGAACTGGAAGTAGATGAACGGACAACTGTCCGCGCTCATGAACTGGTAAATCACGAAGATGATGAATGCTGTCGCAAGTACCATCAGGGGGATGGGGAGGCTTGCGAAAATGATGCGGTAGCGGCTCTTGACGCGAGCGGGAATCCAGTGGATGAGCATGCCCGCGATGAACACGAGGATAATGTTGATGTGTTCCCAGGCGATGGTTCCGAGAGTATCCCACTTCCAGGCGGTGCCCATCTGGTTCACCATGTTCTTTGCGGTATTCCAGGCGACTTCGTTTGCTTCGGCAGGGTCGAGGTTAGAGCCTGCGCGGAAGAAAAGTCGCGTGAACGTGATGAAAATGAAGGTGAGCGTCACGTTCCATGCTGTCGAAAGCCAACCGAATGTCTTGTCGCTGAACAACTTGAAAACGATGGTCGAGTAAACGCCTACGAAGATGACGCCGAACCACACGGCGGTAATCGCGCATATGGGAATGGTGAAGTGTTTATAGACGATGGCGCTAACGGCAAAGAGGAACAGGGCGACGCTTGCTCGCACGGTGGCGCTTCGCTTGACCCAAATCTTGTTGAACACTTGGCCAAAGCCGTTGAGGCCGCCCCAAATGATGAAGTTCCAGCTGGCGCCGTGCCACCATCCGCCAACAATCTGCGTCGCCATGGCGTTCATGTTCGTAGTGATGAACTTGCGGGAATCCGGCTTGAAGTATGCGTAAATGGCAATGTAGAGGAAGAATAGACCGAGAGCGATTCCGACCCAGACGCTTCCGGAAAGGAGAATGGCGACGGTGCTCAGGAATATCATCCAGAAGAACGTTCCGACGGTGGCGTTGCGGTTTCCGCCGAGGGGAATGTACAGGTAGTCTCTCCACCAACTGGAAAGGCTGATGTGCCAGCGGCGCCAGAATTCGGTGGGGCTTTTTGCCTTGTAAGGGCTGTTGAAGTTTTGCGGCAGGCGGAATCCCATAAGGAGGGCGACACCGATGGCTATGTCCGTGTATCCGGAGAAGTCCGCGTAAACTTGCAGGGAGTAGGCGAAAAGTGCAATGAGGTTCTCAAGGCCAGTAAACAGGAGCGGGGTGTCGAAAACGCGGTCCACGAAGTTTGTGGCGAGGTAGTCGCTCAAGATGATTTTTTTGCCAAGCCCGTTCAAAATCCAGAAAACGGCCATGCCGAAAGCCCTGCGGGGCAAGAAATATTTCTTGTAGAGTTGCGGAACGAACTTGTCGGCGCGCACAATCGGGCCGGCCACCAACTGCGGGAAGAACGAGAGGTAGAAACCGAAGTTGAGGATGTTCGATACTGCCTTGATTTTACCGCGGTAGATGTCGATGCAGTAACTCATGGCTTGGAACGTGAAGAACGAAATGCCTACGGGGAGGATAATCGTATCGACGAGCGAATGCGTGTTGAACATCTTGTTGCTTGCCGCAGCGAAGAAATTATAGACGTGGAGTTCAATGCCTGTGAAGTCGTAAAGGGCGTCGAGGAAAAAATACGAGTACTTGTAGTAGCAGAGCACAAGAAGGTCAATGAAGACGACGAGAATCATCAGGAACTTCTTTTTCCACTTTGCTTGCGCGGCTTCGATCCATTTGCCAATGAAGAAGTTCGCGACAACGCAGAAAATAAGGATGCACACATAACTGCCGCTAGTCTTGTAGTAGAAGAAAAGGCTGGTCGCAAAAAGGAATGCGTTACGGAGCAGAAGTTTGCTGTGGATCAGTGAAAATACGGCGAAGACGACGGCGAAGAATCCCCAGAAATAGAACTGCGTAAAGAGCAGGGGACTGTTCGGGTCAAACGAAAAGGTGCGTGCCAGGTATGGAATAACGTAATCAAGCATGGTTCAACTCATTTTTGTTCGGGGGCGGGGCCTGGTTTCTTGGGTTCCTGTGCGGGCAAGTTGGCGATGTGCTCCTGGTAGGCTTGTATTAGGGCCTTGTAGAACATATCGCCCAGCAGGTTGTAGCCGGCCATCTTGAAATGCACTTTGTCGCTCTTGGCGAGGTCGGCCTTTTCCCACTTAGCCATGGAACCGAGGCCACCCATAATGCTGAACTTGTCCCAAACGCCGGCGCCATGTTTTTCGGCTAGCATAAAGAAACTCTTGCGGGCTACTTCGCCGTTCGGGTGTTGCACAAAACGCTTCTTTTTTACTTTGCGGAAACTGTCGTTGTTGGTTTCGAAAATGAACGCCGTGTTCGGGCTTACTTTTTTGATGCGGGCTATCAATTTGTCGTAGTCGTCGCGGAATTGCCTGTCGTTGAATTTCTGTACGTTAGCGTCGTTGATGCCTATGGCGAAAATGACGAGGTCAGGTTTGTAGTAGGCCATTTCCTTTTCAAATAGTGGGCATACTTCCTCAAAGTAGTCGTGGACTTTGGCTCCATTGATTCCTACGTTGGTGTAGGTGATTCCCGGCATATCCGTTTCGGTGAGAATGCCTGTGAGCGTAAAGCGGGGACGTGCGTTTTTCTTGACGGAATCTGGGACGACTTCTTCGTCGGGAATGCAGTGGTCGTTTGTCGAATTTGTTTCGTCCAATTCGCCTTCGGCATAGTTCGGTGTCGCCTTTTGGGGAATGTCGGAACATTTGACGGTTCCGCTGTTGGCTGCGGCAACGTTTTTCTCGTCGCGGGCGAGGCATGCCGAATCAAGAACGTCGCATTCTCCCTGGAACATGGAATCGCGGGCGATTGTGTTTTCGGGAAGCGCCACATTGGCTGGGATGACAGCCTTGGACGTTGTGTCGGCGAGGAGGGCGGAATCCTTTTGAGTGGTATCTGCGTTCGCCCTTGCGATGGAATCTTGCAATAGGGAATCGACAATGAACTGCGCCACTGTGGCTTGCTTTAGGGAATCCAACCAGCGAAAAGCGATGTGGATGGTGTCGAGAGGGCGCGGGCTCTTGAAAACGAAACTTTGGCTTGCCGTGTCGAGCATTCCCATGATTTCGTTGGAATCGACCTTGAGGACGGGTACGACATCTTTAGCGTCGCTGTACCCGAATAGGCGGAATTTGGATTCGCCCCACATGGGTTCGGAATTGTACTTGTCCAGCAGAATGGTTATTTCTGCGCGGGGGTCGCTCGTGCTTACGGCGATGCCCAAAAGCCCTAGGGGCTTTGTGACTTCCTTCTGGACGTTCTTGCTCTTGTCCCAAATGCCTTGGTAATAACTGGCGTAGGTGGAAGGCGTGTTCGTCTTTGCCGCGGAATAGGGAAATACGAAACCGCGGCCGGCGCTAGCCCCTGGATATTCCTTGACAAGATGGTCGCGGATACGGCCGGAAATGACATCGGCCTGGAGATGCGAACCTCCGATGTGCAAAATTCTTATTTGCCCACGGTTCTCAAAGACAAGCGTATCCATCTTGCTGAAAAAGGGCTCGAAACTTTGTGCCCCTTTAGGAAACTGGATGACATTCAAAGTCGTATCGATGAACGGGTACTTGGTCAAGTCGATGTTGTAACTGCCGGGGGCTACATTCAAGTCCTTGGCGAATAGCGAGACTGTCGTTAAAAGAACCAGAGCCGAAATGATTTTGTTCAATTTCATTTTGCGGCTCCCGAGGTGTCTTTCTTGGCGGGTTTTGCCGCTGTACTATCGGCAGTTTTCTGCTTGGCGGCCTTTGCGCTGTCGACCTTTGCCGTTTTAAGACTGTCGGCAAAGTCGTGGATCTCGCTCAGTTTCTCGTCGCTGATGTTGTGGCGGTCGCGGAACTTGAAGTAGTCGTAGTGCATGCGGAGGGCTGCGCAGAAAAGGTCTCCCATATAGGCTGCACCACGGCGGGTAAAGTGGATGTGGTCGGTGAAACCGAGTGCCGGTTCCTTGTTCGCCCACTTGATCATGGAGCCGTTTCCGCCCATCACGCGGTGCATGTCCCAATAGGCCGCGCCGTTGTCCAAAGCGACTTCTCGCAAATTTTTGATAGTGACTGCGAGGCCAGGATAGGTTTTCCATTCGCCATCTTGCTGCCTTGCCATGTCGGCAGGGCCGATGAACAGAATGTCTGCATCGGGGTTCGCTTTCTGGATAGCCTGGATTTGCCTTGTGACAATCTTTTTGAGCCAGTCAACGGATTTTTCGCTGTTGCTCATGGCTGGAACCATGTTGCCACCGTATTCCATGATAATCAAGCGCGCGTTCATCGCCTTGTAGGCTTCGGCCAGGAGTTCGGAATCGATGCGATGGAAAATGGTTCCGGAACTTCCGCGCATGGCAACGTTGTCCACAGCCACGCCGTATGCACCATCTGCAGAAATGGCGTAGATTTCGGTGTTACCGCTCAAGTAAATCTTGGCGCTGCTTGTGGTGTCGGGGAGTTTCCAGGTGTAGACGTTCAACTTGCTAAGTTTCTCGACCTTTGGTGCCGGCGCTTCCACGGTACGCACGGTGCGCTTTTCCTTTACGGTGCTGTCAGGATTGAGTCCGACGACTTCCACGAAGGTGCGGTCGTAGTTCAACTTGAGTTTCAGGTTGCCGCGCTTGCCGGCAAGGACTTTCACCACGGAATATCCGCCAACGTGCTTGAACGTGTTCTTGCGGTCGTCGCGTTTCTTTAGTCCGATGACTGCGGAACCATCGAGGTCGGCGAATTGTGCCAATGGTCCGTAGCGGTTGTGGTCGGCTTCTTCTTCCTTGGGGCCAAAGAGAATGTAGCGCTTGAGGTCTCCGTCGTTCCAGTGGCTTGTCGTCTGCGAAGGGACCGCCATGATTGGGGGCATCATGCCTGGACCCGCTCCGCCGAACTCTTCTTGCAGGTCTTCGCGGATAGTGGCCGAAATGCGGTCTTCTTCCAACTGGGAATCACCGTAATGCACGATGTGGACGACGCTTGAATCCAATTCCGCCAACTGCAGGTGCAAAAAGAACCTGTCGAACCAGGTGGGGTCGTTGTTGGGGAGGTCGAAGCGGGTCTTGCCCTTCTTGAAGAATTTTTCGTAGTACGCGAGAGAATCCGTGTACGCCGCGAACTCCTTTCTCTTGGTGGCTTCCATCATTTCTCGAATGGCATCTTCGGGGTCTGCCGCAAGAGAATCTCCGTTCTCGTTGACTTCTGATTTTACAAAGATGTCGGTGAGTTTCGGGTAGCGGAAGGTGGTGTCGCCCACGTGGATTCCGCCGTCGGGATAGACTACGGCCACGAGAGCCAGCACAACAAACAAGCTGATGATGGAAATAAGCGCTTTAAAAGGAGTCATGTTTTTTAGGTTGGGATCTAGGATTACAGGTTCTGCTTGATGGTTTCCACGTTTCCGACGTGCATGGTGCCATTGCGGAGGTCCTTGAATTCAAATTCCCCGGCCTGGGCCTTGTCGCCGTCCACATAGACGACAATCTTTGCACCCTGGTAGTTCGCCTGGTCCAGTTGCTTGCCCATCTTCATGGCTGCAAGCGGATGGCTCACGGAGTTTCCGTCCTTGCGGAAAATCTGGGCCGTTTCAAAGACCTTCTTCATGTCGTTCGTGAAACTTGCGATGTAGAAATCCACGCTCTGCTTCGGGTCGGGGAGCTTGCCGTGCTCGCGGAGGAGGTCCGCGAGAACCACGTCGCCCATGCCAAAGCCGACTCCCGGGATGCGGTCGCCGCCGAGTTTTTCGGTGAGGCTGTCGTAACGTCCGCCGCCTGCGATGGCACGCATGGATTTGCCCTTGTCGAACACTTCGAACACGATACCCGTGTAGTAGGCGAGGCCGCGAACAATGCTCAGGTCCAGGTTCACGCAAGCGCCGAATCCTGCGGCCTGCAAAGTGGCGAACAAGTCCTTGATCTCGTTGAGGGCTTCTGCGGCGGCATCGCTATGGACGGCCGCTTCGACTTCTTCGATGCTCTTGCAACTCATGAAGGCGTCGAGTTTTGCAATCTGATCTTCGGTGAGGCCTGCGTCGGCGAGAGCCTTTGCGAAAGCCTCCGGGCCGATTTTTAAACGGCGGTCGAGCACCGGGTAGACGAGGGCGGGGTTCGGGGCTCCGATTTCTTCCAAGTAGGTGGCGAGGAGCTTGCGGCTGGAAACTCCGATGGCGAAGTCCGTGTCTTCGAGGCCGAACTTGCGGAGCATCGTCGCGATGGCAGCCATGAGGTCTGCTTCGGCGTAGATGCTTTCGGTGCCGATGATGTCCATGTTCAATTGGAAGAACTCGCGGAGGCGGCCCTTCTGTGCCTTTTCGTAACGGAACAGGCGCGGCATGCTGAACCACTTGAACGGCTTCTTGAGTTCGCGGGCTTTTTGAATTACGAGACGGGCGAGGGTAGGCGTCATTTCGGGGCGGAGTGCGATGGCGCGGTCTCCCTTGTCCACGAAGTTGTAGAGTTGGCTTACGATTTCGTCGCCGGATTTGCCTGTGTAGAGTTCCAGATGTTCAAACATCGGGCCTTCGTATTCTTCGTAGGCGAATTCTTCGGCGGTTTTGCGCCAGGTGTCGAAAATGTAGTTCTGGATGCGTTCCGCTTCCGGGTAAAAATCACGTGTGCCCTTGGGCAACTGAGGTATTTGAATGCTCATAGTGGGCACAAATGTAGAAATATTGAAAACTCCGGACTCCCATATCTAGTCCGTTTTACCAAATTGTGTTATATTTGGATTGTAAATTTTCAAAAATACCTTAAAAGGAAGGTCTAAAATGGCAAGAAAGAAGATTGCACTCGTTGGTGCTGGTCAGATTGGTGGTACAATGGCTCTCGTGCTCGCACAGAAGCAGCTCGGCGACGTCGTTCTTATTGATATTCCGCAGACTGAAGGTATGCCGAAGGGTAAGGCCCTCGACATCATGGAAGGTCGCTCTGTTATGGGCACTTCTTGCAACCTCACTGGTTCTACCGACTACGCCGACATTGCTGGTGCCGACGTCGTCATCGTTACCGCTGGTGTCCCGCGCAAGCCGGGCATGAGCCGCGACGACCTTCTTGGCATCAACTGCGGTGTTATCAAGACCGTCGGTGAAGCCATCAAGAACACTGCCCCGAACGCTTTCGTCATCGTGATTACGAACCCGCTCGACGCCATGGTCTACAACATGCAGAAGGTGACCGGCTTCCCCTCTAACAAGGTGATCGGTATGGCTGGCGTGCTCGATTCTTCTCGTCTCGCTTGCTTCGTTGCCATGGAACTCGGCGTTTCTGCCGAAGACGTCAAGGCTGTCGTGATGGGCGGCCACGGCGACACGATGGTGAGCCTCTATGACTGCGTCTCTGTCGGCGGCATTCCTCTGTCTCGCCTCATGAGCAAGGATAAGTTCGACGAACTTGCCAAGCGTACCGCTGGCGCAGGTGGCGAAATCGTGAACCTCCTCGTTCGCGGCTCCGCTTTCTACAGCCCGGCTACTTCCGCCATCAAGATGGCTGAAGCCTACCTCCTCGACAAGAAGAGCGTTCTCACTTGCGCTGTGAAGCTTGACGGCGAATACGGCGTGAAGGGCCTCTACTGCGGTGTTCCTTGCGTCATCGGCGCAAACGGCGTGGAAAAGATCTTCGACTTGAGCTCCAGCATGAATGATGCCGAAAAGGCCGCTTTTGCAAACTCTGTCGAAGCTTGCAAGAAGAACGCCGACTGGGTTGACGCTAACACGTAAGCGACCGCTCGGTAAAAGATTGTTTATGAAAAGGCTCGGCTTTGCCGAGTCTTTTTTTTGTATAAAGAAAACCACCCGCTAGGCGGGTGGTTCCGTAAAAGCCTTCTGGCGGTCATGAGAAAAAGAAATCCTTTGACTAATATTGAGATGCGGTCTGCCAACTGCATCACAATAAAATCAAAGGATCAAAA
>JAZLMK010000004.1:0-4976 GCA_045598645.1 Fibrobacter sp.
TATAGTGGTTCACTTTTTTCAACAGAAAAATCTGATTTCTTAGTTGTTAAGCGGCCTTTCCTAGATCCACCTTACCAAAATATACATCCGAAGGCGTGTTCCAGTCAAGGGACGAATGCAATCTTGCATCATTATAATACGTAAAATATGTATCTAGACCTTGTCTGCATTCGTTCACGGTCTCGTACCCTCTGATGTAAATGTCCTCCTGTTTCAACGTCCTCCAGAAACGTTCCACGAATATGTTGTCGTAGGCCCTGCCCTTGCTGTCCATGGAGAGCTTTGTCGGGCAGCTTTCCCAGGTGAAGACGTCCGTAAACTGCTTCGACGTGTACTGACTGCCCTGATCCGTGTTGAAGACTTCGGGCCATCCGTATTTCTGAATCGCCTCGCGGACGGCCTCCTCGCAGAAGTCCGTCGACAGCGTGGTCGAAAGTCGCCACGACAGGATTCTTCGGCTGTACCAGTCGATTACAGCGGTCAAGTAGGCGAAGCCGTTCTTGAGCCGTATGTACGTGATGTCCGTACTCCACACCTGATTCACGTGGGTAATCGCGACATTGCGAAGCAGGTACGGAAATTTCTTGTTCATCGCATCGGGTGTTGACAAATACGGCTTCGGATAAATTGCGGCGATCTGCATGATTTCCATGAGATGCCGGATTAATCTACGACCGACGTCTATGCCATAATACTTCTTCAGGTTTGCCTGGAGTGTGCGCTGGCCCGATGTGGGATTCTTTGTATAGAGTTCATCGATGCGAGCCATTACCTTGAGCTTGAAGTCGGAGAACTTTGGCTCGTAGTAATAGGCGTTGCGACTGACGCCGAGCAGTTCGCACTGGCGGGAAATCGTATTTTGTGAATTCTCGGGGTCGATCATTTCCACCCTCACAGCAATCCCAATTTCTTCAAATTTTTTTTTAAGAAGTCAATGTCCATTTCCTTGCGGCCGATGACCTTGTGGAGCTCGTCGCGTTCCTGTTGAAGTCGTTCGATTTCCTTGCGTTCTTCTTTCGGTCCGGCAAAAACACTTGCTGCATTCTGGAGGAAGAACGCTCGCCATTGGCTGATTTGGTTCGGGTGGACATCGAACTCGGATGCGAGTTCGGCGAGCGTTTTGTCTTCGCGAAGCGAGGCCAGAACTACCTTGGTCTTGAAAGCGTCGTCAAGAACCCTACGGGTTCTTTGAGACGTGGCGTTGATGCTTTCCTTGCTACTTGCAGGCTTTGATGTGTTATTTTTCATTTTTGATTCCTTTTTTTGTTGAATTTAGCATTTGTTTTTTCACTTAAGGAATCAAATTTGTCTGTCTCAAATTTTTAAACCGCTATACGTTTACACTTTTAAAGATGGACAATTTAAACAAAATAAAACATTTGATAAAACGGGAAAAGATTCAGATAATAATATTTATTTGAACAATTCGTTCCTTTATGATATCGGCGAAGCTGATCATTGGTATGACAATTCTCGTGTTATGATTTATGCTTGGAACGGTCATAAATGGATGCATATGTCTCCTTCCTATGAATTCAGTAATTCCGATGAGGCTAATATTGAAGCTTTTGGAAAAGACTATTTTGCAGTTCGTTATAATGACAAAAGGCATCTTCGTATATTTGCTTTTAAAAATAATATTTGGGACGGAAATGCTTATCATGAAAAATTCTTTAATTGGCAAATGTCTAGCGGTTTTGAATGGACGGGGTATGGTTCAACTGATTTTTTAGTGACGACAAGTTCGTATCGAAAACATTGGTATAACAGCGTTCAAAAAAACAAACGATTAAAGGTTTTTTATAGTAAAAATGATGCCGGATGGAATGTAGAAGATTATGGCCGTCTTGATGGATTTGAAGGAGATGCGAAGCAACCTATTGTTGGTAAGGATTGGTTTGTTGAAAAAAACGCATCGAGACGAGCATGGATTTGGAGGAATAATCAGTGGGAAACAGAAGAGTTGTCTAGTAACGGTTACTTAAGTAAATCCGAATTCCCTGATTCTGACAAAATCCGTTCTCTTGGAGAAAACCTGATTGTAGCTTCAAAACAAGGTTTTAATTCAAATAATCCGGGAAAAACGAGGCTTATATACAAGGTGAAGGATTCATTCCTTAATGGCTATGGCACATATTTGGTTCGTTCTAAGGAAATTTTTGAGCCCGTTGCTGATCGGTCGGTTACTTATGGTTACTCGTTCATGCCTAATGAAAACGCTAAGAAAGCCTTCGCTTTTGATGATGCGACGAATACTCCGCTTATGGATGTTATGAAAGTTGAAATTATGAAGGTTGATAAGGATAAGCCTGCTGCGAAAGGAATTGTTGAACGTCAACTTTGCGATTTGCTTGATGAACAAGGCAAAGTAAATGCTGCTGTTGGATCTGTTTGTCAAGAAATTCAATGGTCTATGAATCAGTCCAGTAAAATTTCTCACACTAAAACTTATTTTGAAAGAAAACGTTATAACTGGCCCTATCCAGTTTATTTGGATCAAGAGGTTTCAAAGGTTGAAGTTGCTAGAGGACTGAAAACAGTTGTCACAAACGAGTATTCTGAAAACAATGGAATGCTTAAGAAGAAAACTAGAAAAATTGGAAATAGACAAACTGTTGAAAATTATGTTTTTGTCGCTGATTTGGATAATTCTGATGGAAATGGCGTTGTCAATGAATTGAAAGGTCAAAATAGGCTGAATGTTCTTGCTGGCTCCTATTCGTGCATTCCGAACTGCTCCGACAAGGGTTCCATTGTTGCAGCAAGTGCAAACGGCTTATCAAAAAATAAAGATTTAAATGAAGGTAAGTTGAGTTCGGTAACATCGTCGTGGAAATTTATACCAAAGGCTAAAGTTTCAGAATCCAATTTGAAGGCTAATATTAAGAGTATTGCCTTGAATTCAACTGCTGATTCTAATTGGGAACGCCAATCTTTAAGTTCAAAGTTTTCGAATAAGCATGTTGTAGAGACTGTTGAAGGCCCAAGAAACATTAAGACAGCTTCTTTCTATGAAAATTCAGAATTGGGAAAAAAGCTTGGAAACGTAGCAAATTGTGGTATAGATGAAAGTTTGATGCTTTCCGGAGAAACCTGTAACATTGAAAATTGGGAAAATTGCGATATTTATTCTTTAAAAGGCTCAGCAAAAGATGCTATTGGTCTACCCAATGATCAACTCATAGATTATGGACGTTTTTCATCTAATGTTATTAAGTTGACTAGCGCGAATTCCCTTATAGGTACGATTCAGAATGCAAAAAATGAAGAATATACATTTACAGCTTGGCTTCAGTATGGTGCAGAAAATGGAACATTGTCTTTGAGTGTAAACGGTTCTACTGTATCAGAAGGTTCATGGGAGATTAGGCCTAGTTCCCTGCCTCAAGATAGTGTTGGTAAATGGAAGATGATTGAATGGAAGGGTACATTAACTGGAGGTAAGACGACAATTGCATTATCTGTTCAAAATATATCCACTTTCGCTCGTTTACAAGATATTAGATTTATTCCTTCTACAGCGACATCGACAACTACATACTGGAATCCTAAATGGGAAAAGATAGAAACGTCTGTTGATTCTAGAGGTGTCGCTTCTTATGTTGATTTTGATAAATTAGGGCGAGAATCAAAACACTTTGCTGAAACCTCTGAAGGTGAAGTTTATTTGTCCTCAAAAACTACTTATTTTGATGGAAATTGTACGACTTTTGCTGATGGTTCTGATGTGTTGACTTCGTTACGTTTTAATGAGCAACCACAAAAATTGCCTGTGCCCGGTTTAAATGGTGAACGCAAGGCTTCTTATGTGTTGACAGGGTCGAAAATTTATATTGATTTTACAACATTGTTGTCATCTGATGGTGTAAAATTTAAACTTTATCCAGAAGGAGAAAATGAACCTGAGCAATGGGAATCTCCTAATTGTGGTTCTTTGTGTTATCCATCTTTCTTGTTTGCTCCTGATAAAATGAGCTGGATTCTAAAGATAGACGTGCAACCGTACTCTAAGGGGGTATATGAATTTAATCTTAAAAAAAGAGAGAATGATTGGATTGAATATGGAGCCTTTGATGGTTTTGCCAACGGAAATTCTCCTAGATATGTTAACGATTTTGATTCATCGTATGTCGTATTCAAGGTACCTTCGGGAACTCTTAATGAAAATAAATTTGATGGAAATGTTTGGAGAGAGAACAAAGAAATATTTACCGATAATATTGCCGAATTTGATGTGTTTAGTGGAGCTTATGGAAGTATTCTTACATATATTTCTGTTGAAGAAAAACTACAAAATGAATATCCCAAAGTATTTAAAAAGTCTGCAACAGCATGGAATGCAAAAAATTTGGGAGAAAAAGATTTTAGAGCTGACAATGTGAAACTTGCCGAAACATCGTCAGGAACACCCATTTTATTCTATAATAAAAATGCTGCCGAAAGAATTGTTACAAATCCAAATAAACCTTCCGAAACTCATCTAGGATTTGTCAATGTAAATGCTTTGTCTGCTAAAAAATGGAATGAGTCAAAAGGTGTGTATGAAGATTTTGGTTCGTTACCGGTTCTTGTGAACAATACATTTTCACTTGATAACAAGTCAAAGACTGTAAGTTTCCAGAGTGGTACTATATCTTCTTATGTGGATGGTCGGGTCAGCGAAAATGAAGCTCTTTCTTTAGATGCTGTCGCAGGTCCAGAGGGGAAATTTTATGTGGCCTATGTTGGTACTTCAAGTTATTTCAACAATTGTGGTGAAAATGGTAATGAACCTTGTGATGCACCATTTGTTTATGTTAAGCGGCTGTATGAAACCTCCGAAGTACAAGGAATTTCACGTGATATATGGGCCGGAGTCAGTATGACAGATGGAGCACCTTATAGTGGTTCACTTTTTTCAACAGAAAAATCTGATTTCTTAGTTGTTAAGCGGCCTTTCCTAGATCCACCTTACCAAAATATACATCCGAAGGCGT
>JAZLMK010000005.1:0-51066 GCA_045598645.1 Fibrobacter sp.
ATCTCCATCAAGTAAAAACTGAGGCGCCGAGTGGCGCTAAAGTAACCATCAAAAAACGCCCCGGATTTTTCCGGGGTGTTTTTGATTTGGAAAAGGCTGTTTTTTTTGGGGGCCTACTGCAAATCTCTTTGCAAGACTTCGATTTTCGCCTTGGACCATTCCTCGAAATCGTCCTGGGCGATGTGGTCCTTTGCTTCCTGCATCAAGTGTAGATAAAAGTGCAGGTTGTGGATGCTTGCGAGCGTAAAGCCGAGCGATTCTCCCGCGTGGTGCAAGTGGCGCAGGTAGGCGCGGCTGAAATTGCGGCAGCAGTAGCAGTCGCAATTCGGGTCCACGGGCTTGTCGTATTCTTCGGCGTGGCGGGCGGCCTTGTAGCGGAGCACGCCTTCGCTTGTAAAGAGCATGCCGTTCCTTGCGTTGCGGGTGGGCATCACGCAGTCGCACATGTCCACGCCCCTGCCGATAAGTTCAAGCAGGTTCCAGGGGGTGCCAACACCCATCACGTAGCGCGCGTGGTCCTGCGGGATGATGTCCGTGCAGAAGTCCGCAATTTCGTACATGGTTTCGGTCGGCTCCCCAACGGAGAGGCCTCCCATGGCAAAACCGTCTGGATTGAGTTCCGCGATGCGTTCAATGGCCTGCTTGCGAAGATTCTTGTGCATGCCGCCCTGGATGATTCCGAAGAACTGCTGGTCGTAGCCGTGAATGGGCGGGTGCTCCTTGAGCCACTGCATGGCTTCCGCGGTCCACTTGAGCGTGTACTTTAGGCTGTGTTCCGCTTCTTTTGCGGTACTCGGGTACGGCGTGCATTCGTCAAGCGCCATGATGATGTCTGCGCCGATTTCGCGCTGGGCGTTCATCACGCTTGCCGGGCTAAAAAAGTGCTTCGAACCGTCCAGGATGCTCCTGAATTCCACGCCCTCGGGCGTAATCTTTCTGAGATCCTTCAAACTCCACACCTGGAATCCGCCGCTGTCCGTAAGCACGGGCTTGTCCCAGCTCATGAACTTGTGGATGCCTCCGGCGGCCGCAATCTTCGGCGTTGTCGGGCGCAGGTACAGGTGGTATGTGTTCGCGAGAATAATCTCCGCCTTGATGTCCTTCAATTGCGCGGGCGTCACGGCCTTCACGGTCGCCTCGGTACCCACGGGCATAAAGATCGGCGTGTTGATGTCGCCATGGTCCGTGTGGAGCACTCCCAGGCGGGCCTTGGATTTCTTCGACGTCTTTTTCAGTTCAAATCGGTTCATCAAGAGTAAAGATAGCTTTTACAGATTTTTTTGCATCAATACGATTGAAAATTTGCGGCCGAATTTTTCACCGATGTTGGAAAGCTTGCCGACGATTTTGAATCCGTGTTTCTCGTGAAAGCGGATGCTGCTTCCGTTGTCGCTTGAAATGTCCGAAATGATATTGTCGAGTCCTGAGGCTTTGGCGTCTGCTTCGACTTTGTCAAGCGTCATGGAGCCTAAACCTTTCCCGGTGTATTCAGGTGAAATGTAGCATGTGTATTTTGCGGTCTTTTGAAATGTGGGTATGGCGTTGTAGGCGCTTAACTGGGCGAATCCTACGACCTGGCTGTTGTCCTTGTCGATCAGAACGTATGCCGGATAGCCTTCGCTGCGCTTTAAAAACGATACGAAAAAGTGGTCTGGAATTGCTTTTGGAAAAAATGCAGCCGTTGTCTTGTCTGCGTAGTAATTGAAAATTTTCATCACGCCGGTGGCATGGCGTATGTCCATTTTTTCGAAGAATATATTCATGATGCCCAAAGGTATAAATTTTTTTTTGATAAATCAAAGTGCTTTGCAAAAAAGCCTCGCCCTGTCGGACGAGGCTGGTTGGTGGCTAGGAGGAGTACTAGCGATGTGTTTATTTCACGTGAATGGAGTGCGTTTGTTGATTGATGCGGACGAGGTAGGTGCCTGCATGCTGTAAATTTGTCTCAAAATTGTTTGTTTGTATGCGGGTGGTGCTTAGCAGACGTCCCTGCATGTCGAATATGGCGAGAGGCTTGCCTGCGGCACCTTCGATGGAGAGTGTGCGGCCGCTAGCCTTTACGGAGTAACGGTATGCAGCCATTGTCGTGATGGTTTCGGTTTCCGAGGAACTGCTTTGGAGCTCTGTCGCGGAACTGGAACTTGCCGGTACGCTGCCGCCGGTGACCGTGATCGTCCCGTTCTTGCTTGCGTTTGTATTCGCACCGGTTGTCGTGACGGTGAATTTGTATGCCTTTGCTTCGGCGTTCGCTGCGACGGTACCGGAAATGTAGAAGTCGCAGCCTTTTAGCGAGCCTGAGACGCCTTCGGGGAGGCCGGAGACGGTTGCGCCTGTTGCGCCTTCGATAGTGAAGTAGAATTCCTCGATGGCGTTCCCTGCTGCGACAGTCTGCGTGGAACTGCCGACGCCGTGCTTGGTGAGCGTCGCGGTTCCCGTCGAGGGCGTCGTGGAACTGGAACTTGCAGCGACGCTGCTGGAGGACTTGACGGAACTGGAACTTGCGGCAACACTGCTGGAAGATTTTTCGGAATTGGAAGAAATTGGCGTCACGTCGTTAGAACCAGGTGCTGCTAGCGTTGGGCCTGCGTAAGCCTGGATGGAATCGCGGAGGGCGTACGCCTTTTCTTTGGTGCTCACGTCGGTAACGCCCATGCTGTAGGCTGGCGTAAATGCAGTGCCCTGCCCGGTGGTGTTGCCGGAAGTCTTTTCGTAGTAGTTCCCGATCATGGAAACCTTGGCGTCTTCCTTGGACTGGTTGTTGTAATCCAGCGGATTCTTTACTCCGATGAACACGTTGTTCTCGACGCGAATGTTCGCCTTCATGCCCGCGCGTACGCAGTAACTTGCAGCGCTGCTGGTGTAGAGGTTGTTGACGACGTGGACCTGGCCAAAACGCACTCGAGGCATGCGTTCCTTGACGCCGTCGCCCCACCAGTTGTGATGGGCGGTAATCTTCAGCGCGTTCGCGTCGGCGGTCTTTGAATCGCTGTTGCCGAAGAGGTTCGAAAACTGGTGGTTCTTGGAGGCGGAAGTGTACGTGAACTTGCTCCACGAAACGGTGATATAGTCGGATTGGTTCACGATATCCATGTTGCCGTCGTGGCCGTCGAAAACATGCACGTGGTCAATCCAGACGTTCTTGGATTCGTGATTGATCTGCAGGCAGTCTTCGTCGTCTTCGTCCACGGCGCCGACGCCTTTTACGGAAATGTTCCTGATGATGACGTTTTTGGAGCCGGAAAGCTTGATACCGCTGCCTTTTGACGGCTGGGTGATGGTGACGCCCGGGTAGCCGTAAAGAGTGACGTTGCTTCCGACTTCCACAGTGCCTGCGTAAGTGCCCGGCTTGATGTAGATGGTCTTGTTGCCGGCCTTGGCGAATTTCTTGAGGTCGTCGACGTTGTCTACCGTGACGGTTTCGTATTTTGCACCTCCGGTGGTGCCGCCGTTCTGGGTGGCCCAGCCGGTAAGCGGAAGTGCCGGCCCGTAGGCTGCTGTGGCGGAGGTTGCGAGGAGTGCGCCGAGGACGGCTGCTGTGATAATTTTTTTCAACATAATCCAAAATCCCTTTTGCTATGAAATTTGAATGTTCTCAAATTTCTTCTTAAATCTAACTATAAATTTTGTATTAATCAATGTAAATATTGTAAATTATTGAATTGTATGTTCTCAAAAATTTTGTAAAAAGTAGGAACGGAAAAACGCAAAAAAGGTTCGGCAAGTTTGCATTGCCGTTAATTGTGCAAAATTGTGCTTTTTTTTGAAAATTGAGGGGGTAAAAAAGAAAACCCAGCATTTCTGCTGGGTTTCTTTCTGCGGTCGGACAGACTTGAACTGTCATGAGATCGCTCCCACTAGCACCTCAAGCTAGCGTGTCTACCAATTCCACCACGACCGCGTAGTCCTTAATGGAACGGCTCAAATTTAGATTAAAGTGAACCGTTTGTAAAGGGGAAATGAGGAATTTTCTAAAAAAAATCCTTTTTTCCTGGAAAAAACGCTTATACCTCGCTGACCAGCTTGTCGAACACCTGCCCGCGGACCTTGTAGTTCTTGAAAAGTCCGAAGCTTGCGCAGGCGGGGCTCATGATGACGGTTCCGCCCTGGCCGATTTTCAGGCTGTCCGCGAACGCCTCTTCCAGCGTGGGGAAGATGCTTGCGGGAATTCCTGCGCCATTTTCGCCAGCGCTTTCAAGACCCGCTTGCTTGAGCGATTCAAGCATGCGTTCGGCGGTGGCGCCTATGAGGGCGATTCGCTTAAGGCTCGGACGTTCCTTTACGAGAATCTGCGAAAGTTCGGTAAAGTCGGCGTTCTTCTCGGAACCGCCGAGGATGAGCGCGAATGGGCGCTTCATGCTGCCGGTGGCCGCAATCGTTGCGTCGGGGCGTGTGGCGTAACTGTCGTTGTAGAATTCGATGCCGTTCTTTTCGCCCTTGAATTCCATGCGGAAGGGGAGCGTTTCGTAGGTTTCGAGCGCCTTGAATGCATCGGCGACCGCAATCCCGAGGGCCTTGCAGGCGAGCGTTGCCGCAGCCATGTTCTCGAGCTGGTAGAGTCCGCGAACCTTGCAGTTTGCGAGGCAGAGGGAATCTGCGCCAATCGTCAAGGTGTCGCCTTCAATGAGGGCGTCGCCGTTCTCGTAGCTGACGCTGTGCTTGGTACCGGCGGGGCTTTCGCTTGCAATCTTTGCGGTGGGTTCCGCATCGGCCAGGTACACGCAGGTGCCGTTACGCTTTTGCCAACGCACGAGGTTCGCCTTGGCGTCGCGGTATTCCTCGACGCTCTTGTGCCAATCCAAATGCTCGGTGGAGACGCGCAAAACGATGCTCACGTCGGGCGATACAGACAAAGTCATCAACTGGAAACTGGAAAGTTCCAGAATGCTGATGCGGTCCGAGGTCTCGCCTTCCAGGAGGTCCAAGGCCGGCACGCCGAAGTTTCCGCCGATGGCATTCTTCTTGCCGCACTTGTCCAAAATGTGGCTCACCATGCTCACGGTGCTTCCCTTGCCGAGCGTTCCCGTGACGCCCACGGTCTTTACTGATTTAGTTTGTTCCAAGAACAACTGGATCTGGCTTGTCATCATGCCGCCGTTCATCTGGAACTTGAACAGGTCCTGGCTCATCGGGTACACGCCTGCCGAACGCACTACGGTCACGCAGTCCTTGAGCCCGTCGAGGTAACCTTCTCCGCTGAACGTTTTTACGTTCACGCCGGCAGGCACTTCTGGAAGTGTCACCGGATTCTTGTCCATCACGACAATTTCCTTGACGCCTTCGCGGAACAGATAACGTAACGTGCTCTGGCCTTCGACGCCAAAGCCTAAAATACCAACGGGGGAGACGAGATTGTTGTTCATAAAAAAGCCTTTGTTTGCACAGTTCAAACTCGCGTGTTCTTAGTGAAAATTTAGCAACCGAAATAGCGGAATGTTGGCCTAAGTAAGAAAGCCCCGGCGTAAGCCAGGGCTTTCTAATGCGGTCGGACAGACTTGAACTGTCATGAGATCGCTCCCACTAGCACCTCAAGCTAGCGTGTCTACCAATTCCACCACGACCGCAAGTTCAACGGCGCGTCTGCAAGCCCTCAAGCGACGTTCTGTTAATGAACGCGTTTCGCAAGGCAGGCTGAGCACCGGTCAAACTTACTGTGCTGCCGGGACTTCGGTGGCAGGAGCAGCCGGAACTTCGGCGGCCGGGGCTTCTGCTGCGGGAGCTTCAGCTGCGGGAGCAGCCTCGGCCGGAGCGGCAAAGTCGCCCGGAAGAGCCGGGACGGCCGGTGCCTGTTCGGCGGCGTTTTCGCGTGTGGCCTTCTGCATAGCGGATTCTTCAACAGCCTGGTCCTGCTTGGCGGTAATCAGGCCAAGAGCGAAGACCACGATGAAGAACACCACGGCGACACCACGTGTGAGCTTCTGAATGAAGGTCGCGGCGCCTGCAGTGGAGAATGCAGATTGGGTTGTCATTCCGCCCAAACCTGCGAGACCGCCCATCTTGTCGTTCTGCACGAGAACGAGCAGCATGAGGAAGAGGCACAGGAAGACGTGGACAACGATCAGAACCCAAAATAGAGTTGCCATAGAGACTATTCCTTGGTTAGTTGTAAATTACTTGGCTTCGGCAGCGGCAATGATTTCCATGAAGGTGTTGGCCTTGAGACCAGCACCGCCAATCAAACCACCATCGATGTCCTTCTGGGCGAGGAGGCCGGCTGCGTTGGCGCCCTTCATGGAGCCACCGTACTGGATGCGCATGCCTTCGGCTACGGCTTCACCGTAGATTTCCTTGACAACGGAACGGACGAAGGCCTGAGAGTCTTGAGCCTGTTCGTCGGTAGCGGTAACACCGGTACCAATGGCCCAAACCGGTTCGTAAGCGAGAACGCACTTGGCGGCATCTTCAGCGGAAACGCCTTCGAAAGCGCCCTTGACCTGGGTGCTAAGAACGGCTTCGAGCTTGCCACCGTTGCGCTGGTCGAGAGTTTCGCCAATGCAGATAATCGGCTTGATGCCGGCGGCGAGGGTCTTCTTGACCTTGAGGTTCACGGTTTCTTCGGTTTCGTGGAAGTATTGACGCTGTTCGGAGTGACCGATGATGATGTATTCAGCGCCGATTTCCTTGACCATGTCAACGGAAACCTTACCGGTGAATGCGCCCTGGACCTTCCAGTGAATGTCCTGGATGGCGAGTTTCACGTTGGTGCCCTTGATCACGTCGGCGACCTTGGCGGCGGCGAGGTAAGTCGGAGCGATGACCACTTCGGTCTTCTTCACGTCCTTGACGGCTTCAACGATGTCCTTAGCGAGCTGAATGCTTTCGCTAACGGTCTTGTTCATTTTCCAGTTACCAGCAATAATATACTGACGCATGTTTAACTCCTTGAGTTGATTAAAATTTAACGGGCGTAAATGTAGAAAAAAAAATGGGTTTAGGTAGGCGGGGGTGGGGACGGTGTCCGTTTAAACGTAAAAAAGACCCTCAGTTCTTGCTGAGGGTCTTTTCGCTCTGTGCAAAACGGTTAGTTGTTGTAGTTGCTGGAACGGCTGGATGTCGGTGCCGGAGAGCCACCGTAACGGTCGCCTTCGATTTTTTCGAGAATCCATTCGCCTTCGTAGCCCTTGAGACGAGCCGTGTCGGGGTGCTTCCAGATAAGACGGGTGATCAACTTACCTTCGCGGGTGTAGTATTCCCACACGCTGCTGGTTTCAGTTTCCGTTTCGTGGTCGGGAGGTCCCCACAAGAGGTTGACCATGTCGTTGGTCATGCCTTCTTCGATGTAGCCCTGCTTAAACACGTCCTTTAAGCGTTTGTCGATGCCCATGCTTTCCTTGACGACGAAATATTCGCGTTCGTATTCGTTTTGGCCTACGCCACGTTCAATAAGAATGGGGGAAGATGTTCGGCTTGCGCAGCCCCACAACAGCATGACGCTGAGCACGAGCAGGCAAAGATGTGACAGTTTCATAGAATCTCCTTAGGATTTGCTGCTCACAAAATAAGAATTTATAATGCAAGTGGGAGAATATTTTTTAGATTTTACATTGAAATGTTGAAAAAGGGTTCCATAATCAAGATTTTGGCGCTTGGCGTGGCGTTGTCAGCTTCGTTGTGCGCGGCCGACAGTTTTGACCAGGGGGCCCAGAACGGTTTCCGCTATGGCCCGAATCTTTCGTGGGAAGTCATGGGAAACACTCCGTTTGTGTGGGGGCAGTGGCTTCCGCAGCTGGTGGGCGGAGTCCATTACACCTGGCTTGAACCCTTGGACGAATTGGATTATGGCAATTTCCTGGATCGTAATCCCACATATTTGAAAATGGAGGCCGCAGTCGAGGTCGCGCCTTTTTATGCGGGCTACCAGGCGGGGTTGGGCTTGCGACCTTTCCGCACCAATCCGCAGGTCGAAGTCAATTTTTTGTACGAGAGTTACTTCTATTTCAAGTCGAATCTTGAAATGGTGACCGCCGATGTGCAGGGCGGTGGTCGAATCGCCGAAACCTGGAATGCCGACTATATCACCGACAATGTCTGGAAAAGCGATGCTGCCGACCTGGATTACGTGCAGTTATTCGATATGGGCATAACGTTGGAGTATATGTTCAAGGGTCTTTCTGTTGTTGGTCTGAACGTTCATTACATTCTATCTGACGTGAGCACTGATTTCGATGGCAAGAGCTACGACTACAAACGCAACATTCCCGTATTTAGCCGAGATTTCCTAGTGGAACTTGGTACCTACGGTCGTCTGGTTTTCACCGAGAATTGGGCTGCCGTATTCGAGACGACCTATTACAGGACTGGTTACCTGCGCAATGGCAGTACTGTAGAAAAGGAATCCTTGGGTTATGGATTAATCAAGGCGGGTCCCCATTTTTCGTGGGATGACGGGTTCAGGAGCATTTCCCTGGAGTTTGGCGGTTGGAAACGCCCCAAGGCGAGTTCCTACGATGGCTCACTCTCTCAGCAGTTCCTGGTTCAACTTGAGTATCAGGGGTATTTTTCTTTCCCCCTGCACAAGCGTCTTTCTAAATAGTTCTGGTTTTTTGAACTGCGGTTGCTGCGCCCTCTCCAGGAGAGGGTCTTTTTCTTGCTTTACGATGGGGTAGGCGGAACGTACCCAAATGCTGCCGCTGTAGTCTGGGCTTTCCAAGGAGACGAGCGTAGGCAGTTGAGCTCCCGAAAAATCTTTCCAGGCGCCAATGCGGAATGTGCGAAGTTCCTTGCGGGCTCCGCGCATGACTACGTTCTGCGGTCGGGGCAGGGTGTCTACGACCATCGACCACCACATGTTGGAAAATGCCGTGGAGAAGATTTTCTTTGACTTGGTGGTGTCCTGGCACATGAACAGGCCGTTGGCGAGAAGTTCCAGATCGTCAAGTTTCAGTGGAGTGTTCCCGATGTTGTCGCGCAGGTGGTGCAGTCCCAACTGCCTTTTCACCTTTGTCGACCGGTATTCCAGGAAACGATAGTCGCCAGCAGTTACGAAAACGAAGGATTTGCGGTCGGGGAGGTTCACGAAGAAGGAATCCTGTGACTCGGGATGGTGCCTCCATTCGATGTCTAGGCTGGCCCTGCTTTGCTGAACGTTGACGAATCGTCCTTCTACGTTCACCACCATGGCGGAATCAAGCATGAACTGCGGACAGGCATTCTGCGCAAGCGCCTGCGCGAACGCTATAGTGAAAAACAGTGCTGATAACCGCTTGAAACTAATCATGGTGGATAAAATAATAAAAAAAGAAAATGTCGGCAAAAAAGGAAAACCCCGGTCGCACCCAATGGCTAAAAAAGCGAGACCGGAGTTTGTTTATCTAAGGAAGAAAAATTGTACGACAGTGAATGGATGCGTTCGAGGGCTTACCCTTCGTCGGCGACCACGGCATCGCCGTTTTCGTCTTCGCCAAGTTCAACGGATTCGTTTTCACCGAGTTTGAAGAGTTCCACATCCTTCATGCTTTCGCGGATCTTCTGTTCGATTTCTTCGCAAAGTTGTTGGTTGTCCTTGAGGAACAGACGGGTGTTCTCGCGACCCTGGCCGATGCGTTCGTTATTGTAGCTGAACCAGGAACCGCTCTTCTGGATGATATCCAGTTCGGTGGCGAGGTCGAGGATGGAGGCTTCGCGGGAAATTCCGCAACCGTAGAGAATGTCGAATTCGCACTGGGTGAACGGAGCTGCGACCTTGTTCTTGACAACCTTGACGCGGGTGCGGTTGCCGATGACTTCTTCGCCGTCCTTGATTGCTGCGATGCGGCGGATGTCGATACGCTGTGTGGCGTAGAATTTGAGGGCATTGCCGCCGGTGGTGGTTTCGGGATTTCCGAACATGACGCCGATTTTCATGCGCAACTGGTTGATGAAGAGCATGCAGGTGTTGGACTTGGAAAGAATGCCGGTGAGCTTGCGGAGGGCCTGGCTCATGAGGCGGGCCTGGAGTCCCACGTGGTTGTCGCCCATTTCGCCGTTGATTTCAGCCTGCGGGACGAGGGCTGCGACGGAGTCGATTACGATGATGTCGATTGCGCCGGAGCGGACGAGGGTTTCGGCGATGTCAAGTGCCTGTTCGCCAGTATCCGGCTGGGACACGAGCAGTGATTCAATGTCGACACCGAGCTTGCGGGCGTAGACAGCGTCGAAAGCGTGTTCTGCGTCGATGAAGGCAGCAACGCCGCCAAGTTTCTGTGCTTCGGCGATGGCGTGGAGCGTAAGGGTGGTTTTACCGGAGGATTCGGGTCCGTAGATTTCTATGATTCGACCGCGCGGGAAACCTCCGACTCCGAGGGCCATGTCCAGCTGGATGCAACCGGAGGGAATGACCGGGATTTCTTCGACGGGTTGGCTTCCGAGGGCCATGATGGAACCTTTACCATAATTCTTCTCGATTTGGGCGATGGCTGCTTCGACGGCCTTGGCCTTGTCTGCGGAAAGGTTGCTAGTAGGTGTTGTTTTCTTTGTCATTTTTGACTCCATTTTGTTTCGTTTTGCTTTAATATATAAATTAGTGTTCGTTTGTGCAAGTGCTTTTTTGGTTATTTATCAAAAAAAGTAACTTGCTCAATACCTTATAAACGGATTTTTCCCGGATTTCGTTCCTATTTCCGTCGAAAATTTCTGAAAATGCTTCATTTTGCCAACAACTGTTGACACACATCCACACAAAACCGACCGGTTTGCCGGGTTCTGCACCCCCGGGGCCGGCAATGCCCGATGTGGCCACCGCCCACTCGCATCCGAACTTCTCGCGAGCCCCTTTCGCCATGGCCGTGACTGTTTCGGCGCTTACGGCGCCTTTTTCGGCCAGGACCTGGGCGGGAACCCCGAGAAGATCTTGCTTGACTTGGTTCTGGTAGGCTACTATGCCTCCGGCGAGAATCTCGGAGGAACCGGCTTCGCTAACGATATCGCTTGCGATGAGTCCGCCCGTGCATGATTCCGCCGTAGCCATCATTTCGCCCCTTTCGATGAGGGCTTGCTTTATTTGCTGTACCAGTTCGCGGGTCTTTTGAGCAATGTTTTCGTCATTCATTTTCATTATGCCTATAAAGTAGAAACAATTTGTGTCAAAAAATGACAAAAATTCGACAACGTCGAATTTTCATCAAAAAGTTAGCAAACTTGATGGTTGCATTTACTATATTACCCCTCGATGTTAAAGCGTTTGTCGGTACTAATCCTGTTGTTGTGGCTGGGCGGAGTCGGTCCAGCCTTTGCCGACGGCGATTCAACCGTTACGCCGGTTGTCGCAAAAAGGGGCCTTACCGGCATTGAATCCATCGATACCCTTGCCGTGAACGAGTGGGATATTCCGACAAACCACAATTCCCTGCCCCTTACCATGTTGTTCAGCCTGCTTCCGGGCGGTGGCCAGTACTACACAGGCCATTACGTGCGCGGTGGCTTCATTACAGGTATCGAAGGACTTTTGATTTACGAAGTGTATGTGAACAAGTCCTGGCAAAAAGACCGCATATACGAGCAGGCCAAGCCTTTCCAGGATTCTGTCGCCATATTTACCCGTAAGATTATGCTGGGCGACCGCGATAGCCTGCTCAGTTTCCATGAAAAACGCAACGAGTATGTGGCCAGGGTTCGAGAACTGAGCGACAAAAAAATGGAACAGGAAGATTTGCGCACGGCGGAAAACGCATGGCTGTTCGGCCTGCATCTTTACAGTATGTTCGACGCCTTTGGAATCTGGTACAACAACAACCATCGCAGCGTGGAACAGCGCAGTATGAAAAAGGCCTTGCTGTTGGGAATTGTGCCTGGCCTTGGGCAAATGTATAATGGCGAGTTTGGCAAGGCAGGCCTTTTGTACATGAGCATAATAGGCGCGACAACCAGTATCATGACTTCTCAGCACATGGTGAATTACTACCTCAAGCGCAAGCATGCTGTGGCTGCAGAAAGCGAAACTTCGGAAGAATACGAAAAGATTGTTGAACGAGTAACCTACTACCGCAAGAACCGAAACCAGTACATTTGGGGTGTGGGCTTAATTTATCTGTACTCCCTGGCCGACGCTGCGGTAGATGCCTTGCTGAGTGATTTCGACAATCCTGTGCATTTGGCGATTGCGCCTAATTTAGGCACGGGTGGCGCCCAGGCTCAAGTGTTCTTTGATTTTTAGTCGCCCATCTTGAGAGGCGGCATCTTGATTCCGTCGTGAATCTTGGTGAAGGTCCCGCGGAAGTGGCCTTCGCTGTTGCGCGAAAATTCAAAACGTGTGACCATGGTGTAACTGAACTTGCCCTCGACAAAGTCCTCGTCGGGGAGCCCGCAGGCGAAGTGCTGGAGGGCGGCAATTACGCCTGCATGTGAAACCCACAGAAATTCGCCGTTGTCGTCTAATGTGTCCAGGAATTTTTCAACGCGTTTGTCTACGTCGTAAAAACTTTCGCCCTTTGGAAACCTGTACCTGCGGAGGTCGGCCTGCCAGGCGTGCATCTGGTCGCGAGGTACTGCGGTGAGTTTTACACCTTCCCATTCGCCAAAGTTGATTTCCTTGATGGCGTCCTGCTTTTCGATGGCAAGCCCGGTAGACTCCGAAACTTTTTCGGCGAGGCGCATGCAACGCAAAAGAGGACTCGAGAAAAGCCTTGTTGGTTTTGCGTTAGTCTTGAGAAAAGCCTCTATGGCGCCTTTGGATTCTTCGGGGAATGTGGACGAGACATCAAAATCCAGGTGACCGTAACAGACGTCGGTGGGATTGTATGGCTTGCTGTGTCGGATGGTCCAAAGAATCATAAAAAAATCCTAGGCGACCTGAGCACATAAAAATCCGCAAGTCCGTTGCTGCTTTCGCCCTGGCGAGTTGCCCGCAAATAGTCATTGCGCAGGGCCTAGGAACCCGCAATATAGTTAGTTTTTGAAAAAAAATCAACAAATCTTGCAAAAAAAACGTGCAAATATCACAAATTTACCCCCAAATTGTATTTTGTCGCATGCATCTATACAAAAAATTCTTTACATTATATATATTTTTACACGGAAAACTAATTTGCGGCGCGTTGGGGGTGGGGTTGCCGTAGAAACAGGGGTAGTTGTCCCCGGGAGTATATATGACGAGGTGTAAACTTAAATTTGCACTCCAAGCTGCGGTTGTGGCTGTTTTTGGGTGTACCTCAGTTGTAATGGGGTCTTCGTACAATGCTACTGTTTATCCTTTGATGTTCAATGGAATTTCCGTCAAGGATTCCGTAGCCCAAATTGAAGACTGGACGCTTCTTATCAAATACAAATTGTTTGCTACGGGTCTGTCTGATGGAACCGGTGTCGATTTCAAGGGTCAAAGTATTTTTATTTCTGATACGGTAGGATATACTGGAAGCGCTACAGGAAACCTGCGCTTTGTAAACGACAAGCACGTTTTGGGAGGCCCTGTTCTTTTTGGCGGCAGTTTTCTTAATAATACGGGTTTAGACACCCTCATGACGGGACCCGTTCGTTTTTTGAAATATTTCCAAGTGAAAAGCCAACAGGATCCGGAGCATCCCTACACGAACACGTTTGCTGGAAAGTATTGCTTGATGGGTGGCTATGGGGATTCCAGTTTAATTCAATCCAAGTATGAAAACCATGCCGTCTATGCCATAAAGAATGGTAACGGAACTCTGTTGAGTGAATCGGATTGCGCCACGGATAAAGAAGTGCCCCTGGTGGAAACGACGTTGGATGTTCCTCTACTTGATCCCGCTGTAGCGGATACGGTTACTTATGGACCGGCAATCAATACGACCAGCAGAGCGAATATCGGATACATCCATGTTCCGCCGTCAGTGACATCGACAAGTTATAACCATTATGTGGAATCGATTTCGTTCGAAAATAATGGACGCATTTTGGTGGTGATGCCCCCAGGCGGAAGGAATACAAAGGTTTTTGTGAAGAACTCTATTTCTGGCTTGGGAAAAACCGCGGATAACGATATTACCGTTCTAGAAGCGACGAACTTGTCTCAATGGGATGGGACAAAATGGAATTTTAATTTGGCCGACACCAGCATCACCGAAGAGATGATGCTTGCGGATCCTTCGCTTACCAAGAGTTGCCGCAAAATCAGCAATGCGGATTATGGTGGAAATCTTTTGGTCTATACTCCGAACAATTTGGATATGGGGGCCGGAGCAAAGAATTTGCAGGGAACCTATATTTCGGGTGGAAACATCACGTTTGCTCAAAATACTCATTTTGCAGGGCAATTGCTTGCTAAGGCTATCTATATAGATGCTTTTTTTGATGCCAAGGATTTTCGCTATGTTCCCTTCGACGCCTCTATCTTGATTACTCTCAATAATGAACTGCGCGAAGATCACGAAGAAATTGGTGACACGCTGGAACTTGAACTTGATAAGGCTCCGCCTACGGATGTTCCGCTGGACTACTGCTTTGAATTTGCAGCAGATGACAAGGCGAATATGTTCCAAGCCGTTCGCGCCGATATTGCAGATGACGATATTCCCATTTGTGGAGAGAGGTCCGTTCACACGAAGTTTAAGAGAGGCGAAACGAAATTGCAGAACCTCATCGTCCTTCATGCGGCCTACGATGCTCTTTCCGAAGAAACGGAAACGTTCAAGTTGAAAGTTTGCGGTTTGGATGCTGCAATGTATCCCGATGGAGATCGCGATGTTTCCGGATGTTTCCTGTACCCTGTAGATATCATAAACGTTCCTAAAAATCCGTTTAGCCAGGATACCGTTGTTACGGGATTCATGGATAATCCGTTGAAAATCACCTCCTTCCCGGCGTTGAATCCTGATTCCACGGAACTGAATGATTACATCGTCAATATTATATCGACGGTTTCTGTCGGAACGCTTACGCTGAATGGTGTCGTGGTAAAGGCTGGCGATAAGATTGATAGCAAGGATTTGGCAGGGCTTGAATATGTGGGGCGTCCTGGAGAAGCGAGCAAGAATAATGCCGCCTATGATTCCTTGCGATTCTCCATAACAAGCAATATCACGGGTTCCTCGTCTGAGGAAACATATCAAATGTCGATAAACCTAGTGTCGGTGATGTACACCGTGAAGGAAAACTCCAACGCAAAAACGCTTGTGGGAACGATTACGGCGGACTTCAAAAATCCGACATTCAGCATCATCGATCCTACGTCTACGTTTGTCGTCGATGCAACGAGCGGTAAAATTACCGTTGCAGCGGACAGTTCTATCAACTATGAAGTTAAAAATGGATACTTGGCTTCGTTTGTACTTTTTGATGGGACGACTCCGGTGGATACTGTTGCCGTGCAGATTACGGTTGTCGATGTGAACGATCCTCCTGCCATTCGCGATACGCTTTTCCATGTATCCGAAAACAAGCCTGCAGGAACGGTCGTGGGCACGATTCCTGTTTATGACGAAGATAAGGATTCCAAGTTCCTCCAGAATCGGTTCTCCATTATTGACGGCCCGGTCGAAAAGTTCTCTGTCGATTCTGTGTCCGGCGTAATCAAGACGAAGGTCTTGCTGGATTATGAAGAGAACCAGTTTGATACTCTTGTAGTCTTGCTGAAGGACCATGAAGGATACACGGATACGGCTACGGTGATTATCGCCATTGACGATGTCATGGAAACTTCAGAAATCAAGATTACCGAGGCCAACGACCCCATTGGCGATACCACCTGGACTTATCCGAGGGATACCATTTTCGTAAATCATTCGACCATCATTCTTTCTTGGAATGCCGATGGCAAGCCGCAGCCCGATACTACGGTTACAGATTTGCACGAAGGTTACAATCCCGTGACGCTTACGTACTTTGACAAGACGAAGAACAAGGGCGTGCAGAAAACCATCTACATCTTTGTCTGCACCAAGACTCCCGAAGTCAAGGTGGCCGCCAAGGAAACGGAACTCATTCCTCCTAACATTTACACCATTGTAGAACCTGTTGCTGAAGGCGATACGTCGAACTACGTGAATTCCAAGACTACGGAACTCAAGGTGAGCATGAAGGAGCCTGTTCTCGATGCTACATACACCGATTCGACATGCACCTACGATACGAAGGAATTCAAGGCTGTCGTGACTCTGGATACGCTACATGTTTCGGCCGATGTCCTTTCTTCCATCGAATCCGTTGCAAAGCAGAAAATCATGCTGAATTCGGACCCGAGTTCCAAGGCTGTCTACACGCCGTACAACGATAGCCTGGTCAAGGTGAGTTACACCGACAAGGTCGGCTCGATTCCTGTGACGATTTCTTACGAGACGGATTCCAAGGACAATATCGTTGGGAATCGCATGAAGGTTTCCTATACGACGACGATTTCCGGAAAGACCGTTGAAGTCTCGTACATGGCCGACGCATTTTCCGGAGAACCTATTGAAGGGGAGGATGGTGCGAAGTTCACTGTTACTTACGACTACACTGACAAGAGCAAGAATGTGATGAAGATTTCGTATGCCTTGAATTCCAACGGCAGAGTCATTCGCGATAGCGAGGGTAACGTGGGCTACGAGGTTGGCTTCTACTACGAAAGCAGCATCGGCAATGCTTCTTACCAGTCCGTACGCATAGTGGTGGATGTCATTGCTCCCAAGGTGAAAATCGTTTCTCCCCATACCGACGATGTCTTGTATTCCAACTCTGCCGATGTGGAATGGACTGTCGATGTGAACGATGGCCGCGGCGCTGTAACGCAGGATACTTTGAATGTACAGGGGCTCAACCGCGGTTCCAATGTCATTGTGCGCGTGTACATGGACAAGGCCGGCAACATGGACAAGGATACCGTTTACGTGATGATGAAGGATGCCAAGGATGTGGACATTTCTCTTGTGACTCCGGTGACTTTGGTGACTCGCGAAAAGACCGAGGAGTTCTACGCCGCGCATGAACCTGTAAAGGGCGAATCTTTTGCCGTTACCGTTTTCAACACGAAGACCGGTAAGGAAGTCGAGACTTTGATTGGCGGTGACTTTGATACTCGCGAAGGTTCTTCGGAAGAACCTTACCCTGGACTGGACGGCCATCTTGGACCAACGCTTGCCGTTGATATCAAGGTTCCCTCGGTGAGCGTAGTTGGCGGCCTTGCGACTCTTGACGACATTGTCGATAAGAACGGCTTGGTGAAAGTCGATGGCGTTGACGCTGCTGGCGGCAAGAAGATTTCTGTCGATGAATACGCTGCGGAACATTGCTCGGCCGAGTTCCGTAGCAATCTGGGCGCGGACATCAGCAAGGCAAGCCTGTTCCACACCGTGATGAACGTGAAAATTTGGGTGTATACCACGCTAGGCAGCTTCGTGGACTACTTCAGTTTCGACCAGGAACTGGACAATCCGGATTACACGAACGATGCAGGCTTGCTGACATTGTACTTTGAACAGAAACCCGATAAGGACGGCTATGTTCGCACGGCCAGCGGGCGCCTGTATGCGACAGGCTCCTACTTGTACAAGACCGAAGTGACCATGAAGTCTACGCTTCTTTGCGACTTGCCGCCTCTCTCTGGCACGAATCCCTCTGATAAGGTGGGCGCAGTGCGCAAGTCGAGCGACGACCTGCTGAAGCCGTTCGGCTACAAGAGACCTGAATACAAGTAACCTTTTTACACACTTTTTTTGGAACCGATTGCCCCGGACTGACCCCCGGGGTCCTTTTTTTTCTTATTCCAAGTTGTGGTAATAGTGTGCATAAATTGGGGATATGCATCACATAAAGCCGCACCTTTGTATCAAAAATTAAACAAAGCTGCTTTGAATCGTTGCTTTTGACAGATTTTGAGGGTATATTAAGAATGTAAAAAAAAGGAAAAGGCTCGGCCTTTTCTATATTCCAAGTTGGAATATCAAGAGTTGTGTATACACGACTGGGAGGTTGTGTTATGTGCGTGTTTAAAAACAAATTAAGTGTGTTGGCCTTGCTTGTGCTAGGGCTAGTTTCACTGGCTGGAGCAGTGAGCGTTAAACCGATGTACTTTATCGATCCTTCTACGGGTGCCGCATTTACTGATGACGCGGTACAGCAAGAGTACTGGGAAAATTTGATGAAGTACAAGTTGTGGGGAACGCATTCGTTTGATTGGGGCATTAACTACATCTCTATTGCTGATAGTACCGGCTATAACGGCACTGCAGATGGTAATATGAATATTGCTAACCAGTTCCACCGCTTGGGTGGTCCAACTTTGATTGGTGGTAATATGACTTTTACGAATTCGAACCACGATACATTGTCTTTGGGACCTATTCGTGTTTTGAAAAATTTGGTGGTTAGCACTCAAGAAGCAAACCTTTTTGATGTGGATTGGTGCGTGGGTGGAGATATTACGCAACAGTATGGTAGCCCACTTACGGACTGGAACAATACGATTGGAGGAAAAGTGTATAACAATGGTTATACTCTTTCCAAGAGTGGGGGCGATTATGCTGACTGCCCCGCCTCTGTTCCTGAACTTGAAACAACATTGAGCGTACCTATTTGGCCTGTATCGGATGATGTGTGGACTGATGCTCCCGCAATTAATATGAATAGCAATTATCAGCATGAACTCCAATTCATACATGTACCTCCTGATTCTGTAGAGACCAATATCTATGGAACATACGATTTGTATTTGACGAGATTCTCTGCTTCTGGTAGTACTGGTAAAAGATTGGTTGTCCTTATGCCTCCAGGAGGTAAACTTACTCGAGTTTATTCAAGGGACGGTTTCTTTTTTGACGGCTCTGCAAACGATATGAAGATTATGGTCGCCTATATAAAGAGTGGGACGACTTATGATAAGGTTAATAAAAAATGGGATATTGCCACCCCTGCAGCTCCGAGTTGGTCTTTTAGTGAATTTGATAAAATGGATACCGTTTTGAACACGGATTACGCAGGTAATTTGATGTTCTATACTCAAAATGACATATCGATGCCGTATTTTGTTGATGGTAGTGTCCAAGGTAGTTGGATTTCTACAAAGAAAATTACGGTGAGTGGTCATTTCAAGTTGGCCGGTCAGATAATTGCGAATGACTTGGAATTCAAGAATAATATTACCGGTGATTTTCGCTATGTTCCGTTCGATCCTCCTGAGATAGACCCGTCGCTGTTTGCGGGTCAGATATACGAAGAAAAGGGTGTTCTTGAAGAAGTTCCGTTCACGTTGAGCAAAGTGCCTCTGACTGATGTTCGTTTCAAGTACTGCTACGAATTTGAAGACCATTGGGTAAAGACTGGCGAAAGGGACAGCCTTGATTCCGAAACGGGTGATCCGGTGCTTGATCCTGTCTCGGGTGATGTTATTCAGGTTCCTGTTTATACGGACAATTGCTCTGGTGGATGTGCCGACCCCGAAGATTTGAACGGCTCCAAGGTCCCCTTGTGTGGTCATGATACGGCTACAGTAGTTATTCCGAAGGGATTCACGGAACCGCAAGTTCCGGAATCTAGTGGTTGGATTTTTGTAACGGCCGATGGCATTGAAGAAAAAACAGAAAAACTCAAGCTGAACATTATTGACCTTTCGGGGGCTGTAGTCAAGTATGGCGATGCCCAGTACTTCCAGTCCAGCATTTCTGTTTACATACGTATCAAGGATGCTACTGACCCGAACCGTGATCCGATTTTTGACGATGCCTGCGATACTCTTCATGTGTCGGAAAATGTTCCTGCTGATCATGCAGGTGTTGTCTCTGCCTCGGATATAGATAATCTTACAGAAGATTTGAGGTATTCCATTATTTCGCAGATTGACCAGTGGGGTGCACCTGTAGAATTGTTTACGATTGACCCTGTTTCCGGCTCTGTAGATTTGCTTGACATTGCTACTAACTACGAAACAAACCAGAGTTACTTGGTGTATATAGAAGTTCAAGACCCGAAGGGTGGAAGTGATATCAGGGCTTTCAACATTAATGTTGATGATGTCAACGAAAATCCGATTGTCAAGCAACAGCATTTTGAGATTGCTGAAAATTCTCCCGATTACGATCCTGAAACCTTGGATGGTTGGGTAGGAAAGGTCGTCAAGAGCGATATAGACTCCCTTAATGCCAAAACCACGGAACGTGAATTCGTGAAGCATAATATCGTGGAAGCCATCGGTGGCGATACGAAGGTGTTCCAGGTAACCCTTGATGGTACGATTTATGTGGTCGATGGTGATTCTCTCGATTACGAAAAGAAAACTCAATATCAGTTGCTAATTCGTGTGCGCGATACGTCTGCGGTTGATCTGTGGGATACGGCGACTATTTTCATCGCCATCACCGACGACCCGGACGATGGTCCGAAGTTTATTGACGATGAACCGGATCTCGATGTCCCGGATACAACCATAAGCAACTTGATTTATCTTGACAACAAGAACAAAAAAGCTGTCGATGAAAATAATCCGGCCAATGTAATTGTTGGTGCGGTCCAGGCGACATGCACGGATTCCAACAAGACTCTTGTGTACGAAATCACCGCAGATACGAGTGGACTCTTCTCGATGGAACCTGCTACAGGCGTTGTGAGCATCAAGGATCCCATGGTCCTCGATTACGAAACGATTGGTTCTTACACCATAACCGTGAAGGTTTCCGATGGAGTGATTACGGATTCTGCGTTGGTGGATGGTGCCATGGTTTACTATGATGCCAATGGTGTAATCGTGCAGTCCGATACCCGCGTGGTGACTATCCGCGTGAACGATGTAAACGAAGATCCCATTGTTGCAAAGCAGATCTTCGATGTGGATGAAGGCAAGCCTGAGGGTTCTGCTGTTGGTACGGTTGCCGCTAGCGATATCGATACCGTCGCCAAATTCCAAAAGCACAGTTTCGAAGCCGTTGGCGGCGATACGGCGTTCTTTGCCATCGATACAAAGGGTAAAATTACTACCAAGACTGTTCTCGACTACGAAAAGTATGCTGCTACGGGTGATACTCTGTTCAGCCTGGTTGTCAAGGTGAACGATGTTTCCGATAGCAAGGGCCTGTTCGCTTTCGATACCATGACTATCGCTCTCCACAATGCCAACGAAATTCCCGCCATCGTTCCGGATACCATTACGGTTGCCGAGGGAACCAAGGGCGGTACGCTGGTGGATACCGTTACGGCGAAAGATTCGGATGGCCCGTCTGATACTTTGACGTACTCCTTTGTGGGTGAATCCGATCTGTTTGTCATTGACGAAAAGACTGGTGAAATAACGGTCAAGGACGGTGCCAAGATTGACTACGAATACATGCAGTACACTATTGTTTCGATAAAGGTTGTCGACCAAAGTGGAGCCTCGGACACTAAGGACTTCTATGTGAAAATTACCGATGTGAACGAACCGCCTACCATCGAAGACCAGAGTTTCTCCTACAAGGAAAACGATCCGATCGGTACCGAGAAGGGCCCTGTCGTGGCGACCGACCCCGACAAGTTGACGAAGGAATTCAGTACGCTGACCTATAGTCTTGTCGGCGAATCCGAAATGTTCGACGTGCTTACCGATGGTACAATCAAGTTGATTGACAACCTGGATTACGAAAAGGATTCCGTTTACAAAATCAAGGTCCGTGTGACGGATGGAACCTATTCCGATACGGCTACCGTGACCATCAAGGTTGGTGATGTGATGGAATACTCCGAAATCGAGATTACGGAGGCCAGCAACGTCGATTCTCTCTGGAAAAATCCTGACACACTCTATGTGAACAGGGATGAGATGACCATTTGCTGGAAGCAGGGAATCAAGGGCGCAAATGACGACAAGGAATTTTGCCAAGATACCACGCTGACCGAAGGCAAGAATATTATCATCAAAAAATTCAAGGATCCGAAAACCAATGTGGGCGCAGCCGATACTCTTGTGGTGTATGTCAGCACCTCGGCTCCGGTCGTGACCATCAGCAAGTCTGAAGATCCCGATCTCAAGGCGAACATCTACACCATTGAAGAACAGGTTGCCGAAAAGGATAGTTCTACGTTCTTCGTGAATACGAACAAGCATACGGTGACTGTGACTGTTAAAGATCCTGTGACCAAGACAGAAGACAAGTTCGCAGTCAAGTTGCAGTTGGATACGGTTTCGGTTCCGACCCGGGAATTCAATACTTTGTCCGATGTCGCCGATGCCGTACTTCCGTTGAACGAAAATGCGAAAAACGCAATCCACACTCCGGTTAACGGCGAAAAGATTGCAGTGACCTACACGGAAGTGGTGGAGGGTCAAACGGTGAATGTCACTTACTACACCGATATGGACGGTAATATTCTTGATGGTGAAAGTGGCGAACCCGAGATGACTGTTTCTTACACCAAGGTGATTGGCGGCAAGTCTGTTGTGCTTTCGTTCCAGGCCAAGGCCGAATCGGGTCATTTGATTGAATCGGAGAATGGCGGAGTGTACAAGGTAAGTTACGATTACGTGGATTCCAAGAAGAATTCCGTGAATGTGACTTACGCCGTGAACGAAAAGGGTAAACTCGTTAAGAACAACGGTGGCGACGTTGGTTACGAGGTGAGTTACACTTACACGAACCGGTACGGAAACTCTGCGACGGAGTCCCTGTTCATTGTTCTTGATACAAAACCAGCGTTGGTGTGGATCAAGGGACCTGTTAATGACCAGACCATCTACTCCAATATGGTGGAAGTGGAATGGTATGTGAGCGTCAGCGGAGATTCTTCGGAATTCGTTTTGCAAGACACCCTGATTCTCCAGGGACTTAGAAAGGGCTCGAATACGATTATCCGCAGTTACATGGACAAGGCTGGCAACATGGCTACCGATACCGTTTATGTGATTATGAAGGATGCCAAGGATGTGGACATCAGTGTGGAACAGCCTGTGGCCTTCGTGACTGCGGACAAGGTTGAACGTTTCTATAGTGATGGTGGCAAGCCTCAAAAGGGGCAAACCTTTGCCGTGTCCCTTGCGAATCCGCTCACTGGTGACGAAAAGGAAACTCTGGTGGGAGGCAGTTTCAAGACCAAGGCTGGCAGCGGTGAAACTCCGTATCCGGGACACAATACACATCTTGGCCCGACTTTGGGTATCGACGTCAAGGTGCCTGTGTACAGCGATGTGGGTGGCCTTGCAACTTTGGATGACCTTGTCGGTAAGGACGGTATGATTGCTCTTGAAGGTGTGGATGCTGAAAACAGCGAAAAGAGAACTGTGGACCAGTACGTGAAGGAATACTGCTCGGCTGAATTCGCAAGCACCTATGGTACGGACATTTCCAAGGCGAATCTTTACAATACCACCATGGAAGTGAAAATCTGGGTGTTCACCACTTTGGGCACGTTCGTGGATTACTTCTCGTTTGACCAGGAACTGAACGATCCGGATCTTGTCAACGAGGCGGGTCTTATCAAGATGTACTTTGAACAGAAGCCGGACAAGGATGGCTATGTGCGTACTGGAGATGGCCGTTTGTACTCCACTGGCGCGTACATTTACAAGACGGAAGTCGAAATGAAGTCTGTCTTGAACTGTACTTTGCCTCCGGTTAACGAAAAGTCCGACATGATCAAGAAGGGCGCGGTTCGCAAGACTTCTGACGATTTGCTGAAGAATTTCGGTTACAAGCGTCCGGACTACGGCAAAAACAAGAAAAAATAGCCCGAATTTAATGAAATAAAAGGCGCCTAGCGGTAGTTTTCCGTTAGGCCTTTTTTGTATTCTGCTGAATATTTTATATTTACGGGTGCTTTATTTCTGGACTTTGTAGATGAGTAAGATTAAAGGATTTTTTTCGTTTTTTGGGTTGGTCTATACACAGGTGGCGGCGTGCACTTTGGTTGTCGCCTTGATGGAACTTTCGTTCAGCCGAATGAACTTGGTTTCTACGGGTTCTTGGCAATTCTATGTGCTCCACCTGCTTCTTTTGCTCCCTTGCATTCTTGTCTTGTCTCCGGCGGGATTCCTTTCGGATAAGTATCCCAAGGAACGCGTGCTCTTGTATACCACGTTTCTGTCGGTGCCAGCGTCGCTTCTTTTCGCCTTGGCTGCCTATTTGGGGAATCTGCCTTTTGCTTTCGTGACTGTTGGGCTGTTGTTTGTGCTACAGGCGTTCCAGGCTCCGGCCAGGAACGGTTACATGAAGGAATTGATGGGTGTCCGCTACCTTTCTACGGGTAGTGGAATCGTGATGATTGTGACTTTTGTCGCCATCGTACTTTCGGCAGGTGGAGTTGTCGTCGGCCTCGACAAGTTGGCGCCGATGGATGTCAATTTTGATGAAATTATGCAGGCGATGGTGCCTGTTGCCGCTTTTGTGGTTGTGTTTGAATTGATTGGCGTTATTTTTGCGCTTCGCTTGCCCGCCATTGGCGCCTACGACGAATATCTTCGTTTCCCTTGGAACCGCTATTTCAACTTGGCGTTTGCCCGTCGAAAACTGTACAAGGCGTGGCGCAATCGTGCAGTTCGCCAGTCCATCATTGGCTTAAGCATGTTCTGGGTTATGATTTTCCTGCTGATTTTCATTGTGCAGGATCAATTTGGTTCTGGGTCCTTGTTGCACCAGGACAAAGCGGTGAATTATTCCATTGTCGGTATGGCTGTTGGACTTGTGGCGGGGTTTGCCTACGCCATGCGCATGTCGAAGGCGTTTATCGAAACAGGCCTTATCCCCATGGGAGCGGCCGGTGCTGCAATCCTCATTTTCTTGATTCCTTTTGTTCCTCGCCCTTACAACGCCATCCCGTTTGCCTTGCTCGGTTTTTGTGGCGGCATTTACATGCTGCCCATGCTCAGCCTGCTTCTGTATAACACCAAGCCGAGGTCTGCTGGACACGTACTTTCGGTGAATAATGCGATTCAGAACCTGGTCATTATCATTTTTGACGTCCTGGTTATCCTGGCCCTGAAGTACTGGGGCTTTGATCGCATGGACCTGTTCTTCATTCTTGGATTCGTTTGCCTGGCTGGTACTATTTGGGCTTTGTGGGCCATGCCGCACACCATGCTCCGCCAGATTATGCGAACGCTCCTTTCGTTCCATTACCGCCTGATGGTTCGTGGGCTCAAGCACTTGCCCTGGGAAGGCCCGGTGCTCTTGCTCGGAAACCATGTCTCGTACATTGACTGGGTCTTGTTGCAGATGGCGAGCCCGCGCCCGATCCGTTTTGTGATTTGCAGGCAGACTTACGAAAAGTGGTATATCCGCCTGCTTTTGTCGCAGATGAATGTTATCGACCTTGATTTTGCGAAGCCCGAAGAGGCGATGGAGAAGGCGAACGCCGCCCTGAAGAATGGCGAGGTGGTTGCCATGTTCCCCGAAAACGGCCTTTCGCCCACGGGAAAGGTGCTGAACTTCAGGCTCAAGTTCGAAAAGGCCTTGGAAGGTGTCGAAAATCTGAGCATAGTCCCGTTCTACATCCAAGGGTTGTGGGGGAGTTCCTACTCAAACGCAAGTGCGGGCTACCGTTCCATTGTGCATTCCGGCGGTCGCGTGATTTGCGTGGTGTTCGGTAAGGTTTTGCCTCCGGAAACGTCTCCGGTGCAACTCAAACGCCATGTGCAGGATTTGTCCATTACGGCGTGGGAAACCTATAGCCGTGTGCTTAAGCCGATTGCCAATTCCTGGATTCGTTCGGCAAAACGCAAGCGCAACGCCCCCGTGGTTTTCAGCCCCGACGGCAAGCATCTTTCGGGCTATTCTCTCGCTACGGCGGCCTTTAGTTTCAGCAAGATCCTGGAAAAGTTGACCAAGGGCGAAAAGTGCGTGGGCGTGATGATTCCGCCTTCCGGACCGGGAATTATCGTGAATATGGCCTTGCTCATCAAGGGAAAGACCGTCACGAACCTCAATTATTCCAGCACGCCCGAGACCATGGATTACTGCTGCAACCTGGCCGACGTGAAAACCATCATTACGGCGCATGCCTTTGTGGATAAACTCAAGAAGAAGGGGGTTCCGCTCGAAGTCCTTTTGGACAAGTACAACGTGCTGTACATGGAAGATCTTGCAAAGCAGTTGAAAAAGACAACGCTTGCGTTGAATTTCCTGCGCGTGATGTTCTTCCCTTCCTGGCTCCTGGAACGCCTGTTCATCAAGAAGGTTGGCCTCGACGATGTGGCGACGGTCATCTTCAGTTCGGGTTCCGAAGGCAGGCCCAAGGGCGTCGAACTGACGCAGTTGAACTTGATGGGCGAAATCAAGCAGTGCGCGCACGACTTGAACCCCGGTCCCGAAGACGTATTCCTTGGAATCTTGCCGCTGTTCCATGCCTTTGGCTTCTCCATTACTACGATGATGTGCCTTGTGGAGGGCATTCCTATAGCGACTTGCCCGGATCCGACGGACGCCCGCCTGGTGGGCCGAATTTGCGCCCAGTTCAAGGTGAGCGTGATGGTCTCTACTGGCACGTTCTTGCGCATGTGGGGCGGAAGCCGCCATGTGCATCCGCTGATGTTCTCGCACTTGCGCCTTATCTATGCCGGCGCCGAGAAAATTCGCGAGGATGTGCGTACGCTGTTCCGCACCAAGTTCAAGATTGAAATCTTCGAGGGCTTCGGCTGCACCGAGACGACGCCTGTCGCCGCAGTGAACACCTTCGATACGCTTTTGGACGACTACAAGACCGTTATCGTCGGTAACAAGCCCGGTACGGTGGGAACCCCGCTCCCCGGTGCCCAGTTCCGCGTGGTGGACCCGGACACAATGGAAGAACTCCCGCTTGGCGAAGACGGCCTCATCCTGATTGGCGGTTCGCAGGTGATGAAGGGCTACCTGAAGGATCCTGAACGTACTGCCCAGGCGCTTGCGATTATCGACGGCCATCGCTGGTACAAGACCGGCGACAAGGGCCATATTGACGAAGACGGCTTCATCACCATCGTGGACCGCTACAGCCGATTCGCGAAACTTGGCGGCGAGATGGTAAGCCTAGGCGCCGTGGACTTCAAGATTTCCGAAAATCCGAAGTTTGACGAAATTGAACACTTCGCCGTGGCCGTTCCCGACGGAAGCAAGGGTGAAAAGATTGCGCTTGTCTATTGCGGCGAGCCGAACGAGGACGAGATGAAGTCGCTTCTCAAGGAAGTCGGCCTCCCGCCTCTGATGCTCCCCAGTTACGTGGTGAAAGTGGATGCCCTGCCAAAACTTGGAAGTGGCAAGGCTGACGTACAGACCGGTAAGAAAATTGCAATCGAACGCCTGGGTATCCAGGTCGCTTAAAGCCTTTTTTGACGAAATTTGGGCATATTTAGTCCAAGGTGCGATATATCACTTTGTGATATTTGTTTCGTCTTTTTTTTGTGTAAAATGGGTATATTTTCTATGAATAGAACTGAATAAAGAGGGCCTATGTTGCACACAAATCTACTTCCTCGAGTTATTCCCGTTTTACTGCTGGTTCCCGGCATGCTTTTTGCCGCGTCCGGTGTAGGTAAAGTTCGCCAAGCCATTGGCGAGGTGAAACGTCAAAAAGCGACTGAAAAGACGTGGAAGGACTTGCGCGTGGGTGCAAGTGTGTACCAGAAGGACTTTATCCGTACGGGTGAAACGTCTAGCCTCAACATTGAGTTGAACGATGGCTCCACCATCAGTTTCGGTGAATACTCCGAGATTGAAATGAGCGCTCTCTTCGAGGAGATGGAAAAAGGTGCCTCCAGGACGCGCATCAACATTTTCAAGGGCTTTGTGGAATTCAGCGTCAAGAAGTTGATGAAGGAATCCTCGTTCCAGTTCAAGACGGGAACGGCCACGGCCTCCATTCGTGGTACCAGCGGCTTTATTGGCGGTGAAGATGGCGTGTTTTACGCGAGCCTTGCCACGGGTAAGTTTGATATCCAGCAGAAGGACGATGGCCCGGTGATGCCTGTCGTGGCCGGTGAAACCATGTTCGGTTCCGATTCCCTGGTGACGATGAAATTGCCCTCGTCGGGTAAGTCCGGCTTTAGCCGTATGGTGCTCAAGACCCTTAAAGAAAACAAGGGCGATATCAACAAGATGGTCCAGGCGGTGAAGGCTGCCGATGCAACTTACCAGAAGGCTGCTGCAGAAAACAATATTACTCTTACGTCTCCTTTGCAGGTAAATGTCTGTGCAGATGGATTTGTGGTGGAAGGAACCTATACGACAACGGATCCTAAGGCGACTTTGGTATTGACTGTTGGTAGTTCCTACGTCTCCGAAAACCTTATTCGCGCTGTGGATGGCAAGAGTCATAAGTTCTCCCGTCGAGTGCTGATGAACGATGCCAATAAGTTGTGGGATGCCACTAGCGCCGTATTGTCGTTCAAGTCCGCCGTGGTTTCCGATGAAAAGGTCATTGAACTCAATGTGAACAAGACGTGCCCCGAAGTGAATCGCGTTTCTCCTGTGGTGAAGTTCCTGACGTACGATTCCATTGGCTGCAAAATGCATGTGTCTGTTGATAATATGCAGGATGATGCCGGTATTTTGACCATGATGGAAGATGGAGTTTCTTCTTCGGAAGAGGCCATTGCGAAAAACGAACAGAAACGCTACAAACTTTCGAGTGGTGTGCATGTGTACAAGGTGAACATCAAGGACCAGGCCGGCAACGAATCTAGTTTCGAAAAGAAATTGGGCTGCTATCCGGTGAAACGCTTTAACATTGATGTCTATGGAAAGGCCAAGGAAACCCTGGCTGTTCCTCCTCCGCCGAAGGGCGTGCAGGACCATATTGGCAAAACTTTGCAGTTTAGGGTAAAAAGTCCCGAAAATGACCCGGTATTTTTGTACAAGGTAACCATAAAGCAAAATGGAAAGATTATATTGCAAGAGACCCTTGGACAAATTCAGTCGTTGGATTATCAAGTACCTGTTGAACTCAAGCGCAGTGCTTCAAACAAGTTCGACATTGAGGTTATCCATAAGAGCGGATTTACCGCAAGGGCAACAAAGGTATTTGAGGTTCATTGATGAATATGGCTATGAGATGGGCTTGTTTGTGCTTGGCTACGGCAACGTTTGCCTTTGCGGACAGGGCTGAACTGAAAGGCGAAGTTTCCGGCTTTCTTAAAGAGGATAAGTCGCCGTATCTTGTAACAGAAACGTTGGTGGTGCCCGAAGGCAAGGCTCTTCTTGTTGAATCGGGTGTTGTGATGGAGTTTGTGCAGGGGGCTGGCCTTGATGTCCTGGGCGGCTCCATTGCTGTTGTCGGCGAATCCCAAAAGCCGGTCGTACTGCATGCCGCTCCCGGATATGCTTCCTGGAATGGTATTTCCATTACCGGACAGCATAGCGCAGAATTCCAGAACACGTCCATCGAAAATGCCGAAATCGCCTTGGCCGTAGAAAACGGCATGGTGGAATTGAAAAACGTGACCGTTGAAAACTCCTTGCAGATAGGCCTGTATGTGCGTTCTGCTTCGGTCAATATGGAATGGACCAAACTCAAGCAAAACAAGGGTGTTGCCATTTGGGCGGCGAACGACGCCTATGTTAACGTCGAAGCCTGCGAAATCTTCAATAACAAGATTGGTATTCTCGCTGGGCAGGGCTCCCAGATAGACTTGCAGTCTTCTAAAATCGCCCATAACAACTTCGGTGTTGTCGATATGGAAAAGAACCATGTCACCCAGTTGCGTTCCCAGATTGAAATGAATAAGGTTGGCCTTTTGGCAAACAATCTGCCGTCCGACAATTTGAAACAGATATCCCGCCAGAACCAAAAGAATTTGGATCAGGGTGTTGGGAATGTCGTTTCCTTGCTGCCGGAAGAGCCACGGAATCCTAATGCGGAAATTTTCCGCACGCCGACACCTTTGAACAATTCCCAGGAAGTCGAGGCAAGTTGGAACACCAGTGGAAAAGTTGAAGCAATCATGGGATACCATCAGGTGTGGACTCGTAGCGATCCGGAAGGCGGACATTATACCAACTATTTCCAAGTTCCCGGTCTCTTTGGTGAACTGAATGCCTACTTGCTCATGGAATCCACCAATGGTCGCAGTTTTGAATTAACGGCTAATCTTACAGCAGACACATGGAATCACTTTAACCCACAGAACGTTCTCGCCGTTTATACCGATTCCCTGCAGAGACTTGCCGTGGGCGATGTTTACCTCACTGGCGGTGAAACATATTTGGCTGGCGTAAGCGTGCTGGGCGGTTCCTACGATTTGAACCTGTTCAAGAATGCGGTTGATGCTCCGTTGTTTGTCGTTTCCGTTTTCGGCGGTGAATCACAGAAGCCTAAGATTCTCGGTGAACGCAATGAGGATGTTTTCAAGGATTATATCGATGATGGCGAGGCTGAACCCCAGGAACTTCTGGTGGGGGGTAAAGTCCGCTGGAACATTCACCGTCGTTTCAATGGAACCTTGGGCTTTATCGGAAGCAAGGATTATTTGGATGATCCCCTGCTTCGCGACGGAAATAAAGCCGACGTGAATACATCTTCGCCTATAGTATCTTCCAAGACTTTCTTTGCCGATGGAAACTGGCTCCTGTTCCCGGGTGACGTGGAATTGAACGGACAGGTATCTATTGGCGGTGCAGACACGTCTAATGTGGCCTTGCAGAGAGCCATCAACGAGGTGTTTGTGAACGCCGGCTTGGATGGTTCCAACTTGGCGAAAATTCGCAGGTTCATGAACAATCCGACTTTGGTTGATTTTATGACGCAGTCTGAATTGGAGGAATTCTTTGGGGATAACTCCATGAAGACGAAGTCTGAAATGCAGGCCGAGTTGAAGCGTCTTTTGGCTCAGGCGAAAGGGGTTAAGAATTCTATAGAATCTAAGCGTGACGAACCTGATGAAATAAAAAATTGGGACGGTCAGAATCTTTCTTTCATGGGTTCTATGCATTGGGATTTGGGCAAGACTGTGTTGTCTGGACATGTGCGTTTTGTGGGCGCCAACTACTATAGCGCCGGTTCACCGGACCTGCTCCAGAATTCCAGAGAGGTCTTTGGAAACTTGGACCAGAAAATTTTTGATTTTTGGAAGTTGAATTTCAATTACAAGTTGAATGTGGAAAATGCGTCGCATGATAACGCCTACAACGTATTTGGCTTGGCTGAGGGATCCAAGGTGGGAATTGTTCCGGGAGCCTCTGAAGATTGGTTGGAAGAGCATGAACAGGATGAAGTCCGAACTCTGTACGAACACGATGCAAATTTGAAGAACGATTTCAAGATAAATAACCTGCTTGAAATATCTGTGGGCTATAACCTGAATTATCGCACCCGCAGCACATCCCAGAGACTGTATGGCGATTACTCCGCTTTGTCTGGCGTGTTTGATGATCCCTGGTTTAAGGCTCGCGAAGGACGCTCTACTGTGAACGTGGGTGACAGTGCGGAGTCTTTAAAGATAGATTCCCTGCGCTGGGCCCAGTACTATTCGCTTTCCGATGAACCTTATCTTGCCACGGAGTTCAATGAACGTATCTTGAGAAACACAATCAATCTTGGTTTGCGCTTCAATTTGCCTCATAACGTTCTTAAGGTGGGCGGCATTTGGACCATCCGTACGGATATGTCTCGTTTTGAACAAGATGACTTGCTGGATGGCTTCGACTTTGAAGACGAAACCTTTGGCTTGCTTGGCTATTATTTCCATGGCGGAGACTATGTGGAACAGCGTTATCCGATTTCGCTCACTACCACTTATAACGGCTTCAGGAACATGTTCTCTGTTATGCCTCGCTACAAAATCTACAACCGCGACAACATGAACGACTTTGAATGGAATCTGTCGGACAACATGACGATTCCCGTTCTGAAGAACTTCATGGATTTGCTTTTGGCGGGTAGTTTTAGACAGGAATACCTGCATCGTGACGAAGATGACTCTCGCATCAATGAGAGTGAAATGGATGTTTCCGGAAGCGGAACCCTTCGCTTTACCCATACGGGCAATTTGAGTTCGGAATGGACTGTTGGCGCGTATTGCAGCATTCGTCCTGATTACGAATCGGAGGAATACCTGGACTTGTTTGGAATGGTTTCTGTAAATTATGCGTTCTAGTTTTTTGCTCATAGGTGGTGTGCTTTTATTTGCACAGTTTTCCTGGGCCGAAGGCAAATGCCTTGCGGCCGGAGCAAAAATGAATTGTGAAATTCGTGTGGGCAGTGCTGCAGAATGGAATGCCATCGATGCCGATATCGCTAATTGCATGACTACTTGCGGAACGGTCGATACGGCAAAGATTGTCTTGACGTCCAATATTTCTTTTGGCGATAAAGTCCCCGATAATCTTTGCAGTGCCAATGTCGTACCGGTAAAGTCCTTTACAGATTTTATCGTAACTAGCGAAGGCAAGGCTGCCTATACCTTGTCCAATGGTTGCTTGATAAACGATAGTGACAAAAGTTTTGCTTTGTTTGCCAATTCGAATTTGACTTTTGATATTTCAAGAATCAATTTCGAAAACTTTTATGTAGATGCCAAGAGCGCTGAAAATGCCGCTTTTGTATTGGCACGAAGTGACCGCAAAGTTAATGTAGAGGCTGTTTCGTTAAAGAACATTTCGTTGAAGTCTGATTTCGGCAGTAAATATACGGGCCTGTTGGTGGGCGCTTCCGGAACACTTGCTGGTTCTGTCGGCGTCACGGTTTCGAATGTCAAGGGTGATAAACTTTTAATCGTTTCGGAATCCACAGAGAACGTAGGAGGCCTTGTCGGCTATAGCGAAACTGCGGTGTCTTTGAATCAATCAAACATCGATATAGAAGTTTTCCGCAATCGTGCATCCGAGATTACAGACGGAACGAGTTCCGTTGTGGCTGGTCTTGTGGGCACCTCCATTGCTAGGGTGTACGTACTTCAAGATACCATTAGCATAAATGTCAGTGCTGTCGATGTGCATGACGCATCTTCGATAGTGGGTGGCCTTGTGGGTTTCGGTGCGGGTTCCACGATGGATTTTGTAATGACGAAGTCCGTGGTGACGGGATCCGTCAATGTGTATTCCAAAAAGAATGATCCGGGGTACGCTCGTGAACGTGTTCTGATGGGCGGCCTTGTGGGCTGCTGGAGTATCCAAAGCGGGGCTTCGAATTTCAATGTGTTGGAAGATAGCGTAGTACTTGATGTTTTCTTGTCGGGTGCAGCCAGTAAACTAGGTTATGTCGGTGGACTTTTGGGACATGCCGATGCACTTGGATCGAGCGACTTCAAAATGAATTTTGAAAATGTTTCGTTCAATGGCAAAGTCTATTCCGAAGATTCTCAGTTGGAAAAGGTATATGCCGGTGGTATTCTTGGAGGCTTTGTCGCTTCGAAGAATGCAAATTTGTCGATGGAATCTGTCCGTATAAATACGCTTGTTTCTAATGATGGATTAATGTCGAATATTTTCATGGGCGGCATGGCCGGGCTAATTGAAAATGTGAGTGACTTGAAAATCACCAAGTCGTATGCTTGGGGCCTGGATGACAATTTGCTGTATGCCAAGGCTTCGGGAGGAACCGATATCTCGTATTATGTTGGCGGTATTGTAGGCTTTTTGAACAAGGCGCGAAGTTCCGAAATATCGAACGCTTTTGCACGCGGTGCGATTGCCGTTTATGGTGGAAAGAATAACGGTGCTTCGGCGGGCAAGACCTTGGCAGGAATTGCAGGACTTGTCGAAAATGAATCTGCCAAGACGAAAATCAACGATGTGTATTACATAGGTGAATTCGGACTTACAAGTAATGCAAAAAGCGGAACCTATGTTGGCCTTGCTTATGCCAGTGACGACTTTGTTGATTTGAATGCTGCGTACGCCGTGGAATTTAATGGTGTGGCGACATCTCCGTCAAATGTCAATGCGTCCGGAACCGCCGTTACCGTAAGTACCGTTGATGCCTCTGTAGCCTCGCAGAATTTTACGGACCGTCTGAATGAATTCGATGATGCGTGGGTGTGGAGCGATACTTTGAATGAGGGACTTCCGCAGTTGAAGTTCTTTGCAGGAATCGACGGTGGAAAGTTCGATCCTGATGATCCCGAAAATCCCGAAGACCCTGATGATCCGACCCCAATGAATCCCGTGGATTCCCTGCCTTTTTATGTGCAAGTGTTTACTTCTGGGAATGTCGCAAAGATGTCGGTGGAATTCTATGATATTGGTGAAGAGGATGAAACGGACCCGGTTTATGTGAGATTGCTAGATAAATCCGGCATGGTCGTTTTTGAAAAGCTTTTGGCCAAGTCGGTCAAATCCCAAAAGTATAGCGAGGATTTCGGTCAGTTGCCTGGTGGCGAATATGTCGTGGAAATTTGCTCTGATTCCGTGCCTGAAATTCATTGCTCCAAGATTCATGCTAGGACTGAATCGTGGAAGGTCCAGGAATATGTGAACCAAGATGTCCCGGGCCATTGGCAAATGGTTTCTCTTTCTTCGATTGAATCTGGCTTTACTCGGTATGACGAAGGAGAATTTTTCCGCTGGGATGAATATGATGCCGTGGGCGAGTATTGGCAGTATAAGGCCTATGATGGAATTGGCGCTGCCGAGAGCGAAGGGGGCTGGTTCTATGCGGCCAGCGGCATTAAATTGCCCGCCAGGAAATATGAATTGAAAAGCGAATCTGACAGCCTTGTTTGGAACTTGAAAAGCAAGTACAGCGGCTGGAACATTGTGGCTAATCCGTATCCGTGGAAAATCTATGTAGATGCGGAAGGCGATTTTGACGATGCCGAAAATGGTGCCGAGCCGATGTGGTTCTGGAATAGCGAAACGGAATCTTACGAAGCCGTCGATACGCTCCCTGCCTTTGGCGCCTTCTGGTTGTATAGTGGTAAGGACAATGTGTCGCGCAAGGTATGTGCGGCCCCAGTATTCAGTGAACGTGCTGACATTGAATTCGGCTCGAAGCGCGTACCTGCTCCGCCTTCACTTTTGCTTGCCGGCGTCGATGCTCGCGGAGCCTTGACGAAAAAAACAGACGGTTCTTCGTGGAGCGTGCGCCTGGTGCTTGAAGGTGACGATGGCTCTGTAGACCGTTGGAACGTTATCGGTGTAGGCAGTCGCGAAATATCGATTGAGGAACCTCCCGCTGGCATGGGAAGAGGCGTAAGTCTTTCAATTGTCGATAACGGAAACGGACGGGTCTTTGGCAAGTCTTTGGCCAAGAGTGTTGTTGCAACTTTGCCGACAGAAATTTCTGAGGGCCCTGAATACAACTGGACTGTGGCAATGTCGTCGGGAAATGATGGCGAGGCCAAGTTGAGTGTGGAAGGCCTGAAGACTTTAGAATCCTTTGGTTTCAAGGCGCTTTTGGAATTGAACGGCAGGAGTTATGAACTCAAGGCTGGTTCCGGCGTCAATGTCAAGGTTTCTGCGGAAAATACTTATGCCCGTATAAGGATTGTACCCTCGGGTGCGCGCATTGCTGACTCCTCGGCAAAGATTTCGAGACTTGGATTTACGAATGTCGGAAGTTCGTTGAATGTGTCGTTCTTTGCGGACGAGACCATTGCTGAATCCAAGTACGAGGTTCGTCTTGTTTCGTTGAGCGGACGCACGGTGGAACGCTATAGTGGTTCTGTACGCAATGGAACCAATAGCCTCGATATCGCAGTGCCAGACCATGGCGGAGTCTATATATTGAATGTCCGTGTGGCAAGCGAGTCCCGCAGCGTAAGAATTCGTATTTAGAAACTGCAGTCTTGAAAATCCCTGAAAATTTATAGATTTACATCATGTTTATTGGATGTCATCTTTCGTCGTCCGATGGTTTCGAGGCCATGGGGCGTACAGCGGTTTCCATTGGAGCCAATGTCTTTCAGTTCTTTACTCGAAATCCGCGTGGTGGTGTCGCGAAGCCTTTTGACGCTCGGGATGCCGCCGCCCTTTCTACGCTTATGCGAGAACATGCCTTTGGACCGATTCTTGCGCATGCTCCATATACGCTGAATCCGTGCGCAGCCGATCCGGGACTTAGGGATTACGCAAGGCAAGTCATGAAGGATGACTTGTGGCGTATGGACCATTTTGCAGGAGCCATGTACAACTTTCATCCGGGTAGCCATGTGAAACAGGGAACGGAGGTTGGAATCCGTTTGATTGCCGAACACTTGAACGCCATCTTGACTCCCCAGTTGAAGACTCTGGTCCTCTTGGAAACCATGGCGGGGAAGGGTAGCGAGGTCGGTCGCAATTTCGAGGAATTGCGCGATATTCTGAATCGTGTGGAATTGCAGGAGAAGGTGGGAATCTGCTTGGATACTTGCCATGTTTTTGACGGTGGCTACGACATTGTGAATAACCTGGACTGGGTGTTGGAACAGTTCGACAAGATTTTGGGCTTGGACCGTCTGCAGGCTGTGCATTTGAATGATAGTAAGAATCCGCTTGGCAGCCACAAGGATAGGCACGAAGTTATTGGTGGTGGTTTTATTGGTGCCGAAGCACTGGCTTGCGTAGTTACGCATCCAAAACTTCATTTTTTGCCGTTTTATCTGGAAACGCCCAATGAACTGCCCGGTTATGCCAAAGAAATTGCTTTTGCTCGGAAATGGACCAGGGAAAGGTTGTAAATTTGCTTTTTTTTGAAGAAATCGCAAAAAAAATGATTTTTTTTAGAAAAATCCCTTGACAATCTTTCCGTAATATCTATATTTGTCCCCGTCTAACAGACGATGCTTCATAGCTCAGTTGGTAGAGCCCGCGACTGTTAATCGCGTTGTCCTTGGTTCGAGTCCAAGTGAAGCAGCTTAGAACCCCGTTCGAAAGAGCGGGGTTCTTTGTTTTTGCTTTTTTGATGTCGTCGCATTTTCTATATTTGGTAATATGATCAAGAAAGTTTTTATTGCCATTCTCGCTGCGGCAGCCTTTGTGCTTGCAGCAGACCCCATCACCATCGAAGCCCGCCTTACGGAAATTCCGGGCAAGATGCCTTCGAACGACCTCTACAGCTACGTGTACGTTTTCAAGTACAAGGTACTGAAGGTGGTTTCTGGTTCACTGGACGCCAAGGAAATCTTGGTGGGTGTTTACAACCCGCTGATTGCCCGCGGCAAGGTCACCGACAAGATGGCCGACAAGTCCAAGGGCAACGTGAGCGAATTCAAGGCGAAGGCCAAGCATACGCTCAAACTCATCCCGCTTGAAGGCAACTGGGATGGAGCTGTCGAAGACGAATACTTTGACGATGAAAGTGTGCGCTACCTTGCAGTAGAGGTGAATGAATAGGGTGTCAGGTATGAGGTGTGAGGCCGGTCGCTCCGCTCCCTTTGAGGATGAACTTGTCTCTAAAATTCCCTAACCACCAACCACTAACTATTAACGACCAACTACTAACTACCAACAACCAACCTCAAACCTCTCGTCTAACAACAATTTCTCTCGTCTAACAAATAATCCAAAAGTGATTAGTATGCAGTGGCTAGTAAATAGTGAAATAATGACGCCAAAGGCGCGTAACTTAAATCAAACCACCAACCACTAACCTCATACCTCAAAGCCCCGAAGGGGCGACCTCAAACCTCATAGCTCCATGGTCTTCTCCTCCCAGATTTTCTTGTTCTACTTTTTGCCGACGTTCTTGGTGGGCTATTTTGTGCTGCTCCGCTCAGGCGTCAAGCATTCCGGGTTGAACTTTTTCATCACGGTCTTTAGCTACATCTTTTATGGCTGGTTGGAACCGTGGCTTGTGTTCTTGATGTTCGGTTCGACGCTCGTGGTGTACATTAGCGGGCGTTTGATTTCGGCCCCTGGCGCGAGCATGCGTCAGCGGAATTTGGCGCTCCTCATGGCGATTGTCGTGAACCTTGGTGCGCTAGGATTCTTCAAGTACTATATGTTCGGCATGGGAATCATAAACGATGTCATTGCGAAACTCGGCTGCGAGCCGTTCTCGGTGATGACAGTCCTTTTGCCGGTGGGCATTTCTTTCTATACGTTCCAGTCCATGAGTTACGCAATCGATGTGTGGCGCGGCACTGCTCCTCCGGTCAAGAACCTTGCGACCTTCGCCTGCTATGTGGCTCTGTTCCCGCAACTGGTGGCGGGCCCGATTGTGCGTTACAATACGGTCGCCGAGGAACTTGCGACTCGCACGCATACGCTCGAGAACTTTGTTCGTGGTATTTCGTTCTTCAGTTTCGGTTTTGCAGAAAAAATTTTCCTTGCAAACCAGGTGGGCATTATTGCGGACCGCGTGTTTGCTGCGGACGCTCCGGGCGTTCTAAACTGCTGGTGGGGTTCCTTTGCCTACATGCTGCAAATCTATTTCGACTTCTCGGCATACAGCAACATGGCGATTGGCCTTGGACTCATGCTCGGGTTCCATTTTCCGAGGAACTTCAACGGCCCTTACCGCTCCCACAGCATTACGGAATTCTGGAAGAAGTGGCATATCTCCTTGACGAGCTGGTTCCGCGACTACCTCTACATTCCGCTGGGTGGAAATCGCGTGGGCGTTGCGCGTCTTTATTTGAATTTGTTCCTTGTGATGTTTGCGAGTGGCGTATGGCATGGCGCGAACTGGACGTTCGTGTGCTGGGGCCTTTACCACGCCTTCTTCATGATTGTGGAACGTGCGAACAACAAGAATGCGCTTTACTACAAGCTCCCGAACATCCTGCAAATTTTGGTGACACAGGTGATTGTGCTGTTTGGCTGGGTTTTATTCCGTGCCGACAACATCAGCGAAGCCGCGCGTATGTGGAAGTCCATGCTCGGCCTTATGCCGGTGAGCGCTTCTGATGCCATCCTCACGGCGGAAATCTTTACGCCTTCGACGGTTACATTCATGGTAATCGCTTCGCTTTTGGCGTTCTGGCGCTTCCGCAGTTTCGACTGGTGCAATACGGTGAGTGTGAAAAAGACTGTTCTTGCTCTCGTTCTCTTTGTGCTGGCGTCGCTTGCCCTCTTTACCCAAAGTTACAACCCGTTCCTGTATTTCCAGTTCTAGGGAATTTTAGGGCGAGTTTGGCATATTTCATATAATTTGGGACTTTGCATTCGCAAAATTTTAAACGATATATTGCTAAATTGGATTCTATGAGTGAAGATGTTCAGAATATGGATGAAGCCGCCGAAGAATCTGCGGAACTTCCAAAAATTGAAAGCCGTGAAGACATGGCCCGAATCATCCAGGCTTTGGTTTTTGCCTCGCCCGATATTGTGACTTTGAAAAAACTTCGTGAAATCCTGGGTGATTTTTTGGATGCCAGGACTGTTTCCGATGCTTTGATTGCCGCCAACGATTCTTTGAACAAGATTCAGTCGCCATTTGAAATTGTGGAGCAGGCCGGAGGCTATCGTTTCAGGACTCGTGCCAAGTATTATCCATGGGTGCGCAAACTGTTCCCGGAGGCGAACGCTCGCCGTTTGAGCCAGGCCGCTTTGGAAACTCTGGCCGTAATCGCCTACCAGCAACCGATTACCAAGGCTGCGATTGAACAGGTCCGCGGAGTGTCGTCGGTGGACGGCCCTATCCGTAATCTTCTGGACAAGGGGTTCGTGGCTTTGGGAGCCCGTTCCGATACTGTCGGCAATCCCTATACTTACGTAACGACGCAGGAGTTCATGAAGTACTTTGGAATCAATCGCATTCCCGAGGACTTGCCGCGTTTGCGCGAGTTCAGCGAACTTCTGGAAGCCGGTGCCCTGGTGCCTCAGTATGCCAAGCCGGAGAATGCGCCCGAGGAGCCGAAACCGCCCGAGGAAACCCCGGACCAGATTGAACTTTCCATGGGAGATGCGTAATGGCTGCGACACCTTTGATGCAGCAGTATTACGAGATAAAAAAGCAAAATCCCGGCTGCATTCTTTTTTTCCGCATGGGCGACTTTTTCGAGTTGTTCGAAGATGACGCCGTCATTGCTTCCAAGATTCTTGGGCTTACACTGACCAGCCGTAACAACGGCGCGTCTGGTGCGACGCCTCTGTGTGGATTCCCGCACCACGCTGCCGACCGCTACGTGCCGAAGATGGTTGCTGCAGGTTATCGCATAGCCATTTGCGAGCAGGTGGAAGACCCGAAACTCGCGAAGGGCATCGTCAAGCGCGATATTGTTGAAATCATTAGCGCCGGTACCGCCATGAACGAGGCGAACCTGGAAGCCAAGGAAGCGAACTATCTCTTTGCCTACGTGCCTGCGGAAGGTTCCGAAAAATCGGGCGAGGGGTGTGCCGCTTTTGCCATTGCCGATGTGACTACTGGCTATTTGGCAGTGAGCCGCAGTAGCGTACAGGCTTTTGAATGCGAATTTAGCCGTCGTATGCCGAAGGAAATCGTGGTGCCCGAAGGGGTGAAGATTCCTGCCGCCATCATGGATTTGATTAAAGGTGAAAATGTCCTTGTGACGGAATTGCCGGCATTTCTTTTCGCAGAAGACCATGCCAAGGATGTGTTGTTCTGCCATTTCAAGGTGGAAGCGCTTGATGGGCTAGGCCTTGATGGACGTAGTTCAGAAACGGCTGTGACCGGAGCCCTTCTTCAGTACCTGATGGATCAGAAGAAGTCCGAACTGTCGCATTTTACAACACTTGAGATTTTGAATCTCGATGACTTCATGACGCTTGATCCGAGTACTTTGCGTAACTTGGAACTTGTCAGACCGCTGAATGCCGACGATATCAGCAGTACTCTCTGCTATGTGCTTGATTTTACGGTCACCGCAATGGGTGGCAGAACATTGAAGGACTGGGTGAGCCATCCTCTTGTTTCGGTAAATAAAATCAAGGAACGCGAAGAAGCCGTTGCCGAACTGGTGCAGAATCCGGTGGCCTTGGATGAACTCAAGGATTCGCTCACGTCGATTTTGGATATGGAACGACTGATGGGGCGCGTGGGCAGTGGCCGTGCCAATGCTCGCGATTTGGCCGGTATGGGCCGATCGCTTTCGCAGGCTTCAAAAGTGGCCGATGTCCTGGAAGGTCTGAGTGCGCCCATTTTTGAGGGAATGCGTGATGCGCTTATTCGTGCAAAGGGACGTGGCGAAGAACTGCTGAACCAGTTTAAGGATGAATTGCCGCTCACTATCCGTGAAGGCGGAATGATTCGTGATGGCGCTAATGCTGAATTGGATGCCATGAACGCGGACATCAAGGAGCGCCGCGAATGGATTGCTTCGCTGGAAGGTAGGGAACGCGAACGCCTCGGCATTCCGACCCTTAAGGTCGGCTACAATCGCGTGTTCGGCTACTACATCGAAATTACCAAGGCACAGATGGCGAAGGCTACTGCGCCGATTCCGGATGATTACATCCGCAAGCAGACGACCGTTAATGGCGAACGCTACATTACGCCGGAAATGAAGGAATGTGAATCCATCATCAGTAATGCGGAAGTCAACATCCATGCGCTTGAATACAAGATTTTCTGTGAACTTCGCGAAAAGGTGAATTCCTGGCGCGCCGAACTGCAGGAAATCGCGAATGCCATTGCTCGTGTCGATACGTTGTATAGTTTCGCGCGTGCCGCCCGCAAGTTCAATTACGTTTGTCCCGAAGTTTTCGAGGGTTCCGGTCTTGAAATCCGTGGAGGCTTCCATCCGGTGATTGTCTCCGTGAATCCGGACCAGGATTTTGTTCCGAACGATGTTTCGCTTAGTCCCGATGGAACTCGCTTGATGCTTATTACGGGCCCGAACATGGCCGGTAAATCGACTTACTTGCGCCAAACGGGGCTCATCGTGCTCATGGCGCAAATCGGATGCTTTGTACCTGCCGAAAGTGCCCGCATTGGTGTTGTCGACCGCATCTTTACGCGCGTGGGGGCAAGTGACCGCCTAAGTCGCGGCCTTTCGACCTTCATGGTGGAAATGATTGAAACTGCGAACATCTTGCGCAACGCTACCGCTCATAGCCTTGTGCTGCTTGACGAAATCGGACGCGGGACAAGTACTTTTGACGGGCTTTCTATCGCCTGGTCCATTGTGGAAACCTTGCACGATGAACCCGCCCGTGCGGCACTTACGCTGTTTGCAACCCACTACCATGAATTGACTGGCCTTGTGGACACTTTGGATCATGCAGGAAACTTCCAGGTGGTTGTCCAGGAAAAAGGTGAAAAGTTGGTGTTCCTGCACAAAATATTGGCAGGAGCGTGCGATTCCAGCTACGGCATCCATGTTGCCGAAATGGCAGGGCTTCCGAATAACGTTGTGCGTAGAGCGCGCAAGATTCTGCTGCGCTTGGAAAAACACAAGATTGACCCAAGCGATGAAGCGGCTCACAAGAAAATTGTGGAAAAGCCACAGATGGACTTGTTTGCGCCGCCCGACGAAAATACGCAGTTGCTGAAAGATGAAATTCGTAGGTTGAAACCCGAGGAAATGACTCCGATGCAAGCCCTGCAGTGCCTTATGGAACTTAAGGAAAATTACGGGAAGTAGGGATTAATGACTAGACTCTAGTGGCTAGTAACCACTAACCACCAAACACTAACCACTAACCACTTTTTCTATGCTTGACTTTGCTGCTTTAATGGAATATGCTTTTGAAAATCGGCTTTACGAGTCCGAGGTTCATGGCATTGAACATTGGCACCAGGTAGAATTCAACGGGTTGCTGCTAGCGTCCAGAACGAAGGCGGATGTCGATGTCGTGCGGTTGTTTGCAATTTTTCATGATTGTCGACGCATGGACGATCGCCACGATATTAACCATGGGCCGCGCGGAGCGGAATTCGCGAAACTTTGTCGAGAGAAAAAATTATTCGAACTTGAAGACGAACGATTCGAAAAACTTTACAAGGCTTGTGAACTGCATACGCAGGCGTTGCGAACGGGCGATGCGACAATCGACACTTGTTTTGACGCCGATCGCTTGGATTTGGGCCGTGTTGGATTTCATTTGGATCCGCGGAAAATGGCGACGGAGTGGGGGGCGAAAATTGCACGAAAGTCGCTAACCTCAGGTGTGTCGGTGTTCAAAATGCGTACCTGGATTCGCTCATTGGAACTTTAGAATGCAATGACGAACGACCGAGGACCGTTTTTCGTGCAATTCTACTTCGTAGCTCGCTAACTTCTACCCAATCCAATTCATGCTTCCCGCGAATTTGACTTCTTCGGGGATGGCTTCGAATGTGCAACTGATTTCGACGGCTGCGTTCTTTGGAAGGGCTGCGACTCCGACTGCAGTTCTTGCGTGTTTCCCGTTTTCACCGAGAATGGCTACTGCGAGTTCGCTTGCCCCGTTGAGGATTGCCGGCTGTTCATGGAAATCGCTTGCGGACTGCACGAACCCCTGCATCTGCACTAGTTTGAGCGTTTCTCCGTGCTGGAGCATGGTCATGGCTGCTGCAATGTTGTTCAAAAGGCAGATGCGCGCTGCTTCGATGGCCTTGTCTGCAGGAAGTTCGCTAGGGACGTTTCCACAGTAAGCCGAAAAATCTCCGTTGACCGAAGGCAACTGGCCGGATACGGCGATGATGTCTCCAAAACGTGTTGCCGGAACGTATGCGGCAAGCGGTTTGGGACATTCGGGGAGGGTGTAACCTAGTTCTTCGACTTTATTTTTGATATCCATAGAAATTCCTAACGCTTAGTTGCATTAAATATATAAAGAACGCAGCCTGATAAGAACAGACTGCGTAAAGTTTTCTTGGAGAATACCCTTTACTTTTTGAAAACCTTGACGAAACAGAATGCGCAGAGTCCGGTAATTGCCGCCCAAGAAGCGAGCATGAATATCAGACCGCCGGTAGTGAATTCAGCGTCCATGGTTAAACCTCCTTTTCGTTCGCAGCGATGACTGCGCTGGGTTCGTCGGAATTGCCTACGGGCATCTTCTTGATTTTGTCGTCACGGCCGCGTTCTGCGGTACCGCCCTTGCGCCATGCGTAGGCGATGGCTACGTTCAACAGGATGGCGAGGAACAGGAGGAATCCGCGGAATCCCCATGTGAAGCCAATCTGCGAGAACGTGTGGCCGAGGAACGTTACGGTGGCGTCGTCGGGAACGTTGCTCAGCGTGATAATCGGGAGTCCGTTCGTGTAGGTGAACGAGATCAGGAGGATGATCAAGTAAGCCGGGCAAACGTACTGGATGATGGGGCGGAAGAAGCGCGGAAGTTTGATTTGGCTTCCTTCGTTCATGACGGCGAAGGCCACGTTCTCCTTTTCATTTAATTCTTCTGCAGGGATTTCGTAGATTAATCCCTGCGGGTTGACGGCCTTGCGGCGACCGAGCACGAAGCTGAAGATGACGGCCTGGATCATGCCGACGAATACGATGAGGAACGTACCGCCCCAGAAGTCGAGTTCGTCGACAGCGCCGGCGGCAAGGCCGAACACAGCGACGAGACTTCCGATGAAAGTGATTGTGCTGACTGTCGTCACGGATTTTTTGCGGGAGAACTTCAGGTCGTCTTCGCAGAAACTGATGAGCGGCTGGATGATGGAGATGGCGCTCGTAATGCCTGCAAAGAACAGCATGGCGAACCAGACCGTCTGGAGGAATCCGCCGAGCGGGAGCGTTCCGAAAACGTAGGGCATCGTCTGGAAGCCAAGGCCGAATGTGCCGAGTTTTGCGCATTCTTCGATGTTCGCTCCAGCGATAAGCACAGCCATGGGGATGACGACCGTTCCACCGATGATGACTTCGGCGAATCCGTTCGTTGCACTTGCAGTCAGGGACGAAAGTGCGAGGTCTTCCTTGGGCTTCAGGTAACTTGCGTAGCAGAACACGATGCCCATGCCAAGGCTCATGGTGAAGAACACCTGGCCTGCGGCGGCCATCCAAACCTTGGGGTTCGTGAGTTCGGAAAGGTTCGGGTTCCACATGAAGGCGAGGCCCTTGCCGATTCCGGGAAGCGTAAGCACGCGTGCCACGAGGATAAGCCCGAGGATGAGCAAAATGGGCATGCAAATCTTGTTGGCGCGTTCAATGCCCTTGCGCACGCCGAAACTGAGCACGATCATGTTCGCGGCGAAGGTGATGAGGAAGAAAATGATGGCGACCGGGATTCCGCCTACGCATGTCTTGAGCATGATGTAGTTGCCGAAGAATTCCGTCATCTTTGCAGGGCCCTGGGCGACGACTTCCATGAGAGTGCCCGTGGCCGAGTAGAACGCGAATGCCAAAATCCAGGACTGGATGAATCCGTAGTAGAAAATGATGAAAATTGGCGGTATGAGGGCGAGCGAACCCAGGTGTTTAGCCCACCATTTCTTCTTGTGGAAAATGACATGGAATGTGCTGGGACCGGTTCCGTAGCCGTGGGATCCGCCGTAGCGGCCGAGAGTCCATTCCATCCATGCGAGGGGAATGCCGAGGAAGAGGAATGCGATGAGGTAGGGGATGATGAATGCACCGCCGCCATTTGTGGCTGCCTGCACCGGGAAGCGGAGGAAGTTTCCAAGACCGACGGCGGAACCTGCTACAGCAAGAATGACACCGAGTTTGGAACCCCAGTTTTCACGATTGTTCATTATTTAATCCTTGATTTACGGCTTGAGTGACGGTCGTCTTTTTTGCAATCTAAAAAAAATTGCGGGGATTTGTTTGCGATTGCTGATGGAGAAATGCAGAAAATGGAGAAAAACTTTTTTTCGGACGGCTGGATACATGTTGTTTTAAATACGGACGCTCTGTTCGGCAACTTTTATGTTATTTTAAGGTCAGAGGATGTTATGAAGAGAAAAAATTTTTGTTTCCCGTCGGCGCTTTTGATGCTTGCGCTTGGGCTTGCTGCTTGCGGTGATGACAACAGCTCGTCGGCGGATCTTGATGAATGGTCCTCGGATTCCGGATGTTTTTTGAGTTCTGCGGGAACTTCGAACGGCCTGGATGATCCTTATGGGCCTAGCGCGCAATCGAGTTCTTCGGCTTTGGATGCGCTGACGCAATCTTCGGCACAATCCTCGGCTGATTCTGCGACGGATACGAATAAAGTTGTTGCTGTTGCGAACCCTCCGGTCCTCTTTACCGAAGTGGACCTTGTGAACTTGTCGTACAAGGATGAAGAAGGCGGCGACGCTTCCTGGGTGGAAGTCTATAACCCTGCGGATACGGCGGTAAGCCTGAAGGGTTTCTCACTTACAAACGTGAAGGCGGAACCCGCAAAATTCCAGTTTGGCAATGTGACTGTCCCTCCAAAGTCCTATATGATTGTGTACTTGTCCGGGAGGGACTTGCCGGATTACGTGGTGCCACATGACACAGTCAATCTTTTGAGTTCCTATTGCGAAGTGGAATCGGATGCTGTGAACTATCCCGGCCGTGGCAAAAGCGAAATGAAACCTTTGCCGGGCAAGTCCGATTTCTGCTTTGTTGAAGATGGAATGAACAGGGCTGGAGCGCAGATGATTCCCGTGACGAGCGACCTGGGTTATTTCCAATTGGCTTTGACGATTGGCGCGAAGGACGAAGGCAAAATTCCTGTGGATTTGTCCAAGGCGAATCAATTCCAGCTGAAGGCTTACATTCCAAAAGATCAGCCCATCAATTTCAAGTTTTTGCAGAAAGGCTTCCGCGAAGTAAAAAGCTGGACCAAGATTCTGGTGGGCACGGGAGATTCCAATACGGTTTATTCCGTGAGACCGCCGCTTTATTCCGACTATCCCAACCTGGCCGAAATTACGGGCCTTCGCCTGGACTTCGATTACCATGATTCCATTGCGAAGGATGTCAAGCTTTTCAGTTATATTGCCTTCAGCCGCGGAAACGAACCTCATGCTAATTTCAAGTCCAAGAAGGAAGGCGGCTCGCTCTACTTGTTCAATGGCGAAAAGTTGCTTGTGGATTCCGTGATGTACCCGGCGGCAGTGATAGGTAAAACATGGTCGCGAGAAGTCTCGGCTTTCGATGCTTCCGCAACATCAAAAACGCCCGCTGCCCAAATAACCGCTAAATGGGGATTCGCTTCGGCAAGTCCGTACGGCGCTACCGCAGGGGCAGTGGAAAATTCTGCTTCACAGAATGTGAAAACGGAATTCCCGAACTCCGGTTTTTATTCAAAGCCTTTCTCCATTGCTTTTGGAAGCGATAGTGACATCCGCTGCGAAAAAGGCGGTACGGTTCCTACGGAAAAAAGTCCGGTGATGGTTTCGGATTTGAAGATTGATACCACCACGGTTTTGCGCTGCGCTACTTTTGCAAACGGCGCTGTTCCCGGGAACATCATCAACCGCACCTACATTTTTGAAACTCAGCCAACCATCGCTTCTGTGTTTATCACGGGGGATCCGTTGCAGATGTTCCATGCCGATTCCGGTTTGTTCAAGAACGAAAATTTCTGGACTGACAAGGAAATTCCTGTGAATATCGAATTGCTGGAAGCGGGAAAGACCGTGCCTGGCTTCAGCGAGAATGCAGGGCTCGCCATTAGCGGCAACGCCACCCGCACCTGGCCGAAGAAATCCGTGGAAATCACCTTCCGCGAAAAGTACGGCAAGAACAAACTAGATTATGTTCTGTTCCCTGAATTCCCTGAATTGAAAAAGTTCAAGAGTTTCAAGCTGCGCAACAACGGGAACAACTATCATTTCGACTATATCCGCGATATGCTGGCCACCTCCATCACGGAGGGCTTGGGGATTGATTACCAGCATGGCCGCGCCTCCATCGTTTTTTACAACGGGGAATACTACGGCATCCACAACATCCGCGAATCCTCCAACAAGAACTATTTCCTGGCCAAGTACAATTTGGACGGGGACCAGGTGGACCTGCTGAACAGTGCCGGCGAATACGTGACGGGCTCCCCGGTGGATTTTAATGCGCTCACCAACTTTATGCTGAGTGAGACCATGACCGATGAAAATTTGGCCAAGGTGGGTGAACAACTGGACTTGAACAACTTAATCAATTATTACGCAGCGGAGATTTTCGCCGACAATCGCGACTGGCCGGGGAATAACCGTAAAATTTGGCGCGGAAACAACCCGAAGACGCCTTGGAAGTGGTTTATGTTCGATACGGATATGGCCTTCGATAATACCCAGAGCACGTTGACGGGAAATATGTTTGAATTCGTGACTGCCGAAAATTCCGGCTGGCCCAACAATCCCGAATTTACACAGCACTTGCGCCGATTGCTTACAAATGAAAATTTCAAGGCCGCATTCATCAACCAAATAGCGGCGATACTTTGTATGAACTTTAACGCGGAACGTGTTGTGGCCCGCATGGAAAAACTGAAAGGCGACATCGCTTCTGAAGTGGAACGTGATCAAAAACGCTGGAACAAGAATGTGGCTACCTTGGAAGAACATGACGCACGAATCAAGACGTTCGCCTCCACCCGCCAAGATGTGGTCCGCAAAGAAATGCAGGAACATTTTGCCTTGGGCGAAATGGTGGAAGTGACGCTTGCAAGTTCCGGTAAAGGCTACGTGCAGGTCCACTATTTGCCGCTCGATAAGTCGCCCTTGAAAATCAAGTTCTTCAAGGGAACTCCCGTGACGCTTACGGCCGTCCCGAAGGATGGCGGTGTGTTTACCGGATGGAGCGACGGCGTCAAGGATGCGACGCGAAGTATTGAACCCGAAAGTGGATTGAACGTGACCGCGGAATTTAAGTAGCGTTGACGAACTGAATCGTTCTTTTGAATTTTTGCGCAGATTGATAAAAAAAGAACCTGATTTCTCAGGTCCTTTTTTTAAGTGGTTTCGCTTAAGCGGCGCGGTTTTACTTGTTGGCTTGCTTAATCAAGTTCAAAGCGGAGCCTGCCTTGAACCATGCCCACTGTGCTTCGTTGTAGGTGTGGTTCAAAGTGATGTTGTCCACGGAGCCGTCCTTGTGGTGGGCGACGAGTGTGAACGGCTTGCCCGGGGCAAAGGCGGTGAGGCCCTGGATGTCGAATACGTCCTGTTCCTGGATTTTGTCGTAGTCGGCGGGGTTTGCAAACGTGAGGGCGAGCATGCCCTGTTTCTTGAGGTTCGTTTCGTGAATGCGGGCGAAACTCTTCACGATCACGGCCTTCACGCCAAGGAAGCGCGGTTCCATGGCGGCGTGTTCGCGGCTGGAGCCTTCGCCGTAGTTTTCGTCGCCGATGACGATGGAGCCTGTTCCCTTGCTCTTGTAAATCTTGGCAAGTTCCGGGACTTCCTTGTAGCTGCCGCACTGGCACATTACCTTGTTCGTTTCGCCGTTGAATGCGTTCACGGCGCCGATGAGCATGTTGTTCGAAATGTTTTCCAGATGACCGCGGTAGTTGAGCCACGGGCCAGCCATGGAGATGTGGTCGGTGGTGCACTTGCCCTTCGCCTTGATGAGAATCGGGGCTGCGGTGATGTCCTTACCGTCCCAGGCGGCAAACGGGGCGAGAGCCTGGAGGCGCTTGCTGACCGGGTTGATGGTCACGGTGATGGAGGAACCATCGGCGGCAGGGGCCTGGTAGCCGGCGTCCTTCACTTCGAAGCCCTTCGGCGGGAGTTCGCACTGTTCAGGAGGATCCAGCTTAACAGCCTTGCCTTCTATGTTCGTGAGCGTGTCTGTCATGGGGTTGAAGCGGATGTCGCCAGAAAGGGCGGCGATCACGGCCATGAGCGGGCTTGCGACGAATGCGTGCGTGTTCGGGTTACCGTCGGCGCGCTTTGCGAAGTTACGGTTGAAACTGTGAACGATGGTGTTGAGTTCCTTCTTGTCGGCTCCTGCGCGGTCCCAACGGCCAATGCAAGGGCCGCAGGCGTTCGTCATGATGGTGGCGCCAAACTGCTTGAACAAGTCGATGAGGCCGTCGCGTTCGGCGGTGTAGCGCACCTGTTCGCTCCCCGGATTGATGAGGAGTGGACACTTCGGGGTAAGGCCCTTCGCCAGAGCCTGCTTGATCATGCTTGCTGCCATGAACAAATCTTCGTAGCTGGAGTTCGTGCAGCTACCGATGAGGGCTGCGCTGACTTCAAACTTGGATTCAGGCTTTGTCTCGGTCGCCTTGAGGCTTTCTGCCATGTCGGTCACTGCGAATGCGCGGTCCGGGCTGAACGGGCCGTTGAAGTGCGGCACGAGTTCGGAGAGGTTGATTTCCACGACGCGGTCGAAGAACTTTTCCGGGTTGGCTTCGACTTCCGGGTCGGCCTGGAGGTAAGGGGCAATCTTGTCGGCGGCGGCGGCGACATCGGCGCGGCCGGTGACCTTGAGGTAGCGGCTCATGGAATCGTCGTAACTGAAGGTGGAGCAAGTGGCGCCGACTTCTGCACCCATGTTGGCAATCGTTGCCTTGCCTGTTGCGGAGAGGCTGCGTGCGCCTTCGCCGAAGTATTCGATGATGGCGTTCGTGCCGCCCTTGACGGTTAAGATACCTGCGAGCTTAAGAATGATATCCTTGGCGGTAGCGAAACCCTGGAGCTTGCCCGTGAGCTTCACGCCAATCATCTTCGGGTACTTGAGTTCCCAGGGGAGGCCGACCATGGCGTCCACGGCGTCAGCACCGCCAACACCGATGGCGAGCATGCCGAGACCGCCGGCGTTCACCGTGTGAGAGTCGGTACCAATCATCATGCCGCCCGGGAAGGCGTAGTTTTCGAGCACCACCTGGTGGATGATGCCTGCACCCGGGAGCCAGCAGTCAATGCCGTACTTCGCGGAAACGGACTGCAAAAAGTCGTAGACTTCCTTGCTTTCTTCCTTTGCACGCGGAAGATCCTTTTCGACACCTTCGCGGGCGATAATCAAGTGGTCGCAATGTACGGAACTCGGCACGGCGACGCGGGCCTTGCCGGCCGTGGTAAACTGCAAAAGAGCCATCTGGGCGGTGGCATCCTGCATGGCCACGCGGTCCGGGTGGAATTCCGCGAAATCCTTTCCGCGGGTGTATGTTTTTCCTTCGGCGCCATCGATAAGGTGGCTGTAGATAATCTTTTCGGCCAAGGTGAGCGGGCGGCCGAGCAACTTCTTGGCGGCATCGACGCGGGCGGGAATGCGGGCGTAGAGGGCTTGGATCATGTCGAAATTAAAAAGCATGTGTTACCAGTGGTTAGTGGTTAATAAACGGGGGAAAATTTAGAAAAATTCTCGATTCTCATCCCCTAAAATGTTTTTTACCCTTTAAAAATTATACTATTGTAAATGAGAGTTAACGCAAGGACTTGCCTTATGCAAAAGCTGATTGAACGATTTGTTGCCGTTGTAAAAGAACATGCGAACGATATTGCCGTTGTCGATTGCAACGGAACCAGGAAGACGACGTACGAAGAACTGAACGCGATGAGAAGGCGCGTTGCGGGTAAATTGAAAACGTTTGATTTTGCTCCCGGGACACCGGTTCTTATCCTCATGGACCGGAATGTGGAGTATGTCGCTAGCTATCTCGGTATTTTGTCGGCAGGGCT
>JAZLMK010000006.1:0-4230 GCA_045598645.1 Fibrobacter sp.
TGTAGAAAACGGCTTTGACGGAACCGAGGCGGAATGGCTGGAAAGCATGAAGGGACCGTTCCTTCAGGACAAACGCGACGGCAAGATTTACAAGACCGTGAAAATTGGCGACCAGGTTTGGATGGCCGAGAACTTGAACTACTCCGTGAACTCGGGCGAACAGAGTTGGTGCGGCGGTGGCGAACACGGAACAACAAATGAGGGTGATTGCTCAGTGTACGGCCGCTTGTACACCTGGGCTGCAGCCGTTGATTCCGTTGCTTTGGCAAACGATGAAAAAAATCCCTTAACTTGTGGCTATGGTGTACATTGCATACTGCCTTCCGTTGTGCAAGGCGTTTGCCCCGAAGGTTGGCATCTTCCGGATACCACGGAGTGGAATACGCTGATTGACTTTGCCGGAGGAATGGCGAGTGCTGGAAAAATGTTGAAAGCCTCCACTGGATGGGAGGATAGTAATGGTTCCAGCGGAAATGGAATGGATGCCTTTGGTTTCTCTGCACTTCCCGCTGGTCGAAAAAACGACCCAACAGGCTCTTTTGTCTATGTAGGCGCTGAGACTGCGTTCATGTCCGCTGTTCAGAGAGACCAAAGTGGCACAAACAATAATGGCAAAAATGCCTTTCTCGTGATTTTGGGCAATGCTTATGAAAAAGCCGCTGTTGGCGCTATGGCTAAGACCTTTGCGACGTCTGTCCGTTGCATCATGGACTAAAGCGGAATCGATCCCAAATTAGGCATGGCGTAAGCTGAATACGCTCCCGAAAAACAATAAAACCGGTTCTTTTGAGCCGGTTTCTTTTTTTGTGAATCGTCATCCTCGCGGAGGCGAGGATTTCGCTTACTTGCGTTTTTTCTTGACCTGTTCCTCGGTGAGTCCAGTGAACTCCACGATTTCTGCCAGGGGCTTGTTTTTGGCAAGCATCTTGCGTGCCGTTTCTTCGGCTTGTTGCTTGGAACCTTTCTCGCGTCCGATTCGTTCACCTTTCTCGCGTCCGATTGTTCGCCTTCTTCGCGTCCGATGTCGTGGGCAGCTTTCTTGGCGGCCTCTTCTTGTTCCCTGAGCACATCGCCGACAGTCTTGTAGTTCGGGCGGACGAAATCCATCTGGAATGCCTCCATGAAGTTAGTTTTCAACCATCCCTTCAAATATACATCCATCTGGAGCTGCGGGGCAAGAGGGCAACTAGGGTACGAAGCACCGGGAAATGGCTAACCAAAATTTTTTGGCAACTTTAAAAAATGAAAATCACTCTAAGCCGGGGCCGCGAGTGATTTTTTTTAGACGTTTTTAAGTTTTTTGCACTGTAAGCGCCTTGACCTGTTCCTCGGAGAGTCCTGTGAACTCCACGATTTCAGCCAGGGGCTTGTTTTTGGCAAGCATCTTGCGTGCAGCATCTTTGACACCTGCTTCGCGTCCGATTCGTTCGCCTTTCTCGCGGCCGATTCGTTCGCCTTCCTCGCGTCCGATGTCATGGGCGGCTTTCTTGGCGGCCTCTTCTTGTTCCCTGAGCACATCGCCGACAGTCTTGTAATTCGGGCGGACGAAATCCATCTTGAAGGCCTCCATGAAGTTAACTTTCAACCATCCCTTTAAATATACATCCATTTGGAGCAACAAGTCAAGGGCGTCGGATTCCGGAAGGTCATTGCGGACTCGCTCCAAAACCTTCCTGAAGGTGTCGCGGGAGCTTTCCGGGTTCCAGATGTACTTCATGGAACAAATGAACGCGGCGAGGCGCGCGTTGAAGCCGTCCAGTTCCTGGTCGGAGACGTCCTTCACGTTCAAGAGGATGCTCTTGAAGGGCAAAAGGTATCTCCGGAGTTCCGCGGGGTACGCCTTCAGTTTTTCGAGCGGGTTCCAGTTGTCCCTGCCGTTGTACAGGATTATCGCCACGGACGGGATTCCCCTTTCCGCGTTGGCCTTCAGCTTGGTTTCCATCAGGTAGTAGTGGTACTTGCGCAATTGTTCCAGGACGTCGTCGTCGCGGGCGGACTTGTGCTCCACCAAGAAGCCGACGCACACCTCTACGGGTTTTGCCTTGTCCGTCAGGAACTCCGGCAGGACTTCCGCGGTAAACACCAGGTCCGCGTATCCTGTTTTTTCGGTGTCGCTGAAGTCGCCGGGAATCCGCTGGAACGATTCTTTGTCCAGCAGGTTGAAGATTGCGTCAAGCTCCGCGTCCCTCGTGGTGAGGAAGCGGGCCAGTTCGAGAAATGTCGGGACATCCGAAAGGACGCCCCTGCAAAAAGAGTCGTGAGAATTCATGTTTCCCTTTGGGCCGTTTTTAAGAAAAAAAGGCCTTGGTTCAGATGGATGTAATAATGCGGAAATCGCCTAGATTGGGGTCGATCCGTGGGGTGCCAATCCAAACTGCGGGAAATCGCAGGTTACAGGATGAAGCTATGTAAAAAAGATCTGCGTTTGCAGATGACACGTAATCTACAATATTAGGAAAAAGCTGTCAATAGGGGAAAGTTATCCCAAAGAGGCGCTTTCGGCCAAGTTTTTGTTTTGGGTGCGTGCGTTTTCCCCTTGACTCTAGTCTCTAGCCCCTATCCCCTAAACCCTGGCCACTAATTTCTATATTTTCCCTAAAATTTTAGGAGCTGTTCTGATGAACAAAAAATACCTGTTGACAATTGCTGCATGTTTTGTTATGCTTGCCGCTTGCGGTGACGATGTTACCGAAATCCACTAGGATGGCATGGCCGTGCTTGAAGCTGGCGAAAAGCTTTCGGAGCAGGCTTGCGACACGGCGAACGTGGGCGAGATGCTGTTTGTGATGGATTCCTCCGAGGCGTTCATCTGTGACGGCGAATCCTGGCAGACGCTCAAGGGCGCGGATGGTGCCGATGGCAGGGACGGAAAAGATGGTGCCGAGGGCGACAAAGGCGACAAAGGCGCCAAGGGCGACGACGGTAAGGACGGCGAAAAGGGTGCCGATGGAGTTGACGGTGCCGACGGCGAAAAAGGTGCCAAGGGCGATTCCGGCGAAGACGGCGATGATGGCAAGGATGGCACGAACTGCACAGCCCAGTCTGTGACGAATGCTGCTGGCCTCGAAGGTCTTGAAGTGACTTGCGGCGAAACAGTCATCGATACGATTTGGAACGGCAATGATGGCGACAATGGCACGAGCTGCACTGCGACCAAGAACACCGATGGCAGTTTTGACTTGGTCTGTGGCGGTGAAAAAGTCGGCACGATTATGAACGGCAAGGACGGCCAAGATGGTGCCGATGGCAAGGATGGCCAAGATGGCAAGGATGGCCAAGATGGTGCCGATGGTAAAGATGGCGTTGACGGTAAGGACGGGCTCAATGGCGACAATGGCACGAGTTGCACGGCGACCGAGAACACCGATGGCAGTTTTGACTTGGTCTGTGGCGGTGAAAAAGTCGGTACGATTAAAAACGGTGCTGACGGCAAGGATGGCCAAAATGGCAACAACGGCACTGACGGCACGAGCTGCACCGCACAAACCGTGACGAATGCCGCTGGCCTCAAGGGACTTGAAGTGACTTGTGGCGGCGACGAAGTGGGTACGATTTGGGATGGTACGAACGGCTCGAATGGCACTGACGGCGTGGGCTGCTCGCTTGAAGACAACGGCGAAGGTGCTGTCTCGGTTACTTGCGGCGAAGGTGAAGGCGCAACGACAACGACCATTTTCAAGGCCTTGTGCGGCACGAAACCGTACGACCCTGCGAAGTCGTTCTGCTCGGAGGGCGAACTCTATGATTTGTGTGACGGAAAAACGTACGACCCTGCGAAGTCGTTCTGCTCGGAAGGCGAAGTTTATGATTTGTGTGACGGAAAAACGTACGACCCGAAAAAGCAGTACTGCTTGAAGGTGACCCGTGATGGAACTGATATATACAGCGTGGAAGACCTTTTGACGGACTCCCGCGACGAACAGAACATACAGGTTTACAAGACCGTGAAAATTTGCAACGACGAAACATCGACTTGCCAGACCTGGATGGCCGAGAACTTGAACTACTCCGTGAACCCGAACGTGCAGAGCTGGTGTGGCGGTGGCGAAGCAGGTACGAAAAATGAGGGCGATTGCTCCGTGTATGGTCGCCTTTACACTTGGGCCGCTGCTGTCGGCAAGTCGGAGGATGAATGTGGGTATGGTCACGAATGTGATTTGAGTGGAGCGAAGAATGAAAAAGGCGAAGTCCGCGGCGTTTGCCCCGAAGGCTGGCACTTGCCGAGCAATG
>JAZLMK010000007.1:0-24803 GCA_045598645.1 Fibrobacter sp.
GGAGCACGGTGTGCTTAAGAGTACGAGAAGCGCTCCTGTGAAGAACGCGCCGCCAAGGCCTGCCTTGCTCCCCGCCTCGTCCATTTTCGTCGTGGCGCCCCACGGGAGCCATACCTCGAAAACGCCGAAGAAACTCATCGCAAATGCGGAGAGGATAATCACCATGAATGCGATGAATCCTGCGCTCTGGAACTGCATTCCCCAACCCGCAGCGCCACCGCCAGCCTTGATGACGCTGATGATGGTGGCGAGAATCCAGAAACTCACGAGGATGCCAGCCGTAGTCGAGAGCCCGAGTGCCAAAAGCCTTGCGCGGGATTCGCCCGCCTGCTTGATGAGGCTGAACAGTTTGAGTGAAAGCACCGGCAGAACGCACGGCATCAAGTTCAGAATGATGCCCCCGAGGAACGCAAAGAACAGGAGCAATATCGGGGCCGTTCCAAGTCCCGCGCCGTTCAAATCGCTTGTCGCGCCGATTAAATCGCCGGTATCGCCTTCATCGTTTTTTTTTAAACCCGCGCCGTCATTCGCCGCGCCATTCACGCGGGACTTTCCGCTCAAACCTTTACCGCCGATTTTCACTTCGACTTGCGCGGGCGCGAGGCAGATGGAGTTATCGCAAGCCTGGTAATGGAAGGTTGCGTTTGTGGTGAGGCTGTCGTAACCGTCTTCGACGGATTTTACAGGGACACGAATTTCAAAGGTGCCACGGAACACGAGAATTTCGAGGTCAAGGGCTTCGTTGAATTCCTTGATTGGCTTTGGCCAAACTACTTCGCCGAACTGGATTCCCTGCGCCGCGATTTCAAGCGAAGAAGGCTTCAGGAATTCATCGGTGACTTCGTTTGCGTTCACGTGCCAGTTGTCGGGAATGGTGACGCTGATACTCACCCACGATTTTTCAGAAAGTGTACCGGCGGAGTACTCCATGTATGTTTCCGGAGGCGGCATGCCGTTCATATTGAATTCTTCGGCATTTGCTTTGTAAACAAACGAAAACAAAATGACAACAATGGTAGCAAAAATGTAACTGCTGTTTGCAAAAACGCAGGTTTTCTGTAATTTGTTCATAAAATTCATAAATTTGGAACTCAAAATAATTGGTACAGGGAATGTTATGGAAAATAAATCTCCTCAAGAGTGGGTGGACGCTGTATGGCGATCCAACTCCAGTATAATTTATAAAATATGCGAGTCAAAGTGTGGCTCTGCCGAAGACGCCAAGGACCTTTTTCAGACGGTTGCGCTGAAATTGTGCCAGAATGCGAAATCCCTCAGGGATAGGAGCACGGTTCTACCCTGGATGGCGTGTGTCTTGCACAATGCCCACTGCGACATGGTGGCCGAAAAGCATGCCACGTACCCCATGTCGCAAGTCTCGAAGAAGGACGACGATTTTTTTGCGCTTTCCGAGGAAAGTTCCGTATTTTTCAATTCAGGCGGCCGCGCCTTGGAAAATATTGACGGACTGTTTTCGCATTTGTCCGCTTTTGAACGCATGATTGTGGAAATGACCTACATCGGGGGTATCCCGACCGATAAAATAAGCGAGATTGTTGGGATTTCTTGCAATTCAATTCGAAAGCGTAGGCATTTTGCGCTAAATAAGATAAGGGCGACTTTGCTTGAGCAGCAATAATTTCGTAATTTTTAAATGTGAAGTTTCTGTTGACCCTTATTGCGAGTCTTATGTTGGCGCTGCCGTCGTTTGCGGCAAGCGGTTGGCGTGTTTTTTCCAGTCCGTTCCCTATCCATTCCGCTACAAAGTATAGCGATGGCATCGTCGTTGCGTCCGAAGGCGGTGTCCGCATAAAGACTTCCGTGATGGACAAGGTGTATACGGCGAACAACGGGCTGGAGACATCCAAGTTCTACTCGGCGCTTGTATCGAGTAGTGGCGTTTTCGTTGTTTCCGATGCGGGCCTTATCGCCACCTTGAACGGCGATATGGAAACTTGGAGAGTCATTAGCAGGTCCTTTGTCGCGAATGGCCGTTCCCTGCTCCCCGATATCTCGCGGATTGTCGACAGCACCATCGTGCTTGTGTTCAACGACCGAATCGCCTTTTTCGATGTGGCCAAGGAAAAATCCATTCTTACGGTAGAACGCATCGGCGATGTCTCCTTTGCCGTGTATCCGCCCAAGTACATATTGATTCACGAAGACGAACTTTATGTATCTACCGGCAAGCATGTGTTTGTGAGAAAAATGGATTGGCGGAACTTGGACAAGGATACCCGATTGGTCGACCCGGAGTCGTGGAGCCGAGTGCCGGTGAGTGGCGAAGTCCACGATATGGATTGGCTGGATGGACACCTTGTTACGTATCCGACTTCCGGTAGCAGGGTGCGTATCGGCAACCAGTACTCCGAAGCGGTTCAGGATGGTTCCCTCATTGTCTTGCGCGGAAATATCATAGACGCCCCTGATTTTTACGAAAACGGAATCAGCCGAATCAAGTGGATTTTTTCGTACGACAACAACCAGGATTATCTGGTCGGGCCGAGTTTGATCACCCATTTTACTAACGGCATTCTCGACGATGTCGCCAAGACTCCCAAGTACGATATGGGTGCCATTTACGAACTGGCCGTCACTCCCGGTGGAGGTGTCCTTGGGGCGTCGCCTTACGGCTATTTCGGTTATAGCGATGATTCCGAGTGGTACGAAAAGCGTTACTTTACCGAAACGGGAATCGGCAATGTGAACGACGCCTATGGAAACCGAATGAAGGTTTTGTCGTTGACTCCGGATGGAACGACAATCTACCATATTTGGGGAATGGGCTTTTATCTGTATTCGGATTTTGGCCGTGAAAGGGGCAAGGTCTTTGTTCCCGAAGAAAACGTGTGCATGGAAAACTTTTTGAGCGATATACCCGATGTCCACTATACGATTTCGGTGGCTACGACCATGGCGCCCGATTCTTCGGGATTCCTTACGACGACCGGCTCCAAGAGCGGCAAGTACAATTTGGTATATATATCCGCCGATGGCGAAATGAGTTGCCTCGTGCATTCCGGAAGTGCCATACTGGGAGGCCCGCTCAAGGCTACAAAGAACAGCAATGGTGTCGACTGGGATATTTACGTGGGGACGCGTGACGCCACAAGCCGTGATGCCATGGGCGCTCTTGATGTGTATACTGTTTCGCCTCCTTCGAAAAATGGCGGTCGCATGGGGCTCGTTTCCATGAAGACTGTGCATGGTCTCGAAGACAGAACAGCGTTTGACATCGCCCTCGATACAAAGAACCAGGTGCTTTGGCTTGTGACGGAATCGGGAATCGGGTACTACGAACTGGGCCAGGACACTATCAGGATGCCCTCCTCTACGAAAGGCTTGCAAGGCGCCGAGTATTCGTCTGTTGACCTGGACCCCCATGGAAATGTGTGGGTTGGTACTGCCGGCCAGGGAATTTACCGTCTTAAGCGCACGGGTCTTTCGTTCGATACTTTGTCGACAATCCATTTTACGACAAAAGACGGTATGCTCAGCAATTATGTCGATGACTTGGTTGTCGACCCGGTCAAGGGTCTCCTCTGGATGGGGCACGAGCAGGGCGTGACATGGTACAAGCGCAATGACTTGCGGGCATCGGAATCCTTCATGACCGATTCCGCCATTGCCGAGGTGAAGGTTTTCCCGAATCCGTTCCGACCCAAGGAATATCCCTATGTCTCGTTTGACAATGTGGGTGAAGATGCGACTATCAGCGTGTTCAATCGTCGCGGGTCGTTGGTGAAATTCTTTAGCGGCTCCGATTTGTTTGGCGGCCGTGCGGAATGGGACGGCACCGGGAACGATGGAAAGTTGGTCGCTCCCGGCGTGTACCAGTACATCGTAAAGAATTCTTCGAAAAAGAAAAAAGGGAAACTCATCATAATCCATTAGGCGGTCGCGCATTATGATTATTTGTAAAAAGTGGATAAGGTTTGCTGCCGGTTCTGCTCTTGTTTGCGGAATCGTGCTTTTGTCATCTTGTGCCGCCGAGCGCCAGGGAGTCGTGTGCGACGAAATCGAGTATCGCCTGAATACCATGACGTATTCGCCCGACCAGCGAGCCTTCCAAGAAGATGAACTGCAAGCCTGCCGCGCCGAAGAAGCCAAGAAAAAGGGCGAGGCCGCCGCTAGGCGACAGAGCATTTACGACCGCTTTGCGGCCGATTCCACAAAGAGCAACAAAATGACTGTGGCTGAGGACGGTTCCATTATGGAGGCCGGCGAACCCAAGGATGTTTCTGTTTCCGAGGCCCTCAAGGATTCCAGCGGCGAGACGACCACGAGCATTTACGACCGTTACAAGGCGGTTGGACCTGCGGATTCCACCTTCGTGAATTCCGACACCTCCGCCGCCCCCGCGGAAAGTTTCCAGTAGGCAATCATAGAAGGCGCCCGGTACGAGCATGGCTACCTTGAAGACATTGAACGGCGAAGAATTCACTCCGGACCTGCCGGCGCGCTTGCTCCGCATTTCCGAGGACATTCGCAAGGCGGGCGGTCGCGCGTTTCTCGTGGGCGGCTGGGTCCGCGACGCATTGCTTGGAAAAAATTGCCGCGACTACGACGTAGAAGTCTATGACCTTGCACAAGATGAACTGGTGCCCATTCTCAAGAACTATGGCAAGACGAATCTTGTCGGGAAGGCGTTTGGCGTAATCCACCTTGCGATGAAGGGGCTTTCGCTCGATTTCAGTTTCCCGCGCACGGAGAGCAAAGTAGGTTACGGCCACCGCGGTTTTGTCGTGCATACCGACGAGAAGTTGAGCTTCAAGGAAGCCGCCCTTCGCCGCGATTTCACAATCAACGCCATGGGCATGGAACTGCCTGAACTTACGCTGTGCGACCCGTACGGTGGCATCGACGATTTGAAAAAAAGCGTACTTCGCCATGTGGGGCCCGCCTTTGTCGAGGATTCCCTGCGCATTTTGCGCGGAGTGCAGTTCGCGAGCCGTTTCGCACTCACGCTTGCGCCCGAAACGGTGGAGCTTTGCCGCACGCTTTCGCTTTCGGACTTGAGCATAGAACGGCTTTTCGAGGAATTCAAGAAGTGGCTCTTGAAGCCGGGTAAGCCTTCGCTCGGACTGCGCGCTTTTCTGGATATCGGCCTTGACGAGTTTTTCCCCGAGATAAAGCCGCTTTGCGGTTCGTGGGAATTGCTTGGGAACATGCTTGACCGCATGGTGGACGTACGAAGGGATTCCTTGAATCTTACCGAGGAGCAACTTTCCGAATTTTCGTTTGCCGGGCTCCTTTGCGGAAATTCGCTCGCCAGCCAGGATGATGAAGCGTTGAAAAAGACGATAGTCAAGTTTTTGCAGCGCATGACGAATGAAGTCCACCTGATACGCAATGTACCGGATTTGCTTTCTTGCTTCGGTGCCCTCGACTTTGAGCGAGTTCCCGCGGCACCGGAACTCCGCCGGATTGCAGTGAAACTTGGCGGTTTAAAACTTCTTTGTCTTCTTTTGCAATCGATTCCTGCCGAACTTGTCAAGTCAGAAAATTTCGTGAATGATTTTATAAAGACTTCCAGGGAATTGAACATTGTCGATGGCGCACCCGAACCTTTTCTCACGGGAAAAATGCTGATAGACCTTGGCGTAAAGCCCGGCAGGCAAATGGGCGAATTGATAAAGGAAAGTTTTGAACTGCAACTCGACGAGGTGCTGACCTCCGTTGATGCCGCCGTGGCGTGGGCCAGCGAAAAAATCCGCGGCTAGGAGTCCAGATGCTGTTTTCCCGCATACCTTCGGTCGATCAGATTATGCAGTGGCTTGGCCTTGCGCAGACGACCGAGTACAGGGCAATCGTGTGCGGTGTTATAACGGTAATCTTTTTTTTGCTGCCAGTGATTGTCGGTTTGCTGTTGCATTTGCTGCTTCAACTGCAAATAAAATTCCTCGCACGATTTAATGCACGGTTCGCTTTCATTTTTGCCAATTATGTCACTTTCCCGGGGACCATATTCCACGAGTCCGCGCATTTGCTGCTTGCCATAGTTACACTTGCCGAAGTGGAAGAGGTGAAGTTCCTGGAACGTGCGGAAGATTCTCTTGGCCATGTGACTTACTGTAACCGCGGCTTGTTTATATTGCCCCATTTGCAAGATACGTTGATTAACTGTGCGCCAACGGTTCTCGGTGTTGTCGGTAGCGGGTTCCTGCTGGAATTCATCTTGAAGGGCGGTCATGAGTGGTGGCAGTACATTTTGCTCTGGTACTTGCTTATTTCCATAATCGACCACGCGACAATGAGCCCTGCTGACCTTTCGAACTATTTCCGCGGAGTGTGGTTGTTTATATTCCCCGTATTCGCGTGGCTCATGTGGCTGTAGGTTTGAACCGCCGCCTGTAACTACTTCCAGCGGAACAGCCCGGTGATGCCTGCGGGCACGCAGAACACGATCATCGGAATCTGTATGAGTTCCACGGGGATGAACGCGAACATCTTGCGCTTCACGTGGAGCTTCCACGCGGCGATGGAAAGGAAGATGAAATCCACGACGAACTTCGGCAGAATGCTGAATACGCACCATTCCCATGGGCAGTCCAAGAAGGCAACGCACCACGGACTTAGGAACATCCAGATGTAGTAGGTGTAAATAAGCGTCAAAAGAAGGATGTAGGCCTTGCTTTCGTAACTCGTGCCGTTGCTCGACCAGCGGGCGCGCTGGTTGAAAAGTTGCTTCCAGGTGTGCACGGGGGCGGTCTCGATGACGGCGTCCTTGTCGAGGTTGTAGCAGACCTTGGTTCCCTCGATTTTCATCATCTTGTGGATGAGCATGTCGTCGTCGCCGCTGCTCAAGTTGATGAGATCGCCGAAGCCACCGACCTTGAAGAACAGGTCCTTTTTGTAGGCGAGGCAGGCGGCGCTTGCCACGATGGGGTGGCCGAGGCTGAAGCCCGCGGCTTCCATGGCGGTGTAGCCGAGTGTTTCGAGTTTCTGGTAGAGGTGCGGCATGGAACGCGTGCCGTTGTTCTGCTTCGGGCCTTGCACAATGCTGATGCCGTCGTTGAATCGGCCTGCCATGGCGGTAATCCAGCTTTTGCGCGGGATGCAGTCGGCATCCATGGTCAGGAGCACTTCGTTCTTGGCAATCTTGAAGGCGCTTTCGAGGGCGCGCTTCTTGGGGCTTGCGATTTGCGGCAAATCCTGCGGGAGCGAAAGCACGCGGAACTTTTCGTGCGTGGCGGCGAAGGCTTCCAAAATTTCACGGGTCGAGTCGGTGGAACGGTCGTCAACGCAGATGACTTCCCATTCGCCAGCGTAGTCCTGTGCGGCGAGCGCCTCGAGCGTCCTTTGGGCGAATTCCTCTTCGTTTCGCATCGGGACGACCACGGAGACGCTCGGGGTGGCTTTTACGCCCCGGTAGCGGTGGGTCTTCGCGATCCCTACGATGAAGAACAGGAACAGCAGCACGTAAATGGCTGTGAGCCCTGCGATAATGAATACGCCCATGGGGGGAAATGTAGAAAAATGTTGGTACGGGGGATGAGGCATGAGGTCGCGGCGTTGCCGCTCTGGGGTCGCTTCGCTTGAGGTCGGCGCTTAGCGCCTTTGAGGTATGAGGTTGCGGCGCTTGAGGTCGGCGTAGCCGGTATGTTTTCATTCTTCACCTTTCATTTTTCACTCCAATAGATCCTTCGACTTCGGACCTTCGGTCCTTCGCTCTGGATGACACGTTGTTGAACCTTCGGTGTTCATTCTTCACCTTTCATCTTTCATTCTTCACTATTTTATATATTTGCCTTGCGCAAACGCGCTTGACTTTAACCTCGTACCTCAAAGCTCGCGTAGCGAGCGACCTCATACCTGACACCTGATATGCATCCATCCGCTTTTGTCCATCCTTCCGCCAAAGTTCACGAAACCGCAGTTATCGGCCCGTGGTGTCTGGTGGACGAAGGTGCCGAAATCGGCCCCGGCGTTGTCCTGGAATGCAGGGTGCATGTTTACGGAGGTGTTTCCATCGGCGCCAATACGCATGTTTACGACGGCGTTGTTCTGGGAGCTCCTCCGCAGGACTTGAAGTACGCCGGCGAACCGACGCGCCTGGAAATCGGCGAGAACTGCACCATTCGCGAATACTGCACGCTGAACCGCGGGACGGTCCAGGGCGGTGGCGTCACGAGGGTTGCAGACAAAGTATTGCTAATGGCTTACTGCCACGTGGCCCACGACTGCGAGATCGGCACGGGTGCCGTTCTCGCCAATGGCTGCCAACTTGGCGGCCATGTGCGCATAGGCGCCTACGCCACCATCGGTGGCACCACTGCCATCCAGCAGCGGAACCAGGTCGGCGCCTACGCGTTCGTGGGCGGGACTCTCAAAGTGGACCGCGACGTGCCGCCTGCAAGCAAGGCTCTCGGGAATCCGCTCAAGTGGGGCGCCTTGAACCTCCATGCGCTGCGCCTGCACGAGGCCGACTTCCCGCAATCCCGCATTGACGCCCTTTCGCGCGCCTACCGCGCCCTTTACCGCAGTGGCCGCCCCATCGTCGAAGTCGTCGAAGAATTGAAAAAAGGCCCGGAACCTCTGTTCCAAGCCTTTTTCGACGAGCACTGGGGCGGGACTCTCGTGCGTCCGTAAGGGACTATCGTTCGCCCACAATCCTGTTAATTGGAAAGTCCGAAGGCTTCCAGCATTCCCGGGTACCAAGTTCCGGTGCTTCTGTCGTAGGCGTCGAATCCGCCCACGCCCGTCAAGCCCCAATAGTGCCAGGAAATGTCGTAGGGTTCCGCGGCGTTGATGGTGTACTTGGTCCACATGGCCCTGTACTTGTCGGAAGGACCCTTGCTGCCGCACGAACCAAACTGGCTGTTGACGCCGAATTCGCCCATGTTCATAGGAACGTGGCCGCTGACTTTGTCGGGGTACAACTTCTTGACGAGCGAAACGTAATTCTTGAAGTCGCTGCTTGCCGTCATGGCGTAGGCGTCGTCGCCCTTGCAGCCGTAGCCCTGCCCTTGGTGCGTGTATCCGTAGGGTTCGTAGTAGTGGCCGCTGTAAATGATGTTGCCGTCTTGGGGTAACTTGAGCGCCTCGATGTCCGCGAACTTTGCGGCGTGATAACTTTCGAACATGATGGTCTTCTTGGTTACGCTTCGGAGAGTTTCGTAACCGAGGGTCATCACTTCGTTCAAGACGTTCACGTCCTTGAAGGTGGGCTCGTTAAGAATGTCCCAGACCAGCATGGAATCGGGGAAGGAATCGAATTCCTGGGCGACCTGCTTCCAGATGCTGGCGAAGTGGATTTTTTCTTCTTCGTACAGTTCCGGCATGGTGGCGGCGTGGTTCCCGGCGAACATGAGTTCGTGATACCAGTGGAAACTGACGACTACGGCAAGGCCTGCGTCAATCGCCCTTTTCACGTCGTCCTTGACGCCCGCGATGCGTTCCGGGCTTGCTTCGTGGGTTTCGGGGTTGGAGTTGTGCTGCCAGCGGACGGGAATACGCACGGAGTTGAAGCCTGCGTTCTTCACGAGTTGGAAGTAGTCGTCGCTGATGGGGTTGCTCCAACTGGAATCCAGGCGGTCCTTGCAGCCGAAGTTGTAGCGCTTGAAGGGGAGGTTTTCGTAATCCGAGGCATCCTCGGCGACCAGCGGGATATACGCTTCGTCACCGTTTTCGTAGGCGTCCTTGAGGGTTCCGCAGGTCCAGTAGGAGGCTCCGTCCCAGGCGTTGCCCAGGTTGATGCCCTTGCCGAGGCGCTTGTTCATGGCGCGGCCGGCGGAATAGTCCACGGCGACTGCTGCGGTGCTGCTGCCGCTGTTGACATCTTCTTCGACGGTGTCGACTTTCGATGGCTTGGAGTCTTCGGAGCATGCCAAAAGTCCTGCGCACAGAACTAGAGGGATAAAATGCTTGAAATTCATGGAAAACCTCAATGTTCGTTTCTGTTTACAAAAGTACTCTATTTCACCTATATATAAAGCATATAAAAAAAATAAAGTGTATACACGGGAAAACTCCAAAATTTTCAAAAAAAGCCAATTTTTGTGATTATTGTATTGGATATGTCTTGTTTTTGTCAAAACCAGAACTTCGGGTGTGCAAAAACAAATTATATTATAGGCTGTCCGAATTTGGAGATTTTAACCGATTATGAATGGAAACTTAAAAAAAGCCATTTGGAAGTGCGCCCTGGCGGCGTTGCTTCTTGCTTCTTCGTCCTTTGCCGGTTACGGATTCAGCGACTATCGCGACCGTGACCAGGCTCGATTTATCACTCGTGAAGGTAAACCTTTCCGTCCCGACAAGGATGTGGTGAGCGTTGTTATGCGTGAAGCCATTCCCCGTGGTGGTGGCTATACTTACCAGTACCCCCGTGAAAACCCCGAACCGTTCCTTACCGACAAGTACGCCATGGAAGGTGCCCTTTCCATGGAAATCGAACTTATCGCAAGCGACTACTCCGGTGTGGCCATTTGTATTGCCGGTTCCGTGGACTTGACCCCGTACTTGGAAGAAGGCGTGCTTGAATTCTGGATCAAGGGCGAAAAGGGCGGCGAAAATGCCCTGTTCGTGCTGGTGGACGACGGCGTGAAGAGCGGTGGCGAATCCCTCCAGGTGAAACTCCGTTCCAAGAGCCTTGGCGAAATCACTACCGAATGGAAGCACTTCAGCATTCCTCTGAAACTCTTCGGTATGACCGGTGTGTACTGGGATGCCAAGAACACCCGCGAAGTCATGCTTCCGTTCTCCTGGGCCAACTTCAAGGGTTTCCGTCTCGAAGTCCGCAAGGACGAAAACGAATCCTTCAAGGTCTGGATGGATGACATTGTCATCAAGCGTCAGGGCAAGGCTTACGAAGGCCCGTCTAACTATCCGTTCCGCAACGAGATCTAAGAGGGTATAGAATTTTATGCAGAAAACAATAACTTCAATTCTTCTTGCGTCTTGCATTGGAGCAGCCTGGGCTTTGCCGCCGCAGGTGCAACTGGACTCCATTAACGCATCTTTGGATACCCTTTCTGGAAACATGGAATCCACCTTGATGGGCAAGGACGACCTTCCCTTGGCGGTTTCGGGTTACATGGCTTTCCGTTTGAAGAATTTCCATTACACCGAACCTAGCCCCTGGGTCCGGAACGATTTGGCCCGTACGGCAATCGACGCCGTGCTCAATGTGAACGTTGTGGCCATGCCCAACTCCTACATGACCCTGTGGTCTTCCATGTCGTTCCCCTTCGACCTGAGTGGCTTGTACTCCAACTACCTGGGTGAACGTCCGACCCACGTGTCCACTAACGACGAACGCGTGCTTTACGACCACTCTACCGACTTCTTCTCTTCGACCATCAACGAAGAAATGAATTTCGGCGTGGACATCCGTGCCGGCGTGTTCGGCGCGTACGTTACCGCAGGCGGTGTTATCTGGGCGAACGCTTCTCCGCTTACCATGTGGGAACGTGAAACCGCTCCGCGCTTCGCCTGGCAGTACGAACTGTTCGAAGACGAAAAGACTGTAAGTACCTACTATAAGGAAAAGGTGTTCAAGCCCGTCAAGGAAGGTGGCCGCGCATTCTGGACCAACCGTTCCTTCGGTGGCGTGTTCGCGAACGTCTACCAACTTCCGTTCAACATGAAGGCCCAATTCATGGTGTCCCAGCCGGCCGATGCCGATATCGGTACTCGTGACGGTCTGCGTATGTACGGTGGCCAGCCCGGTGAACTTGAAATGTCCGGTGGCTACGATATGCGCGGTTCTGTGTACCATGGCCGCCTTGCCAAGGAAAAAATCCTTGACAACCTGACCGTCGGCCTTAACTACATGGGCGTCGTGTTCGACAAGGGTATCATTTACGAACCCGAATTCCGTAATCAGTGGCTTACCTACGGTAATGGCGTTGGTCCTACGGAACTCAATACCCACGTGGCTTCCTTGGATGTGAAGGGCAACATCACCCCGAAACTCTACTTGATGGCCGATGTGGCCGTGAGCATGACCGACTCCGTCAAGTTCTACCAGTCCGAAAGCGTTGCCGGTTACAACGCCGCAAACGTCAGTTCCGGTTATTCCGAAGACGCCTACGAAAACGAAATGAACACTCCGCAGGTGGGTGTGTACGTGAAGGCTCAGAGCAAGTACGTGGAAGGCTGGCCCATGACTGTGGAAGCCATTTTCCTCCCGAAGGAATTCTACTCTCCGTACTCCTTGAGCAACCCCTCCCGCTTTGCCACATGGCGTAGGGACGAAACGTTCTTGAACGGCGGTTCTCTCCGCTATGTTCCCAACATGGCCGGTCTTAACTTCAAGTTGGAACCCACCTTCAATCGTGGCTACTTCGACTTCCAGTATGGTCAGCATCGCCAGGTCGAAGACGGCCAGGACGTTATCTATTTCAACTACCGCCTGAACGGCCGCAATATGTGGGAAGGCTCCAACTCCTGGACCAAGCACAAGCCGCTGTTCATTGCTGACTCCGGTAACGCCGACAACGCAGGCTACATTGCCCGTTCCGGTGTGCAGGCCGGTTCCGAAGAAGGCATCAAGCAGTACCGCCAGCAGGGTGGTCTCTATGGTGGAACTTGGGAACTCTGGGAATCCTTCGTGGCTTACGAAAGCGCCGACCAGGTCGCCAAGGGCGAAGTCCCCACCCACACCAAGTGGTCTTCGTTCATGTCCTTCATGGGCGGCTACGACATCGGTGGGTGGTTCGGCACCGACCGTACCATCATGATGACTTTGTATGCAGCCTTGTCCGGTATTTCTACATCCTTCGCTCCTATCGCCTACAGCGAATCTCAAGACGATATGCTGATGTGGAGTTTCTACACGCAGTTCGAACCTTCTGTGGCCGTGCATCCCAAGTTCCACATGGTGGGTATCCTTGGTATGGAAACCTTCCGTGCCGAGAACGCTTTCAACACGGTGGCTTACACTTCCACGATTGCGAAAACTTCCGATTTCAAGGGCCAGTTCAATACCAGTTTCTACAAAAAGGCTCCCATCAACTACCTGGAAACCGCTATCGGTCTGGGCTTCGACTGGGACTTTGCTGATCGTGCCGGCCTCCATGTTCGCTACAAGTACATGACCCATTCCGACGAGTTGATTTCTGAAAATGATTGGCATTCCCATTACATTGCAGCAGAAACCAAGGTCTGGTTCTAAGAGAGGGGTAGCTAAAAATGAATATGAAAATGAAAAGAACTTTGTTTGCTCTCCTTGCTGCAACTGTGGCTAGCGCTGCTTCCCCAGTGGTTGACAATCAGAAATTGCTCGAAAGTAAGACAGATTCCATCAACGCAAAACGCGGTGTGATTTTCGGCGGTTCCATTCGCGGTGTTGCCGAAGCCTCTTACTTCGATTCCGATCAAGATGGTAACGTAAAGACGATGATGCCCGATGTCGAAAAGGACGAATTCGTTACGGCCGACCTTGACTTCCATTTCCGCCCCTACGAAATGGTACGCGCCAACGCGACCCTCCGTCTCGAAGCCGGTATGCAGGAATACTTCGCCTCTGCCGCAAAGAGCATTTCGGTGGCTTGGATTAACGTGGAAGGGAACATTGGACAGTCCTTCTACTGGATTGTGGGTGACTTCCGTCAGCAGTACACTCCGTTGACCTTGTTCATGCCGGGTGTCGACATCATGTATGAGCCCATGATTTTTGAACGCCAGCGTCACATGGCCGAGAAGTCCCAGTTCATCGAAGGCAACCAGCGTAACCTTCAGGGTGTGAACCTCCAGTTCCGCACCATGCTGAATCCGGCCGTTGGCGAACTCCGCGCCGAAGCCTTGATGGCCCGCCTGAACCGTACCGCGGTTCTCGACCTTACCGGTGCCGAAGGCAACGTGATGCCGAATACCGCACTGCCGGGCGCAACTCAAGCCTCCAACTTTGACAAGTGGCTTCTTGCCGGTAACTTCGAACTCTTGCCGATGAACAAGAACTTGTACGTGGGTGCAACCGCCATGTACATCTTCGACGACGAGGAAACCTTCACCTATACCGAACGCCACGAAGACAGCAACGTGAACTTCGACTTGCTTCGTGAACCCGTGAACCCCTACGACCTCGATGCCCAGAGCACCATGGTCATTAGCGGCCGTCTGGGTGGCGATATCGCGGGCGTCATGCAGAACAAGAACCTGGTCCTGGATGTGGTGGCCGAAGTCGCCATTTCCAACGACAAGATTTACACTCATACGCCTGTGGCTTCTCTCGACGCAGCCGGCAATCCCATTTTGGATGCCGACGGCAACTTCGTGTTTGACGATGTGGTGGAAGACGAAACTGAAAATGGCATGGCAATCCTTGCCACCCTCAATGCCGGTTACAAGACCGATCTCTGGGGTGTCAAGTTGAACGGCAACTTCATCATGAATGACAGTGCCTGGTTCAACAATGCGGCCCAGTCCCCGAGTTTCTTCGCCCAGCGCATTCTGAACTCCGACCTCGATGGTAATACAGTCAAGTACGGCGTGAACTCCCCGCTTTACAGCACCTTCGGCGCCCTCTACAGCTTTAGCCCGAAGTTCTCTCCGGTGGCTAGGTCCCTGGGTACCGACGACGGCGCTTTCCAGAGTGGCCAGGCTGAAAGTTACAACATTGCGAACTACAACAAGAACTCCTGGGGCACCAATGTTTACGGTCGCAGCCAGTTGGCTCTTATCAACGCCTTGCTGACAGATCCGGCTCTCCAGACGGCTCTCCCCAACGGTCTTGCCACCACCAACCGCGTGGGTGCGCAGGCTACCTTGACGGGTAACTTCAAGGATTTCGCCGAAGTCCAGGGCTTGTTCACTATGCTTTCGCAGCCGTCTCCCTTGACCGGCTTGTCCGATGTCAAGTATACCGAGTTTGGCGGCGGTGCCAAGGTGGATGTCTTCAAGGCGCTCGGCTTCTCCAAGCCTCTTGAAATCTCCGGCTCCTACAAGCATTCCGAACGCAAGACCGATTTTGAAGGCGGCGCCGAATCCGCCGAACTCAAGAGCGACTTCATTAACGCTGGTCTTTATGTCCAGTATTTGCCGCGCCTCGGCTTTACCGCCGGCTTGCAGATGGTGAATACGGAATTCAACAATGTCCAGGCGGCAATGTCTGGCATGATTGCCCCGATGCTCAAGAGCGAGCAGATGCAGTGGATGGTCGGTCTCGACTACACGGTCGAACAGAACGCCTGGCTGTCCTTCAACATTGGCAAGATTAACGTCAAGAATGAATACAACACACAGGCTCTCGTGGCTGCAAATGCCGCTGGCGAACCGATGCAGACCGGTACGGTCGAAGGCGGTGTCTACAACATTCCTGACTACTACGACGTAACTCAAGACGCGACGGGGGACTACACGAACGAGTTCTCGCAGTTCATTCTTGAAGCTTCCCTTAATGTGGAATTTTAATGGGAGGATGTTAGCATGAATTTCAATATGAAAAATCGCACAATCGCTCTCACTTCTGCCCTTTTGTTTACGGCCGCTTCCGCCTTCGCTGCTGGCGATGACGAAGCCGTTGTCAAGGAACAGAAATCCCTTTTGGAAACTTTGGATTCCCTCCAGGAATCTGTGCTGGGACTTAAGTTGAATGGTACCGCCAAGGCGGGCATAGTCGGCTCTTTGGCTAATTCCGACCAGTTCAGCGATGAATCCCCGACTCACGAAACTCAGGCCTTTACCGACATGGATCTCTTGATGACCGCTCGCCCCAGTAGCGAAACCATGGTCACCTTGAAACTCCGTTTGCACAAGGATTGGCAGAGCGGCTTTGACGAAAACAATAACCCGGTTATCGGTCACTGGTTCAGTTACGATGGTTCTATCCTGAACAAACACCTGGATTTCAATTTGGGTTACATGCGTGTCGGCTATACTCCGCTCACCTTGAACGTCCCGCAGCCGTTCCTTCTCCAGGAACCGGAAGTGTTCGCCCAGAAGCGCATCGACGCCTTGGCCCAGCGCAACCTGGATACCACATCTCGTCGCTTGCTGCAGGGCTTGAATGCCGATTACCACAGCGGCCAGCTTGGCATGGTTGACGATATTCACGCTCAGTTGACTGGCGCCCGTCTCCGCAACACCGCCAAGAAGACCGACCAGTTGTTCTTCGACTTCGACTTCTCCGACCGTTACTTCTATGCCGGTCGTCTCGGTGCCGGAATCTTTGGTGCAAGCCTCGGCGTCAACTACACCGACGTGTTCGACCGCACCAAGAGCCGCGAATCCCGCGGTCTTGAATCTGGCGATACCGTTTACTACGAAGACAACTCCGTATTCTCCGTTGAAGCCGGTTTCGATTCCAAGAAACTCATGCCGAACAGCATCGTGACCTTCGGGTTGAACGGTGAATTCGCCATGTCCAAGTGGAAGGCCGAAATGGACTACTACGCCGCCAACAAGGAAAAGATGTACACCGTCGCCGAAGGCATTGTTATCGACAAGGATGGCAACCAGACTTCGACGGTCTTCGTGCGTAATGCCTTGCAGCCGGGCGATACCGAATACAGGGAAGATGTTGACGATAACGACGGAAAGGCGTTGTACGTGACTCCGTACGCCAAGGTCTCCGTGGCCGATATCGATGCCGACTTGGAATTCACCTACCTCATGAACGATAACTCGTTCTGGTCCGAAATGGCTTCCGCTCCGAATCTTCGTGGCGGCAAGGTGGTCTTGAACTCCAATGCCCTTTACAGCAACGAAGTCTATAGCAGCGCCATCCAGGCTTTCGGTATGTCGAGCCTCGAAAACATGTACATGTCCGTGTACAATTCCAATCCGCTCAACGTTACCAACTTGATGACTTCCAAGTCCCTGGTGAACGCTCTTTCCAATGAAGAAGAATCTGAATACCTGTTCAGCAAGTTGTACAACAACTACAAGAACGCCCACTTCTACCGCAACGGTTACGATGCCGGTACCATCAAGCGCTTGGAACTCGAACAGGCTATGTACACCCTCGATCCTTCCGTGAACATGGCCTTGCCTTTCGGCCTTGCCACTCCGGGGCGCAAGGGATTCAATCTTTCCTTGAACGCCACTTGGAACGATGCCGTGACCGTCAATGGCTACTTCGCCCAGATCAAGCAGGACTCCGCTTCGTTCGATCCGCTTACGGGTGAATCCATCGAGAACACGTTTACGGAATTCGCTGTTGGCGGTAGCGTCGACATTGGCCGCCTTGCCAATCTTGACCGCAAGATTTTGGTCCAGGGTTCTTACGACCATGCCGAAGAAGACGACTTGTTCAAGCGTTCCAGCGACCGTATCATGGCAGGCGTAAGCGCCGAAATCTGGGGCCCCATCAGTTTGCTGGGCGGTATCCAGATGGCCAACAAGAAGTTCGACAATGCTCTCCCCATCACGGAATTTGCATCTATCGCAAAGGTCGACGAAATGTTCGTCCTGGCTGGTCCGCGCATAAAGATTGCTCCGAACTCTTACTTCAGCGTGCAGTACGGTATGCTCACCGACAAGATGTCCTTGAATACCACCACTGCTGTTCCGATGCTCGACGCTGCTGGCGCTCCTGTTGTCGGTGTTGACGGTAATCCGGTCATGGATCTCAAACCGGGTTCTGATGAACTTTCTATCGACAAGACCGTAATCATTGCCGATGTAACGGTTAATTTCTAAGGAGTGCGCAAAATGAAATTTCTTAATAAATTTTTGATTTCTGCGTCTGTTCTCTCCCTGGCTGCCTGCTCTTCTATGTCTGTGGACGAAGACGAGGCCGTCTCCGGAAACTTCCCTGCCGATTTCGACAAGGCTGTCTACATTCAGTTGCATCCGGAACTGGTGAGCCTGCAAGTCCGTGACTACGTTACAGATTATAATACCGGTGTTAAGGAAACCCTCGAAAAGGATTCCATTACTGCCGACGAAGACGCATTCGTTGCCGATACCGTTTCGCTTCACAAGATCTACGCCGACATGAACCTCGCTGGTTTTGGCGAAGAGAAGTGGCAAGAAGCATGGGCCCCCGTTACAAAGGATTCCATCCATTGCAATACGGCCCAGGTGTTTACGGTTCTCAACTACAAGGAAGTGAATGCCGACGGTGACACCAGCGAACTGAAGAAAATCTTCGAGCCTATCACTATCGTGTACGATACCGAAGACACAAACAAGATTGTTTCTGCCAAGGGTAAAGCCGATACTGTCGAAACGGCCGACGAACTTTCGCTCGTCTTTAGCGAATCGCTGTTCCTGATGACCGGAAAGCAGATGGGTACCACCAAGACCGATACCACATCTTGCGATACCATTCCGTTGTCTATTCCCGGCAGCATTTCCAAGACGAACTTGAACTTCCTAAAGAACTTCAACTTTGTCGACACAAGGGACGACTACAAAAAACTGAAGGCTATCCAGCTGGATTCCATGGCTATTGCATACCAGTACGTGATGTTCGGCCAGAGCCACGGCTGGGCTTACCGCAAGTGCAAGGATTCCGAAAAGGGTAACGAGCCCAAGGTCGACGATGTGTATCCCGATACAAAACTTTATTGCGCTGACGATAGCGGCGTTGTCCGTGAAATCAAGTAAGGCGAGGATGTTATGAATATTAAATCGATTGCATTAGCCTTGACTCTCAGTTTTGTGGCTGCCCAGGCGGCGGCTGACAAGGTGGTGGGTTACTATCCCTATTGGAGCCAGTACTCTCAGTTCTATCCGAAGGATATTCGCTACAACACGGTGACCAATGTGCATTACTCGTTTATCGCCCCGGCCGAAGACGCTTCTCTCGCCTTTGCCGACGAAAACGATGCCGAAAACTTCAAGACCTTGGTGCAGATGGCCAAGGAAAACAACGTCAAGGTGATTGTTGGCGTTGGCGGCATGGAAAACGAAGCCACTCTCAAGGCTATCGCCTCTTCCGAAGAACTGCTCCCGAAGTTCGTTTCGAACATCCAGAGTTGGCTCTCTGAAAACGGTGGCGACGGCGTGGAACTCGACTGGCAGAACCTTACGGCCGATGATGCCGAGGACTATGCCAAGATGGTGAACGCCTTGGTGGACGGTCTTTCCGGTACGACGGTGACCGCCGTGATTTATCCGGCCGCGGGCATGGACGGCTATAAGGCCGAAGCCCTGAACCGCCTCGAGTACGTTGACGTGTTTATGGCCGACCAGATGACCGAAGAATCTTCCACATTGGTGCCGAACCAGGGCGCTGTCTCTGTACAGCAGACTTTGGAACAGGTTGCCTCTGCCGGCGTCCAGAAAGACCTTCTGGTTCCGGTGGTGTTCATGTACGGCAAGTCCTGGATTGGAGCCAAGGGTCTTGGTTCCAGCCATCAGGGAACCGGTAGCGGCAACGAAGGATATCTCTCCTATGCCGAACTCATGGGCAAGTTCGATTCCCCGGACTACACTGTTACTTTTGACGAAGAATCCAAGTCCGAAGTGGCGGTGAGCGAATCCGAAAGCATCGTGTTCATGGGCATTCCCTCTGTGAAGGCTGTTGCCGAATACGTCAAGAGCGAAGGCATGGCTGGCGTGGCCGTTTACGACCTTTCCCAGGATCATCACGAACCGATTGTTTCTCTTCTTGTGACAATCGGCCTGCAGCTTCGCCCCGATGTGAACTATAAGCCGACCAAGAAAAAGAAGTAATTGCCATGTGCTAAAGCACTGCAGTTGCTAGAACTTATAAAAGGCCTCCCGTTCGGGAGGTCCTTTTTGTATGCGGCAAGACATGCGTTCCTTGCGGCTTTAAGTAGTAGAGCGAGTCTTGCGGTTGAACCATGGGCGGGGCGGTTGCGCGGTGTGCGGTGAGTGCTGCTATGCGTGCGTTGAAACGGCGTGTCGCGGAGTACGGTGTGCGCCGTGTCGACCATGCGTTGACTTTTGTGTGGGCGATTGGCGCTTGGCTGGGCATAAAAAAAACTCCCCTGAGCAGGGGAGTCGCAATAGATTCTTGAACGGGGAGGAATTATTCCTTGATGAATTTCACCTGCACGCTCTTGCTGCCCTGGCTGATCTTTGCCATGTAACTGCCTGCAGAGAGTTCTTCAAGCGATATCCAGCGGGTGCCAAGGTTCATGTTCATGCGCTTGGAAACCACGGCCTTTCCGTTGGCGTCGAATACGGACACCTTTACGGTTTTGCCGGTCAGTGCGTTGACCATCAAGCCATTGTTGCTGAACTGTGCGGAGAGGCCTGCCATTTCGGTCTTGACGGAAGGCAGGGCCATTTCCTTGAGGTTCACGGCCGATGCACTGTCACCGACAATGACGCGCACTGTCTTGCTCACTTTTTCAAGAACGTCAGTTTCGTCGGCGGTGGCCATGACATCGATAATGGCGTTCTGCGGGCCCGCCATAAAGGCGTTGTTCGCAATGGCAAGGTAGGAACAACTGGAGGTGAATCCCGTTCCGTCGCAGTTGAAGGTGTAAGTGATAGGAGTCTTCAGCAAGGTGGTGCTGGGGACGGTTCCTGCGGCAGAGGCGCCTGCAATGGCGATTTTCTGGTCAGTGAACTTGTTGCTGAACTTGTTTTCGCCCTTGCGGTAGGTCACTTCGATGGTGTCGTTAAGAGCCCTGTAACCGGCAACGGCAGGTGCGGTGGCAACAATCTTTGCCGTTCCGAACTTCTTGAAGGCGTACATCACGATATTGCCCGCTTCTTTTTGGGTAGAGGAGCAATAGGTGTTGTTTTTGCAGGCGGCGCTCTTGACTTCCACGATATCGGGATTCAAGGATGTGATGGTGTAAGAGGCTCCTTCCAGAGTTTTCTTTTCTTGGCCGAGAATCCAGTCGAACGTGGCCGTGCTGGAGTTGCTGTTGGTGTAGTTGGCGCCACGACCGATAGAGCAGGGGTGCGTTTCGGCATCGTTGTAGCGGCAGTACATGGTGGCGAAGTTGGGAATGGTCTGGCTTGCCACTTCGTTAATGGTCACGACAGATTCTGTGCCGTCGTTGCCTTTGAGAATGGAGAAACCGGCGCCTTTGATGGTGAGGTTTGTTCCAGAGATTTCTACAACGGCGGGGTTGCTGGAGGTGTAGGTGCAGCCGGACTTGAGAACTCCGGTGACCTGGCCGTCGGTTTCCTTAGCAGAGGTGTGGTTGAATGCGCAAGAACCGGAACGCTTGCCCTTGGTCAGGGAGTCTGCCCAGGTGCGACCATTCTTCTTGAGGTAGGAACTTACAATGGAACCGGAAGAACTGTACTTTGCCGAGGCTAGAAGACCCTGAGAGGTGAGTTCGTCGCTGCCATCGAACATAGCGGAGGTTTCGGTGCCGCCAGTTTGGCGCAGACTCCAGTTGCAGTTGCTGATGCCCTTGCTGTCAAGGTAACTGAGCCATTCGTTGGTGGCACTTGCATCGGCGGTGCCCTTGCCATCGGCTGCCACGGTACCCCATTCGGTTACGAACACAGGGTTGCCGGAATTCAGGGCTCCATCGATGTTGCCGCTGAAGGAGCCTTTTTTATGGGTAGCGGCGTAGAAGTGGAAAACGTAGCCTACGTTCGTTCCGTTTACGCCACCGTAGTTTGTCAACTGGGACCAGTTGGGAGTTCCGACGAGCACCAGGTTTTCGGTGTTCTTGCGGATGGCTCCGGTGATGTCGTTGGCATAACTGGTGATGGTGCCCCAACCGGTGTGGACGGGCTCGTTATAGATTTCGTAGATGACGTTCGGGACGTCCTTGTACTTGGCGGAAATTTCCGAGAAGAACGACTTGGCCATGGCCTGTTCGTATTCTGCACGGTGGGAGTGCCAGTCAATAATAATATAGACGTCATTTTCGACAGCGGCCTGGACCATCTTGTCGACAATGGCCTTGTAACTGTCTGGGGAGGTGGCGTAGGAATAGCCGCTGAAGAGAGAGTCGGAGGAATTTACGCATCCGTTCGACCTTTGCTCTGTACTGGAGTAGCAGGTGATACCCATGGCAAAGCGGAAGACGTCCATCTTGAGATTGTCAACAGCCCAGTTGATAACGTCCTTTTTATAGTACGGAAGACCAGTGGCGTCGGACCAGAACAGGCTCATACCGCGAAGAAGGGCTTGCTGGTTGTTCTTGGCGCCAATGATTTTGGATCCGCTGGTGTGAAGGGCTCCGTAATAACTTACAGGGCCTACTTTCTTGGGGACTGCGTCTGCACCGCCGGCAAACACCGGGAGTGTCGCGAATGCTAGCAAGCAGGGTAGGAGTTTTTGAATTTTCATGATAATACCTGTGTTTTGCTAAAAAATATACTATATGATGAATTTTTTGTCGTTCCGGATCTAGAAAAATGTTTACCGTTGAATACGCATTGTCTTTGCGAAGGACTTGTCGGTGACGCGTAGAATGTATACGCCCCTGTTTTTAAGCAGGTTTTCTAGCGCCATTTCGCCGGAACCGGAGATTTTTGCGGATTTCACCTTGTTTCCATTCATGTCGAAAGCCTCGAGGCGGGCGTCCGAACCGAGTCCGGAGAACTGGAGGCTTGTACCGCGGAGGAATGCTTCGCGAGAGCCTGTGGCCACTTGCGGAATGGATACGGCGTTCGGGTCTATGTAGGTGGTGATGAGGGTGCCCGAGGCGTCGTACATTTCGAACAGGTTGATATAAATGTTGCCGTAGCCGCTCTTTTGCATTTTCGGCTCGAATTTGAAACCGCGCACGGATTTCATGACATCGTCGCGGGATGTGGCGGAGGTGAGCCAGGAGGGGAATACGAACTTGTCCTGTACAAAGGCGTCGTAGGTTGTTCCGAAGTTTGCCGAGGTCACGTCGATGTCGATGGTCTTGAATTGGTCGGTGGGGTGCAGGTAAATACCGACTTCGCCGCCTTCGTCGCCGTTCTTCACTGTTTCTTCGTCAAGGATGGCGAAGCGGATTACGCCTGCGCTCTTGTAGTTGATTCGGATTTTTGCCACGTTGCTCAAGTCATGGTAGCCGTCTTTTTCGTCGAGCGAAAGGGCAAGGCCAGCGAAGGGGTATTGGAGCGTGACGTTTGCTTCGTAAGTGGGCTCGGGGGCGATGCGGAATTCAATGGCCGCGATCATGTCGCCGCCGGCTTGCTTGAAGATGCCCGAACTACCGGAATCGGGAAGTATCTTGGTGACACCGAACTTGTCGGCGTAAGCTCCCCAGTACTTGTAGCCGGCGATGCCTGCGCCACTGTTCACAGGTTCTAGGGTCCCTGCCGGCATGACGGGGGCACGGAGAGCCGTCTTTTCGTACTTGGCGAGACCGTCCATGCTGTAGAGGTTCGGCATGTTGCCGCTCATTAAGAGCATGCAGAGGATGTTGAGGGTTGCGGGGTAGTAGGCTTCGCCCTTGCCGCTGTTGGCGGCAGTCTTTCCTGCGGTATTTGCCAAGACGTCGTAAACGGATTCCAGGTATTGGCCGGGATTGTCGGCAGAACCTGCGACAAGTCCTACGCAACCTGCGTATGTAGAGGTGACGAACATGTTGTAGGGGGAACCACCGCCCAGGCTGTAGCCTGGCCAAATGAGGTTCGCATTGCCGAAAGTAGTCTCATGGAGCCAAGGGAAAATCTTGTCGTTGATTTTCTTGGCGTCCTCGATGCCGTACCAGTAGTAACCCCAGGCCATGCGCCATGGAGTGCGGGCGGCGTCGTCGTAGAATCCGCCGCTACCGCCAGAAACGGCTGCTCCAGTGCTCGTGGACTTGTGGCTGCTCCAGTCGCACCAGTCGGGCATAAGGCCGGTCGTTTCGTTCTGGCATTTTTGGATATGTCCCAGGTTGGTGGAAATGGCTGTCTTCCAGAACGAGTCCCCGGTGACATCGGCGAACAGCTGGAAGGCCGCCGGGAATACGTAACTGGCATTGAGGGCCGGATTCCAGTTGCTGCCCGCCTTGACGCGGCCGTCGGATTCCATGTCCTTGGACTTGATCCAGTTGATGAGGGATTTCGCCTTGGTCAGGTACTGGTCATTGCCCCACTGCTTGGATGCCATAATCAAAGCCATGGCTACATCCAGGTCTGCGTCGGTGGCGGAACCATTGTCCACCTTGTTGCGCTGCGTGTCGACATGCCAGTTCATGCCCGATTCGCTTCCGGATGTCGCATACTTGTTCCAGAAGGCGTACAGCTTGTCGAACTCACTTTGATGGTCCGCCTGGTTGCTCGACATGTAGACCATGATGAGCATGCCGTAGGCGATGCCCTCGGAAACGGAGAGTTCGGCGCTATCGTTCGGGCTTATGACGCGTGCTGTACCATCGCCCATGTCCTTGTACCAGGCTTTTTTCCAGTCGTCAAAGTGGCTTTGGATGACGGACGGGTCCGCATAGGTTGCCGTATTGCCAAATTTGTATGTAACCTGTTGTGGGAACGGATATTTAGGCGCTGCCAGGGCGGCAGACGTAATCAGTGCTCCTGCGGTGAGGATTACTGTAAAAAGTTTGTTTTGAAATTTACTCATAAAATGAAAGATAGATTTACCACATATAAAAAGAGGGCTGCGAAAGTAATAAAAAAGTTATGTACGACCGGTTTGTGAGCCGTGACACAGAAAAAAGACACTGTATGGGGGGTAAAGTTCCACACAATCATGGCAATTCATGTAAAAAAATGGGTACAAATGGGGCGAAAATGGCGAAATTTGACGTTTTTTTACGAAAAAATGAGAAATTCGTTACGCATTCCTGACTTTGCCGAAAAAAAACTTGCAAAAATGAGGAAAAAAAAGATATATTATGACCGAACTCGCCCGTATTGGGTATAAACAATTAACAAGAGAGAGACTTATGAAAAACAAGATTCTTACTGCAGCTGCCATTTTGGCTGCTGCCAGCGTCGCTTCCGCTTTCAGCTGGGACGGCTCTGCTGCTGAATACTTCGTGGCTACTGGCCTTGATAACGGTACTGAAACTGCCGGTTACTGGTAC
>JAZLMK010000008.1:0-70925 GCA_045598645.1 Fibrobacter sp.
AATCCCGGCGATCATGTGGTTCTCGCCGAAAGTGAAGCGGTGACCACGTTCATCCGCATGCGCCATACCGGATTCGTGGGGGCACTCAAGGAAAAACTCGGCTGGACGGGAAAACCCAAACTCGCTTAAAAGAGCTGTTGAATTCGCGGGCCCCATTTTTGAATTCGCGGGCCGCATTTTCGAATTCGCGGGCCTGCCAACTACCTGTTTTCGAAAAATGATGGACCAAAACGGCGAAATTGTTCTTTTGGTCCACAGTTTTTAGAACAAAGTAATACGAAACTGGCGGAATTTTCGTTCCCCGTGTCAAAAGTCGGTGATTTTGATGGACCAAATGCCCAAAATTTGCAATTTGGTCCTACAAAAAACGAGGTGACAATCCCCGCGTGTCGCTATCGGTCCGATTTTATTACATACAAATTAAAAATTGATGGACCAAATCCTCAAAAAATTGAATTTGGTCCATCATTTTCGCAAAAAATCGACTTTTAACGGCCGAAAACTTGCTTTTTTACTTGAAATTTTGCATATTGCTGTTGTCGGTCCGTTGCGAAATTCGGCGATTTCAATCGTCCCGAATTTCAACGACCTTTGTTCATCGTGAGTGCGGTGACCTTTTTATATATCATAAATTCCATGGAAACTATATGGGAAATATGATTTGCCTGCCGCCAGACAATGTTCGGCCTTTGGCGCAGAAACTTGAAAACGAAATATCCACCTTAATCGAATCACTGAAATCCAAATTGAAAAAAGCACCCGAGGGACGGCTGCGTATTTCTATGCGAGGCGGCGCGGTGCGTTATTATCATGTGACTTCTCCCGAAAATTCGGTAGGGGTGTACATTTCTTCGGCGGCGACCCCGTTGGTGCAGCGTCTTGCGCAGAAGGAATACGACAAGGATGTCCTTGTGGTGCTGGAACGTCAACTTAAATGCGTCCGTAAATTCTTGAAGGAATATCATCCTGAAAAGATTGCGGAATTGTACGAAAGGTTGCATCCGGCGCGCAAAGCATTGGTGACGCCCGTGTATCTGCCAGATGAGGAATATGTGAAACGTTGGAATGCCGTCGAATATCAGGGCAAGCCTTTTGATGAAGACGCGCCGGTACACGTGACTTCACGCGGGGAACGTATGCGCTCCAAGTCCGAGGTGCTTATTGCCGAGACCTTGATAAGACTCGGAATTCCGTATCGGTACGAATACCCGTTGAAACTCAAAAAGTCGAGGAAAGTCGTTGTGGTTCATCCTGATTTTACGTGTCTCAACGTTCGTACTCGACAGGAGTTCATTTGGGAGCATTACGGTATGGTTGATAATCAGGAGTATTCTTCCAATATGGTTTCCAAGTGGAAACTGTATGTCGAAAATGATTATTTGGAAGGGAAAAATCTGATTAGTTCGTATGAATTGTCGGATTTGCCGTTGTCAATTGATGATGTTGAGCAGAAAGCTAAGCTTTGGCTGCTTTGATAGGGGGCGGGGAGCGTGTCCGCGGGCCTGTCAACTACCTGTTTTCGAAAAATGATGGACCAAAACGGCGAAATTGTTCTTTTGGTCCACAATTTTTAGAACAAAGTAATGCTGAATTGGCGGAATTTTCGTTCCCCGTGTCAAAAGTCGCTGTTTTTGATGGACCAAATGCCTAAAATTTGCAATTTGGTCCTACAAAAAACGAGATGACAATCCCCGCATGTCGCTATCGGTCCGATTTTGTTACATACAAACTAAAAATTAATGGACCAAATCCTTAAAAATTTGAATTTGGTCCATCATTTTTGCAAAAAATCGATTTTAGCCGATAAAAAAGTTGCTTTGTGACGTTACCTGATGTTGAAACGGGTGGTTTTGCCCCTGATGCGCATTAGGTAGTTGCCGAGGGGGAGGCTTGCCTTGATTTGCTCGCGTTCGGCGTAAGTGCCTTTGCGGAGGAGTTTCCCGGTCATGGAGAAAATCTGGATTTCTGCGTTGGACGGGATGCAGTATTCCAGGGTGCTGAAAATGACCCCTTGCGAATCGCCCTCGGTGGCGCTTGAACCGGATTCGGTCGCAGAACTTGAACTGGGCTCGACTGCGGCGTTTGAACCGGATTCGGCGGCGGAACTAGATTCTGGGCCCGTGGTTTCGCTGGATTTTGGCTCGACCGCGGAACTTGAGCTGCTTAAAACAGGCTCGATTTTCGTTCCGTTCTCGTATTCGCTGATGTCTATTTTGCCGATGCCCGCGTATGTGGTAACCAGCGTTTTCACTTCATTGACGGGATCGACGGTGTAGCTGTAGAACTTCTTTGGGTCGAAGGTGCCTTTTTTGATTTCACCATCGATATTGACCCAGGCGGTGTCCTTGCTGCTGAGCGAGGTGCCCGGGTTCACGGAAATCTTCATCTTCTTGCTGTTGCAGCCGCTGTCCTTGAAGTTGGCGCAGCCTTCGTAGTAGTTGCCTACGATGGTGGCGACCCCGTTGTCGCCTGCGAAAATGGCCTTGCTTAAACCCGCGTAATGGTTGTTCTCGAAGTAGACGTCACTGCCTTGGCGCACGTTAGGGCCGTTGCCGCTGCCTTCGCCTTCCACGAAGTTGTTGTACAGGTGGCTGTTGTTGTAGCGCATCATGGGCGTGCGCGCGTCCAGGTTCTTGTAGTAGTTGTGGTGGAACGTGATTTCGTGACGCAGGCTGTCGCCGTTGCTGTTGCCGACGAGGCTCCCTTTGTGGTGATCGTGGAAAAAGTTCCAACTGAAGGTGGCGTTGTAGATGTTGTTCTTTGCGTCCAGGAGCCCGTCGTAGCGGTCCTTGTTGCTGGTCGGGGCGTTGTAGAATTCGCAGTGGTCAATCCAGATATTGTGACTGGCCTGCTTGCTTTTGCCTTCCCAGTTGGTGACGGCGGAATCCGCGGAAATGGCGATGCAGTCCGGATCGTTCAGCACGACTTCGGCGCCGTTGCGGAACGCGACGACCTTGTTTTCGTCGGTTTTGCTGATAGGAACGTCGCTCATGGTGAACTTGACGTTCCTTATGATGATGTTGTGCTTGTTTTGGATGGCAAGCCCGACGCGGTTGAAGAATGCCTTGTCGCCTTTGCCGACAATGGTCTTGTTGTTGCCGACTTGCACGAGCTCGCCGTATGTGGTTTCCGTGCCCGAGGTTGCCACATGGCCGTTTCCGTCGATGTGCGTCTTGATGCCTGTGTTGATTTCGCCCTTGACGATGATGACGTAGGGGGTCTCGAGGTCTTCGGCGTACTGCTTGAATTCCTCGAAATTCGAAACCTCGACGACCTTGCCGCCGTTGCCGCCAGTGGTTCCGCCTTCCAGGGTGGCGAAACCGACCATGTCGAAGTTTGGGGCGGCCGCGACGCTGGCTGTGGTGAGAGTCAGAACCGAAAAGATGGCGGATGCCATGATCGGCGAAAAGTTAGATTTGAAATTGAATATTTTTGTAAATTTTGAGAACATTTTTGTTACATCCCTTTTTTAACACCATTAAGTAAATTGCTTGTAAATACAAGTTCTTTACGCAGTTTAATATAAGAAATGTATTTTCAAAAGTCAATAGAAAATGAGAAAAATTTTGAGAACGTATAAAACGGGCCGAATTTTGCCAAAAATGGGGGGGGCAAAAATTTCACATAGTCGCTAGGCTTCGTCGGCCGAATCGCCTTCCAAATGAAAATGCCGTCGCAGTCGATTAGGACTGCGGCGGCTTTTTAAATGTGATCGCCTTTCGCCTTGATTGTGATCGCCCTTCGCCTTGATTAGGACTGTGGCGGCTTCCAATTTGCCGGCGGCTTTCCGACCAGGACAGCCCGCTTCAATTACGGCCGCGACTTTCAATTTGGACCGCGGCGGATCTCAGCCCGGGCGCTTAGAACAGGCTCGGTTCTTCGCGGTCGTTCGTGCTGTCGCTCTCGCCTTCGTCGCTCCCGTCGTCAAACGGGTCGGGCGGGGTGATTCGGCTGGTGCGCTTGACCTTTTTCGCGGTGAACTTGCTGCCGAGAGCCTTGTAACTCTTGACTTCGGCCACTTCGGTGAGGTCAAGTTCTTCTTTCTGCACTTCGCGGCCGACCTGGTATTCCATGAGTTGGCGTGCGTCGTCCGTTGCGAAGAATTCGACCATCTGGGTGTCCTTGTGGTCGGTGACGAGGCTGAATTCCGTCGTCATCGGGCATCCTTCGAGGTTGAAGCGCTTGACCATGTAGTTGAAGTTCCCGCCTTCAAAGTACAGAATCGTGAACACCTGCGCGGGGTCGAACTTGTGGACATACTTGACTCCGCTGCCCACGAGAATCGGGTCCGCCATGTCGTGGACGCGGGCGGTGCCGTTCTCCTTCACTATGAGGACCTTGTCCTTCTCGCCGAATTCGCCGATGCGGTCGCCCTTCTTCTGGGTGCTGATGATGCCCGAGGGGGCGTCGAAGTACAGCACGCGGGCACCGAGGGTGCTCACGCCCTTGCGGATGCGCTTGACTGTCTTGACCGGGTACTTGGTGACGATGTTGCCCATGGCGCCACGGCCCTTCACGTCGATGGTGCTGAAGTCCACTTCGAAATTCAACTTGGTGCGCGGGCGCGGTTTCAAGGTGATTTCCACGACTTCGGCTTCGCCGTTCAGGTTGCTGGACATGTACAGGAGTTTGCTGCCGGGCGTGTTCTTGCCCATGAAGTAATCCTTGTCGCGGGTGACGCCGCCCACGTTGAATCGCTTGATGTAGGCGGTGCCTTCCTTGCCGTCCTGGTGGATGACGTTGTAGATGTGGCGTTCGTCGTCCTTGTTGAACTTCTCGACGAGCACGATGTTCTTGCCGACGAAGTCCTTGTCGCTGACCTTGACCACCTTGAAGCTGCCGTCGGCCTTGAAGACGATGAGGTCGTCGTATTCGGAGACGTCGAAGAGGTATTCCTCCTTCTTCATGCCCGTGCCGAGGAAGCCTTCCTTGCGGTTCACGTAGAGTTTCTGGTTTGCGAGCGCCACGTGCACTGCGCTCACCTGGCCGAATTCCGAAATTTCCGTTTTGCGGTCGCGGCCTTCGCCGTACTTCTTGAGGATGTTCTTGAAGTAGTTCACGGCGTAGTCGGTGAGGTGCTCCTTGTTGTAGTTCACCTCCTCGATTTTCTGGTCCAGCTCGGCGAGGAACTCGTCTGCCTTCTTGCGGTCGAATCGGCTGATGCGGCGCACCGGGATTTCTGCGAGTTTCAGGATTTCTTCGCGGGTTACTTCGCGGCGGAGCTTGCGGACGTAGGGCTTCAGGCCTTCGTCGATGAGTTCGACCATCTCGTCGTGGGTTTTCGCCTTCTTGATGACCTCGTACACTTCCTTCTCGATGAATATCTTCTCGAGGCTTGTCATGTGCCACTGGTCTTGCAGGTGCTTGAGCTCGTTGTCGAGTTCCCAGTCCAGGAGTTTGACCGTATGGTCCGTGGAAAGCTTCAAAAGTTCGGTCGTGTTGCTGAACTTCGGCTTCTTGTCGATAATCACGCAGCTGTTGGCGGCAAGAGTCGTCTGGCAGTCGGTAAAGGCGTAAAGCGCGTCGATGGCAACCTGGGGGTCGGTGCCCGCCTGCAGGTGGATCTGGATTTCCACGTTTTCGGTGGTGTGGTCCACAATCTGCTTGATCTTGATTTTGCCCTTGTCGTTTGCCGCCACGATGGAGTCTATGAGGGAGTCCGTCGTAGTGCCGAAGGGGATTTCCCTGATGACGAGCGTCTTGTTGTCGAGTTTTTCGATGCGGGCGCGCACCTTGAGACGTCCGCCGCGTTCACCGTCGTTGTATTCGCTGACGTCGATGATGCCGCCGGTGAAGAAGTCCGGGTACAGCGTGAACTTGCGGCCGCGCAGGTAATCGATGCTCGCCTGGCAAAGTTCCTTGAAGTTGTGGGGGAGGATTGTGGTGGCGAGGCCAACGGCGATGCCGTCCACGCCCTGGGCGAGCAAAATCGGGAACTTGGCGGGGAGCGTCACCGGTTCCTTGGAACGCCCGTCGTAGTTCGGGATCCATTCCGTGGTTTCGGGGTTGAACATCACCTCGAGAGCGAAATCGCTGAGCTTGCCTTCGATGTAACGCGGGGCTGCGGCCTCGTCGCCCGTGAGCGGGTTGCCCCAGTTTCCCTGGGGTTCAATCAAAAGGTTCTTTTGGCCCATGTTCACGAGGGCCGTGTAGATGGATGCGTCGCCGTGCGGGTGGTAGTGCATGGTGTCGCCCACGATGCCGGCCACCTTGTGGAAACTGCCGTCGTGCATTTCGAAGAGCGTGTGCAGAATGCGGCGCTGCACCGGCTTGAGGCCGTCTTCGAAATAGGGGACTGCACGGTCGAGAATCGTGTAGCTGGCGTAATCCAGGAACCAGCCGTTGTACAGTTTTTCCAGGTGGTTTACGTTCGAAAGTCCTAAAGTCTGATCGTCATTCATAAATAAATCTCTCGTCTAATCTACAGTTCTTCGACCGCTTCCGTTCTCAGGTTCTCGACAATGTAGTCCTGGCGGCTCTGGGTGTTCTTGCCCATGTAGTATTCCAGGAGCTTCCCGAGACTTGCGTCCGTCGGCATGGTCACCGTCTCCAAGTGCATGTTTTCGCCGATGAGGAGCTTGAAGTCCTCGGAGTCCATTTCGCCAAGGCCTTTGAATCGCGTGATTTCGAGGTCCTTCTTGCTTCCGATTTCCCTGGCGAACTTGTCGCGTTCCTCTTCGTCGTAGGCGTAGAAGGTCTTCTTCTTGTCTTTGCGGTTACGCACGCGGAACAGCGGCGCCTGCAGAATGTACAGGTGTTTTTCCTGCACGAGTTCCGGGAAGAACTGCAAAAAGAACGTCATCACGAGAAGGCGGATGTGCATACCGTCCACATCGGCATCGGTCGCGATAATCACCTTGTCGTAGCGCAGGTCCTCGAGCCCGTTTTCGATGTTGAGGGCCGCCTGCAACAGGTTCCATTCCTCGTTCTCGTACACGATTTTCTTGGAAAGGCCGTAACTGTTCTTGGGCTTTCCGCGGAGGCTGAACACGGCCTGCGTCTTGGGGTTCCTGGCCGTGGTGATGGTACCGGAGGCGGAGTTACCTTCGGTAATGAAAATCATGGTTTCGGTCTTGAGCGGATTCTTCGCGTCGGTGAGGTGCACGGAGCAGTCGCGGAGCTTTTTGTTGTTGAGGTTCGCCTTCTTGGCGCGCTCGTTCGCGAGTTTCTTGACGCCGGCGAGTTCCTTGCGGAGTTTTTCGTTCTGGTTGATGCGCTCCAGGAGCTTTTTGGCGGTTTCCTCGTTCTTGTGGAGGTAGTTGTCGAGTTCCTTGCCGACGAAATCCACAATCCATGTGCGCAGGCTCGGGCCGTCGGGGGCCGTGGTGGTGCTGCCCAGCTTGGTCTTTGTCTGGGATTCGAAAACCGGTTCCTGGATACGCACGGAGATGGCGCCGATAATGCAGTTGCGCACGTCGCTCGCGTCGAATTCCTTCTTGAAGTGGTCGCGCACGCCCTTCACCAAACCTTCGCGGAAGGCCGCCTGGTGGGTGCCGCCCTGCGTGGTGTGCTGGCCGTTCACGAAACTGAAGTAGTGCTCGCCTTCCTGGTTCGAGTGCGTGATGGCGAATTCAAGGTCCTTGCCCTTGCAGTGGATGACGTCGTAGCGGATGGATTCGTCGGTACGGCTGTGCAAAAGGTCCAGAAGGCCGTTCGGGCTGTTGTACACCTTGCCGTTCATCACGAGCGAAAGCCCGTTGTTCAAGTAGGCGTAGTTCCAGATTTTCTCTTCCATGTAGGCGGGGAGGAACCTGAAATTCTTGAAAAGGTCGTTGTCGGGCTCGAAGTAGATTTCGGTGCCGTTCTTTTCGGTGGTGGGGGCAATCTTGAAATCCTTGGTGAGGATGCCCTTGCTGAACTCGGCGCGCTTGACCTTGCCGTCGCGGAAACTCTGCACGATGAATTTCGTGGAAAGCGCGTTCACGGCCTTTGTACCCACGCCGTTCATGCCGACGGACTTCTGGAAGGCTTCGGAATCGTACTTGCCGCCCGTGTTCATCTTGGAGACGCAGTCGATGACCTTCTCGAGCGGGATGCCGCGGCCGTAGTCGCGTACACGGCAGGAGTGGTCTTCCATGTCGATTTCGATTTTCTTGCCGGCGCCCATGGCGAATTCGTCGATGGAGTTGTCGATGACTTCCTTCGCAAGGACGTAGATGCCGTCGTCGGGGCTCTGGCCGTCGCCAAGTTTACCGATATACATACCCGGACGCATGCGGATGTGTTCGTACCAGTCCAGGGTCTTGATGTTGTCTGCTTCGTATTTAGCCATGGCTAAAATTATCCTTTGTCTTCAAAATTCGGTGGCGAAATAAGGCTGTAAACCCAAATGTTTGCCGAAAATCGCCCAAAAAAAGCATTTGCCGCGGGATTCTCCCTTGCGCTGTGCCGCAATATTAGGAAATTTTACGGCTATCTTGTGGTGGAGGACCGCCCAAAACGCCTATGAACCACAATATATAAAATTTAACTGACAAAGAGTGACATTTTGTGCAGTATATGAAAAAAAAGGTTGAAAAGTGAAATTTTTTTCTAAATTTTCGCCGGGATTGATGGCTGGAGTTCAATGTGATAAATCGTGTTTCTTTTTTAGCAGGAATGGCTTGGCTCTTGAGCGGAGCGCTTCTTTTTTTCGCCTCCTGCACAGAGAACGAAGAAAAACGGCTTGCTTCGGGATATACGGAAGAGCAGAACGCGAACATTATCAAGGATACCGTTGCGTATATGGCGCTCCTGAAAACCTGGGAGCCTCTTGTCCCGGTGGATTCCTCCAAAAAAGTGCTCTCGGATGACGAGAATGTTTTCTGGTACGATGTGAACTTTGTTTCCGATGGCGAAGTCTATTACAGCAAGGTTTCCGACAATGCGGAAAATTCGCAGTCCTGCACCGTGGATTACTATGAAGACGAAAATGGCGTCCGTTTGACGCTCAATACAAAGTCGACCAAGAATTTCTACACGCAAATTTTGAATCGAGATTCCATGCTCGCCGTAGTCGTGGACAGACTGGACAATACCTATGAAACCGACGATGCCTGGGCTCAATGCTCCAAGGACTCGCTGGAGTTCGTGCAAACTTGCGAAAAGGAGAATGGCGTCGTAGTCGATCAACTTGGCTTGGCTTCGTGTACGGAACTCCACCTGATTTGCAATAGGGAACTTACCCCGAATCTCACGGCGGGTGAATATCTGACGCGTACAGCAGACAGCCTCAAGCAGACCTGCGTCAACGAGATGGAAACGAGCCTTCGTGGGAAAATCCCGTGGCTTTACATGAATCCCGAAATTGAATACGGGGAAGTCGTCGATGCTCGAGACGGACAGGTTTACAAGACCGTCGTTATCGATTCTTTTGTCTGGATGGCAGAAAATCTCAATTATGCCGATAGTATTGCGACACCGAGTCTGCTTGGAAAAAACTGGTGCTACGACAACGAGCCGGATAGTTGCGCCAAGTATGGGCGAATCTACACTTATGGAGCCATTATAGATTCTGTCGCCTTGGCAAACGACGAGAACGAACCGCAAAGTTGCGGATACGGATTCTATTGTAAGGAATACCCCAACAGGCAGGGAATATGCATGGACGGTTGGTATCTTCCTTCGACGACCGAGTACAATAACTTGGAAGATCAGTTTAGTACTTTTGATGAAGGAAACGATGCGAAAAGCGCTTACCTGTGGCCATTGGTCAACGATGACACCTACGGATTTTCGTTGTTGCCCGCGGGCTATTACCTACTTGAGGAAAACAGGTTCAAGGATGCCGGAAAATCAGCGTTCCTCTGGATTCTCAAGGACGTGAACGAGGAATTTGCCTACCACCTGTATTTTGAGGATGGCGTAAATTCCATTGCGACGGGAACGCGCATTACGGTAGATGAAAAGAATCTTTATGCGATGCCGGTTCGCTGTGTGAAGGCGGCGTTCTAGAATTCCTGTAAAACTAAATTTTTCCTTAGTTGAATCTTTTTGTGCGTCACCCTGGAGCCAAGCGACGGGGGCCAGGAGATCCCCACCTAAAGGTGGTCATGCGCACTAGGCGCTAAAGCGCAAGTGCTGTCCGCCCTCCCGCGCTACGCTTGGTCGAGGATGACCGCGGAAAGGCTCCGGACTCTACAGACTGAATCCCGCGAACACGTTGTTGCTGAGGAAGGGCAGAAACCCGATAATCACCACGGCGATGGAAAGTGTAATCACCACGGCGCGTTGGCGCTTGGTGAGGCGTAGCGGTGTAAGGTGTCCGTCCGGTTCGTCAACCCATGCGCTCTTGATGAGCTGGATGTAGTAGAACAGTGCGAGCACGTTGTTCAGTACGGCGAATGCCACGAGCATGTAGTGCCCAGTGGTCGCTCCGCTGAAGAACAGGTGGAACTTGCCGAAGAAACCGGCGAGGGGCGGAATGCCCGCGAGGCTGAACATCGAAATCGCAAGTGCGATTGCAAGGCTCGGATTTTGCTTGGAAAGCCCGCGCAGGCTTGCGAAAGTCTCTTCGCGGTGGTGCCCGATGATGCCGAAGATGAAGAACGCGAGGTAGTTTGAAATCGCGTACACGAACAGGTAATAGACGATGGCCGTCCTGCCCATGGCGGCCGGGCCAAGAAGCGCTACCAGGATGTAGCCTGCCTGCGCGATGGAACTGTATGCCATGAAGCGGCGGAGCCTGCTCTGCTTTAGAGCGCCGAGGTTACCCACGAACAGCGTAACGCCTGCGAGAAGCGCGATGAGCGGGGCAATCTGCTCTTGGATGGGGGCGAGCGGCCCGTAAACGAGAACCACGAGGAATGCGATGGCGGTCGCCTTCGATGTCACGGAAAGCACTGCAGTCACAGGTGTCGGCGCGCCTTCGTAAACGTCCGGCGCCCAGGTGTAGAACGGGAAGAGCGTGAGTTTGAATCCGATTCCGCAGAACAGGAACAGCACGGAAACCCACAGGAGCGGATTCGTGCCCGCGGCAATCGCGTTGTGGATTTCGTTGAAGTGGAGGCTGCCGGCGAAACCGTAGAGATAACTGAAACCGAAGAGTTCGAAGGCGGTCGCCACGGAGCCCATCAAGATGTACTTGGTGGCGGCTTCGCTGCCCATCTGGTCGCGCTTGTTCCAGGCGGTGAGGGCGTACATCGGGATGGTCGCGATTTCGAGTCCGAGGAAGAATGTGAGCGTGTCGCAGGCGCTCACCACGGTCACGCCGCCGAATGTCGCGAATGCGATGGCTCCGATGAATTCCGCAATCTGGTGCATTTGCGGTTTTCCGTCGGCGCCGTGCTCGAAGTAGTCCTTGGACAGCCACATGCCGAGAATTGCCGAAATCATGAGCACTTCGCGCATGAGCACGCCGAAGTCGTCCACGCGCCAGTTGCTGATGAAGAACCGTCCGTTGCCGCTAGCCAAGGGAATCAGGTTCAACAGAAGGAAGATGACGATGAACCCGATGTTCGCTATGCGCCAGGGAATCTTGGATTTGTAGTCGCAAAAGAGTCGGCTCCCGATGACGATGAACGGGAACAGGAGCAGAAGCAAATCGGGCCAGATGAAGTTAGGAATGTATTGGCTCATGTCTTAACCTCCTACCGCAGGGAACGAGGATGCTGCAATCTTTGCAAAAATCGGGGCTATGCTCTGGTCGAGGATTTGCGAAATCCAGCCGGGGCAGATGCCGATGAACAGAAGGCATGCGACGAGGACGACAATCACCAGTTTTTCGCGGAAGCATCCGTCGGTGAGGGTCTCGTATTTTTGCGGAAGCGCTCCGTGGAGCATGCGGTTTGCCGTCTGCAGGATATAGACTGCGGTGGTGGTGATGGAAAGTATCGCGAGGATGGTCACGATGCGGGTGAGGGTGGATTCCTGCTGGAACGCCCCGATGAAAATCGTGCTTTCGGCGATGAATCCGCTGAAGCCCGGGAGGCCGAGCCCGGCGAAGCCCGCGATTACGAAACCGACGCCGAGGAAGGGCATCTTGCGCATGATGCCGCCCATTTCCGTGATATCGCGGGTGTGCGTGCGTTCGTAAATCATGCCGATGGTCGCAAAGAAGAGCCCGGTGAGGAATCCGTGCGAAATCATCTGGAGGCTTGCTCCGCGAAGGCCGATGGGCGTGAGTGCCGCAAGGCCCAGGAAGATGAGGCCCAGGTGGCTAATGGAACTGTAGGCGGTAATGTACTTGAGGTCCTTGTGGCGGATGGCGATGAATGGACCGAGCACCACGTTGAAGATGAGGAGAGCCACGATGTAGGGAAGCCAGATTTTCGCGGCTTCGGGCATCAAGAACATGGCCACGCGGAGGCATCCGTATGCGCCCATCTTCATCATGACGCCGGCCGCGAGCATGGAAACCGCCGTGGGGGCAGCGGAGTGGCCGTCCGGACTCCAGAAATGGAACGGGAAAAGGGAACTCGACACGGCGAATCCCATGAACATCAGCGGGAAAGCCCACATCTGAAAATCCATGGGGAGCGTCGTCTTTGATATTTCCATGAGGCTCCAACTGGAGGCCCCGCTTTCGAAGTAGAGGCCGAACAGGGTCGCAAGAATCATGGAAGACCCGAATGCGAGCGTCAACGTGAGTTTCTTGCCGCCGTAATCCCTGCGGCCCGAACCGTAACAGGCAATCATCAGGTACATGCAGAGCGCTTCCATTTCGTAGAACACGAAGAAGAGCACCAGGTCGAAACTCATGTACACGCCATAAACGCTTGTGGCGAGCAGTTGGATCAGGGCAAAGAAAACCTTCTGGTTGCCCTTGATGTTCCAACTCACGAGGACTCCGCCCCACACGATGAATGCTGTCAGGGCGAGGAGCAGCATGTTGAGGCCGTCGGCGCCTACGATGTAGTGGGCATTGAACGCGGCTAGCCATGGAATATCCGTGAAGAACCTGAGGAAAAGCGGCGCGGCGGCTTCGTCGGTCGGCAATCCGCTCATGGCGTAAACGCGGTAGGTGAGGTAGCATACCAGCAAAAGCACCAGGGTGGCGGATGTTGCGTGCAATCCCTTGAGTATGTTTTCGTGCCTTGCGGAGACGGGCACTGCGAGAATCACCGTGACAAGCGGGATGATCCAAATCAAGTTAAAAAGCAAAGTTTCCATATTGACTAGTACCTCGCTTTACAGGGGAAGATGCCCAAGGAATCGCCAAAGGATGACGCCTACGATGAGCGTTCCCAGGTAGAATGGCAGGTAGCCTGCCTGGGCCGTACGTACAAGGTCGCCCAGCTTGTGAATGAACCAGACGGAAAAAGCGAGGAGCCTTTCTATGACGTAATCGTTGAAGGCTCTCGCCACACGGGCGATTCCGCCGAAAATGAACTGGCGCACCACCGTGTAGTACATTTCATCGAAGTAGAACTTGTGGTATACAACTTTGTACAAACCGCTGCGGTTGGTTGCGTCCAGGGCGCGCTGAACTTTTGCCCTTGGACTTGCGTAAAGGAGCCATGCCAGCGCCAATGCCAGTACGGCTACACCGACTGCTGCGTATGGAATCCAGCCTGCGTGCGTAAGACGCATGAGTTGCGGTACATGGAGTCTTCCCGGTTCAAAGAACTTTTCGAAGATGCCCTTGCCGAGAATGCCACTCAAGAGGGCGGGAATGGCAAGTATCACAATTGGAAGCGTCATAGCGAAATCTTCGTGCACATGGCCAGCCTTGACGCCTTCATGACGCGGTTCCCCGTGGAAGGCGAGGAAGAACAGGCGGAACATGTAGAATGTCGTGAGCCCGCTAGTGAAAAGCGCAAGCCCGAACACTACGTAATGGTGCCCCTGGAATGCGGCCAGGATGATTTCGTCCTTGGAGAAGAATCCGGAGAACGGCGGGATTCCCGAAATGGCAAGGATGGAAATAAGAGTGCAGATGTAGGTGAGCGGCATTTTTTTGCGGAGTCCGCCCATGGCGTCTAAATCGTTGGTGTGTACCTGATGGATAAGGCTGCCCGCGATAAGGAAGAGACTGCACTTGAAGAATGCGTGCGTGAAAATGTGGAATGTGCTGGCGGTCCAACCAGTAACGGCTACGACCTGGTTGATTTTGCAGGCGCCGAGCGCGAACATCATGTAGCCGAGTTGCGACAGTGTGGAGTATGCCAAAATGCGCTTGATGTCTTTTTGCGTGCAAGCGATGACTGCGGCAAAAACCATGGTGAATGCCCCTACCCACATGATGAGGGTGAGGGAATCCCCGCAAATGGCAAAGAACGGGAACAAGCGTGCCACAAGATAAACGCCTGCGACCACCATCGTTGCGCTGTGGATGATGGAAGAAACCGGTGTCGGACCTTCCATGGCGTTCGGGAGCCAGATATGCATCGGGAACATGGCCGACTTGCCCCAGCCGCCGGTGAAAATAAGGACGGATCCTAGTATCAGTGCGTCGGCGGCGGAAATGTTGCAGATGCCGAGATTGACGTTTGCCGTCTTGAATGCGGAAAGGCTCAAGGCGTTGATGGTCGAGAAGTCGAAACTTCCGACGACGTAACTCACGAGCACGATACCGAGCAAGAAGAAACTGTCCGCGAAGCGGGTGAGGATGAATGCCTGCTTACTGGCGCTTACGGCACTCGGCTTGTGGTACCAGAAGCCAATGAGCAGGTAACTCGAAACGCCCACTAGTTCCCAGAAGATGAACATCTGGAAAAGGTTTGTCGCAACGACGAGGCCGAGCATACTGAAACTGAACAGAGAAAGCAGCGAGAAGAACCTGCCCGCGGCGCGGTCTTCGCGCATGTAGCCGATGCTGTAGATGTTCACCATGAAACTGATGAATGTGACCACCACGAGCATCATCGTCGAAAGCGGATCGATGAGCATGCCAATCTTTGCCATCAGTTCGCCCGCGAACGGAATGAATACGTATTCAAAAAGGATTGCCTTCTGCGGAGCAAAATCGGAACAGAAGTAGTCCGTGGCAAGCAAAATGGCGCTTGCCGCAGCAAGTCCGTTGCAGACTACGGCGAGAGCCGCAGCGGCCTTTGCGCACCTTTTTCCGAGGAATAGCCCGTTCACGACGAAGGTGAACAAAGGCAAAAGCAAAATCAGGTAACCGAGGGTAATGTCGTTAATCATGTAAATCCCTCAACTGGTCTGCGTCAAGGCTCCTGTGACGGCGGTACATAGTCACGATGATGGCAAGGGCGATTGCCATTTCGCAGGCCGTCACGGCGATGACAAAAATGCTGAACAGGGCGCCTGCCGTGGCATCGTGTGCGGTAAAGTAGGCGAAACTGATAAAGTTGATGTTCGCTGCGTTCAGCATAAGCTCGATGGAGATGAGCATGCCAATCAAGTGGCGCCTACGCATAAGTCCCCATACACCGATACCGAACAGCAAGAAGGCAAGAATAAGGCAATTCAGCAAATTCATTACTTCACCTCCTTTTCCTTGGCTTCGTCTTCCTTGGTTTTGCGGGCGATGGTGATGGCGCAGATGAGCGTCATCAGCAAAAGAATGCTCACGACTTCGAACGGAATGATGAATCCGTCGTGGCCGTAGCCCAAGAGCCGCATGGCGAACTGCTCGAGGCTGGAGTAGTCCGCCTGGGAATTCACGATTCCGTTTGCGAGTTCCGGAGTGGGGAGCACGCACTTGACCATCACGAGCACAAAGCCCGCCGAAAGTGCGAATGCCGCGAACAGTCGCGGAATCCTGGTGCTGAAGGCGTCTTCGCCCAGGTGGCTCGTGAGAAGGATCGTGAACACCACGAAAATCACGACGCCGCCCACATATACCATCACCTGCGCAAGCGCGATGAATTCGGCGTGCAGGAGCAAATAGAGGATTGCGGTCGCCACGAAACTGAAAATCAGGAACACGGCGCTCTGCAGAATGTTCTTCACGGCCACGGTGAAAACCGCGGTCACGAGCATTACGATGGCCACGGCGTAGAACGCGATGTCCATCCCGCCGAGCGGGAACGCAAACGGCATCTCCGGCAGGGGAATGTTGGGTAAAGTCAAGTTCGGGAACATCAGCCTTGTCCCTCCTTCTTGTTCAAGATCATCTCGAGCGTGTTGGGGTCCGTAGTGGCCACCTCGAATTCGGGGGCCATGCGAATGGCGCCAAACGGGCACGCTTCGACGCAGAGCCCGCACTGGGTGCAACTTGCAAAATGGTAAACGTAGCGGCCAAGCACTTTCTTGCCGGCGATGTTCTTCGTGGGGAGCACGTTGATCGATGCGTTCGGGCAGGCGCGTTCGCACATGCCGCAAGCCGTGCAGTGGTTGTTGCCCTCTTCGTCTTCGATTATCTGCAGGCGACCGCGGAAGCGTTCGTGCATTTTTAGGGTCTTTCTATTTTCCGGGTACTGCTCCGTGACGATGCGCTTCGGGCTAAAGAAATACTTCAGCGAAACGGAAAGCCCGCACATCAGGCTCCAGGGGCCCGTGATGCAACGCTTGAAATATCTTTTGAAATACTGAAATAAAGTCATGGATTAGTGGTTTGTGGTTGGTGTTTGTTTATGGTTTTCGCGGCTTCGCCGCCATTACTTCATCTCTCGTCTCTCGTCTAATTCACCACTGTAATGAATGCTGCTCCTGCGACCAGCAGAACAAGGTTGACGGGCAAAAGAAATTTCCATTCGAAATCCATCAACTGGTCGACGCGCGGGCGTACGAATGTCCAGCGCACCATCATGTAGCACCAGATCATGAAATAGACCTTCGCAAAGAACCAAATGACTCCAGGGACCATATTCAGGTAGTTGTCCACTGCGGCGATGCCGATGCAAGGCGGCAGGAATCCGCCCAGGAAGCATGTGACCGCCAGGGCGGAATTCGTCACGAGGGCGATGTATTCCGCCAGGTAGAACATGGCGAACGGCGTGCCGTTGTATTCGGTGTGGTAGCCGCCGGTCAGTTCCTGCTCCGCTTCGGCGATGTCGAATGGAGCGCGGTTCATTTCGGCGGTACTCGAAATAAAGAACAGGATGAATGCGATGAATCCAAGAACGGGGACCTTGAAAATCCACCAGTCGAGAATCGTGCCTTCCTGGCCCATGGTAATGCTCATGAGGTTCGTAGAACCCGAAATCATCACCACGAACAAGAGAATCATCGCGAACGAAATTTCGTAACTGATCATCTGGGCGCCGCTGCGGAGTGCTCCCAAAAGCGAATACTTGTTGTTGCTGCTCCAGCCGCCAAGCAAGATGCCGAGCACGCCGAAGCCGTTCACGGCGATAATCAGGGGAATGCCCATCGAAACGTCGGCCACCACCAAGTTGCGACCGAACGGAATCAAAGCGCAAACGATGAATGGCGCAATCAACACGATAAGCGGTGCCAGGTAGAACATCAACTTGTCGGCGCCGCTCGGGGCGTACACTTCCTTGAAGAGCATCTTCAAGACGTCGGCGATGGTCTGGATTGTACCGTGCCAGCCGAGGCGCATGGGGCCGAGTCGGCATTGCACGTGGGCGCAGACCTTGCGTTCCATGTAGATGAGGATGGGGGCCGACCCGATGTTCACCGCACAGACGGCGATGATGCAGATGAGCGCGTTCACGAGGAATGCGACGATGCTGTTGAGCGTATCGCTCTGGATGCTTGCCGGCAGGTATTCGGCCAGGCGCGGCACCATTTCGCGAACGAAGTCGCCGATGGGATTTGTAATGGTGGGTACAAACATAGGCTACCTGTCAATTTCCGGAATGACGGGGTCAAGGGTTGCCATGATGGTCACGAGATCCGAAATCTTGTGGCCCTGGCACATCTTGTTGAGGGCTCCGATATGCGGGAAACTCGGACCGCGCGTATGGATTCGGTAGGGCTTGTCGCCTGTGGTCGCTGCAACGACGTAGGTGGCGTAAAGACCCTTTGCGGTTTCGATTTCGCTGTAGTAGCGGCCCACGGGGAGTCGTACCGGCTTTTCCTTGGATCTCCAGGCGCCTTCTTTTGGAAACTTGTCGATGCACTGGCGCAGGATTTTCATGGACTCGTGGATTTCCGCGATACGCACGTTGTAGCGGTCGTAGCAGTCTCCGTTCTTTGCCGTAGGGATGTCGAAATCGAACTGGTCGTAGATGCTGTACGGGTTTGCGCGACGCACGTCGAACTCCACACCGCTAGCGCGGAGCACAGGACCCGAGCATCCGTAGGCGATAGCGTCTTCCTTCGAGAGTACGCCGATGCCGATGCTTCTTTCCTGCACGATGATGTTCTTGGAAAGGAACCTTTCGTAATCGCGCATGGAATCTTCGAGATGGTCCAAAAAGGCCTTGACGCGCGGAATGAACGTCTCGGGGACGTCGTAACGGCTTCCACCCGGCCTGAAGAAGTTCGTCGTGAGGCGCGAACCCGTGACTTCTTCCAGGATGTCGTGAATCATTTCGCGTTCCTTGAAGCCGAACAAAAGACAGGTCTGGCCGCCCAGGTCGCCGCCGAAGCAGCCGAAGAACACCAGGTGGCTAGCGATGCGGCCCAGTTCCTGGAGCATCACGCGGATGTATTCCGCCTTCTCGGGGACGCCCACGTTCATGCCTTTTTCGAGCGCGATGACGACGCCCAGGTTGTTCTGGATTGCGGTCAGGTAGTCCTGACGGTCCGAAAGCGCGATGTACTGCAGGTACGTCATGGATTCCGCCTGCTTTTCCATGCCGCGATGGATGTAGCCGAAATGCGGAACAAGTTCGATGATGGTTTCGCCGTCCATTCGGAGCGTGAGTCGCAGAGCGCCGTGCGTACTCGGGTGCTGCGGACCCATGTTGATGAAGAATTCGTCTGTGTTCGTTTCGCGGGTGATGCGGAATCCCGGAGGTAATTGACTCATACGGGCCTCCTGATCATTTCCGGGTGGGTAAAGTCTTTGCGGAGCGGGAATCCGACGAAGTCCTTGTCCAGGAATATGCGGCGAAGGTCCGGATGGCCTTCGAAGTCGATTCCGAACATGTCGAAGACTTCGCGTTCCTTGAATTCCGCTGCCGGGTAAAGGTGGCTGATCGAAGGCACGCTCGCGAGGAGCGACGTCGGGCGCTTTTCCTCTTCGATGCTGAAATCCTTCTTGAGTTGGACGCAAAGGAAAATCTTGTGGCCGATTTCGAGGCTGCGGAGCTGCGTCACCATGTCGAAGTGGTCGTCGTAGTCGATGGCCGTGACGTCGATCAGGTAGTCCATCTTGAATTCGGGGTCGTTCTTCACGAACTCCACGATGGAAAGGTAGTCTTCGGGTTCCACCATCACTTCGAGCGGCCTGTCGGCGGGCATGCTCGCGACGACCGTCTCAATCGGGTCCTCGCTGTGCGTATGCACCGTGATTTTCGGGAACTTCGCGCGGATTTTCTCGAAGAGTTCCGCCTGGGTGAGGCCCAGTCGCTTGAACGGCACGCGTTCCACTTCGGGGAATTCCTCCTTCTTCAGGCGCACGGGCTTGAAGGTGGATTTGTAGTCGGGGTTCTCCGCCTTGAACTTTTCGCGGGCTTCCGCCATCTCCTCGTCTTTCATGCGTTCGAGGGCGGCCCAGGTATTCGCTGCCTCGCGGTAGCGGTCCATTGTGGAAACATCCTTCGGTTCGCCTTCGTGCCACGGACTGCGGCAGGTTTCCTTGAGAATCTTTTCGCGGAGCGTAAGCAGCCCGTGGAAAAGCGCCTCGGGGCGTGGCGGGCATCCGGGAACGAACACGTCCACCGGAATCAGGTTCTGCGCACCGCGCACCACGGAGTAGTTGTCGTAAATGAAGGGACCGCCACTGATGGTGCATGCGCCCATGGCAATCACGTACTTCGGGCCGGGAATCTGTTCCCACAGCATCTGGATGGCGGGCGCCATGCGACGGGTGATCGTACCCGCCAAAATGAAAAGGTCCGCCTGTCTCGGGGAACTGCGGAACACTTCGCTTCCGAAGCGTGCGATGTCGTAGCGGGCCATGGAACTGGACATCATTTCGATGGCGCAGCAGCTGGTGCCGTAGGTGAGCGGCCAGATGGAATTGGCGCGGGCCCAGTTCACCACGTAGTCTATGGCGTTCACCACATACTTTCCGCCGGGAATCGGGTCTAAAATCTTCGGTGCAAAATTCACTATTCCCATTTGAGAATTCCTTTTTTCCAGGCGTAGGCAAGGCCCGACACGAGAATGGCGACAAATATCACGAGGTCAATAATCACGATCGTTGGGGAGAGCGCCGTGTGACCCGCCATGATTTCCTTGAAGTTCATCATCACGGGGAATAAAAACAGCGCTTCGATATCGAACACGAGAAAGAGCAGTGCGAACAGGTAGTAGCCCACCTTGAACTGGATGCGTGCGTTTCCGATGGTTTCCATGCCGCATTCGTACGGGGCCATCTTGTTTTTAGTCTTTTTGGTGCGGTACCCGAGCAATAACCCCGTGACCGTAGCTGCGGCTGCGATAAATGCTCCGAGGAATAAAAATATGGAAAGAATTATATATTCGGACATTTTCTACCTATAACATAAATCTAATCAAAAAAAACATATAAATACAAATCCAAAATCTTTCGTCTAATCAGAAGGTCGCCCTTCGGGCTCTGAGGTCGCTTCGCTGGAGGTCGGTCGCCTTTGGCTCCCTTTGAGGACCGTCGGCTTCCGCCCTTCATACCTTACACCTCATACCTCTCTCGTCTCTCGTCTGTAGCCTGCCGCAGGCAGGCGTTCTCTCGTCTAATTTAATAGAAGTTCTGCAGTTCCTGTACGGTTCCGAACAACGTGTTGCCAATCTGGAAGCGGTCCAAGACGTGCTTCAGCAAATCCTTGAATTCGTCGATGGTGGCTGTAGACATGGCGTTCAATTTTGCCTGGATGGAACTCACGAATCCGTCTCGCACGGGTTTGGATTTCATGTCTTGAATGGACGTGCTCCATTCCTGCAGCATTTGGTCCGTTTCGATACGGGCAATTATGTATCGGATTGTCGAAAGAAGTTCCTGCAAAAAGTGCACCAGGAATATTTCTTCCTGCAGAATACCCCAGCGCTTGTCCTTGGAGTAGAGCGTGGCGTTGTCGGCCTTGCCATAAAAAATGGCGGCCTGGGCATATTCCAGACATGTAGTAATCAAGTGCTCGTATCGCCTTACTTCGTTGCTCAGATTCTGGAACCAGGCGTAATTCTCGTTTTCGGTCATGCCCTGCGTGCTGTCGTTGGGCAGAAGAGCCCTGAAGGCGTAGTACACTTCTTCGTAGTAACGGTTGCGCATGCGGCAGTTGAAGGCGCGGTTCTTGAGCGTGTAGTCGCTGTGGTGCAAGGGTGTCATCATGCCTTGGTCACCTCCCTGACGCCTTTTACGGATTCAATTTTTTTCATGGCGCTGTTAACCTGTTCTTTGCGGAAGGCCTTGAATTCCATACGGATTCTCCCCGAGGTTTCGGTACTTGCGACGCTCATGCGTTCCAGATTGAGTCCCGTGTTCTTGAGTTCCTGCAGAATATCCAAGGTGATGTTCTTGCGGTTGTCCGTCAAAATGGTAAGATGCGTGGTGAACGGCTTGGAAACATCTGCGCTCCAGTCTACGGGCAGTTGCTGCTCGACGGGGAAATCCTTGAGACACGGGCAGTTTGAACTGTGAACTTCGATGCCTATTTGCGGACGCATCACGCCAACAATCTTGTCGCCGGGTACGGGGCCGCAGCATGTGGCAAAGTGGATGAGAAGACTGGTTTCCTGCCCAATGATCAAAGGCATGTCGTCGTTCAAGACGCTTTTCTTGTCTTTGCCGAAAGTGGGGAAGAACCGGAGCGAAGAGGTGTCCTTGGTGTTCAGGTCTTCGCCAGTTAAAAAACGATGTACGTCTTGCAGAGGAAGTTCGCCTTGGCCGAGTCTTTCGAAAAAGTCCTGGAGGTTGAACGTGCCAAAGTATTTGTTGATGTCCGCTTCCTTGGGACGTTTGTCTTTTTCAATTTTGGCGAGTCGCAGTTCACGAGTCCAAATTTCCTTGCCCAGATCGTAGGCCTGTTGCACAATGCTCGTTTTCATCCACTTGCGCAGTTCCTGCTTGGCCTTTACGGTTTTTACCATGTCCAGCCATTCGGGGCTGGGTTCCTGGGCGGGGCTTTTCAAAATCTGTATGGTGGCGCCGTGGGGTACGGGCTTGTCGAGACTCACCACTTCTTCGTTGATGCGAGCCCCAATGCAGTGTAGGCCGAGTTCCGTATGTACGGCAAAGGCAAAGTCCAATACGATTGAGCCGTCGGGCAGTTCTATGGAGGCTCCCTTTGGGGTGAATACCGTCATGCCTTCCGGCTTCAGGTCTACCTTCAAAAAGTCCAGGTATTCCTTGCTGTCCGAAATCTCGGACTGCAGTTTTACCATGTGGTCGAGCCATGCCAATTCTTCGCCTTCGTGCTGGGTTTCCATTTTGTAGGCCCAGTGCGCAGCGAATCCCTTTTCGGCCGTCAAGTCCATGTCCTTGGTGCGGATTTGTACTTCCACCATCTTGTTTTCCGGACCAATCACCGTGGTGTGAATGCTTTGGTAAAGGTTCGGTTTCGGAGTAGCGATGTAATCCTTGAAACGGCTTTGCAACGGGGTCCACAGGTTGTGGACGTAGCCCAGCGCCAGGTAGCATTCCGGAATGCTCTCCACGATAATGCGGATGGCGAAAATATCGAAGATGTCTTCGAACTGGCAGTCGCGACTGAGCATCTTGTTATAGATGCTGTAAATGTTCTTGGTTCTCCCCTGGATGGTGCAGTCGAAGTCTTCCAAGGCCATCTTGATTTGGAGAGGGCCAATCACGGATTGTACGTACTTTTCCCGCTTTTCCTTGCCTTCGATAAGTGCATCCACCAGTTTCTGGTATTCCACCGGATTTACGTACTTGAAACTCAAGTCCTCGAGTTCCGTTTTCAGTTTGTATAGACCGAATCGGTGGGTCAGGGGCACGTAGATGTCCAAGGTCTCCTGGGCGATGAGTTTTCGCTTTTCGGGCTTCATGTATTGCATGGTGCGCATGTTGTGGATGCGGTCTGCAATTTTAATCATGATGACTCGTGGGTCCTTGGCCATGGCCGTAATCAGTTTGCGGTAGGTGCCAGCCTTCTGGGCGGTCTTGCTCGCTTCTTGTACGGCGGTTATTTTCGTGACAGCGTCCACCATGAACGCCGTATCTTCGCCGAATTTTTCGGAAATCTCGGCGAGTGTGTGGGGAGTGTCTTCAACAACGTCGTGAAGGAGCCCTGCGATGACTGTCGGCTGGTCCTGCTTGAGTTCGGCGAGGATTTTCGCAACTTCGTAGGGGTGTTCCGTGTAGGGCATGCCGCTTTTGCGGTATTGCCCGTCGTGGGCGTCTGCGATGAAGGCAATAGCTTTTCTTAGGACTCCTTCGTCAAGTTTGGAGTTCTTCCTTAAAAGCACGCTGATGATGTGCTCTTGGTTAGGTGTAAAATTTGCCTTATCCATTTATCTACAATTTAAGATAAATATTGGTAGAATATGGGCTTTTTACGCAAAATAAGGCAAAAATAAGGTTCTAGCTTGGAATACCATTATTCCAAGTTGGAATACTCGTCTGTACAGTTGTTGATTCGTTCTTTGAAGATTTGCTTGACGTTTTCGTCAAGTTGGGTGAAACGCTCGTTTTCGGAGGTTGTCCCATCGGGGCATTTTTGCGTTTTGGCTATGTATCCCGAGCGATCGCCTGAAAGATTTTCTGTCCATTGGATAGCGTTCTCGATGCAAGATTTTAGTTTGCCGGTTGCGCCGATGGCGTTTATTGCAGAAACCAGCATATTGTGGTTTTCTTGAACCAGCGAATCAATAGCTGCGTCTTTACTGATAAAGTCGGTTTTGTTGCAGCCCTGGTTTTCAATGATTTTGGAACTGGAACTTTCGACAGAACTTGATCTCTCAACAGAACTGGAACTAGGAGGGAATGCCTCGAGGTATTCTTTGACTGAATACAGCAGGTTGTCTTTGATTTTGACATCACCTTGGCTCCAGTTATGGCCGTCGGAACATTTGTACGTGATTGTTGTTCTGGTCCCTATGTCTGGTGTTGATACTCCGTAAACGGGTTCAAATTTGTAGCCCCGCAATTTGCCAAGTCGTCTTCTTTTTTGATGATTTCTTCGACTGAGAGGACGTCGTTTTCTAGGGAATTTTTCAAGTTCTCACAAGAATTCCCTGTGTTGTTGTTAGACGATAGGTAAAATGTTTCTGTAGTTGTTCTGGTTTCGCAAGTGATGGTTGTTTCGTTTGCACGGCGGATCAAGTCATTGCTGCTTGAACTTTGGATTGCTTCGGAACTGGATGTGGCTTCCGAACTGCTGCTGGCGAGAATGGCTTCGCTACTTGCCGGGGCAACTTCGCTGCTGCCGGGAACGACTTCGCTGGAAGTGGGGACTGCAGCACTGCTGCCAAGAACAGCTTCGCTGGAAGTGTTTCCATCATCAACAACCTCGACTTGTGTCGATGTTGCGGAATCGTCTCCGCAGCCAGTCCAGAAGGCCGCCGCAATGCTGATAACCGCTTTTCTCCAATGTTTGCGAATGTTCATATTTGACTCCCTAAATTAGTGAATAGTGAATAGTGGCTTCTTTAACTGTTCACTATAAACTCGCTCACAGCGACCGAAGGCCGACCTCAGAGCGGCAACGCCGCGACCTCATACCTCAAAGGGAGCCGCAGGCGACCGACCTCACACCTCATCACGCTCCGGCGTCTTCCAATCGTTTCACGTGGCAGTAGGCGAGTTCCTTCGTCTTTTCGTCGCGCAGGTGCAGGCTCGAACCTTCGCAGTAGCGCCAGTACTTGCAGGTCTTGCAGTCGCCGGTGTCTGTATAAAATTTGAACGTTGTCCAGGTTACAGAATCGCGACAGGTGATGGTGGTGTCGCTTGCGAGTTTCAAGGTATCTTTGGGATTGCTAGAAGACGAGCTTTCGGGTAGCACGGCTTCGCTACTGTTTGGCACGGATTCAGAACTTTCTGGCGAAATGGCGCTACTGTTTGGCACGGATTCAGAACTTTCTGGCGAAACGGCATCGCTACAGGCGATCGCATCCGAACTATCGGGAATAATTTCAACTTGCGTCGAAGACGTGGAATCATCACCGCAGCTGGCCCAGAAGGCGGCTGTCAGAGCAAGAACGGCTTTTTTCCAATGTTTGTGCAAAAAGAGACTCATAGAGTCTCCCAGTATGAAAAGTTGTATAAAAAATAAAAAAAAGACTTTCCCAAGGGGGGAGGGAAAGTCTGAAAATTTATTTTGCCGTTGTTGCCCACGCACGAAGCGAAAATATTTGTTTACGAAAAGCGGAATGCAGGAGAAGAGAACGAAAAAGCCTTATTTTTGGCATTCTTCAATCATTTTGTTGCCGTCTTCAAAGGTCTCGTTGTATCCCTCTTCGATTCCCTTGTTGTAGGACTTGAGTCTTTCCTTGTAGTGCTCTGTTTCCTTGACGATGCCGTCGCTGCATTTGATTTCTTGTGGGTAATCTTCTGGCATCGGGCCGTAGATGGCGACGCCCCTGTCGAGCATCGTTTTGATGTTTTCGAGGCAGGCGCGCTTATCGTCGCTCATTTTTTCGTCTTTCGTCAGGGAATCAATTTTGCTTTCAATTTCCTTGGTTCCTTTGTTGTTACCTTCTTGAAGTCCTGTTCCCTTGCCGAACCAGTTGTTGTAGGTGGAGACGACTTCGCAGGTGTCGCCTTCGGCGATAAACTTGTCGCCCACTTTGACGCCTGCAGGGGAGACGATGAGATTGGAATCTATAATTCCCGCTTTTTCTTCGCTGCTGGAAGTTATGACGTCGTCGGCGCTTGAAAGTGCTGCGGAACTGCTGCTAGGAACGGCTTCGCTGGAAGTGGGCGTGCTGCTGCAACTGCCGACAACTTCGCTGGAACTCAAACTATATGTCGGAACACCGTAGAGAGTGTCCGGTGGCGGTAAGTTGTTGCTTTCCTCATTTTTAGGACTGTCTTCAGGTACGACTTGCGTTGCAGAAGAGGCGTCGTCTCCGCAGCCGGCCCAGAAGGCCGCCGCACAACTCAAAATGACTTTTTTCCAATGCTTGCGAATGTTCATATTTGACTCCCTAAATTAGTGAATAGTGAATAGTGGCTTCTTTAACTGTTCACTATAAACTCGCTCACAGCGACCGAAGGCCGACCTCAGAGCGGCAACGCCGCGACCTCATTCCTCAAAGGGAGCCGCAGGCGACCGACCTCACACCTCTTACGCTCCCGCGTCTTCCAATCGTTTCACGTGGCAGTAGGCGAGTTCCTTCGTTTTTTCGTCGCGCAGGTGCAGGCTCGAACCTTCGCAGTAGCGCCAGTACTTGCAAGTCTTGCAGTCGCCGATTTTCGCCCAACTGCGGTCGCGCATCACCTGGTAGCGGTTCTGCCATACGTCCCACAGGTCGTCCTTGTAGATGTTCCCTTGGATGTAATCTCCACGGAGGCTCGGGCAGGCGGAAATGCTTCCGTCGCAAAGAACGGAACTCACGTTCACGCCCGCGCGGCAGAAGAACGGGTAGTTGCGGGCCGCCTTTTCGTAACTGCCGAGGAACCCTTCGCAGCCGTAGTTTACGCTGATTTTCTTCATCGCCTTCGTTTCGCGGATGAAGTCGAACACTTGGCGGAACTCGTGGTTCGTGAGCTGGAACAGCGGATTGTCCTTGGCTCTTCCCTTCGGGAATACGGTCGCGATGCGCCAACGCGCAACTCCCGTACGGATGAGCAAATCGCGGATTTCCGGAAGCTCGGGCAGGTTCTCCTTGTTTACGCAGGTCATCACATCGAAGGTGAGGCCCTTGGTGTGGGCTGCCATGTCGATTGCACGGTAGGCGCGGTCAAAGCTATGCGGGTCGCCGCGGAAGTGGTTGTGGCTGCTCTCAAGTCCGTCCAAACTGATGGTGAGGCTCTTGAGGCCCGCGTTCAAAAGGCGGGTGTAGCGTTCCGGCGTCATCGCGAGTCCGTTACTGACCATGCCCCACGGGTAGCCGCGCTTCTGGATTTCCTTGCCGCATTCTTCCAAGTCGGGGCGCATCAAGGGTTCGCCGCCGGTAATCACCACGATAAAATGCTGCGGGTCGATGTGCGGTTTTAAACTGTCGAGCACGCGCATAAAGTCTTCGCGGGGCATGTCGGGGATGGCGTCCTTGACGCAGTCGCTGCCGCAGTGCAAACAGTGCAGGTTGCAGCGCAAAGTGCATTCCCAGAAAAAGTACGTAAGCGGGTGCGTCTTGATTTCGTTGTGGCGATAAAGACGGTAAAATTCAAGAGCAAGTTTCTTTTTGAGGTCAATCTTCATCAGTTCTATTCCTTGACGATTTCCAGGTTCTTGAACAAATGAAATCGTCGTTAGTTGCTTAATTCGTGCCGGTCGGGCTGGAGGAATCTTCCTTGGGTGGGCATTCAAGGGTAGTAGTGCATTCTCCTGCATTGGTTCCTTCAGCATTGGAATCTTCGGTGCAGGTGCGATTCAGCGTACAATTCACGGCGAGACTGCCGCCCTTTACAAGAGGAGTCGTTTCTACTCCTTCGGGAAGCGCGTCCTTGATGCTTTCATCGTAGCCGTCTTGCAGATATTTCTTTCCATTGCTGCATTCAAAGATATCAAAAGTCACGCCGACGTCATTTTGGACAGTAGTGCTGAAGCATGGCACGATTCCATAGACCGTGGCTGACATCGGCGGAATCTTGTTGTCGTCATAGCTGCTTGAACTTGACATTTTGGGGGCGGAACTGCTAGAACCTGGTTCCTCTGAACTGCTTGCCGGTAAATCTCCTGAACTGGATGTTTCGGGATCTTCATTGCAAATATCGTCTGGGCAACCGTAAAGGACTACTTGAGAGCTTGAATCGTCTCCACAGCCGACCCAGAAGAAGGTGGCCAGTGTGAAAAACAGGTGCTTCCAATGCTTGCGGAAAAATTGATTCATGATTTTCCCTGATGAATTTTTATGTTAATTGTTCTTGCTTCAGTTTTCGTAGATTAGGTTAGTTGATATCTTGATTTTCTGCGGGCATCTCTACTCCATACAGAGGAACGATTTCTGGACCCGTGCTGCTGGAGGATTCTTCAACGATTTTGGCGTTGCTGGAGGATTCTCCTTCGGGCTTTGCCATTCGGTAAATTTCCTTGAATTCCTCTTCGCTTAATCGCTTGCCGTCTTCGCCAATGTACGTGTTCGTACAGGGAAGGTCTATTCCGTAATCGGGGCAGATGGATTCCAGTTCGTATTCCTTGCCGTCTTCGCATTTTAATCCTGAAATTTCGTATAAGGGTACACCATATTCCGGGCAAATATCTTCGATACAGGGTTCCGAAGGACCTGTGCGGAGAAGTGTTGCTTCTTCGCAGGCGATTTTTTCGTCGGGTTCGCTTGCGCTGGATGCGGGTTCAACGCTGCTGGAACTTTCTGGGGAGGCGCAATTTTCACCTTCGCAAGGGTCGCTGCTGGTGATGGAGTTAGAACTCTGGTCAATGATTGGAGCGACACCGTAAAGGGCGATTGCCTGGTACATTGTGTCGGACTGTATAGGCTGAAGTCGGCCGTTGCATTCCTCGTCATCGGCGTCGCAGGTGGGCGCTCCATAGAGGCATTCTGCAGAGGAGCCATTGTCGGAGGAGCAACTTGCCCAAAAGGCGCTTGTGAGTGCCAGGGCGATTTTTTTCCAGTGCTTGTAGAAACTCATAAAAAGACTCCTATTTAACTTTACAGATATCAATATATATATTTTGGCAATTCACCTTCCTTGAAAAGTTCGTGATTTTGATGTTTTTTTACGAAGCAATGTTCTATATGAAACTCTCTTGTATCATATACGATATGTTTCGTGACATTCATTTTACACACGTCTAAATTTGGTTTGTGCCCATAATATTCTTTTTACAACTTGTTCAAACCCGCTTAAATAAAAGCATTGACAAAATGTAAATGTTGTATAGCGCTACAACGAATAGTCTTTGGTTTTCGCAAAAAAGCCCTGTGTGCAAATTATTTTTAGTGTATCCTTTAAGGGTCGCGAATTCCCGTGGCTGAAAAAGGGGTTGGTTATGAACAAATGGAAGATTCTTATGCCGGTGGCCGGCTTGGCCTTCGGTTTATGGGCCTGCGGAGACGACAGTAGTGCGAATTCTGCAGAATGTACCACCGAGGAATGCCTCATTCAGAAATACGGCGAATTTAACGTTGATTCTGCAAACCAGGCGTTACAAGATTCAATCAATGCAGCGTTGCAAAATTTACTGGGTGGGGATACCGTTCCGACAGATTTCGGTAATGGTGAAGACCCCTTGAGCAGTGCAGTCGTAGACCCGCTGAGCAGCGGTGCTGTGGCTCCTGCCAGTAGCGATGCCGTCGTTCCTGGCAGCAGTGATGCCGTCGTACCCGGTAGCAGTGATGCCGTTGTTCCGGGCAGTAGTGCGGTCGTCGTACCCGGCAGCAGTGCGGCTGTCAATCCTGGCAGCAGTGCAGCGGTTGTTGAATCTAGTTCCAGTGTCGAACCTGTGATTCCTCAGGCTCCTGATTTCGTGGAAGACCACCGCAGTGAATGCAAAATCGGCAACATCCAGACGAGCATCAATAATGCGAAACTTCCGGACCCTTTCAAGATGCTTGACGGTACCGTGATTTCTACGAAGGATCAGTGGAAGTGCCGCCGCGAAGAAATCGGCGCCATCTACGAAAAGGTCATGTTCGGCGAAAAGCCGCGTAATCCAGAAAAGGTCGAAGGCAAGATGTCCGGTAACAAGTACTCCGTGACCATTACGGACAAGGGCAAAACCGCTTCCTTCAGCGTCTCCATCAGTTCCGCCGGTACGGCGGACAAGCCGAAGCCGGCTCTTATCGGTCTTGATCAGGGCTTTGGGTCCTGTGGTAGCCTCGGCAGCGCAACGAGCGGCCTCGACATCGCGATGATTACGTTCAATACGAACGACCTCGCTCCGGAAAATTCTCCGTCGGGTGGCGCTTTCGGTAAGCTCTATTCTGTACCGGGTACGATTATCGCCTGGGCTTGGGGTGTGAGCCGCTTGATTGATGCTCTTGAAAAAGATCCGAGTGCCGGCATTGATGTCAAGCATCTTGCTGTAACGGGTTGCTCTCGTTTGGGCAAGGCCGCTCTCGCCATTGGCGCATTTGACGAACGTATCGCCCTCACCATCCCGCAGGAATCCGGTTCCGGTGGCGCCTCCCTCTGGCGTGTCGGTGCCCAGGTCAACAAGCAGAAGGGCAAGCAGTTCGTGCAGGGCTTGAACAGCGCAGGTTCCGAAGGTAACTGGATGATCGGTTCCTTCAAGAGCTACGACGGCAAGGAAAACACTCTCCCGATGGACCAGCACATGCTCACAGCGATGGTTGCCCCGCGTGCTCTTCTGGTTATCGATAACGCTGGCCAGGAATGGCTTGGCGAAGTCCCGTCGAACTACTGCGGCCAGGCTTCCAAGGAAGTGTTTGACGCCCTCGGCGTGACTGAAAACTATACTTACTCGCAGGAAGGCGGCCACGGACACTGCCAGCTCCCGAACGGCCAGTTTGACGAAGTGAAGGACTTTATCAACAAGTTCCTCCTCGGTAAAGATGTGAAGACTGGTAAGATTGACTACTCCAAGAACACTCAGACTATCAACTGGAGCAAGTCAGAGTGGATTGACTGGACGACGCCGACCTTGAATTAATCTTTATGACAACTCCTGATGTCAAAGGGTCCGCTTCGGCGGGCCCTTTTTACGAGGATTCTTTTTTTGTATTTTTGTGGTGCTATGGCATATTTGAAAACCGGTCCGGTTTTTCATCCTCTTGATCCTTCGGATCTCGTAAAACAACAACATTGTCTTGATGCTGCCCGGAAGGGAATTTCTTTTTCTGGCTCTCTCGACAGATTATTTGCCGCGCTTTGCTCCAGACGGGACTTCTACAGGGCGGAGTGGACGTTGGTCAACGACTTCCTTGTAATGCGTGCATGCTGTTTTGGCGGTGACAAGGTATTTTATCTGCAGCCGCTGTATGTCGGCAATCCGGATGCTTTCGGGACGGAGGTTTCCCAAGCGGAATTGCTGAACGCCTTGCGCAATTATTCAAGGTCGCTCGGGGAAACGTTCCGCATGGCTTGCCTGCATGTTGATTTTGCTCGTGCCCAGTCTGAAAATCCCGATTTTTACGTTTACGAAAATCGCGATTGCGCCGTTCCCGATTGCCAATGTGAAACTTGCCCTGTGTCCGAGTTAGATAATGCGTGGTTTCTCATGGATAAGGCTTCCGACGAGTATAAAATCTGGAGGCTTTGGCAAGAGGCTTTCGATGATAGCGATTCGTTCTTGGCAAGTTACATTTATCCGTATTCGACTCCGGACGCCCGCATCCTGTTTTATGAGGACGATGATCCGCAAAAGGATGTCGTGGCGATGTGCCATGTTCACTATTTTGATTCGGAATTCGGCTTGGCCGCTTATCTGTACGCTTTGGCGGTATCCAAGAAGGCGCGCGGTCGTGGCCTCGGGACAGTTATGGTCAAGAAAATCCTGGAGCGCGCGCGGGCGAACGGTGCAAAACTGTTGTGGGCTGTCCAGGGAAACTTGGATTACAACGCCTGGGAACATAGCCTAGGGTTCTTCGCACCGCAAATGGATGTGAGCGAATTGGACTTCGGCAATGAATTTATGCAGGATTCGTTCGGCGTTGAACCCGGCGAAATCTCTGACGAGCGGGCGCTAGTAAAGTGCTTTGATGCGGAAACAGAAAAGGCGGTCCGCAACGCGAAACCGCCGTTCAAGCTGAAGCTCAGAAGTTAGCGCAAAGCGCTCCTCATACCTCTAGCGAAGCGACCTCAAAGGCACGAAGTGCCGCCCTCATACCTCGTCTAATCTACAACGTGTCCTGGAACTTGTGGAACTTTTCCAAAAGTTCGGCGTAAGTCTTGGTCGCTTCGAGCTGCGGGAACTGGGCCACGATGGAGTCCGGCGCGCAGAAGAATACGCCCTTGTCGGCCTGCTTGAGCATGCCCGTGTCGTTGAAGGAATCACCGCTCGCGAACACCTTGAAGTTCAGGTCTTGCAAGTGCTTCACGACCTTCGTCTTCTGGTCGCTCATGCGCAGGTGGTAGCCAGTAATCATGTCGTTTTCCACAATCAGGTTGTGGCAGAAGATGGTTGGCATGCCGAGGTTCTTCATGATGGGGTAGGCGAATTCCTGGAACGTATCGCTGAGGATAATCACCTGGGCTTCGTCGCGGAGCGTGTCCATGAACTGGCGGGCGCCATCGAGGAGTCCGAGGTTCCCGATGACGTTTTGAATGGTACTGAGCGTGATGTGCTCGCGTTCCAAAATCTTGATGCGGCCCTTCATGAGCACGTCGTAGTCGGGAATGTCGCGTGTGGTGAGACGTAGTTCCGGGATGCCCGTCTTTTCGGCTACGGCAATCCAAATTTCTGGGGCGAGAACGCCTTCCAAGTCAAGAGTGACAACGCATTGCTTAGTGAACATAGTGTAAGTGGTTAGTGGTTAGTGGTTAGGGGTTTGTGGCTAGGGGAAAGTTTGGCGGCTTTGCCGCATTGTAATGATGCGCCTACGGCGCCATTATTTAACTGTTTACTAACCACTGCTTACTGTATACTAAATCTTTCGTCTATTTGCGGCGTTCGTTGATGAGGTCGTCCAGGTCCTGCATGGTGATGGTGTACTTGTTTCTGCAGAAATCGCAGATGACTTCCAAGTCCTTGTTGTCTTTGCGAAGGTCCTTGAGGTCCTCGGTTTTGAGCGTTGCAAGGGTGGCGACCATGCGGTCCTTGCTGCACGGGCAGTAGGCTTTCGAGTCGATTTCACGGACGATGTCGATATCGTACGGGCCTCTCAACTGGTCCAGAAGTTCATCCAGGTCGAAGCCCTCGGCCTTGTACAGTTCGTGGAATTTCGGAAGGTTCAATACAATCTGTTCCAGGATGGCGATGTCTCTTTCTTCGAGGTCCGGGAACGCTTCGATGTAGAATCCGGCGGCGTAGTCCAACTTCGAGGGGTCTTCTTTATTGAATTGCGCTTCTATGCCCACTGCCGAACGGATTTGCTCGGATTGCAGCAGGTAACTGGCCAGGTTCTGCCCCATGGAAATCCCGGGGGCTTCGATAATGCTTTCGTGGACACGCTTGCCGTGTTCGTTGATTTTCACGACGGTGATGTTCTGCGGCACTATGGCCGGCTCGTTTGCTCCGACGGTTTGGAGTTCTTCCTGAGGGATCATGGCGCGCATGAGTCCCATAGGGGTGGAGTCCGACTGAATTTTTGTGAATTCGCCACTGAAACTCGTGGTGAAGGTTACCGTGCCAGGGAATTTGAGGCTTGCGCTCAGGAAAACACTTGCGATGGTGTTCTCCGCCAAAAGTTTGAGGGCGTATCCCTTTGCATTGTGGTTGCTGCCGATTTCGTTCAGTGTAGCAGTCAAATCAGCGGCAATTAAACGGAATGGCGTTTTCTTGCCGGTGGCGCGAATGATTCTGTCTTTGAAATTCATGGACCGCAATATAGAAATTTTTGAGTCGCTTGCTAGCGTGCAACCACCTGGGCCCTTATCTTTGCTGCCGTTTCCGAGTTCATCATCTGGGCGAGGCATGCAAGGGCGAATTCTTCGGCGGTTCCTGCGCCACGGCTTGTGATGATGTTCCCGTCAATAACCACGCGGTCTTCGCAGAATTCCCTGCAGACGAGGTCGACTTCGCACCCAGGAAAACATGTGCATTTGCGGTCAACGAGAACTCCTGCCTTGGACAGAACTTTTGGGGCGGCGCAAATGGCGAAAATCCACTTGTCGTCGTCGTTCATTTTGCAAATGTTCTTTTCTACCAAGGATGATTCTAAAAGATTTTTTACGCCAGGACCGCCCCCTGGGAGGAATATGGCGTCGTAATCGTCCATGTTGCATTTGTCGAGAATTGTATTTGCCTTTATTTGAAGCCCGTGTGCACCAACAACATCCAAAGAGCCGCTGATGGACGCTGTCACGACATCGCACCCGCCCCGCTGCCAAAGATCAAAGGGGACTACGAATTCGGTTTCTTCAAAGCCATTGGCTAAAAAGGATAAAATTTTCATAACATTTCCTTTTTTGTTTTATAAAAAAATATTTTATATAAAGTATTTTATTTGAGGGATAAGGGAAATTAATCCATGAAAAAGATAGTATTTTTTTTGATGACGTTGATGCTTGTATTAAGTGCATGCAGTAGCGATTCTTCATCTAATGCCGATGAAAACGATGGTGATGGATCGTCTATGTTTGACGGTTCGTTCAGTAGCGGTTCTCTGTCTAGCGGCGACATTTCGCTCAGTAGCGGTTCTACAAAACTTATTTCCGAAAACGACACTCTTTTTTTCTTGAAAAAATTTTGTTATGACCAAGTGGATTCAAACCATTTTTTTTATGCAAAATTAAAAACGGAAGTTCCGCTGACGGTCAAGCCTTTAATACATGTGACATATAATTTTCACATCCCAGATAAATTAGTCTATACCGTTGTTGCTGCGGCATTGGAGGATTTTGAGAGTGATAATGGTTGGTATACCGTAAATATGAATTTGAAGGATTTGAAAGAAGAAGCTGATACATTACATGTAACAGTGAGTATAGAAAGTATTTCTCTCACTTTGGGTAAATCTGTAATTGATGATGTTCATCACGTGATTTCGGATTTGCCTAATCCTTCAGCCCTTAATGCTGGTGAGTGTTTTGACTTGGAAAAATCCTATTTTTTGAAGGATTCAAGCAGTATTGCAAAGTATGAAAAAATAGATCATACGTTGGATTTGCCTGTTGATACAGTCGCTTCTTTAGATGATTTGGGAAAAAAAGGGTATTTTAAAAATAAAGATTCAGGTAAAGCAGCACATTATGTGCTGGAACTTTGGAAAAAAGTTTATTGCTTTGATGAGATGTGCTCTGAGAATCCTATAGAATATCCTGAAATAAGACCTGAATTGCCTGAAAATTATCCTATTTATGGAACGTTTACGGATCCTAGGGACGGCAAGGTTTACAAGACGGCTACCGTTGGTATGAGCGAATGGTTTGCCCAAAACTTGAATTATTCGGATTATGCGGCTACTCCAAATTTACTTAATCAAAGTTGGTGCTATGATGATGACGAAGCCAACTGTGAAAAGTATGGGCGCCTTTACAATTGGGCTGCTGTGCTGAATTTGCCAAGTGTTTACAACGACAGCGCTCTGAAAAATGGTGAATGGTATCAGGGAATCTGTCCCTCTGGCTGGCATGTGGCGACTTCACTAGATTTTTCTTATATGTGGCAGTTTACAAAGGAAAGGTTGTTCGAATGGGAAGAAGCAGTTCTCGATGCTAAAAATTGGACCTCTGGCCAAGATACAGTAGGCGGCGATAGGCTTGGTATGGCGTTTTTACCAGGTGGTTACCGTAATGAAGACGGCTCTTTTATGGGGATGGGAAATTCCACGTATATTATGGTGACCGGTAGAGATGTTGTGTGGCTGCCAAGTCCACTTTTTACGTATTGTTGGCGTATACACAATGATAATATTTTAGCTTTTTCTGAATCGTCAATGTATAAGACGATGGGTGGGTACGTTCGTTGCGTGAAAGGACCGGGAGTGCCAGATGCAAGTCCTTATTTAGAGTTTTCCGCGCAAAAATAGTTTTTAAGAAAGTGAAGCCTGAAAATAATTTTATATTAATCTCAAAAAGAGGTATCTATGAAATTTTCCCATATAGTGATTCTTACCAGCGCGCTTGCTTTCTTTGCTTGCGGTAGTGACGACGACAGTTCTTCCACCGGTCCTTCCAACGAACCGGTTTCCTCCGATTCCAAGGATAAGTCTTCCGATTCCAAGTTCGACTGCACTGTCAGTGGTGGAGTGAAGGTTGTTTCTCCGGCCGCCGGTGACGAATTCAAGATTGGCGATACCATCACGGTGGTCTTTGGCTCCGATGTCGAAGACTCCGGTTACCGCATTGAATTCAAGAAGGATGCAGATTCCAAGGGCAAGAACATGGGGCTCGACGGCTCCGTGGGCCCTGAAAGCCCCGATGGCAAGACCTGCTACGAAGTCGACGTTGTGCTTGGTGAAGATTGGACCGAAGCCTCCGACGAGGCCGTAATCCGCGTGATTCCGTACAACAAAACAAGCAAGGGTGCCAATTCCGAAGCGTTCAAGGTTTCGGAGTAATGAACCTTAGTTTCAAGGACCGCAGTATCACCGTAGCCATTGTGGGCTGCGGTGGTTTTATTGGTAGCCATTTGCTGGATGCCATTCTTTGCCGTACTAGATGGCGGGTTTTTGGTGTCGACCTGGATTTTTACAGGATCCAGCATCGGCTGAACGACGAACGCTGCGAGTTCCTTTGCGCCGACCTGGCCGACAAGGCCGTGGTGGATCGCATAGCCCAGTTCCCCGTGGTGGTGAACTTGGCCGCTATCTGCATGCCCAGCCGTTACATGGCGGAATCCTGCGAGGTAATCCGTAGCAACTACGATCATCCGGTCGCGTTGGCGGAGGCCTGTGCCAAGTCGGGCGCGTGGCTTATTCATTTTTCGACGTCCGAGGTTTACGGGCGCACAGGCAGTGAAAGCGGTGAACTGGTAGAAGACGAAACTCCGTTTACGTTTGGCCCGGTGGTCGCTAGCCGCTGGAGTTATGCGACTGCCAAACTTTTGACGGAGCGATTTATCGCAGGCCTCCATGGTTTGCAGTGGACCGTTGTGAGACCGTTCAATTTCATTGGCCCCTACATGGATTTTATGCCGGGGGTCGATGGCGAGGGAATCCCGAGGGTGCTTGCAAACTTTTCTTCGGCGTTGATGCGTGGCGAACCTCTGAAACTCGTTAATGGTGGCACGGCTCGTCGTTGCTTTACCAGCGTGTACGATGCCGTGGATTTTCTGTTTTCTCTGTTCGATGCGGCGAATGCCGAAAAGCCGGCTGTGTTTTCGCAGGCGTTCAATGTGGGTAACCCCGACAACGAATTGACCATTGCGGAACTTGCTGGCCTTATGCGTCAGATATTTGCCGAGATCAAGAACGTGGGCGTCGAAACGATTCCCGAGCCGCAGGTGATTGACGGCGAAACCTATTACGGCAAGGGGTATGAGGATTCCTTGCGTCGACTGCCCAGTGTGGCAAAGGCCGGAAGACTGCTCAATTTCCGAGCGACGACTCCTATCGATGTGTGCCTGCGCGATTCCCTCACGTGGTTCGTGAAGCATTATTCGGCATAACATGCAAAAAGACGTTTTTATCTTTGTGCCTGCGTACAACGTAGAATCTACGCTGAAAACGGTGCTGGGCGAAATAAGCACCGATATGCGTGGACGTTCGCATGTGCTTGTGATTGACGACGGGTCTACGGATGGAACGTGCAATGTCGTTGAGGACTGTGCAAAAAATGCAAAAGGAAACTGTGCGGATTTTGCGTGGGAACGATTCGAAAAAAATCGCGGTTATGGAGCCGTAGTGAAATGTGGGATTGCCCGTGGTCTTGCTAGCGGTGCGAAGTTTATCGCTTGCCTGCACGGCGATGGCCAGTACCCGGCGCCGATGCTCGGCCGATTTGTAGAAGAACTTGAAAATGAAGTTTTCGCGGGACAGCGCGAATTGGAACAGCGCAGATTGGCGCTGATACAAGGTTCACGCCGGGCTGTAGAAGGCGAGGCGCGCAAGGGCGGGATGCCTGTGTACAAGCGGATGGGCGGCTCTTTTTTGACGGTGCTTGAAAATTTTGCATTCAAGAACAAATTGACGGACCGTCATAGCGGATTCATCGTGTACAATGCGGAATTCCTGAAGACAGTGAATCTTGAAAAACTCAGTGGCAGTTTCGACATCGACCTGGAGTTGATTTCAATTGCCGACGCGGAAGGCTGGCGCATGAAAGAAATCCCCATACCTACGCGGTACGGGGATGAAAAGTCCAACTTGAACGTGGTGACTTACGGAATCAGGGTCTTGCGGCAGATTGTTCGCCGCCTGTTTCGCTAGCCTTTACTTGTTGTGGTGTTCGTCGTGGTGCGGACAGCCGCAACCGCCGTTACCATCGCAGTTTTCCTTGTGGCCATGGCCGCCGCATTCGCATTCGTGGCCTTCTTCCTTGCAATGGCATTCATGTTCGCCTTCGCCCTTGTCCTTGCAGCAGCAATGGTGCTCGAAGGGCTTCAGTTCGTCGCCGGTCGCTTCGCGGACGCTCACGACTTCGATGGCAAAGTTCAGGTTCTTGCCGGCGAGTTCATGGTTGGCGTCGATGACGGCCTTGTCGCCATTAACGCTTTTGATGCGGATGGGCATCGGACCCATCGGAGTCTGGGCGTAGAACTGCATGCCGGCTTCCACCTTGTCGACGCCCTGGAAAACGCTTGTCGGGACTTCCTGGGTCATGCGCTCGTCGTATTCGCCGTAGCCTTCGCTCGGGATGACTTTCACGTCGAACTTGTCGCCGACTTCGTGACCGACCATCGCCTTCTCGAGACCGACGACGATCATGTGCGCGCCCTGTATGTACTGGAGCGGTTCGCGGCCAGCGGAAGAGTCAATGACGGCTCCTTCGTCGGAGGAGAGGGTGTAGTGCATCTGTACAACGGTTTTGTCGGCGATTTTCATGCTTTTCCTTTAGGTGTGGCGCAACATGGCGCAATGAATTTTAGGGGCAATATAGCAAAATGTGTCGGCTATTTTTTGCGGTCCTGCCAAGTATTTTCGTTAAACAGTTGTCCCTCGCTCAAACCGTATTTTTCTTGGACTCCAGCGAGACGGATGGCTGTATCGATTTCGATTTTTCCGCGGATGGCCTGGGTGTAAGTCTGTATTTTGCGGCGTACGGCGTCGGGAGATTCGTCCAGAAGTTCTATGCGGAAGTTGTAGACTCCGGATTGCCTTAGACGAGGCAACAACTTCAGTGCGGACTGCGGTTTCCCGACGAATAGCGTGTTGCGGCATTCGGCGTCGCTTTGCAAAAAGTGGCGCTCGCCCTTGTGGTCGAGAATTTCCACCTTGTGCTTTGTGCAGATTTTTCCACATTCGGGGAAGCGTCTGCCTGTCGTGAGTGCCCTTGCGAAAGCGCAGTATTCCGAATGGAAGGCGGGCATGTACTGGTGCAGTGCGATTTCCATACGGCTCCCGTCGATGTTTTGCAGCAAGTCGAAAAGTTGCGTACTGTTCAAGTCCCACGAGGGGTGAAGTGTTTCGAGCCCTAGGCCTAAAAGCCAATCGTAACTGGCGCTGTTGGCTGCGTTCAGACTGTAGTCGCCTTTCAATGGAATTCCGTTTTCACGCAAAATGGCAAGGGCGCCTAGGCTACGGACCAAAGCGAAATCGGGGGAGAGCCGCAAAATATTTTTAAGGTAGTGGTTTTCGCCCGGCTTGTGAATGCGGAGCGTCGCCATGCCAGCCATGAAGCCGTATTCGCGAATCTGTGCCAATGATTCGTCGTATTTTACGCCCCAGTCAAAATCCATGACAACGTTGTCTATATCTAGGCCAGCCAAGGATTCGATTTGCTGCGGGTTGCGGACAAGTACGGAAATTTTGGATTTGCCGGGGACTGTTGGTTCTTGCGCAGTTGCAGAATGCGCTTTACGGATGCGATTCAAAAAGTCTTGGCCGCTGGGCGCGCTAGGATTCAGGTCTTTCCAACGGCAGCGTTCCTTGTCAAGTTCAACGACTGCGTTCTGGCGAAGTGTGCGCAGAACTTTTCCGGGGATAAATGCGGATGCATCTACTTGAATATCGAGGGATTGCAACCCGTAAGCGGAAGAACTCAACGCAGAAAGTTCCTTGCGAGCGGTTTCTGCAACACGGGAATCATGAATGCCCTGTTTGCCTGCGGGTTCCGCGTTTCTGGAAACCTCGATGGGAGTCTCGCTTACCAACTGGACCTTGTTCCCGTCGCTGTCGTAAACAGTAAGCCTTAACGGTTCACCGATTTTTCCGAACAGCACCATGTTCACGGGAATGCGTTTTGCGAGTTCCCTGTCGGTAAAGGTGTGGCGCAGTTCTTTTTCCAAAGCTGGGGAGTCGTTGCGGTAAACCTTCATGCCGAGCGCAATCTGAGACAGGTTCAGTTCTCGGCCGAATTCCAGACGGAGATCGGCTCCGCACCCAATTTGCTGCACTCCGTACAAACGCCCGCCAACGCTCACTCCGAATTCGGAGTTTTCGAACAAAATCCCGTCTCCCGGACGCGGTGGCGCAAAATCGCCAGGCTTTTCGCCCTCTGCGAATTCCCGGGTTACCGAAATGCCGCTGCGGTCCACTCTTCGGACAGTTCCTAGGAATTCACCGTGATGGTTGCTGAATGTGCCGTCTACGAGTTCCTGGTGGTTTACCCCGTCGAGCCAGCCTGTGCCGAGGCCTCGGCTGAAAAGAACCTGCAAAGGTTCCATGTCGCTTGCGGTGAGCCCTTCGCGGTCTTCGCTCTCGCGGCTGACGCCAGAGTGCGCGGCTTTGTATTTACAGTCATCCTGGAGGGGGCTCTGCCCCCGAACGGGATCCATAAGATTCCCGTTGCTCTGTATGGATCCCCTCCCGCGCTGCGCTTGGTCGAGGATGACGTTTGAATAAGTGTCGCTATGAAAATCCAAAGCCTTCCTGTAGGCACGAGCCACGGCGGCTACGTACTCGGGACTTTTCAATCGCCCTTCCACTTTCAAGGAATTAACGCCGATTTCCTGTAAATCGTCGAGTCTTGGAATGGCGCACAAGTCCCGCGTGCTAAATAGATATTGCGCGTCGGTTTGAGTGAATTCCTTGCCGTCGACAAAAATGCGGTAGGGAAGTCTGCAACTCTGTGCGCATTGACCTCGGTTCGCACTGCGTCCGCCGAAGTTTTCGCTGGTAAGGCACTGCCCCGAGTAACTCACGCACAGGGCCCCGTGAATGAAAACTTCCAATTCGAGCGGAGTGGCTTCCTTGATGGCCGCAATCTGCTTTAGCGAAAGTTCGCGAGCCAGGACGGCGCGGTTGAACCCCAACTGCGAAGCCAAATTCACGGCCTCGGCACTGGCCAAAGTCATCTGCGTACTTGCATGGATTTCCTGGTTCGGCGCAATGGCTCGGATCAGACGTGCAAGACCGATGTCCTGGATGATGAAGGCATCGGGTTCGAGAGAAATAATCTTTTCCAGAAATTCCGGCAAATCCTGCAATTCGCGTTCGAATACAAGCACGTTCATGGCGAGGAATGTGCGGACCCCTCGCAAACGTGCGTAGCGGATCATCTCGCCGACGTCTTCGAAACTGAAGTCTTCCGTGCGACCGCGGGCATTCCAGTGCGGCACCCCAAAGTACACCGCGTCGGCGCCATTGTGGATGGCGGCTTCCAGCATTTCGCGGGTGCCTACGGGCAAAAGCAGTTCAGGAATGGATGCACTGTTCTCGTTCACAACCCAAAAGTACAAAAATTGGAACCTGCGCACCCTTTGACATTATTTGAATGGGCAAAAAAAACTACTATTAGAGCATGAAAAGTAAAATGATAATTTCCTGCTCGGCAACTCTTTTGTCGATACTTTGTGCGCTTGCGCTGTCCGCATGCAGCAACCCCGAGGCAGAAGCCAAAATCCAGCAACTCACGGAACGCAATGGCGAACTCGTCTCCGAAATTCGGGAATTGAACGCCACTTTGGATTCCCTCAAGGTGAAAAATGATTCGCTAGCCAAGGTCCTTGGCGATTTGGACATGGCTCCTGCGCGGTAGATCGTGAAAATTTCGGCTGTGCTGATTCCGTTCCTTTTTGTGCTTTTCTTGATTTCCTGCTCGGACTCAGGTTCTGAATCTGTTGCGGAAGGAACTCTCGAATTTTCTGTCGACACTATTTCCGCAGATACTATTGACGCCGATTCCCTTGCTGCCGACACTATTTCCGCAGATACTATTGACGCCGATACCCTTGCTGCCGACACTATTTCCGCAGATACTATTGACGCCGATACCCTTGCTGCCGACACTGTTCCCGCAGATACTATTGTCGCCGATACCCTTGCTGCCGACACTGTTCCCGCAGATACTATTGTCGCCGATACCCTTCCCGTCATTGACGAAAGCGCCTTTACCGAGAACATTCCACTTGACTCCTCTGCCGATTTTGTGATGTTCAAACCTGCGAAAGGCTTCTCCCTGATACGCCACGCCGACGAAATTCTTTCGTGGGTGAATGCAAAACACGGAAAAATAGTCTTTCGCGAAGAATTGACCGAGAAATTAATTTATTGGAACTTGGATAACGATTCTCTGTACAGCATAGAGAATGACATCGACGCCTATCACCCTGCATTTTCGCCCGACGGAAAGTGGATAGCCTTCAGCACGACGTTCGAAGGCAAAGAAGGGATTTCTAATTTGTATGTACAGAACCTCGAATCCGGTGAAATCGTGCGCCTGAACGTAATCAGCGCGACCGTGCCCCGCTGGCGCGCCCTTTCGAACGGTGACACCGTCATCTTCTATGTGGACGACGCGGAACCCACACAGCACGAATCGTGGAAACAACGCAATACATGGATGGTGCGGTTTTCCGATGGAAAGTTTGGAACCCCGCAACTCATTACCGAAGGAGCCTTCACGACAGTCTCCGATGACTTCCTCTTTGCTAATGCCGGCGGCGCAAACTTTATCAATCGTAGAATCTCCTTTGCCGATGGCGGCATCACCATCAAGGATTCCCTCTGGTACAACGGGGAGCAGGTCTGCAACCTATCCATGGCCAAGGACGGCTCGCTCCGTACAGCCTTTTTGGATATGACCGGCACACTGGGCGAGGAATGTGTCGGTGGAACCTATAGCCCGCACGAGTACATCTTTGTGATGGATAGTACCGGGAAGATAATCCAGAGCGTACGCGCCCCGGAGGATTTTGTATTTGACTGCACCGAATGGCTGACGGGAGAGCGGATGATTGCCTCTTTGGCCGATATGAACCATGACCAGTTCCGCAACAGAATCGCTTACGTGAATATGGAAAACGGCGCCGTTTATGCAATTTTGCTTGGCGGCGACATGATTCACCCCGATTTTTGGTTTGAATAAGGACTAATGGTTAAGAATGTATACGAGAATTTTTTGAGGTGTTTGTTCTGATTTCTTGGCCCCGTTCCGCAATTTTTCGTACAACTCTGGTGAAACATCCCGAATTGGACTCAATTTGAGAACATCTTCGTACGCCATAATTCGTGCACGGTTGTAAGGAATGTAGGATGTTTGTTTTATGAACGGGTGTTCGCCTTTGTTTAGAATGCAGGTTGTATCTTCGCCGGAAAAATCTCTATACGTACTGCAATTAACCACTAGTACGTTTCCGTCGGCATCAACCTTCGAAATGACGAAATAGCAGTGCTTTGCTTTTTCGTCGAGCATTTTGAAACTTTCTTCGTTCTGCATTAGGTGTTGTTACCCCTGCAGACCGTTATTTCCTCTTCGTATAATTTGTTCTCTTCTTGTACGGCTTGAATTTCCTCATCACTCTTATTGAAACATTTCATGAGGCTTTCGAATTTTATTGGAATTGACGAACCGTGAGGATTTTCCCATTCGGGAAGTTTGTGAAGATAATCGTCTATTAGAGTCCAGACATTCCAACTACCAAATTTGGCGACAATTTCGTCAATAACTTTCATTTCCGCTTTTGAAAGGTTTTCAACGTTCTTTGATGCTTTTTCCCCGTTGTCTGTAAATGCGATGTTGTATCTCGTTGTTGAAAAACAAAGATTCCAGGATTTTTGCAGTGAGTCGAGACATTCGCCATGTATTAGGTTTAGAAGTCTTGAGAGAACTGGACCATGGTCCATTGAAACCATGTCGTCGTTGGAAATGGTCCTGTCGTAAAGTTCAATGAACTTTCTGTCGGAAAGGTACATAAGCTTTATGAGCATTATGTATTGCATGGATTTTACGTTCATCGAGTTCATTACGTAGGCGGCAAAGCCGATGAGTTTGTCTATGTCAAAAAACATAAGCCTGTCCTTCAGTTTGTTGCCCCAATGTTGAACTACTGTACAAATATACACCATCTCTAGGGCTCCGTCAAGCCTGGTTTTGAAAAAATCTCGTTTTGCAAACAATCGTTACCCAAAAATTCATCATCCTGGAGCGGAACGACGGAACCCACGCATTTTGAAAACGGCACTTTTTTAGAGAAATGAACAAGATTCCGTATGTTTTTTTTCTATTTTCAAAGTGACATATACATGTTTTTTAGGAATGTATGATGAAAGTACTGGTGACAGGAGTTGGTGGCCAACTTGGCCACGATGTGATGAACGAACTCGCCAAGCGCGGTTATGAAGGTATTGGGAGCGACATTGCCCCCGCGTATGCCGGTATTGCCGACGGAAGCCCCGTCACGACCATGCCCTACGTTCAAATGGACATCACCGATTCCGCCGCTGTGCTTGCGACCATCGAAAAAGTGAACCCCGACGTGGTGGTGCACTGTGCCGCCTGGACAGCCGTGGACTTGGCCGAAGACGAAGACAAACAGGCGAAAGTCCATGCCATTAACGGCAAGGGAACCGAGAATATTGCGCTCGCCTGCAAAAAGATTGACGCCAAGATGGTGTACATCAGTACCGACTACGTGTTCGATGGGCAGGGCTCAGAACCTTGGAAGCCCGATTGCAAGGATTACAAGCCTCTGAATGTGTATGGTCAAACCAAACTCGAAGGCGAACTCGCCGTGAGCGGCAATTTGAGCAAGTACTTTATTGTACGCATCGCCTGGGTGTTCGGCCTCAACGGCAAGAATTTCATCAAGACCATGCTGAATGTCGGCAAGACCCATGACTCCGTTCGTGTTGTGAACGACCAGGTGGGAACGCCGACCTATACCCTGGATTTGAGCCGCTTGCTCGTGGACATGATCGAGACCGAGAAGTACGGCTACTACCACGCTACAAACGAAGGCGGATTCATCAGTTGGTACGATTTTACCTGTGAAATCTATCGCCAGGCAGGGATTACGACAAAGGTCAATCCTGTGACCACCGCCGAGTATGGCCTCTCCAAGGCCGCCCGCCCGTTCAACAGCCGGTTGGACAAGAGCAAACTCGTGGAGGCCGGATTTAAGCCCCTGCCGCCTTGGCAAGACGCACTCGCCAGGTACCTGAAAGAAATCGGGGAAGTGTAAAGGCTATTTCGAATTGGCCAGCGAATCAATCAGTATTTCCATTTCGTCGATTCGCGTGTGAATGACATTTTTCATGGTTTCGATGGCTTCGTCGAATTCCATGAACTCGTCGCCGACAGGGGCTTCTACGTACGATACGGGCCACATCTTGATGTTGCGTTCGTTGGATTCTCGGGTGTAGTCGGCGAGGGAATCTATAAAGGCGTCTATGCCTGCAAAGGCTTCTTTTTCTTTGTCCCACTGCTCCTTGAGGACTTGCTTGTATTTCTTGAAGGCCATAAGTCCGGTGAATACGGGGCAGAAGTTGTTCAGGAATCCTTTCTTCTTTGGGTCGAATGTTCCGTAGTCGAAATCCCACACAGGGCCCGCGAATAATTTGCCGTTGGGTTCTTTGTACATGTACAGGCTCTTGGGGTGTGAAATTTCGATGTTCGTCACGAGTTCGTTTAAAATAAGGTAGTCGGCAAACGACTTGATGTCGATGAAGTTCGTGGCATGGTAACTAGTGTCCGTGCTGTAAAAAGACATTTCGACACTTTTGATGTAGTTGCTGATGTACTCGAATTGGCTGTCGTTCGGCTGTTCCGGTTTCTTGATGTTTACGGGAAGGTCTTTCAGGGCGCTCTTGAACTTGTATTTTTCGTCAAAGTTCTTGTCGAATTCCAGCAGGAAGGCGCCGTCGCTTTTGTCCAGGCGGCTTTTTTCAAACCCGATTTTTTCGCTGAGGTAGTAGTTCCCCATAAAAACCTGGTTCAGGAATACTTCCACGAATTTTCCGCTCGGGGTCCATTCAAGTTCGGTTTTTCGCGCAAGTTCGTAGGCCACGGCGTTCCTTATCAAGGTCCGGTCGAGGTAATTGGCGAGAAGTGCGAATTTTTTTGCCGGAGCGAGCCCAAGCAGGGATTCTTTATTGTCCAGGTAGATGTTGAACGGCTTTTTGGGAAGTCCCCAGGTGTAGTTCCCTCTGCCGCGAATTTGCAGATGTGCAATGGGCCCCTCGGGGCCGTTTTGGCCGTACACCTGCAGTCTTGCGGGAATCTTGTTTTCTCGGTCTTCGATGCTTTGCAGTTCATCCGTCTCGATGACCAGGCGAGGCAGGCCTGCATATGGGTACTTGGAATCGTCCAGGATCAAGTTCAGTGAATCGGCCGGTGTTGCGTGGTAGTTTGCTCCCTCGTCCTTTTGTGTGCCCATGATTCCGTCGCATGCGATAAACGGTGCCGCCATGACTATGGCCGCTATTATGGCTCGTATTCTCAATCCCATGTTCATTAATCTATAAAAAAAAGGGTTGGGGACGATGATAAAAAAAGTTAATCTGGTTATTCTGGTGAAAATTCTATCTTTTTGTTTGTGACGAATCGTTTGAATTTCATTTTCGCTGCGGCTGTGGGCTTTTTTTGTGCAAGTTTTGTCTATGCGACGGAGCCTTTGCGGCCTGTTTTGCCTCCCCAGACCGGCATTACGGTTTCGGGCTTGGCCGAACTCCACGACGATGTTTACAGCGCCGATTTGGGCTGGAACGTCGAACTTGCCCCGTGCAAGTGCTTTAGCGTCTATACCGACATGTCGTACCGGTTTGTGAGTTACTATTGGGATACGATGTGGCATGACCAGCGCAGCGAGGCTGTGAACCTGCAAGTGAACGGGCTTAACGAGTCATTTGTCGGGGTGAAGTTTTTCCCGTTGGACTATTTTGGCTTGGCGGTAAACTGGCGCTTTAAACCGGGGGACGGAAGCCGTGAAGAACGCTTCGAACGCCTTGGTGTTGAACCCATGTTCCTGTACCGATTCAGCCGGAGTTTGATGCTCGGCTTTAGCGGGCTATATTACACCTTTATTGAAAGCGACAACTTTCAGCCGGGAAACGAACTTGGGCTGAAGGGCTCTTTTGTGTGGGACGTTTTCTGGAACGACGCTCGCCATACGGGGTGGCGCGTGAGTTATGTGAACATGTACCGCTGGCGGGTCGAAGAGAGCCGCAACTTGAACATGCTCAGGCCATACCAGAAAATGGACGACATGTACCGCGGTTTCCGCATGCGCGGCGACATAGCGCATTATTTCGGATGGTTCCACTTCCCGTTTGCGATGGGACTTGCTTACGAGATGAATCGCGGTGATTTGTTCGGATTCGAAACCGGACATCGCCTGGAATACTACATCCACGCTGAATTCCCGTAGTGCGTCATCCTGGGATGTCCTGAATAGCGTCATCCTGGGAGGGGCGCCGCCCCGAGCAGGAACCATACGTCTCGCAAGCGCAAAACAGACTGTATGGATTCCGCTCGGCACTTTGTGCCTCCCGGAATGACTATTTAAACGAAATGAAAAAGCCCGCGGGATTCCGCGGACTTAAACGCATCCCCGCGGCATAGCCGCGGAGCCTAGAAAGCGAATTAATCTTTCTTCTTATTGGAATGGCAGGGGCACTCTCCGCCTTCGCAAGGGCACTTGTAGCATTCGCCATTCACGGCGTAGTCCTTGCCGCTCCAGCAGTATGTGCATAACTGATCTGCAGGCAGGCCGATGGCATGGACCAGGTCGTCGATGCGCTGGAACGCAAGCGTTGTGAGGTTCAAGTTCTTGCGGATGTGGTCCACCATTCCCTTGTACGCTTCGTTGTCGGGGTCGGTGTACTTTTCCAGTTCGGCGTTTTCTCCTTCTACCATGCGGATGTAACGGCGTGTGGCCAAGTCGTATTCGCTCTTGGAACGGGAGAAGTTCAGGAACTTGCACGGATAAATTAACGGCGGGCAGGCGATGCGCATGTGCGTTTCCTTGCAGCCCATGGAGTAAAGCTTTTCGGCCTGCTTGCCAAGTTGGGTGCCGCGCACGATGGAGTCGTCGCAGAACACGAGTCTGCGGTCCTTGATGAGTCCCGGAATCGGGATGAGTTTCATGCTGGCCACGTGTTCACGCTGGCGCTGGTCCTGCGGCATAAAGGAACGTGCCCAGGTGGGAGTGTACTTCACGAACGGGCGGGCGAACTTGATGCCTGCCTCGTGCGCGTAGCCGAGAGCGTGGCTTGTGCCGGAGTCCGGAATGCCGCAGGCGGCATCGGCTTCCGTGGGCGTGCGCTTCGCGAGCGCGCTGCCGCAGCGGTAGCGGGTCATTTCCACATTGCGGCCCTCGTAACTGGAGGCGGGGTAGCCGTAGTAGACCCAGAGGAACGAGCAGATGGCCATCTTCTTGCCTGGTTCGACCAAGGTAACGTCGCCGTCCGGAGTAAGTTCGACCACTTCGCCAGGACCGATATCGCGAACGTATTCGTAGCCCAAGTTGGGGAGGGCGCAACTTTCCTGTACGGCAATCATAGCGTTTTCTTTTTTGCCGAGGATGACCGGCGTGCGGCCCCATTTGTCGCGGCTGGCGTAGAACTTGCCGGTGCTGTCCATTACGAGCACGGAGCAACTTCCCTTCACCTTTTCCTGGACGTACTTGAGGCCGTCTACGATGGAATCCTGTGTGGCGATGAGTGCCGAGACGACCTCGGTGGGCCCTACCATTCCGCTAGTGGTGGAAAACTGCAACTGCATGCAGTTCTCGCGGAAGAGTTCATCCTTGATTTCATCGATGTTTGCGATAAGGCCGACCGTTACGATGGCGAATGTTCCAAGTTTGGAACACATGACAAGAGGTTGCGGATCGGTATCCGAAATGACGCCGATGCCTACGTTTCCCGAAAAGGCGGAAAGGTCGTGTTCAAACTTGCTGCGGAAGGGCGTGTTCTGGATGTTGTGGATGGAACGATGGAAGTTGCCGTCCGCCTTTAAAACGGCGAGACCGCCGCGATGAGTTCCAAGATGTGAATGGTAGTCTGTTCCGTAAAAAAGATCGCACACGCAATCATCCTTGGAAATAACTCCGCAAAAGCCGCCCATAAAAAGTCTCCTTGGCAAAACGGTGTCTATGTTTTGCACTCAACATCCCAAAAATAAAAATATTTAAAAGCCCTTTAAAGTGCTTTTTTGCTTGCATTGCCGCCTTGGGTATCTATCGAATTAGTGACTTTTTGTTCAGTATGTCATAATATGTCAGCGGAAATTAGTTATATTAGTGCACATGGTAGCAGTGACTAAAACGAAAGCAAAAAAAGAGATTGAATACTTGTGCACGGACTGCGGGAACACCACGCCGAAGTGGGTGGGGCGCTGTCCGTTCTGCGGTGCGTGGAATACGCTCAAGGAACATGCGGTGGAGCGCTTGGCGGAGTCGGCCGGTCGCGGCGGGCGAGGCCTGGGTGGTCCAGTGCACCAGGTGGTGCAGTTGAAGGACGTGGCGACAGAAGATACCCGGCGGCTGAGCACCGCCAACTCGGAATTCGACAGGGTTCTGGGTGGCGGGCTTGCACCAGGTTCCCTGGTGCTCATCGGTGGCGACCCGGGAATCGGCAAGTCCACCTTGGTGCTGAGCACCCTCGCCACCATGACCGCCGCCGGCGTCAAGAGTCTTTACGTGAGCGGCGAAGAAAGCGCCTGCCAGGTGAAACTCCGCAGCGAGCGCTTGAATGTCTCGGGCAGCGACATGCTGTTGCTCTGCGAAACGAGCCTCGAAAAAATCATTGAGCAGGCCAAGGAAATCAAGCCTCAGGTGCTGGTCATTGACTCCATCCAGACCGTTTACAAGGGCGACCTGCCGGGGACTCCCGGTAGCGCAACGCAACTGCGCGAATGTACGCTCGATCTCATGGTGTTCGCGAAAAATTCCGGCTGCATTACGATTCTTATCGGGCATGTGACGAAGGATGGCCAGATTGCCGGCCCGCGAATTCTCGAACACATGGTCGACACCGTCGTCTACTTCGAGGGCGACCGCAATCACCAGTACCGGTTGCTGCGAACCATCAAGAACAGGTTCGGTGCTACCGACGAAATTGGCGTCTTCGAGATGACGAGCCACGGTCTTTCTCCGGTACAGAATCCAAGCCGTGTCTTTTTGCAAGAGGGGGTTCCGCCCACGCCGGGGAGCGTCGTGTGCTGTACGCTCGAAGGCTCCCGCGCCCTGCTTTTCGAGACGCAGGCTCTCGTGAACCAGACTGGGTTCGCCGTCCCGCAAAGAGTGGCCGCCGGCATAGACCCGAAGCGCCTTACTATCATTCTCGCTTTGCTCGAAAAGTTCGGCGGCATTTCCATAGGGGCATCCGACGTGTTCGCAAGTATCGCCGGCGGCATGAAAGTCACCGACGCCTCGTCGGACTTGGCCCTTGCTCTTGCTATCGCCAGTAATCACCTGGGCATCCCGCTTGGTCGGCAGACGATGGCTGTCGGTGAACTGGGACTGTCGGGGGAGGTTCGCAGCGTTAGCCTCTTGGACCAGCGCCTCAAGGAGGCCCGGCGCCTTGGCATGACGGAGGCGGTGGTGCCTGCGAACGGCAAACTTCCCGAGGAACTTTCCGGGATAAAGATTGTGCGGGTGCATAGCCTTTCCGAGGCTGTTTCGTGGCTTATGGATAAAAAGTAGTCTGCGCAGCCACGTGCGTTCCAAATTAGCGACGCTCCCGCAAAAAATAAAGGCACTCTCTCGAGTGCCTTTTAAAATCCGTTTGTTTTTGGGGAAGATTATTCTTCGTCGTCACTGCTGTGACGTTTTTTCTTTTTCTTCTTTCTCGGCTGGTCTTCGTCACCGTCGTCAGAAGCTCTCTTCTTCTTGCCTTCGACCTTGATGTCGGCGGCCTTTTCGCCCGGCTTGGTGAAGCCGTACTGGCGAGGATCGAAACCGCTGGGGAACTTGGTCTTGTTATCGTAGATCACTTTCTTGGCGGTGAACTTTTCGATCTTGGCACCACTCAGGTCAGCACCGGAGAAGTCCACGTCTTCCATCTTGGTATCGGCGTCAATCTTCACGCCCTGCATGTTGGCGTTGAGGAAACTCACCTTGATGAGCTTTGCACCGGCGAAACTTGCACCGGAAAGCTGGGCAAGGTTGAAGTCGGTACGTTCGATGGTGGAGTTGGAGAAGTTGGCCTTGGTCAGGTCTGCCTTGTCGAAGATGTCCTTGAACACGTAGGCGCCGTCAAAAACGGCCTTCATGAGTTCGGCTTCCTTGAACACGTTCTTTTCGACGGCAGCGTCAAAGTAAGAGGTCTTGTTCAACTTAGCCTTTTCGAATTCGCTCTTGGAGAGGGAGCCCTTGTCGAATACCACGCCAGTGAGGTCCTGTCCCTTGAAGTCCATGTTCTTGACGGTGGACTGGGCGAACTTGGCCTTCTGCAACTGGGTCTTGGAAAGGTCCACGTCGTTAAAGGTCGTCAAGGAAAGGTCGGCTTCTTGCAGGTTCACGTTCTGGAACTCTGCGCCGCTGAATTCGGCTTGGGAAAGACCAGCCTTGGCGAAGTTCACGTTGATGAGGTCCGTGCCCTTGAAGTTGGCTGCGATCAAGTTACAAGAGGTGAAGTCCGTCTTGACGAGGGTCGCCTTCTTGAGGTTGGTGTTAGCCATCAAAGAACGGGAGAAGTTGGCGTTGGTGAGGTTGGCCTTGCTGAAGTCGGCACCGGTGAGGTCCACGTCCATGACGGATGCCTGGGTAAGGTCAGCCTTGCTGAAGTCGGCTGCGTCGGAAACCTTCATGGCGTCGAGGCGAGCGTTCTTCAAGTTTGCCTGCGGGAATTCGCTATCAAGCAGGGTTGCGCGGTAGAGGTTGGCGCTTTCCATGTCGGCACCCTTGAAAGATGTGCCACGGATGTCTGCACCGCTAATAATAACGTTCTTGAGGATTGCGTTTTTGAAACTTGCTGCGTTAAGCACTGCGTTCTGGAAGGATACTCCAGAAAGGTCGGCGCCTTCGAAGTTCGGGCTTTCGCCGGCGGAACGCTGGAAGTCGGTGACGTTTTTCACGGCCTTGGCGTCGCGGAAATCGAAACCGTCAATGCGCTTGTCGCGGAAAGACACGTTAAGGTTCTTGCCATTCCAGTTATCTTGCGCAAAAGTGCTTACAGCAAGTGCGCTCAAAAGGCAAAGGCCAATTTTAGATGCTCTCTTCATATTCATATATAACATTCCCTTTATGGTAATACCAAAACAACGGATAGCCCTAAAATAACTAAAAAAAATGAAAAACTACCATATAAAAGAAAAAAACTCAATAAATAAATGCTAATTTTGTGTTGTAAATGCCTGTTTTCGCTTCAAAAGAGTACGATACCGTAGTCTGTGGGGCCGGCCCTGCCGGTCTTATGGCCGCCTCTACCCTGGCAAAATTGACCAGCGGAGCCAAACGGGTGCTTCTTTTGGACAAAAAGGCCCCTTGGAAAGAACCCATTTTCTGTGCCGAGGCCGTTTCGACCGACCGGCTCTCCAAATTGTGGCCCATCGACTATTCCTGGGTCCGCGGAGGCATTTCGGGTATTTATTTCCGGTCCCCCCAGGGTTACCGCGCCGAATTTTACAGCAAGGACTGCGGCTGCCTGTTGGATAGGTCCAAGTTCCACCATGCCTTGGCCGATGCCTGCGGTGATGCTGGTGTAGAATGCCATTTTGATGCTCTGGTCAAGGGACTGGAACCCGTGGATGGCGGTTGGAATGTGACCGTCGGTTCCGGAGATTCCCTGACGACGCTCTTCGCGAAGACCGTAATCGACGCTTCCGGGCCTGGCTCGAGGCTGACCCGCGATATCGCTTGCCTGCAGGGAATCGAAAGCGGTGATACCGATCTGGAACCTGCGGTGTTCGCTGTGGCCGAAGGCATCGAACATAGTCGCGAACACATTGAACTTTTCTTCGGAAGCGATTTCCCCGACGGCTACGGCTGGATTTTCCCCCGTGACGGAATCGAGGTGAACATCGGTTTTGTGCTTGGGAAAAACGCCAACGTGGGCATGCCCTTGCGCCAGTACCTGCAGGAGTTCTTGAAAAAGCATTATCCCGAGGCGAATGTGAAGGCCATTTACGGAGGCATGATTGCCTGCGGCCAGTCCTCAAGGCCTATTGCCATGCACGGCTTGTTCAAGGCCGGGGATTCCGCGAGCGTAGTGAATCCCATTAGCCGTTCGGGCATTGTAGAAAGTCTCCTGTGCGGCAAGATTGTGGCGGAAAGCGTTTCGGAATGGCTCAAGGCTGATTCCGGCGAAAGCAGAATGCAGATCGAAAAACTGACTTTGGACCGCTGGATGGAGTCCCTGGGAAAATCCCATTTGCAACTTGCCCGCGGAAAGGCCGCCTTCAACAGCATTAAGGACTGCCAGTTCGACCGTGCCGCCCGTCGCCTTTCTAGGCTGCCCCGCGAAAAACAGACCCTGTTCCGCATATTCTTCGAAGTGCTGTGGGCTTGCCCGTCGCTTATCTGGAAAATGCGCTCGTTCTTGCATTGATCCTTGCCTGATGGTTTGAGTATGTCCGATTTGATTGTTAAACGCAAACAGGAAATCCGCGAGAAGTTCGCCTCCTTTACGGATCCCGACGATAAGTGGAAGTTCCTCCTGGATTTGGCCAAGGCCCATCCTGGCATGGACGCTAGCCTCAAGGCCGAAAAGTTCATTATTCAGGGCTGCGCCTCTACCATGTACCTTGTGCCGAAATATATAGATGGCATTATCCATTTCGAAATGGACGTGGAAGGGGGGACTACCAACCCGCTGATCAGCCGCGGTCTTGGTGCGCTCGCACTCAGGGTTTACAATGATGCGACGCCTGCCGATATTTTAGCCGAGGATCCCGCCTTTTTCCAGGACATTGGTTTGAACGTTGGACTTTCTCCGACGCGTTCCAATGGCTTTGCGAGTCTTTTGAAACAGATTTATTTATACGCGCGCGTCTTTGACGCCATATCCAAAAAGTAGGGAATAAAAATGGCATTTAGTTTCTTGAATGGAAAGAGCCCTTTTGACGAGGCCGAAGAAAAACTCGAGGCCGGCGAAACTGTTAACGGCAAGCCCAAACTGCCTTCCGCTCCTGTGATGGGGTGGCAGGACGGCGTGTTCCTTGTGGTTATCATCGCCTTGATTTTTGGCGGTTACCAGTACTACAAGCATTCCAAGCAGACCAGCGCAGAAACATTTGCCCGCTGCGATGTCCTTTATACAGCCTCGGAAACCGACATGGCTAAACTCTTGGAAGCCGAAGCCTGCTACGACAGCACCTGGGACCTCGGCTTTGTCAGCGACAGCATGGAAATTTTGCGCCAGAACCGCATGGGCGAAATCAGCGACAAGCGCACCGTGCAGAAGGATCTTCTGCAAGACGCCAAGGACGCCCTCGCTGATGGCGATACCGCGAAGGCTATTGCCATTATCACGGACTACAAGGGCCCTATGCTCTTGAACGGTTACGACAAGTCCGACTGGGATAAGTTTAACGCTATTCAAAAGTAAAGCCCATGGCCACGATCGTAGAATACAAAGGGAAAAAGCCTGCAGTGGGGGAACGAGTGTTCCTGGCCCAGGGCTCGTGCCTTGTGGGCGACGTGACCATCGGTAATGATAGTTCCGTTTTTTACAATTCTGTTTTGCGCGCCGATCTCGCTAGCATCGTGGTGGGCGAACGCACCAATATCCAGGATAACGTAACCATTCATTTGTCTACGGACGAGGGCGTGGTTATCGGGAACGACGTGACTATTGGCCACAATGCTGTGCTGCATGCCTGCACTATCGAGGACAACGTCCTTGTGGGCATGGGCGCCATCATCATGGATGGTTCGCGCATTCAGAAAAACAGTATCGTGGCGGCTGGCGCCTTGATTACGCAAGGAAAGGTTTATCCGGAAGGTTCCCTTATCGTTGGCTCGCCGGCGCATCTGTCCCGTTTTTTGACCGAAGAGGAAATCCGCAAGATGCATGAAGGTGTCTTGCGCTATGTAGAAGTCAAGGACGAATTGCTGAAAAATGTATAAGTTCGTGTTCTTGATAAATCCCATTAGCGGTGGCGGCCAGGGAAAGGTAATATTCCAGTTCCTGCCCGAAATCATGAAGTCCATGGACTTCTCCGATGACGCTTGGAAGGCCGAGTTTACTCGGGGCGAGGGGATGGATAAACAAATTCTCGATGCGCTGGACTGTGCGGAAACCTTGGTGGCCGTTGGCGGCGACGGGACTGTTTCGGCAGTGCTTTCTGCGATGCTCAAGGGAAATTACGCGGACAAGGTGAAAATCGGACTTATTCCGCTTGGAACGGGAAACGACCTGGCGCGCGTTTTGAATTTGTACAAACCGTTCGTGGACAGGGGCTTGCTTTTTTTGGTGCGCCGTTTGCTCAAGGCGTCTTCCAGGCCTTTCGACATTTGGTCGGTCAATGGAAAATTTGCCATGGCCAACTATTTTTCGGGCGGAATTGATGCGCGCATAGCGCATGACTTCAATCAAGATCGCGCGAACGGAGTGATTTCCAGTAATTCCGTGATTGCGAATAAACTGCATTATGTGCGCCGTTTTTTTGCAGACCGGAATTACATGCTCAAAAAGGGAACGCTCGGCTACATTGACAAAAATGGCAATTGTGAATCTATCGATATCACCGGACACCGCACGGTCATTGTCGGCAACATCCCGAGTTTTGCCAGCGGCGCAAACCCTTTTTACAAATCCAACATGTCCGACGGCTATTTGGAAGTCGTAGATGTGCCGAACATGCATAACTTCCTGATGGCGATTGCCATTGGAAATGTCCCCTTGCTTGGATTCCTGTACAAAAAGTATTTATTGAAGTCCAAAAAGGTTAAATCCATAAAGATGGTTCTGGACTCCACGGAATTTCTGCAACTTGATGGTGAAGATTTGAGTGGCAAGGTCGATGGCGACGTTACTATCGAGTTTGCAAGCCAGGTGCAGATTTTGGCTCTGGAGGATTGATGACTCCCGTTGCGCTTTCGGTTGTTCTGGAGTGGCTTTCTCAATCGGGGCTTGCCGAAAATTGTATTTCTGAAAATCGCGAAAATTTTCTGTTGACGGGATTTGCTTCGCTAGATAAAGCCAGCGAAAGCGATGTGACTTTTTGGCTTGGCGACACATGCAAGAGCGAAACCAATGCGAACGGCTTTTCGACAGAGGCTCTGCGCTGTGTTAAGGCTGGACTTCTTTTTGTCCCGGTAACAACAAGCGCCGCCACAACAAGCGCTGCCGAGTCTTGGAAAAATGCGGTTCCGTGTGTAAAGTGCGTTGTCACCGTGAAAAATCCTTACCACGCCATGGTGGAATTTCTCAAGAAATTCGGGGAAAGTGCATCGGGGCTTGTTTCGGGATGCGCCTCTACGGCGACGGTGCATCCGTCTGCCGTGATTGAGGGCTTCGTTGGCGAGAATTCTTTTGTCGGGCCGAATTGCGTCGTGATGCGCGGGGCAAAAATCGGGGCCAACTGCCATTTGGAAGCGAACGTGACGATTTACCCTAACGTAGAGGTGGGTGAGGGCTGCATTTTCCAGGCGGGTGCTGTTATCGGTTCGCGCGGTTTTGGATTTTATGAGTACGAGGGCCGACGTTTGATGGTGCCTCACGTTGCTGGAGTGCGGATTGGCAACCGTTGCAGTTTTGGTGCCAATATGGTGGTGGCTGCAGGATTTGTTTCGCCCACTACGATTGGAAATGATTGCCACTTTGATTCCTTTGTGCAGATTGCGCATAACTGCGTTCTTGGAAACAACATCTTTATGGCTTCGCAATCGGGGATTGCGGGTACAGTCACTGTCGAAGACGATGTGGAGTTTGCTGGTGGCGCGCAGTCTGCTGGTCATCTGACCATTGGCAAGGGCGCAAGAATCGCCGCAAAGGCGGGAGTCACTAAAAGCGTTCCGGCTGGGCGAACTGTCGCTGGATTTCCTGCTGAAGACATTGGTCAATGGCGCCGTTCCGTGGTGAACCTGCGCCTGATGGGGAAGAAGTAGTCGCAGAGTCATCCTCGCGCAATGTGCGGGGGATCCATACGATTCTTGTCGTACTTGAAGAAAATATGTAAATTTACAGCATGCCAGCATTTAAACGTATTGAATTTTCGTCGCCATCGCTTTCATTCAGCAAAACGACTGTCCAGGTGGATGTTCTCGAGAAAAATCCGCATGAATTGGCCCGTGTTTCCTGGCTTGTCGATGGAAAGGATTTTTACAGTACGGAATGCGCCAAGTGCTTTGAAGAAATTGAATATTCTACGGCTCGAACGTCCATTTACCGCAAGGGCGGATTGGAACTTGCTTCTCCGGAGCATTTGGCTCCAGTGTTCTTGATGTGGCCGAATCGCAGTTTCAAGGTGAACGTGGTTGGCGGGGAAGTCCCGATGATGGACGGGAGTGCCATTCGTTTTTTGTTTGGCCTTCGCCGTTCTGCAGGGGTTCCCGAAGAACTTGCTTTTTACGATGCTCCTTTACACGCTACATGGGAATTTGGCTATGGTTGTGTCCGAATTTATCCTTGCGAAGCGTTCGAAGTGGACTACATTTTGGATAGGCCTGATTTGGACGGCTTCAAGTCTGCGGAAAGTGTTTCCATCTATTCTGCCGAGGATCTTTACAATGTTTTTGACGCACGTACATTTATATTTGAAACTGATCTGGTGGCCGCTCGCAATGCCGGTTTGTTGAAAGGCGTCGATGAAACTTGTGGAATGGTCTTGGGTACTTCTAATGGAACTCAAGCGTATCGCGTGCACCAGGAACCGGCACGGCACAAAATTTTGGACCTGATTGGCGATTTGTGCTTTGTTCGACCGGCACTCCCGAAAGTGCGAATCGAAATTGTAAATGGCGGACATGCCGTGCATCGTCAAATTTTGGAGAAAATACTGCCTTATGCTGTACGATAGTGAATTTGTTCATAATCTGCTTCCGCAAAAGGCACCCTTTGCCTTTGTAGACGAAGTCCTGGAACTTCAAAAAGGCGATGAGTCCGCTGCCGACGAGACGCTTCGCAATCCGAAGATTATCGCCGTTTTGCACATGACCGGCAAGGAAGCTTTTTTTGCGGGGCATTTTCCGCAGAATCCGGTGATGCCGGGAGTTATCCAGATTGAATCCATGGCCCAGGCGGCAACGCTCCTTACGCAACTTGCGAAGGAAAAGGAATCTGCTGGACGTCGGCCCGCTTTTATCGGTGTCGAAAACTGCAAGTTCCGTGCTGCCGTAGTGCCGCCGGCCGACCTCACCATCGTTGTCGAAATGGTCGCTGCCCGTCGCACGCTGTTCAAGTACAGCGGTAAGATTTTTCAGGGAGACTCCCTGGTTTGCGAAGCCGATTTTAGTGCAGCCATGATTAAGTAAATGCCATGGTACAAGCCCTTTGCTAGATTTGTGAAAAATGGAAAAAACTCCCAAACTCAATGTGTTGATTCTTGCCGCGGGCCTTGGAACAAGGCTTCGTCCGCTGACGAATGAAGTCCCGAAACCGCTCGTGCCCGTGGTGGATGCGAGCATTTTGGAATTGCAGGTCGGCAAGGCTCGCGCCATTGGCGATGTTTGCCTCCATGCCAACGCTCATTATCTATACGAGCAGGTAGTTGCCGAAGGCGCTCGCCTCGGATTTGAAAAAGTGTGGGTGGAACAGCCCGAAATCCTCGGGACCGCGGGGCCTCTCAAGCGCATTTATAACGAAGGTTATCGCGGCGGGCTCCTGATAATGAACGGCGACGCCTTCTGTCAATTTGACTTGCACAAGTTTGTTCGGAATGCAAGAGCGAGCGGTGCCGATGTGGCTCTGCTCGCCGTGGATTTTCCGAAGGTGAATACCTTCAGGGTCGGTCCTGACGGCCGATTGGCGGGCGTTTCCGGAAGATTCGGCTCCGAAGAGGGCTTGCCCGCCACGTTCTCGGGCGTTTCCTGGTACAGCGACGAAGCGCTTTCGCGCATTCACGACGGAGAATTCGACATCCGCGAATTCTGGAAACAGGAAATTGCCGCCGGCCGCGCGCCGTTTGTGGACATGACGCAGTTGCATGCGACCTGGATTGACATGGGATCTCCCGAAGGTCTGATGGATGCGTGCGATGCTCGCCTGGAGGAACTCGGCCGTAAAGGCGAATCCGTGATTTTGCCTGGCGCGAACGTGCCCGTGAGTGCAAAAATCAAGCATTCCGTTCTGTTTGCAGGTGCCGTCGTGCAAGAAAACGAAACCGTCGAAGACGAAATCCGCGGCAAGGATTTCGCTTGGAAAATTGAACGTAAAAGCGCCGGAGGCGTTAAATAACTATGCGTAAATTCAGAGTTGTACTTGTTGAACCGGAACATCCGCACAATGTGGGCTTTGTCGCCCGCGCCATGCACTGTTACGCCTTGCCGGAACTGTATATAGTTTATCCGAAGCGCGACAAGGTCATCGAGAATTCGTACCATACGGCGGCGAACAGCCACGACATTCTGGACAATGCGAAAATCGTCCACAAGTTCGAGGACGCCATTGGCGATTGCGCTTGCGCCGTCGCCTACAGCCGCCGCATTTTCGGAAGCGCCATCAAGCACACGATGGTGCAGAACCTGGGCGACATGCTTCCCGAGGACGGTACGATTGCGCTCGTGTTCGGGCGTGAATCCTGCGGGCTTGCACTCGAAGAAGTGAATGCCTGTACGTACCAGTGTGAAATCCCGGTGCCTGGCCTCATGAGCTTGAATCTCGGGCAGGCGGTGGCGGTTTCGCTTTATGAACTGTGCCGTTCCGGCGCCCTCGCAAACGGCGAGGGCCGCGCGAAGCGCAACACCAAGGGTGTCGCCGAAACGGGCCCTGCGACCATCCAGCAGATCGACGGCTTCAAGAAGTTCCTGGACCGCTATCTCACGGGGCAGTACCACGACCAGGCCTGGCGCGACAGTTTCCTCAATACGCTTTTGCAGCGCTTGCACCCCACGCGCAACGAACTTTCCGCGTTGTTCGGGCTCATCCGCAATCTGGCCCACAAGCCTGCCCGCCTGGAACATGCTGCTGAAAAGGCCGCGAATGCCGCGGAGAAGGCTGCGAAAAATGCTGCGGAGAAGCCCTCCCGCAAGGAATAAGTCGCAGAGATGGCGGCTGTCCAATGAGGTAAATGGTTCTTCGCGAGCCCATGCGAACATTTTTTTTGTGTGTATTCAAATCGTTAATGCAATACGTTGATGGAGCGATTAGCTTAAAATAGATGTATATTGAGTACAGGAGGCCAAGGATGTTTTACTTGTCGGAAAAAATGGGCAGATTCATTTTGTTTGTTCTTGGAACGGCTTTTTTTGCCCCTTTTTCCTTCATATGCATACTTTGCTTATTTACAAATTGGTTCGGAATAATACTTTGGCTTGTTTCTCTTTTCTTTGCATTGAGGGCTTATTACAGGTTTCTCAAAATGCTTTCGTAGACACAAGTTTCACCCCCTTTCGAAAATACCCCCTATAAGATATGCTTTGCGGGGATGCCTTCTTTTACAGGGGTTGTGGGGCGTTTTTCTGAAAAAATTTTAGAAAAATTTAATCAGATATGTCTTTTGGGGGCGTTTTTTTGCGATTTAGTATACTAATTTCGCTTTTGGGGCTTTGTGCGGGAACCAAGAGGCTTTGTGCGGGGGCGAAGAACTTCAAAACGGAACCGATGAGACAATGAACTCCTCATTTTTTACTATATTTCCGTTGACTTGAGAAGGTCCTTTATGGAAACCGCACAAATAACGATTCAGTACCTCGACGACACCATCCCACGTTTGACTTACGTGGGCGGAAAGTCCGACTGGATTGACTTGAGCGCTGCAGAGACGGTGACCATGAAAAAGGGCGAGTTCCGCTTGATTCACCTCGGCGTGGCGATGAAGCTCCCCGAGGGCTACGAGGCCCACTTGGCACCCCGCAGCTCGACTTTCAAGAATTTCAAGATATTACAGACAAATTCCGTTGGCGTGGTGGACAGTAGCTACTGCGGCAAGGGCGATTGGTGGAAAATGCCGGTCTATGCGACCGAGGATACCACTATCGAAAAGGGCAGTCGCATCGCCCAGTTCCGCATTATGCGCATCCAGCCGGTTATCACCTTCATGGAGGGCGTCCTCGGCGACGAGGACCGTGGCGGATTCGGCAGCACCGGGGTTCACTAAGGTAATCGTATGGCGCGCGTTTGTTCAACATCTCATAGATTTCACAATAACGCGCACAATTATCTTGATTGTTTATTTCATAAAAAAGAATCTTGCGGGCTGGGCCTCCTCCCCGCAGACGTTCTTAATAGCGCCTGTTCTTTAAAAAGAATTTCACAAATTTTCACAAAAATTCACAATAACGCGCGCAATTGTCTTGATTGCTTATTTCAAAAAAAAGAACGTTTTTATTTACGTAAGACGTTTATAATTGCTTGCGCGTCGGCCAAGATGGAGGAGGGGTGCAGGGGAGAGAGGCCCTGCGGCCTTCGCAACTCTGAGCTGGGCCTCCTCCCCGCAGATGTTCTTAATAGCGTCTGTTCTTTAAAAAGAATTTCACAAATTTTCATAAAAATTCTAAATTCTCATCGCAAAAAAGAAAAACTGTCCAATATGGGACAAGGAGTAAAATATGACTAAGATTGCTATTCTTGGTTATGGTAACTTGGGACGTGGCGTGGAATGCGCCATCAAGAATTCTTCGGACATGGAACTCGTGGCAGTGTTTACCCGCCGCGATCCTTCCACGGTCAAGATCCAGACGGCCGGCGTGCCGGTGGTGAAGGCTGACGAAGCCGAAAAGTGGGTCGGAAAGATCGACCTCCTCATCATTTGCGGCGGTAGCGCCACGGATTTGCCGGTGCTTACCCCGAAGTTTGCAAAGCTTTTCAACGTGATCGACAGTTTCGATACGCATGCCCGCATTCCGGAACATTTTGCAAATGTTGACGCCGCCGCCAAGGCCGCCGGCAACATTGCGATGATTTCTGTCGGTTGGGATCCGGGTCTCTTCAGCCTGAACCGCGTGTATGCTGAATCCATTCTCGCTAACGGCAAGGACTACACGTTCTGGGGCAAGGGCGTTAGCCAGGGCCACAGCGACGCCGTCCGCCGCATCGAAGGCGTGAAGAACGCAAAGCAGTACACCTGCCCGGTGGAATCCGCCCTGGAAGCCGTCCGTAGCGGCAAGAACCCGGAACTCTCCACTCGCGAAAAGCACACGCGTGAAGTTTTCGTGGTTGCGAAGGAAGGCGCCGACCTTGCTAAAATCGAAAACGAAATCAAGACGATGCCGAACTACTTCAGCGATTACGACACCACGGTGCATTTCATCGATGAAGAAGAATTCAACAAGAACCACAGCGGACTCGCTCACGGCGGTTTCGTGATTCGCAGCGGCTCGACCGGCTGGAACAACGAACACAACCACATCATCGAATACAGCCTCAAGCTCGATTCCAACCCGGAATTCACGACGAGCGTGCTCGTTGCCTACGCCCGTGCGGCCCTCCGCATGAAGGCGAACGGCGTGACCGGCTGCAAGACCGTACTCGATGTTCCGCCCGCTTACCTCAGCACAATGAGCGACGAAGACCTTCGCGCCCATTGCCTGTAAATAGGACGCTCGCAAGCTCGCTTGTAGGGCGGGCCTGCGGCCCTTTCGGGTCGGGCCCTTTACAGGGCCCTTGTAGGTTGAGGTAAATCCATTGGATTTCCTCATACCTCGCACTTCATACCTCATACCTCAAAGGCCAAAGGCCGACCTCATACCTTATGCATACTGCACTTTCCATAGCGGGTTCTGATTCCAGCGGTGGTGCCGGAATCCAGGCCGATATAAAAACCATGACCATGCATGGCGTTTTTGCCATGACCGCAGTTACCGCACTCACTGCGCAGAATACGCTCGGTGTCACGGATATTATGGAAGCGACCCCGGAATTTTTAGCGGCCGAACTGGATGCCGTTTTTACGGACATCTTCCCGGATGCGGTGAAAGTGGGAATGGTCAGTAGTAGTGCTCTCATCCATGTTGTTGCGGATAAATTAAAACAGTATTCTGCAAGGAACATAGTGGTGGATCCGGTAATGGTTGCAACGAACGGTGCAAAACTCATCTGCGACGAGGCGATTGAAACCCTCAAGACGAAACTCCTCCCGATTGCAGATGTCATCACGCCGAACCGCCCCGAAGCAGAAGTCCTGACTGGAATGAAAATCGCGACGGTCGGCGACATGGAACTTGCCGCCCGCCAAATTTTTGAAAAGTTCGGATGCAAAATCCTCATGAAGGGCGGCCACGACCTGAACGACGCCAACGATTTGCTTTGGGACGCTTCTGGTGCCCACTGGTTCTATGGCAAAAAAATTGATAACCCGAATACGCACGGCACCGGTTGCACGTTAAGTAGCGCCATCGCAAGTAATCTAGCTCTTGGCCATACGCTCGAAGAGTCTGTGCAACTCGCCAAGGATTATATTTCCGGTGCACTCGCCGACATGCTCAATCTGGGTCACGGAAAAGGCCCCATGAACCACGCGTTCAAAATTCCAACGAAATAAAAATCGTAAAAAAAAAGAGCCTGCTTTTGCGGGCTCTTCTCTTTTAAAATGCTTGGCCTTAATCGTGTATTGAATTCTTCAGCGTCTCGATGAGGCGTGCAAAGCTGGAGTCTGTTTCCATTTCGTTTTTCACGCTCTTGATGGCGTGAACGACGGTGGAGTGATCCTTGCCGCCAAAGCGGCTGCCGATGCTCTGCAAACTGATGGAGGAGCATTCGCGCATCAGGTACATGGCCACCTGGCGAGCCTTGGAAATTTCCTTGGTACCGCGACCCGGTTCGGTGAGTTTCGCTTCGGGCACTTCGTAGTGCTGCGAAACGGCGTGGAGTACAGCATCCAGGCTTACGCGGCGACGAAGTGTAGGTGCGATTTCTGCGACGACCTTCTGGGCGATTCCCATGTCGATGTCGTGGTTCATCAGGCTCGACTGCAGAGTGAGTTTGATGATGGCGCTTTCGAGGCAGCGCACGTTGCTTGCAATTTTTTCTGCCAAAAAATGTAGCACGTCGTCGCTGATTTCCAAGTGACGTTCTTCTGCCTTCTTGTGGAGAATCGCTTCGCGGGTTTCTACATCGGGCGGCTGTATGTCTACGGTGAGGCCCCAGGCGAAGCGGCTCACCAGACGGTCGGAAAGGTTCTTGACTTCGACAGCCGGAGCGTCGGACGTAAGCACGATTTGCTTGCCGGCCTGGTGCAGAGCATTGAAAATCAGGAAGAACTCGTTTTGAGTTTCGTACTTGCCGGTCCAGTTCTGGATGTCGTCGATCAAGAGGAGGTCTACTTCGTTCTTGTAGAAGTCGCTCATCTCGGTTACGCGGCCGTCGCGCAGGCACTTGAGGTACTGCTGCGAGAAGTCTTCGCTTGTAAGGTAGCAGACTTTCTTGCTGGGATTCTCTTCGAGAATGTAGTTGCCGATGGCCTGGAGCAGGTGAGTCTTGCCGAGACCGCTGGAACCGTAAATGAATAGCGGGTTGTACTGGGTGCCGTCGGGATTACGGGCGACCGCCAGTGCTGCATTGAACGCCAACTGCGCCTTGTCGCCGGGGACGAAGTTCTCGAATCGGAAACTGCCCGAAAGGGGAACGCTCGGTTTCAAAAAGTCGCGGAAGGAATTTTCGCCGGATTGCGTAACTTGTTGAGTAACAGTCTCTTGGGACTGGAACTCGAAGTCCATCGGCGTATCGTTGTGTGTAGTCTCGCGCCAGGCGAGGCGGATTAATTCCTTGTAGGCGGTGTACACGGAGGTGTCGAGACCGGAAGGTACGGAAATGACTGCGTGGCCAATTGTCTGGCTGCTCAATCGTGTGGCTGCAAAATATGTTTTGTAGACGGAATCAGAGAGCATTCCGCGCAAATAATTCAAGCATCGTTCCCATTCAACTTGCATAAAGTACGTCCTAACTAAAATCTATCAACACTAGGTGTACAAATTTAATAAAATGATGTGGACTGTTGATAAGTTGCTTCGATAATAATGCAAATTAAAATGAATGTAAACGAAAGTTTACTAATTGCGTCGCGGTAGGCGTGTTTTAAATGATGCAAAATGGGCTGCCAGAGGGTGAAATCTTACGAAAATAACTAAATTTGGGCATATGGATAGTTTTGCTTGGTATGGGTATATAGCGTGGTTGCCCCTGGTTCTCTGGGTGCTCCTTTATTTTTGGTATTTGCGTTGCCTTAATCCCCTCTTTTTGAAGAAGATGGTGCGTAAGGGGCATAAGTGGGCCGTGGTGCCCGACTATGTTTCCAAGAACCCTTCGAAAGTTTCCGTTTTGAAGTTGCAGAAAGTTCTCTTTCCGCTGATTCCTATTTTGCTTTCTGCCTGTTCCGTGGCGTGGTGCCTTGGAACATCGAAGTTGTGTGACCCTGTTTTCGGTTTTGCCTCGGCCGTTGTCTTTGTCGTTCTCGCTGTTGTGCTCCACAAGATTGCCATGGGCAAGATTTCGAATGTTTACCAGGGTGCGTATTTCCTGGAATACCGTCGCGTGCGTTACGAGTCCGAAAAGAAGGGCGCCTTCCAGAACGAAACGGACGTGCACAACCGCACCATTTGGAGTTTCACCAAGAAACTCAAGAACGCCGAGGCCCACCACAGGCTTTGGAAATACGTGAACGCCATGGCGAAAACCAAGAAGATTCCACCCGACGTTTATGCGGAGACCATGTATGTCTAACGTTCTTGACCAAATGGGAATGGGCGAGGCTCTCCTCACGGGCAAAAAGGCGTGGCAGTACGCCGAAGAAATTTTGCTCCAGGTTTCGCGCACGTTCGCCTTGAACATCAATGTGCTCAAGGGCAAACTCCACAAGAGCATCTTGCTTGCGTACCTGTACCTGCGCATTGCCGATACGGTCGAGGACGATCCCGAGATGAAGGCTTCCGAAAAGGAAGTCCTGCTGGACAAGTTCGCAGAAATTTTCAGGTATTCGGAACTGCGCGACGATGCGATTGCCGCCTTTGAAGAGGCTCTGCCGGAATCCTGGCACAAGTCGGAGCATCCGTACATGAACCTTTGCCGCAATACCCATGTGGTCGTGCCGCTCCTGAAGGAACTGCCCGATGTATACGCTGCGCCTGTTCGCGATGTGACTGTCGAAATGTGCGGTGGTATGGCGAAGTTCGCTTTGCGGCAAGAGGCGGCCTTGAGTTGCGGATGGTTTACGCTTGAAAGCGTCCATGATTTGGATGAGTACTGCTACTATGTGGCAGGAATCGTTGGAAAACTTCTGACTCATTTGTTCGCTGCCGATACCTGCTGGATTGGCAACGACCGCAAGGCTGAAATGCAGAAGTTGGATGTAAGTTTTGGACTAGCTCTGCAGGTGGCGAATATCGTGAAGGACTGCCGCGAGGATTCGGAACGTCGTGTTTGCTTTGTGCCCGAGGAAATCTGCCGCAGGCATGGCTTTGAACATTCTTACGACATGTTCGTTGATGCCTCCAGCCTTGAATCGATTGCCGACCGCGAGGATTTCGAAAAGCGCCGTGCCGCCGTGATGAACGAACTTGTGCAAAAGACATGGAAGCATTTGGACGATGCCATCGCCTATACCAAGTTGATTCCGAACGTGAAAATGCGTACGCGCCTGTTCTGCCTGTGGCCTCTCTTTATGGCTGCCGAAAATATGAAACTCATTGGCGACGGCTCCATCATTTTCAAGAGTGACAAGAAGGCGAAAATTACCCGCGATACAGTGAAGCGCATTGTCAAGAGCACGATGAAGCACTTCTATAGTGACAAGTGGATTGAAAACGAATACAAGACCGTGAGGAATGGCTAGTGAAAAATTGCATGGACCCCGTTCGTTCACTGCGTTCACTCCAGGGTGACGCTGCATGGAAGTCAATAGAAGAAAATAATAACGTCATCCTGGACCCCGTCAGTCGCACGGCTCCTTCTAGGGTGACACAGAATAGAAGTCAAAAGAGGAAATAATAAAGTCATCCTGGAGCGAAGCGACGGGATCCAAAGAGAAAGATTTTATGAAATTTTATAACAAGTTACCTTTCCATATTGGCCTTATCGTTTTTAGCATCGTGGCGGACCAAATCACGAAGCTTTGGGCCGTGGCTCGCTTTACCAACGAGACCGGCGCCCAGACTCACGACTACATAAACGTGGTGGGCGAGCTCATTCGCTTTGGCCTTGTGTTCAACAAGGGTGCCGCATTCAGCAGCCGTCCGCAAGACCTGATGCCGTTTTTGCCGCCTTGGCTTTTCTTCTTGATCATTTCGATTGTGGCTGCCGTGGCGCTTGGCTGGTTCTACAGGAGCATCGACAAGCGCGATTGGCTTTCTCGCCTGGGCGTGGTGATGATTCTCGGTGGTGCCGTCGGCAACTTCATCGACCGCATGCGCCTGCAGATGGTGGTGGACTTTATCGACTGCGATTTGCCGGACTTCATCATGACGCGCTTCCCGACGTTCAACGTGGCCGATTCCTTCGTGACCGTGGGTGTTGCTCTCGTGATTCTTTCGCCTGTGATTTTGAAAAAGTTGCATAAGCAGATTAAGGAAGAAAAAGAAGCCGAGAAGAAGGCGTCTGTTGCACCCAAAGACCCTGAAACCTGATCCCTGACTCCTGAAACCTATATGAACTATCTTGTAGACGAAAATAAGAACGGTGAACGTATCGACAAGTTCCTTGTCGGCGCTATGGAAGATGTTTCGCGCACCGATGTGCAGAAGTTGATAGCCGCGGGCGAGGTGAAGGTCGGCGGTGCTGTCGCTCCCAAGAATTTCCGTGTCGAGACGGGAATGGTCGTTGTCGTGGAGAAGGTTCCCGAAAAGGCTTCTTCGACGCTTGAACCCGAAGACATTCCGCTCGACATTGTCTACGAAGACGAAGATATCGTGGTCATCAACAAGCCGCGCAACCTGGTGGTGCATCCGGGTAACGGTGTGAGCAAGGGTACGCTTGCCGCAGGCCTCCTTTACCACTTCAAGGAAAATCTCTCGACGGTGAACGGTCCGCTCCGCCCGGGCATTGTGCACCGCTTGGACAAGGATACGCCGGGCCTTATGGTGGTCGCCAAGAACGACACCGCCCACAGGCATCTGGCTCACCAGTTGGAAACCCGCACGCTCCATCGCACCTACAATGCGCTTGTTTGGGGCTGCCCGCGCGACTTGGAAGGTTGCATCGATGCGCCGATTGGCCGCAATCCCAAGAATCGCCTCAAGATGGCGGTGGTGAAGGGCGGCAAGGAAAGCCGTACGCACTTTGTCGCGAAGAAGTTTTTCGCTTTTGCAACACTTTTGGAATTGCAACTGGAATCGGGCCGTACGCACCAGATTCGCGTGCATTCCCGCTATTCGGGCCATCCGGTCGTTGGCGACCCGCTTTACGACGGCCGCGACGAATCGCTCGGCCGTGTGCCGCCGCTCATGAAGGATATCGCCGCAAGGGCTCTGGAGATTGCCCCGGCGCAACTCCTGCAGGCCGTGAAAATCGAACTCATCCACCCGCGTACCGGCAAACTCGTGAAGTTCAAGGTGCCGCTTGAAAAGCCTTTCGAAGATGTGCTGAAACTATTGAAGAAGGAATGCCCCGCCGAGGCGCCGGTCTTTGACGAAGAAGAAAGCTTCCGCGAATTCGATCCGCAGATTCGCTTTGACGAAGAGTCCGAGGAATTCGACGAGTACGTGGATTACGATGACGAGAATCCGCTCTGCATCACGCCCGAAGAGGCTTGCCCCGTGAAGGTCCGCAAGACCCGCGCCGAACGCCTGGCCGAAAAGGCCGCGACCGCCGCACAGCGCAGGGCGAAGGCCGCCGAACGCAAACTCATCAAGCAAATGAAAGCCGCACGCAAGCGCGGCATCAAGAGCGAAGATTTCGTGGAGCCCGGTTACGAGCCCACAATCGACCCCGATTTGCTGTAGAACAGCCTTATTTCAGCGAATGCCGACCGATAGGCCGGCTACTGCGCTTTTAGTTTTTCCTAGGTTCAAAAAGAGCCCCTGAAAGATGCTGAGCGTTTTTGTAAAAGGGGTAGAACTAGTGTTCAATATTCAACAGCCTATTATAGGCGTCAAAACTACAGGAACCACCCACGAATTCGTGGCTTGCGATGGTGCCGGAAGCATTTACGTTGAAGGTTGCAGTGCAGTCGTCACCGGCCTTGAAGATGGCGATGAAGGATCCGTCTTCGGCGACATTTTTTTGTGTGGGTTCACCCCAGTGGCCTTCTAGCGTAGCAAACTTTTTGCCGTCCCAGTATTCTGCGGCGCCCATGCCCGCCATGGCGCATGCGCTAAGGAAAATCGTTGCAACGCTGGCCAAAATCAATTTTTTTCTCATGCTCTACCTCTTATTTTGATGTGTATGAAAAAATATAGTTTTCCCCGGGTTCAAAAATAGCTCCTATAAGACAAAGGCTACTTGCGGCATATTAGGCTCCTATTTTATGTTAATTATGCAAAAAAGTAACCTAAATGGTGTCGTAATGGTATGATTTTGGTAAAATTGCACTTGGTTCCTTAATCAGGGATTTTCGCCAAAGAACTGTGGGTTCTTCAATTTTTCCACTATAAGATGAAGTACACCGGATTAATTAAACTCACCATTCAAGCAAGACTATCCCTGTAACGCCAACAACAGACATAACGGCCCCTATTGCAACGCTACTCTTTGCTTTTGATTGATCGTAGTATTCATCGCCTTTTTGTATGCCTCCTATTAAAACAAATATCAGTCCACTTACTAATGCGAGGAAGGAGAGTGGACCTAAAATCGCTCGAGAAGAACAACTTTCGCATTTTTCGTCATCATTTTGACTTATTTCAATATTTGTAGGAACGGATTCACCAATTATTGAAGTATGCCATTGAGATCGTTCAGCATTAAACGATGCTGCAAAAGAATTTGCCACAATTAGCAGGCATAGAAAAAACACTTTCAAAAATTTCATAAATTAAAGTTTTCCTCGTGTTCAAAAATAGCCCCTATAAGACTAATCGGGTTATTTAACACACAAAGGTAAAATAAAGACCTTATTTAACCTCCAAGTAATTTTTTCCAATAAGGGTTTTCCTTGTCAAATAATTCTTTTTCCTCTTTTGTAAACTTCTCCGGGTAATCGCCGAAAACAAACAAAATTTTTTTCTTGTCAAAAGAAACAGCTTCTAAACCCCGCTTACCAACATATTCAACCCACCAGATTTTATCACCTTCATGAACCTTATAAAACTCGAACTTTCTCGTCTCTTTGTCAACCGTAATCATGCTTAACCTCTCCCTCTAATATACCTCTTTTCCCAAGGAAATGCAACCCCATGGCAGATATCATCAACGCAACCATAGACGACAAACAGTTTGAAGTGTATGTCAGGATGATGAAGGAACGCTCCGAGAACCTGAAGCCGGTTCTCGCCGCTGCCGGTAATCTTGATCTTATAGGGGCTCTTTTTGAACCCGAGGAAAACCTGGAATCGGAAAAGACTTTATCGTTTACACAAACTACGCCGACTCAAGCAAATCGGGAAAGCTGATGACCGGAGTTCCAATTTTCCAGAAACCCTAAAATGGTGGAGGGCGGCTCCTCTGCAAGGAAACCGCCCTCTCTCAAGACATTCAACCGGGTTGCAGCCCATCATGACTATCGAGCAGTAAGAATATACATCTTTAACCAATAATTGTCAATACCCCCATGCCAGAAATCATCAACGCAAGACTAGACAAACGCAATTTCGAGCATCTGATAAAGCAGATGCAGGACAAAGCTATTGAATCTTATAGGGGCTCTTTTTGAACCCGAGGAAAACGAAAAGAGGTATATTAGAGGGAGAGGTTAAGCATGATCACGGTTGACAAAGAAACGGAAAAAATCGAATTCTACAAGAAGCATGAAGGAGATAAAATTTGGCATGTTCGTTATATCGGGCAATGTGGAGTTCACGCTGTTTCTTTTGACAAAAAGAAAATTTTATTCATTTTTGGAGACTACCCTAAAAATTTTTCAAAAGAAGAAAAAGCTTTGTTTGACAAAGAGAATCCATATTGGGTAAAATTCTTTAGCAATGATTAACATTTTTGATTTAATTTTTTGATTGCGT
>JAZLMK010000009.1:0-42797 GCA_045598645.1 Fibrobacter sp.
CGGCTGCCATCCTCGCTGAACAGAACATTCTCAGTAACGACATCGTTGCGTTCCCGGAACTCGGCATGGAAGCCATCCGCAAGATCACCATCAAGGACTTCCCCGCCTTTATCTTGGTCGATGATAAGGGCAACGACTTCTTTAAAGGTCTCCTTTAAAGAACAAAGTTGCCCGCCGCCAAGCGGAAACGACTCGTCTTAACGAGTCGTGGAAGCGCGGAGCATTTGACTTGGTACATTCTTTATTGCGGTAGTCAAATGCGGAGACGTCACAGGGTAACGACTTCTTTAAAGGATTGCTGTAATGACCGCTCGGGCTAACTGCTGGTAGAGAACCTGTGGTTGGCCCTCGCTCTCGCAAAAAGCTCTTGGTTAAAGACCAAGGGCTTTTTTTGCTCACAAACCGGCGGCGCCGATTTCAGTGGCTAGTGGCTGGTGGCTAGTGGTTAGTTGAAGTTGGGCGCTTCGCGCGGAGAAAGAAAACTCGTCGGGAACGGCGAGTTTTTTTTGTTAATAAAAGAAAATACGCATTTTGCGTTACGCATTTTGCGTAATTTTGTTATATTAAAAGTATGACGGATTCTTTAAACCCCTTCTTCATTTATGGTTATGGTGGCCCGAAGTATTTTTGTGACCGCAAAGAGGAAACAGAACAGCTTGTTTCATCATTGAAAAATGGGCGCAATATTACGTTGCTTAGCCCACGGCGTATGGGTAAAACCGGGCTGATTCTCCGCGTTTTTGATGAAATCAAAAAACGTGATAAAACGGCGGCTTGTTTTTATGTGGATATTTTCCCTACACGCTCCTTGGAAAATTTTGCCGCGTTCCTGGGTAAGGCTGTCTTGGGGACTCTTGACGGTCTTGGTAAGAAGGCGCTTAATGCTGCTGTAGCGGCTTTCAAAAGCTGTAAAATGAGTGTAACCGTGGACCCGGTGACGGGGCTTCCGCAATCTGGTATTGAATTTCAGCCGAAGGATACGAAAAATACTTTAAAGGAAATTTTTGATTATCTGAAAAATGCGGATAGGGAATGTTTTGTCGCTATCGATGAATTCCAGCAGATTGGTGAATACGAAGATGATGGTGTGGAGGCCTTACTCCGCTCCTATATTCAGTTCTGCCCGAATGTCCATTTTATTTTTTCCGGTAGCAAGCATCATCTGATGTCCGAGATGTTCAGTTCCGTAGAGCATCCTTTTTATCGTAGTACGGAGATTTTCCATCTTTATGCGATTGACGAAACTGCCTACTATGAATTTGCCAATGGCTGGATGAAGAAAAAGGGGATTGCCTTGCCGAAGCCAGTTTTCCATGATTTGTACGAACGTTTGGAAGGTCATACCTGGTATATGCAGGCGGTATTGAACCGTTTGTACGAAATGAAGCCCGAAAGTGTTTGCTTGGACGATTTGAACCTTTGCATTACGAAAATCATGATGTCCGAGATGGATATATACCAGCGTATGCAGAACGTGTTGACATTGAATCAGAACAAGCTGCTTATAGCCGTTGCCTACGAAGGCTGTGTGTCTGCGGTAAATTCGGGTGATTTTGTACGTAAAAGCGGCCTAAAGACTGCAAGCAGCGTGAATCGCGCTCTTGAATACTTGCTGGACAAGGAATACGTGATGCAGACTCCGAAGGGCTACGTGGTGTACGACAAGTTCTTTGCGCTTTGGCTTAAGGGGCTAATGTAATGACCGCTCGGGCTAACTGCTGGTAGAGAACCTGTGGTCGGCGCAAAGCGCCTTTGAAGCGTGAATGCTGCGTCCCCCTGGAGCTTGCCTTTTGCACGTCACCCTGGAGCGCAGCGACGGGGTCTAGGGCGGTGGATCCCCTCCCGCGCTACGCTTGGTCGAGGATGACTGCACAAGATGTCGTCCCCCTGGAGCTTGCCTTTTGCGCGTCACCCTGGAGCGCAGCGACGGGGTCCAGGATGATGTAACCGACCGAATCTTGAACCTCACGCCTCGAACTTCTCATGTCTCCTATCGGTACGTTTTTCGGCGAAGCAAACTACAAGTACGACGTTCCCCGACAGGGGCGTCTGTTTGCTGGGCATCCGGGGCGTATCGAACTTGCGAAAGGTCGAAATTTCGAAACTGCGCTTCGTGACTTGGATGGCTTCGAACGCATCTGGGTCATATTCCTGTTCCATGAAAACGAAGGCTGGCGCCCGACGACGCGTCCGCCAGTACCGCCCGTCGGCCGCGACCGTGTTGGCACCTTCGCGAGCCGCAGCCCTTATCGTCCGAATCCGATTGGACTTAGTTGCGTGCGCCTTTTGCGAATCGAAGGTCTTACTTTGTATGTAGATGAGGCGGACCTTTTGAATGGAACTCCGGTTCTCGATATCAAACCGTATATTCCCATGGCAGATGCGTTTCCGGAGGCTAAAGCGGGCTGGGTCGATGAGCAATCTGGTGAAAGTTGGCTTGTTTCCTGCTCCGAAAATTTTGCAAGTCAGAACGAATGGATCAAGTCGCACTCTGAATTCGATCTTTTGAGTTTTGCCCAGGTGCAACTTTGCCACGGTCCCCTGGATTCTTCTCGGCGCCGGATAACTCTTGATGTCGATGGAAAAACGGGAATTTTGGCCTACCGAACCTTCCGCATAGCGTTCGAATACTATGCTGATCAGAGAAAAATAGAACTGAAAAGCGTTTTTTCGGGATATTCCAAGTTGGAATTATCACAGGAAGAGGATAAGTTCGGCGATAAGGGGTTGCATAGAGCCTTTTTAAGTGTATATTAAGGGGTATGCATTACTCTGTCTTAAATGTCTACCTTGGTGTTACGCTGGTAATATTGGCGTTGACTTTTTGGGCTGTGAAAAAACTGCTGCGCCAAGGCCGGATGGCTACGTGGCTTGCCATGGCTGGCATTTTGGCATCTTTAAGTGTTGTTGCATACTTTGCCAGGGTGCTGTGCAGTTCCTTGACTGTTTTTGCATGGATGACTTCGCTGCATTTGATAGGCATTACCGCAGCGCTGATGATGTTTGTCATTTTTACGGCTTACTACACAAAGTACATGGACAACCGCCATGTCCAGGGATTTGTCCGCTCCTTTGTCGGCTTGTGCTGCGTAGATGTCTTGGCTCTTCTGGTGAATCCGTTCACGAACATTGTCGTGGATTTTGCGTTCAGGACGCCCGTTTCGGTGTACACGAAAATTGTGTACAGTGCCCAGCATCCGTTGTACTATTTCCATATCCTGCTCGCTTATGTGCTGATTTTGTTCACCTTGCTCATGTTGATTAAACGCGCTCGCAAGGTGCCCAAGGAATTCCGTCGCCAGTATTCGTATACTGTAGTTTCGATGTTGGCGATAATGGCTTTCAATGTTGTTTCCGTTTTCGTGATGGGTAACCAGGGTTACTTGAATTATTCCGTTAGTGGCTATTGCTTGATGGAAATTTTCATGTACCTGTTCGCGTACAAGTTTTCAAGTTACATAATGCTCAATTACTATAAGGAAAGCGTTTTTGAAAACGTTGAGCAGGGCATTGTCCTTTTTGACTATAGCGATGAAATTGTCTTGCGCAATACCAAGGCCGTGCGTATGTTGCAGGTCGTCCGTTTCAAGGATGGCCTGAAACGCAAAGAGTTCGAGGATGCTTGCAACATTTCCATTGACCCGAACCAAGAACTGGATGTGGTTTCGTTGCAGTGCTTTATGACGCTGCCTTCGGGAAATATTCCGTTACGACTGGACTTTAGAAAATTGAGGAACTTTTCAGGAGTCTTACTCGGGTATCTTTATGTATTCTCGGATATAGGCTTCGAGACGGATCCTGTAACGGGTTGCCATAATTGGAACAGTTTCAAGAAATTCGCCCTGGAAAATGCGGGAAGATTTGTCTTGCCGCAAATTGTGGTGGTTGCCGATATCAACAACCTCATGGTGGCGAATAATGTGGGCGGCCGGTTGTACGGCGACAAAATTTTGGAAAATTTTGCTCAATTGCTGCGGAATCATTTCCCCAGTGGTTCGTATTTTGTGCGCGGTGAAGATGCTCGCTTGATTGTCCTTTGCCATAGAAAGTCGATGGAGGGTGTCAAGGATTGCATGACCGCCGTTCAAAATGTTTTTACGGGAAGTTTCCTGTATGGCATGGAAATGGTGACTTCGCAAAAGCCGGATATTCTTAAGGCGATTGAATCGGCTACAAAGTCTCTGCGCCAAAAGAAGTTGCTTGATAGAAGTTCCAAGCATTCCGAGATAATGTCTGCAGTGATGCGCGCTTTAAAGGAATTCGACCCCAATGCCGAAAATCAGATTTCGCATATGCAGGCGCTGTGTCGAGCCTTTGGACCGCGAATGAAACTTTCGGACAAGGAACAGAGCGATCTGGAATTGCTTTGCGTGCTTTGCGATGTAGGTGAAATTGGTGTCCCGAAAGAAATTCTGAAAAAGACGGGCCAACTGACTCGCGAGGAATGGCGAGTGGTGCAATCCCATCCGCAAAGGAGTTTTGAAATTGCGAAGAGCTCGAATGAATTCAGGGATGTTGCCGATTTGGCTTTGCACCACCACGAACGCTGGGATGGCAAGGGCTATCCAGATGGCCTGAGCGGCGAACAAATTCCGTTCCTTTCGCGTGTACTTTGCGTGGTTGACGCCTTTTGTGCGATGATGAGCCCCAGACCGTACAGACAACCCCTCTCCAAGGAAGTTGTTGTCAAGGAACTTAGAGCTTGTGCCGGAACACAGTTCGACCCTGCCATCGTTGCCGAATTTTTGCAGGTTGTGGGTGATTTTGATATGGGCGGAAGTGATGCTTCTGAAAGTACAGGCGAAGGCTCGCGACAGGGGGCCATGGCTTCGAGAAATATCGAAAGTCCTGAATCAGTGTTGCTTGGGGCCCATGTACACAAGGTAGATTACAGCCGTTATATTCTGGACGAGAAAAACAGAGTCATCTCGGTAGACGAAAACTTCGAGCGTATTACAGGCTACTCTCGAGACGATATTCGCGAACGTCAGCTTACGCAGGGCGACTTGATTCCTTCGGAAGACTTGACCGACTACTTGTTCATGGTTTCCGAAACTTTGTCGAAAAATCAGTTGGCGTATTTCGAACACAGGATGCTCTGCAAAGACGGCTCCATGATTTATGTGTTCTGCATGGGCCGTATGTATTATGATTCCGCGGCACGCGAAAATCGTAGTGAAATAATCTTCAACGACAACGCCAGTACGTACGCGATGCAGATGATGATGAACGATGAACGGAAAAAGGCTAAGGAACCTACGTCTTATTTGGAACGCAAGGATTCCCTGACAGGACTTTTAAATGAATCGTCGCTCCGGGCCGGTGCGGAAAGCCACCGCCTTACGGGTGATTTCAAGATGATGGTCATGGCTATGGATGTCGATGGATTCAAGTCGTTCAATGACGTCTATGGCTATGAAGCGGGTGATGAATGCTTGCAGAGAGTGGCGAAGGCGATACGCGGAGCCTTGCGAGGAACAGATTTGTCCTGTCGTATTGGCGGTGATGAATTTGCCGCGGCATTGTTCTTTGAAGGGGGCAAGGGCACGGACTTCATGTATGAACGTGCCCAGGAAATTCACGGCAAGATTATGGACGCACTGATGTCTGGTGAATTGGCGGCGACTATTTCGATGGGTGTTTATGCCACGGAGAACAAGACTCTAAGTTATGAACAGATGTACAAAGAGGCAGAAAGGGCCTTGTTCAATGCGCAGAAGAATGGTCGAGGACAGTTCATGTCGTCAGCCAGTCTGTAATTATTTTTGCGTCAATTTCCACTTGTAGTAGCCCGCGATTTGTAGCGGGTGCGTGAATTTGCCACTCTGCATTTTCTTCTGGACTTCTTCGTCGGAAAACTCGAAGGATTCGATTTCTTCTGTTTCGTCGAAGCTTGTGGAGCCTACGCGGACGACGCCGTCGATGAATACAACATGGAACTTGCCGCGATGCCTGTCCGGATTCACCGGGAAAGAACCTAGAGAGACCGTGTGCGCGCCTATCGCAGTTGTCGTCTCTCGTCTCTCGTCTAAACCATACCCGCATTCTTCCTGGAGTTCTCTCACGGCGGCTTGTTCTGGCGTTTCGCCTTTGTTGATGATGCCTGCCGGGAATTCCAAGGCGATAGCGCCTGTGCCATGGCGGTATTGTTCCGTCATGACCCACTTGCCTTCCTTGGTGCGTGCGAGAATCAAAACCCAGTCCGGTTGCCACAGCGTATAAAAGTCGTCGATGACTTTTCCGTTCGGGAGTTCGCACTTTTCCTTTGCCACCTTGAGCCAAGGCGCATTTACCAAGTATTCCGTCGAAAGAAGTTTCCAGGGTTTCATGCACAAAATCTAGAAATCTTTAGATTACGGCTCTTTGCTTCTTGCTATCAAAACTTCAAATTGTGCTCTGCCATGTATATGGCCAGGTAGTCAATGATACCGGAATCCGCGCCCTTCACGGGAACATATCTGAGTTCGTTATCTTCGTTTGCGATAATGGCGAGCCCAGCGATGTAGTTTATCCAGTGGTAGTCTTCGTAATACTTGAGCGCCACTTTCTTTTGCGAACCGTATACGGCTAAGGGCATTACGAAAATGTCGTGCGAAACCATGATGCTTACGCGGTTCCACTTGGGAAAATTCTTGAGAATGACTGTTTCCATGAATTCCTTTGCACGGGGCTCCAGTTCGTAAAGGGCGTCGGGGTAGGCTTCGCCGTAGGCCCAGTGACTCATGAGTTCAACGGAACTCCCCTTCATTCCGAGATTGTCTGCGTATGTGGCGAGTTCGTCGGCTGAGATTTTAAGGAACCAGTTTCCGGTGATGTCGTAGTTCGTGATGAGCTTTGGATTCGGTGTGCCACGACCTGCGGCGATGTGATTTGCCGTTTCGTTTGTCCGTACAAAGCCAGAGGTGATGTACGAAAATTCCTCGTCACTTTTGAGGGTGGCTCCTAAGTCTTCAGCCATCTTGATGCCGTTTGCGGTGAGTTCCGTTTCGATAGTGACGGAATTTTCGCGTTCGGAATGGCGGATGACGAAAACTGCCTTTTCGTTTGGGGCGAGGCTCTTGTAAACATCGGCGACGGTTGCGAAACCATCCTTGTCCAAAGCGATTTGTACGGGAACTTGTGCACTTGAAGACAAGGAGGATGTTGTAGAGGTGGCTACCTCCGAACTTGATGATGAAATGTTTATAGTGGATGAGGGGCGCACGTCAAACGAGGAGCTTGAAGGAGTTGAATGTAGATTTGACGATGCGCCCGCAGCATCCGAAGTCGTTTCCAAATTGGCGCAGTCGGAAGATTCAGAATGCATTTCCTGTGCGGAAGACGCAGCCTCTGCTTGGTTTGATTGTTGCTTGTTTGATTCTTCGCTTGCGCTTGCGGAATCGTCGCAGGCAATGAATCCGGACAGGCAGAATGTTAGCGCTGCGAAAGCGAGCGTGTTTTTAGGTGCGAATGTGATTTTCACTTACGACCCCCACTGATAATCGCCGGCCTCGTAAACGGGATTTTCGCCGTTGAAGCCTCGTGGGCGCTTGATCTTTTCGTCGAAAGGAGTCTGGTTGAAAATTCTGAAGTCCCCGCGTTCGTAACTCTGGAAGGAAATATGGCAGAAAATCGGGCCTGCCGGCATGTATTCGCTGTAACTCATGGTGCGTTCGCCGGAGGTGTAAAGGTAGTTGAAATACTTACCGTTGAATACGATATGCAGCCCGATGTTTCCGACAGTGAACCAGCGGCCTTTTGCGAGTATGTTTTCTTTGTGGCTGTCGTCGTAGTCCATCACTACGAATTCGGCGTCGCCGCTCTTGTCCAAGTGGAATCGGTACTTGTGATTCCCGCCGCAGCAGCGCCCGTCAAAGAACCAGGTGTAGCCATCGGCGGCGATGATTCTCGGGTCGCGAACGCTTGTGTCGGGGTGGGCGATTTGCTCGTCTGTTACGAGTCGCTCCGGCTCCACGGCGGCGATAAGTTCTGCCAGTGTTTTGGGACTGCTTACGGTAGGTAACGTTACTTTGTTCTTGGTTTCGCTAGCGCTTCGCCTGTAAAGGCGATACGGAATGCCGTCGTCGCTAATCATGGTCAGTTCATCTTGGCTGAACACGTAATAGGCGTATGTCTTTGTGCCTGTTTTTGTGACCACGTTGAACGAGCGGTTGTTCAACGTGTACCACTGACCGGAAACATTCGGAAATCCGGAAACGGCGGCAACGCCATTTGCGCCAATGACTACAGTGTAGTCGTCGCTGACCCACGCCTCGTTTTCGGCGGTAATCAAGCGACAATCCTGATTCTTGTCGCCGCTGCAAGCTGCGTCGGAGGGGTTTGCTGCTTCGCAGGCCGAAAGCATTCCCGGCGGAAGTTCCGTGGAGGCCCCGATTCTGAATCCCATGCCTGCGGCACCGTCCCTGGAACGGATGGCTCTGCGGCTCACTCTCGCGAATGCGGCTGGCTCATCGTAGCTGCCGCCGCGGCGTGTTTTGTTACCTGAACCAGTGAGTTGTACGGGGTTCGTTTTTTCACCGTCGGTGTAGGCGACGAGCCAGTCGTAAACCCATTCCCAGGCGTTTCCGCTCATGTCGTAGAGCCCGAGCTTGTTTGCGTTCTTGGTCGCGACATCGTGCGATTTAGCGCTGCTGTTTTCGGAATACCATGCGACATCGTCGATGGTGTTGCTTCCGGAAAACTTGAAGTTGTCTGCAATACCTTCCTTGCCGCCACGGGCTGCGAATTCCCATTCGGCGTCCGTGAGCAAGCGGTAGTTGTGCCCGGTCAGTTTACTGAGCTTGCAGGCGAAATCGTTCGCGTCAAACCAGCTGACGCCGATTTTCGGGGCATTGTCGGATTCCCACACGTTCTTCTTGCCACCCATGACTGCATTCCATTGGCCAATGGTGACCTCGGTATTTGCAATATGGTAATCGCTGACTGTTACTTTGTGTGTGGGCGCTTCGTAAATCTTGTCCTGTTCTTCGCAGTTGTCGCAGCCGCGTGTGTATGTGCCGCCGGGAACGTACACCATGTTGAAAACGGCGCCATTTATGGTATCGGAAAATGCAACGGGCGCGATGTAATCGAAGGCTGTGCCGCTTGAACTTTGCGGAATACCGTCTGCAGACCCGCTGCCGCTTGAAGCCCCGCCGGTTTCGCCATCTCCGCTAATGCTTCCGCTGCTTGTGCTTGCGGATGCACCGTTGTCTGCGCTGTCGGCAGAGCCTGCTGAAGTCGTGATTTCACCGGAATTTGCTGAAGACAATCCCAGGGAATCGCTTGTTGAACCTGTAGAGGAAAGATTTTCTATTTCCGGCGAAGAAATGTCGCCGTTAGAATTTTCAGAACAACTCCACAACATCCCAGCACTGCTTGCGAGCAACGCCAAAACACCCAAACGACGATAATACATGAAAGTATCTCCGTTTAGAACCAACCCGATTTTAATCTACTTAAAATTCGGACTGGCAGACTGTAAATTTTTGATAACTACGTAAAGTGGCGATTTTCTTGATTATTCGCCATTTTTGCGTGTTAATCGCGAAACTAGTTTCCTTCTAGTTTGTTCTTGACGTAGTGCTTGCTTGTCCAGAACCAGAACATGAGATCTGCGATGATGAGGGCTGCGGCACTTGCAACGAAAACTTGCTGGTGCATGCCAAAGTGGCTTGCCATGGCGCCGCCTACAAGAATGCCCGAGCCGATGCCAATGTCCCAGCCGCTCAAGTAAGTGCTGTTCGCGGTGCCGCGCTGGTCATGGCGTGCGAGGTTCACGCACATCGTCTGATACCCTGGGAAGATGAGGCCGAGGCTTGTGCCGATGAGGAATGCCGATGCGAAGAACGCAAATGGGCTGTGGCAGAATGCGAGAATCAGGTAAGCGACGACGATAATCGTCATGCCGATGCCTACAAGGCGAACAAGGTAACCGCGGTCAATTAAACGCCCTGTCATGATGCGGTTCAAGATAAGCCCAGCCGCAATCAATGCGTAGAACCAGCCGCTTCCGCCGATGCCGAGTTCCTTGGCGTAAATCGAAATGTAGTTGGTCACCGGGCCGTAGGCAAAACCGACGAAGATGAAGTTCACGAATTGCGGAATGGCCTTTGTCAAGAAGAAACGGTCGAGCGAAAGCGGTGCGTGCGGCTTCTTTTCGCGAGGCTTTACCTTGAGGCGTGCGACGAGTACGAGGCCGATGATGCACAAAATAATGGATGTAGCGAAGATGATGTTTTCGCCGAAACTTTCGTAGAGGAACATGCCCGTCATGGGGCCCGTGGCAAAGGCGAGATTCACGCTCACGCCGAAGTAGCCGATTCCTTCGCCGCGTCGGCTTGCCGGGAGCGAATCGATGGCGACGGTGTTACTTGCCGTCGTGGAAATCCCGAAGAATAGCCCATGCGCAAAACGCAGTGCTGCCAAAAGCGGAATGAGGCCGAGAACCTTGTATCCGATGAAGCATGTGGAAAACAGGAAGAACGTCCAAAAGTAGAGTGGCTTGCGGCTGAGCGTATCCACGAGGAATCCGGCAAAAGGCCTGCAGGCGAGCGCCCCTACGGTGTACATCGATATGACAATGCCCGCTTCGGTATTGCCCGCATTGAACTTGTCAAAAAGGTAAAGCGGCAACACCGGAAGCAAAAGGTAGAAACTGAAAAACAGCAAAAAGTTTGCGGCAGCCACCATGACGAAGGTTTGTGTCCAAAGTTTCTCTGGCTGCGAACCGCTTGATGATTTCTCCATTCTTGGGCCTTCTCGGAATTATTTTCTTTCTAATGCGACAATCGTTTCAAGGTGCGGAGTGCCGGGGAACAGGTCGAGCGGCAGAACCTCCTTGACTCGGTAACCGTAGCGTTCCCATTCCTTGAGAGAATCCGGGATTTCGTCGGTGCCGCAGAAAACATGGCAGACGCGCACGGGCTTGCGCATGGCGAGAGCGCGGATGACTCCCGGTTCGCAGCCTTTACGTGGTGGATCGAGCAGAATGCGTTCCGGTTCGCCGGGTATGGCTCTTGGCAATCGCATTTGCACAAACTGCTCGTCGATTTTACCGGCAATGAAGCGGTAATTTTTCTTTAGGAACTTGGCGCTTGCCTTTGCGCTTTCGATGCTCGGGCCTTCCCATTCCACTCCGAGTACGCTCTTGGCAGCTTCGCCGAGGGCGAAACTGAAAAGTCCGTAACCGCAATAAAGGTCAAGGAACTTGTCGCCCGCTTCGAGACCGAGGAGACGGCCTGCGGCCTTGATCAAATTATGAATCTGGCTTTCGTTAATCTGGCTGAAACCCGTGACTGGGTACTTGAGGCGGAAATGCCCAAGGTCAAGCGAGAGTTCGCGCGGTCCAAAAAGTTGTTTGAATCCGAGTCCGTCGGTGGGGCGTTTGGATTCCAGGTAGTAGTCGGATTCGGTCGTGTCCAGGTAGGCGTGTGCGGCGGTCACATGGAACGGACTCTGCTTAAGCACTTCTGAAATCTGCTTCAGTTTGCGCACGATGTTCGCGTCCATTTTCTTTACGTTGAAAATGACTACGCGATACTTGTAGGTGCCGCGAATAATAATCCAGTTGAGCGCGTAGGCGAGGGGCTTGTATGCAGGCGTAATCAACTTCTCGAAAAGCAGTCGGTAAATCGCGTTATGCTCTTCGGGTTCCAGAATGCTGTCGTAAGCATTGAATCGAAGGTCGCCCGGGTTCATTTCGATGCGGCGCTTGCTTGTCGTGCGGTAGTTCCTGGGCATGGGGCTTGCCACCACCGGCTGCGGGCCGCGGGGGAGCCTGTTCACTTCCCAGAATTCCTTGATGGCCTCGTTTTTGACCTTCAGTTCATCTTTGTAACTGAGGGGTGCCAGGGTTTCGCCGTAGGCAGAATCGGATTCCTTGGTGTAGTTCGGCAGTTGGTGTGCGATGGCTGTCTCGAAAAACATGCTGACCTCTTTTTTCGGTTGTAAATGTAGAAAGTTCGGTGGAAAGTTTAAAGGTTTCTAAATCTTATTCGCAAAAAGATTGTTGTGTTGACGAATTTCACAATTGGAAAATTATTTTTGAAAGAGAACTTGTCATTTTCGCTGTTTTTTTTATTTTTTTTCTTTGAAAGAAAATAAAACCAAGGAGTGTCTATGGCGTATTGTGGATTGAAGTCTTTTGGCTTGCTGACCTTGGGGCTTGCCCTGTTTTTTTTCTGGGTGCGGAGATTCTGGCGATTCTGCTGCCGACACCAATCCGGCAGGATCCGCCGATGTTGGTATAAGCGATACTCTGGCATCTCCGGAACGGATTTTTTTGGATTCCTTTGAAAAAGAAATCCTTTCGCATAGCGCTTCTACTATTGTAGACGACCGTGATGGCAGAACCTACAAGGTGGTGACCATAGGCACTGATCCCGACGGGACGAACTCTGACTGGATTGCTGAAAATATGAAGGTCGCAATGGATGGTTCCTTGTGTTCCGACCCTGCCGGTTGCGAAGTGTATGGACGTTATTATACTGTTGAGTCCGCTCAGCTCGCATGCCCTGCGGGCTGGCATTTGCCTAGTCGCGCCGAATACGAAAGGCTTCTTGAACGAGTCGGCATGAATCCTGTAGAGCAGAGTCTTTACCTGGTGGACCGAGTCGATGAACTTGGCCGTGTTACAAATAAGTTCGGCTTTTCTGCCTTGCTCGCGGGTTCTTGCAATGTGATTTTACAGGCTATCGACCCGGAATACTGTAATGCTAGCGTGGGTTTGAATGCGACTTTCGTGACTTCGGATTCTTACGCCCTTGTCATTGGCCTCGACAATGTGTCGTTTGAAAGTGTCAGTACGATTGAACCGACGATGACCGTTGCGGTAAAGAATTTCTATTCCGTCCGTTGCAAAAGATGATGACGGTAGGTGTGAAAAACCTCGAAATGACAAAAAAAGACCCTTCCGGAGAAGGGTCTTCGAGCGGCGGACCGGGATCGAACCGGCAACCATTAGCTTGGAAGGCTAAGGCTCTACCATTGAGCTACCGCCGCAACACCCTTAAATGTATAAAAAAAGCCCCTTTTTATAAAGGGGTTCTTGAAAAGATATTGGATATTTTTTGAAAACTTGCTAAATTTTCGCCCACATTAACCATTATACAGAGGTAATTCTTGTTCCCCAATCCGCGCGATCGTCGCATGCCCAACCGTCCGAGTGACGGAACCCGTATCAACGAAGATATCCATATCTCCCCGATTCGTCTCATCAAGGAGGACGGCGAAGCTGTTGTCATCGAGACGAACAAGGCATTGCAGATGGCGAAGGACGCCGGACTGGACCTGGTGGAAGTCTCTCCGAACGCAAAGCCGCCTGTATGCAAAATCATCAACTACGGCAAGTACAAGTTCGAACAGGTCAAAAAGGCGAAGGCAGCAAAGGCCAAACAGCACGTGGTGAAACTGAAAGAAATCAAGATGCACCCGAAGACTGCCGAGAACGATTACCAGTACCGCATCAAGCAGGCGAGCGAGTTCCTGCAAGACGGCATGAAGGTGAAACTTATTATGCAGTTCCGTGGACGCGAAATGGCGCACATGGACTACGGCAAGCGCCTTATGGAAAGGGCCAAGGAAGACCTTTCCCAGTTTGGCGAATTGGAAATGGATTCGCGGGTGGAAGGCAACACAATGCTTTCTATCTACGGTCCTAAACGTGGTGCGGGTTCTGTCAAAAAGGCAGACCAGGCACCGAAGCCCGTAACCGAGCCAGAGGCAGCAGGTGAGGCTTAACATTAACCTACGAGGTAAAAATGCCTAAGATGAAAACACACAGCGGTGCTAAAAAGCGCTTCCGCGTGACTGGTTCCGGCCATGTCAAGTTCAAGCGTGCTGGCATGCGCCACATTCAAGCCAAGATGACCACTAAGCGTAAGCGTAACCTTCGTAAGGGCGCTCTCGTTAAGAAAGTCGATACCTATCACGTCAAGCGTCTGCTTGTAGTAGCATAAGGAGAGTAAGAATGCCACGCGCAAAATCCAGAGTTCCTTCCCGCGAACGCCGCAAAAAAATCCTCAAGGCCGCCAAGGGTTTCTATGGCCGTCGCAAGAGCAATATTCGCCTTGCCATTGACGCCGTAGCCCACGCCGGTCAATATGCCTACGCCCATCGCCGCGACAAGAAGGGTGACTTCCGCACTCTGTGGATCACTCGCTTGAACGCTGCTGTTCGCGAACATGGCATCAGCTACAGCCAGTTCATTTACAAGCTGTCCAAGGCCAACATCAAGATGAACCGCAAGGTTCTCGCCGATATGGCCGTTAGCGATCCCGAAGCTTTTGCCAAGGTCGTGGACGTTGTGAAGGCCGCCTAATTTTAGGTGACTTGAACTAGTTTAGCAAACGCGAGAAATTGCGCCCCGCCCGTAAAACGGTGAGGCGCTTTTCTATTTAGCACATTTGCTTTTCTATCTTGTATACCGATGAAAAATTTTCAGAAGACTTCCTACCAAAAAACGATTCTCTCGAACGGTGTGATTGTGCAGACCGACTACATGCCGCACGCTTTCTCGACCTCGGTGGGGGCTTGGCTTCCGCGAGGCTCTCGTCACGAAAAGAAGGGTGAATTCGGACTCAGCCATTTTTATGAACATCTGGTTTTTAAGGGAACCGAAAATCGAAGCGCACTGGAAATTGCGCATAGCATTGAGGATCGAGGCGGAAACTTGGAAGCCTACACGACTCGACAGGAAACCGGATTTTACGCGAACGTTGTTGCCGAAGATGTCCCGCTCGCAATAGATGTGATTGCCGACATGCTCATGAACCCGCGCTTCGAAAAAGCCGAGATGGAAAAGGAACGCAAGGTCATTATTGAGGAAATTCGCAGTTACGATGATATTCCCGAGGAATTGGCGGGTGATGTTTTTAACGCCGCTCATTTTAAGGGCTGTGGCATCGCGCATTCCATTACGGGAAAGGTCAAGGATGTTCGTGGCCTTACCAACGAGCAAATGTGGGATTACCAACGCCAAGTGCTAAACGATATGCCCATTTACGTTTGTGCGGCGGGCAAAGTCAATCACGAAGAGTTGGTGAATTTGTGTGCAAAGAAATTCTCTCGCAAAAAGTCGGGAAAGAATTTGCCACATGATATTTATACCAGTCGCAATTCCGTGAAGATTGTAGGCAAACAAGATATTACGCAATCCAATTTGTTCTGGGGCACGAGCTTTGGCTATACTGACCTCAATGAGGATGTTCGCTATGCGCTTTCGCTGTTTAATGTGGCGATTGGCGCTGGTATGGCGAGCCGCTTGTTCCAAAAAATCCGCGAAGAGAATGGCCTCGCGTATTCCGTGTACTCGACGGCTGATATTTACCGCGATTGCATGGATTGGGGTGTTTCTCTGGCAACGGAACCGCGACAACTCAAAAAGGCGCTTTCGCTTGCAATAGACGAAGTCCGCAGTTTTTTGAAGGACGGTTTTGGCAAGGATGAGTTGGCCCGCACCAAGACGAACGTTATTGGGGGCTTGCGCCTGGGGGCCGATTCCCCGGAAAAGCGTGTGATGCGACTTGCGGAACAGACGCTTCACTTGGGGCGTTTTTACCCGATGGAATTTGTGGAACGACGAATCGATAAAATGGACGAAAGCCTAATTGTCGAAACGGTCAGGAATGTATTTGACTCGGGCAAGTACACGATTGCGGTTGTGCAGCCGGAAGACGTGAAAAAGCCGGATTTGAAATCTTTTTTATAATTTAAGATTGTCTATGTGCCTGGAAAATTTCTACAAGTTGTTGCGTATCGCTTGCGGTAGTGGGGAACCGTTTGCGAAAATTTCCAATGAAGAATGGACGGCAATTTACGACGAGGCTACGAGACAACTTGTACTTGGTGTTGTGTATTCTGCTTTGCGAAAGTTGCCGCGCGATGTGCAGCCGCCCATGGAAATTATGTTCCAGTGGGCGAGTGAGGTTGAAAATATCAGAGGTTTTAATGAACTTCTGAATGGTGAGGCGACGCGCTATACACAAATGTTTGCGCAACTTGGAATGCGCTCGTTTATATTGAAAGGCCCCGCTAATGCTCGCTTGTATCCCGATGCCTTCTCAAGGCAGCCCGGCGATATTGATATCTGGGTGGAAGGTGGACTTAAAAAAATACAGAAAGCCCTGAAAAAACTGGGCTTTGCACGAGGTTGGGCGATCGGACATCATATTCATCTGCCGACGAATGAGAAAGGCGTGGAGGTCGAAGTCCATTTCAAGCCTTCTTCTGGAAATTGGAATCCGGTAAGTTCCCGTCCGTTGCAAAAGTACTTGAAGACGGAACTCGACAAGTATTTTATGACGCCCGAAGGCTTTTACGTGCCCAGCATAAAGTTTGCTCTCGCAATGCAGTTGTCGCATATTCAAAGGCATTTTGTTGGTGGAGGAATCGGTTTCCGCCAGTTGATGGATTACTATATCTTGTTGAAAGTATCTACTGCGAGTGATCGCGAGGGACTTTCTTCACGCTTGAAACCCATGGGACTTTTTCATATCGCAGGCGCCCTGATGTGGGTTTTGCAGACGGTTTTTAAATTGAATCGCGACTTGATGCTTTGCGAACCTGATGAATTCCGTGGAAAGTGGCTGTTGAACGTTGCTGTTGAGGGTGGAAACTTTGGTCGTTACGGGATCGAAGAAAAGATGAATTTTGTTCGCCGTTGGTTCAAAAAGAGAATATTCATATTTAACCGGGCAAAGTTTGATTTTTGGGAAGTCCTTTGGTGTTCTCTTGACTATTGGCCACAATTTGTCAGAGATATTCCGTTGCGGATAAAGCTCCGAAAACTTTCGATAAGGAATGTGCCGAGATGATGAAAAACGTGTACGAAGTTGCTGGTATTAAGTTTTCTGTTAGTTTGTCCGATGGCTTGGAAAAAGTTGCTGCCGAACTTCTTGATAATTACGTTCCTTTTTTTGTGAAAGCCTCTGACGGAGAGCAGGATAATGTGTTTGACGTGAGTGTGAAATGGCAAAAGGAACGTGTCGATTTTACTGAAGATGTGCGCCAAACAGAGGAAGGACAGTCTATTCTCTGCGGTCGCAACAGCATGGGCGAAAATGTTTTCGAATTCCTTTTGGCGGGCCGTTTTACGGGAACGTTGATTTGTTCCGGTGACTTTAGCAAGGCGAAGGTTCTGTTGAACGATTGCTTTCCCAAATTTGCGCTAAACAATTCCCTCATGATTATGTACGCCTTGGCTTCTGCTAAGGAAAATGTCGTGTTGTTCCATTCGGCGGTAGTGACGTACAAAGACCATGGCTATATGTTCCTTGGCAAAAGCGGAACAGGAAAAAGTACGCATGCCAGGTTGTGGCTGAAACATATTAGCGGAACGGAACTTTTGAATGATGACAATCCTGTGGTTTGCCTTAGGCAAGATGGCGCTTGGGTCTATGGCTCTCCGTGGAGCGGGAAAACTCCGTGCTATATAAATAAAGGCGTGCGTTTGGGTGCCATAGTGGATTTGAGTCAAGCGCCGTTCAATAAAATTCGGTCCATTGCTGGAATTGAAGCGTACTTGGCTTTGCTGCCGAGTATTTCTGGAATGCGCTGGAACAAGGAAATTGCCGATGGCCTGCATCGAACGGAAAACGAAATTGCAAAAAATGTGGACATGTTCCATTTGGATTGCTTGCCCGACGAGGCGGCCGCAAAAATTTGCTGTGAAACTGTTGTCGAAAATAAGCGTGCAACGAAATAATTGCGCGGGACTTTGAAGATGAACGAAAACGTTTCTGTGAATGACGACTTGATTCTTGCCGAAGCCATTCGCTTTGTTGGCGAGGGTGTGAGCGTGACGTTCCCGGTGAATGGTCGCAGCATGCTTCCGTTTATTGTGGGCGGCCGCGAAAGCGTGATTCTGGAGAAATTTGAATCCCTGAAAATTGGCGATGTCGTGCTGGCGTGGGTTGACGGCAACCGTTATGTGATTCATCGCATTGTAAAAATGGATGGCGAAAATTTGACGCTCATGGGTGACGGAAACTTGATAGGCGTAGAGCATTGCTGCGTCGCTGACGTGCGTGCCCGTGCCGTTGCAGTTGTGAATGCCCGTGGACGCCGGCGTTCCCTTGATTTTGGCCCGCGCAAGGCTGCTGCAAAATTGTGGATGATTCTGAAACCTGTGCGAAAATGGCTATTATTGCCTTATAGAATTAAGAATAAATTGGAGAGACTATGAAAATCAAACCGGGATTTGTGCTGCGCGATGTCTGCGGTGAACAGGTGATTATGGGCGAAGGGCTTGGAGCCCTTGATTTCGGGCGTCTTCTGTGCCTTAACGAAACGGCCGCGTTCTTGTGGAAATGCGCTGCGGAACTTGGCGAATTTTCGGTGGAAAGTTTGGCTGAAAAACTTTGTGAAGAGTACGAGGTTGCCAAGGAACAGGCTTTGCTTGATGTCGCTCAGATTTTGGATGAATGGAAAAAAGTGAACGTGGTTGAATGAAGTACGTAGGCTGGCTTTGGCAAAACACTAGCGGAGCGAGATTCAATGTCGCTTTGCGAATTCTTTTGGGATGTGCCCAAGTGGCACTTTCCCTATTGCTGGTGTGCCTAAGCAAGCGCTTTATCGATGAGACCATCCGCGAAGGGAACGATCAAGATGTAATTCGCATGATTGCGCTTTTGGTGGCGACCATCGTCGGTGGCGTTGTTGTACGACAGATGTACAATTATTTGACAGTGTCGTGTACCGCCCGCAAGGTGAACGAAATCCGACTTCGTCTTTTTTCGGCGCTTTTCCGTCGTGAACTCTATGGCGAACTTGCTATGCATTCGGGCGATGTCACATCCAGATTCTCGAAGGATGTCGAAAGCGCCAATGATGTTTCCTTGATTGTGATTCCCCAGGCGATTGTGACGGGATTGCAACTTTTGGGAGCTTTCCTGCTGATGCGTTTTTTCGATGCTCGCTTGGCGTGGGCGCTGGTACTTTTCACTCCGGTTGCAGTTGTGCTTGGAAAGTTCGTTTCGCATAAAATGCGCAAGATGACACTCGCCATTCGCGAATCTGAAAGTCGCGTACAGGTACATGTACAAGAGGGAGTGGAACACAACGAAGTTTTGCGTTCTCTCGGAAGTGAAAACTTCATGATGGACAAACTGGATTCGGAACAGAATCGTTTGCGTGGAAACGTGATGCACAGGGCGCGTTTTACGATTGGAAGTAGATTCGTTTTCAGTTGCACTTTCGGGCTCGGCTACATGATGGCATTTGTGTGGGGCGGTCTTGGACTCAGAAATGGCACGATTACTTTTGGTGTGATGACTTCTTTTTTGCAACTTGTGGGCATGATTCAAAATCCGGTGCTTTCGCTTTTGAACATGGCTCCGCAAGTAATCCATGCGACGGCGAGTATCGATAGGTTGGAAGAATTGGAAGGAGGTGCAGTTGCTGAAACTGCTATGAACGAGGTTGGTTCTGCCACTGAAAAAAGCGTCGCTGAAAAAAGCGTCGCGACCCTCCGTTTCGAAAATGTCACGTTCCGTTATGCCAAGGGCGATTCCGAAATCCTGAAAGATTTCAGCCACGAATTCAAGGCGGGATCAAAGACTGCTGTCATGGGAGAAACGGGAATTGGGAAAACGACACTTTTCCGCTTGGCCCTTGGCTTTGTGAAACCGAATAGCGGTTCTGTTTATGCACCCGATCGCGAAAATTTCGTGTTTGTGCCGCAAGGGAATTCCCTGATGAGCGGGAGTGTGCGCTACAATCTGCAACTTGCAAAACCCGATGCGACCGATGATCAACTCTGGAGTGTCTTGAAAATCGCCTGTGCCGAATTTGTTGAGGATTTGCCAAACGCTCTTGACTTTGAACTGGGCGAACGCGGTGCAGGTCTAAGTGAAGGCCAGGCTCAACGCATCGCGATTGCGCGTGGCCTTTTGCGTCCGGGTTCGATCATGCTTCTCGATGAAATCAGTTCGGCTCTTGATGAAGAAACTGAACGTGAACTTTACAGCCGCCTCTTTGCTGCGAATCCGCAAAAGACGATGGTCATCATTACGCATCGCAAGGCTGCCTGCGATCTCTGCGATGAAATCGTGAAAATTTAGATAGTGCTGTCATTTTGGACTCCGTCAGTCACGTTGTTCCTTCCGGAGTGTTGAATTGACAAAAAGTGTCGTCTTATCGCTGTGATGCGATTGGATTTGTAAAAACCGTAGTCATCCTGGAGGGGGCTTTGCCCCCGACGGGATCCATAAGTATTGTTCTGCGCTTGGCTAATGTCTGCCGAAGCGACGGGTCTTGCGGAACGGCTTGTCGCCGAAATCGCGTTCGTCGTGATCCTTGCGGAACGGCTTGTCGCCGAATTTTTCACGTCTACGTTCTTCGCGATTCTTGCCGAATCCGCTGCGTCCGCCTCGGTCGCCAAATTCGCGCTCGCTACCGAATCCTCCTCGGTCCCTGCGGAAGTTGCCGCGGTCGTCACGATGGTAGCTGCGGCGTTCCCCGCGATTTCCTCGCGGGCGCGTTCCCTTGGTGGGGCCTTCGGGAGGTTCGTCCGTCATCACGCGGAACCTGGCGTCGTTCCCGCGAATGGTCATGTTCGAAAGAGTTTCCAGAACGTCTTCGGGTAAAGTCTCGGGAAGTTCAACGGTACTGAACTTGTCGAATAACTTAATGCGTCCGATGTTGCTCGAGTTGATGTTTCCTTCGCCGGCGATGGCGCCTACGATGTCCTTTGGAGTCACGTGATCAATGCGGCCAACGCCCAGGTAGTAGCGAAGGAATCCTTCCTCGACGCCGTTCAAGCCTTCCTTGCGTTCTTTGCGCATGCGCTTTGCTTCGTCACCACTCAGGCCGAAATCATTTGAATCACCTGCGGCATTTCCGAGGAAGTCGCGACCGCTGCGCTCCTTTTCGCGGCGCGCGGCTCGCGGTGCGTCAAGCGGCGCAAGTTCCGGGAACAGTGGCTGCTTTTTCTGGTACATCTTTATGATGGCGGCGGCGACTTCTTCGGCGGTAATCGGAGTGACGTTTCCGTCTGCGTTTTCTTCGCCGTTTGTAAGATTGTTGCCTTCGAGGACGAGTTCCTGAACCAAGGTTTGGAACTTGTCCAATTCGCCGTAACTCAAAACACTCTTTATTTTGTTCTTGAAGGCGGCAACTCGCTTTGCACTGATTACGTCGGCTGTGGGCATCTCCATCAGTTCAATGGGTTGACGAGTGGCGCGTTCAATAATCTTGAGCATCTTTCTTTCGCGCGGCGTGAGGAACAAGATGGCCTCGCCGCTGCGTCCTGCGCGGCCTGTACGTCCGATGCGATGTACGTAGGATTCCGTATCGAAGGGGACGTCGTAGTTCACCACCAAGGAAATTCGGTCCACGTCGATGCCGCGTGCAGCGACGTCTGTTGCTACAACGATGTCGAGCTTACCCATCTTCAAACGGTTGATGGTGCGTTCGCGCATGCTCTGTGCCAAATCGCCGTTGAGTGGAGCCACATTGAAGCCGCGGCTTTCGAGTTTTTCCGCAACTTCGGTAGTGTTTTGCTTGGTGCGCACGAAAATCAGTACGCCATCGAATTCTTCGCCTTCCAAAACGCGGGCCAGGGCTTCGATTTTGTGCTCGTTCTTCACCATCAAATAACGTTGATGGATGTTCTCCACTGTGGTGGTCTTGCTTTCGATGCAGGCTTCTTCGTAATCGCCAAGATGCTGGTCGATAATCTTCTTTACGTCGTCGGGCATGGTGGCGCTGAAGAGTGCGCGTTGGGCGTTTTCGGGGATTTCCTTTAAAATGGTTTCCACGTCTTCCATGAATCCCATGTCAAGCATTTCGTCGGCTTCGTCCAAGACGATGGCCTTTACTGCGCCAAGGGTGATGGTGCCGCGCTTGATGTGGTCGATAAGGCGCCCTGGTGTGGCGACGATGACGTTCGCTTTGCGCTTGAGGGCGCGAATCTGTACGGCGATGTCTTGGCCGCCGTACACGGGCACCACATGAACTTTCGGCAGGTTTGTCGCGTACTGTTGTATGGCTTCGGCCACTTGGATGGCGAGTTCGCGGGTTGGCGTAAGAACAAGGACCGACGTATCGTGGCCGTTGAATTCCAAACGCGAAAGCAACGGGAGCGCAAATGCGGCTGTCTTGCCGGTGCCCGTCTGGGCTGTGCCCAGAAGATTCGCACCTTGCAATAATGCAGGAATCGCCTTGGCCTGGATGGGCGAGGGAGTCACGTAGTTCATCGCCTTGATGGCGGCGAGTACTTCGTCCGAGAGCCCGAGGTCTTCGAATTTAAGCGTGTCATCGTCTTCTGCGCTGTCGTTTGCTAAGTCTTCGACATTATCTTCGTCGCGTTCTTCGACTTCCGTGCTGTTGTCGGTCGATTCTGCTTCGTCCGCATCCACTATTTCGGCTTTTTCACCAACCTTGAATTTTTTAGAAGCCTTCTTTCCGACGTTCACGATTTTGTCATCGTCGTCTACGACGATCCCGTCAGGATTCACGGCGAAGAAAGCCGCTTCGTCTGCTTCGTCTTCGTCGGCACCGCTGGCAATGGCTTCCAAGAAAGCGTCCGCTTCCATGGCGATGTTGGATTTAGGGTCGATATCCTCTTCGGGAATACGATCTTCGGTATTCATGTGTCCACCTTTTTGACCAGTGAACCTCATCTGCGGCCCGTGCCGCACTATCAATCGATTCCTTGAGGAATCCCGAAAAGCCCCGAAGCGCACCCGCGCTTATAAACCTGAAGTTCGTTAGGTCGTTAGACTAAAATTTGAGCCAAATTTAGAAAACGGATACGGGAAATCCAAGAGTGGAGTATACCGCAGGAGAGAGGCTGACGCTCTCTCATAGGAGAGAGGGGGATTGGATTGCGCGGTCACTTCGTTCCTGCGCAACCCTCCGGGTTTTGACCTTGCGGTCAAAATCCCATCCGTCGGCGTTTCACTTCGTTTCGCCGCCGGCTGTCGAACCCTCTCCGAGGGTTCGTGAAATCCCTTATCTAAAAACAAAATATGGAGCCCGATGGGCTCCATATTCTGTTTTCAGAGGAGAGAGACTGACCCTCTCTCACAGGAGAGAGATGGATTGGATTGCGCGGTCACTTCGTTCCTGCGCAACCCTCCGGGTTTTGACCTTGCGGTCAAAATCCCATCCGTCGGCGTTTCACTTCGTTTCGCCGCCGGCTGTCGAACCCTCTCCGAGGGTTCGTGAATCCACCCTATCTGAAACAAAAAGGACACCCATAAAGGGTGTCCTTTTCGTTTCAGAGGAGAGAGAGGGATTCGAACCCTCGGACCTGTGACAGTCTCCGGATTTCGAGACCGGCCCAATCGACCACTCTGGCATCTCTCCAAGGTAATTCCAATTATAGAAATATTATTTCGGTTTGTCTATGGAACATGTTGCCCTGCATCCTAGGTCTACGTGGCGACGTGCGCTTTACATGGCTTCGTAGATTTTCAAAATGGCGAGAATCTTCCCGATAATAGCGGGGATTCCCGGGCACAAAAAGCAAAGTATCACACGTGTTACGCGGTTTTTCCACCAGCGCTTTACCTGCCAAATGTCGTCAGTCAGAGTTTCCATTTCGGACACGCGCGGCGGCCTCATGTATACCTGGGTGAGTGCCGTGAAAAAACCGACTCCGATAAGAGGTGTGAGGCCGGTAAACGGAGCGGCGACCAAGGCTACCAGTATGGTGAGTGGATGGCCGCCTGCGATAATCGTTCCGAGCATGGCGCCACCGCCAGTGAGCATGGCCCACTGTAGACTTAGCTGCCCGGCCTTTTCTACACCGGCTTCGTAGCCTACGAAAATAATGCTTGCGACGATGGCGATGGGAATCAGCCATCCGATAATCTTCCAGATTGGGGCGCCCTTCGGAATCGCAGTGATGGATTCCTCGTCAGGCAATTCCTTGTTTTCGCTGATGATGCTCGTAATGCCCTTGGCGTGTCCTGCACCAACGACTGCGACGATTTTCTGTCCGGGAGCGCTTTTGATCTTGCTGGCCAGGTACTGGTCTCGTTCGTCAATCAGCACTTGCTTCACTTCGGGGAAAGTCTTGCCGAATTCCTGCATCATGGCACTCAGGGCATCTTGCTCCTTGATTTTTGCAAGGTCTTCTTCGCTGATTTCGGTCTTGTCGAAAATGCTTCCGAAAAGTCCGCCCAGAAGACTCAACTTGCGGTACCACGGGGTGCAGGCCCAGGTGCGTTTCAGGGTAATCTTGATATCGCGGTCCGCCAGCACCAACTGGTGTCCTGCGGCTTCGGCCACGTCGACGGCTTCCTTGAGTTCGGAACCGGGCTTCACTCCAGTCTGGGCGCCCATGCGTTTTTGGTAAGACCCCAATACGAGGTTCGCGATGAGCGTGGCCAACTGTTTTTTCTTGATGACCTGTTTGAGATCCGTATTTTTCCAGCGGTCCGGTTCTTGGATAGACTTCAACCGCCCTTCGTCAAGTTCTACGCAGACTGTATCAGGTTTTTCTTCTTCAATGGTTGCACGCACGAGTTCCTTGGAGGCCTGTGAAATATGCGCTGTCCCAATAAGTATGATTTCGCGGTTGTCGATGGTCTTTATACGGTAAATGTCTGCACTTTCGCTCATAACGGGCATGAAAATAGAAAAAACGGAACGGAAAATGGCGTCATAACTGCAATAAATACATAGAGTTATGCAAAATTTGAGAAATCTTTGAAAATTGTGACGTAAATGTTGTATATTTGTCATGGGATTTTTTTTTCGGAGGTAGACCCTATGAAAAAACTTTTGTTGGGATTGGCTTTGTCCGCTCTTGTGTTTTCCGGTTGTGCAGGATCCAGGTCCGATGACCCGGAAGCGATTGATACTGCCCTTGTAGGCTTTACGTCCTGTGTGCAGGGATCTCGTTGGCAAGAAGCTTTGGATTATGTCACTGAAGATGAAGCCAACGCCATTAGCCCTGACGGCTATGAATTCAAGGAAGAATACAAGATTGCCGCTCGTCGCTTGCCGCTTTCCACTCTTCGCAAGGCTGGTCTCGAAGTCGATGGCAATGGCCGTCTCGTTGGAATCAAGGACGCCATGGATGAAGCCAACGAACGCTACGTGATGTCCGAAGGCCAGGCCAAGGTGGGTACGAACCTCAAGGAAATGGAAGACGCCCGCATCAAGCGTCGCCTGGAAGAAGGCCAGAAGGTCTTGCAGGAGGAAGAAGCTGCTAAGGATCAGCAACAGGAAGAAATCGTGTACAGCAACAAGCTGACCGACGAAGAAAAGCGCAAGTACGGAAGTACCCGCGACCTGCAGGCTCCGGAACAGTACCAGGATGCCGACACCGAAGAAGCGGAAGAGGAAATCCACGGGGATTACGAATCCGAGGAATAGACGTTAATTTGTCTTTAACTTCCCCTGGCGTGAGTCGGGGGATTTTTTTTAGGAAAACATGAAGAAGATTCTACTGTTGTTCATTTTGCTTGCTATGGCCGGTTGTGGAAACGACTGGGGGGTTGGCAATAATAGCGGGGATATTTTCAATAGAAGGTTCTCTTACTACTATTCTGAAGAGTGCCGCTACGATATAAACGGTCCTTTTGACTGTTCTGCAGTAATGTCGATGGGGTCGCCTATGAGGGTTTCCTTGCGTGTGGAACACGACGGCTTTGCCACTTTCCAGGTGGACGGCGATGCGTACTACTACCAGCGCATGGACTATGATTCGGGTTATGACAACTCTTACGGCGAATACTATTACCAGTTCTACGAAGGCGATGAGGAAATTACAGTCTACGAGGACGGTTCCGAGATGATTTACGTGGACTATTATACTGGAACGGCCGTTTATTACTACTACGCCCTCCCGTACTAACCCCCATTTTTCTATATTTGCGCCCACTATGAGTTCTTGTAGTGAGCATTTTGTTATCGCCCTTGACGGCGGAAGCGGTACCGGCAAGAGTACCACGGCCAAGTTGGTGGCTAAGTCCCTGGGCATTACTTACCTGGATACCGGCGCCATGTACCGTGCCGTGACTTTTGTCGCCCTCCAGAAGGGACTGCCTGCCGAGGACGGCCCCGCCATGGACAATCTGCTCAAGAACCTCACCCTGGGGTTCGACTCCGAGAACCATGTACTCATTAACGGAGAGGCACACGAACAGGAAATCCGCGGTATGCTCGTCTCGAACAATGTGAGCATTTACTGCGCATTGCCGTCCGTCCGTGCCGCCATGACCGCCCAACAGCGCGAAATCGGGAAAAAGCAGAGTTGCATCCTGGACGGTCGTGACATTGGAACCGTGGTGTTCCCCGATGCCAAGTACAAGTTTTTCATGGTCACCGACGTGGCTGTCCGTGCCGAACGCCGCCTCAAGGAACTCCTTGAAAAGGGTGAAAAGGTGACCTACGAAGAAGTCCTCAAGAATTTGACGGAACGTGACCGTCTGGACTCTTCGCGCGCCAACGCCCCCCTCAAGAAGGCCGACGACGCCATAGAAATTGACACTACACATATCTCAATCCAACAACAGGTTCAAAAGATTCTCGACTACGTAGGTGTAGTGGCGTAGCCTGAATTCTTTTAAACCGCAACCCAAAATAAACAATATGTCTCAAAATCTTAAATTCGGAACTCAAGACGATCTCGCCGAAATCCTCGCTGCCCAAGGTGAATGCAGCCCGAACTTCCGCAAGGCCAACGCCGACATCTACGCCGGTATGGATTGCCTCGAACAGGGTAAGGTTGTCACTGGTAAGATTGCTTCCGTGAACGAACAGGAAGTCCTTATCGACGTGAACTACAAGTCCGAAGGCGTGATCGACCGCGCTGAATTCAAGGACACTGACTCCCTCGAAATCGGTTCCGAAATCGAAGTTTACGTAGAAAAGCTGGAAGATGAAGACGGCCGTCTCATCCTCTCCAAGCAGCGCGCCGACTTCGCCCGCGTTTGGGAACGCATCCGCGTTGCCTTCGAAAACAACGAAGTTGTCAAGGGCAAGCTCACCAAGCGCATCAAGGGCGGTGTGGTTGTCGACCTGTTCGGCATCGACGCCTTCCTCCCGGGTTCCCAGATCGACCTCCGTCAGATCCCGGACATCAACGCCCTCATCGACCAGGAATTCGACCTCAAGGTCATCAAGGTCAACAAGGCCCGTCGCAACATCGTCGTTTCTCGCCGTGTTGTTCTCGAAGAAGAACGCAACAAGCAGCGTGGCGACGTTCTCGAAACTCTCGAGAAGAACCAGGTCCGCAAGGGTATCGTCAAGAACATCACCGACTTCGGTGCATTCATTGACCTCGGCGGCGTAGACGGCCTCCTCCACATCACCGACATGAGCTACAAGCGCATCAACCACCCGACCGAAATGGTCCAGCTTGGCCAGGAAGTCGAAGTCATGGTGCTTGACTTCAACGACAAGAAGGAACGCATCTCTCTCGGCATGAAGCAGCTTAAGCCGCATCCGTGGAAGGACATCGCCGAACGTTATCCGGAAGGCGCTATCGTTAAGGGTAAGGTTGTTTCCATCACCGATTACGGTGCATTCATCGAACTCGACAGTGGTGTCGAAGGCCTCATCCACGTTTCCGAAATGTCTTGGACCCAGCACGTCAAGCACCCGTCCAAAATCCTCACCGTCGGTCAGGAAGTGGAAGCTGTTGTGCTCAAGGTCGAAGAAGAAGCTGAACGTATCTCTCTCGGCATGAAGCAGCTCGAAAGCGATCCGTGGGATTCTATCGAAACCGAACTTCCTCCGGGCGCACGCGTGGTTGGTGAAATCCGCAACATCGCTTCCTTCGGCGCATTCGTCGAAATCAAGGAAGGTGTTGATGGCCTCATCCACGTTTCCGACATGTCCTGGACCAAGAAGATCACTCACCCGAACGAAATGGTCAAGAAGGGTGACAAGGTCGAATGCGTCGTGCTCGCCGTCGATAAGGAAAAGCGTCGCATTTCCCTCTCCATGAAGCACCTCACCGAAGACCCGTGGGATTCTGTTGAAACCACGTTCCCGGTTGATGCCGAAGTGAAGGGCAAGATTGTCCGTATGCTCGATCGCGGTGTTGTCGTTGAACTCAACGAAGGCATCGAAGGTTTCATCCCGGTTTCCAAGCTCACCGCTGAATACATCAAGGTTCCGTCCGATGCATTCAAGGTTGGCGACGAAGTCCCGGCCGTTGTTACCGAAATCGATCAGAACAACCGCAAGATCTATCTCTCCGTTGTCGATTACTTCAAGAATCGCGAATCCGCTGAACTCAAGGCTTGGATGGACTCCCACAAGCCGGGCGAAAACGGCACGACGATCGGCGAAGCTACCGCTCCGAAGAAGAAGGCCACCAAGAAGAAGGCTGAAAAGGCTGAAGAAGCTCCTGCTGAAGAAGCCTAATTAGGTTTGAGGCTTGAGGTATGAGGTCGCAAGCCTTTGGCTTGCTTTGAGGTGAAATAATGGCGCTTCGCGCAATTGTTTACTGAAAGGGGCGAAGCCCCGGACTCATAACTCAATACTAGACTTTAAAGGAATCCCGTGGGTAACCGCGGGGTTTCTTTTTTTCTTTAAATTTTTCTAAAATTGGTTTCATGGATTTAGCTGGAAAGAAGATTCTCCTTGGCGTCTCGGGCGGCATTGCCGCTTACAAGAGTTGCGAACTTTTGCGACTGTTGCAGAAGAAGGGCGCCGAGGTGCGCGTGTGCATGACGGAAGCGGCCACGCAGTTTGTGGCGCCTCTCACGTTTGCGAGCCTTAGCAAGTGCCCGGTGTACTTGAAGAATGGCGCAATGGAAGCGCGCCCGTTCCAGCATATCGATTTTCCGCGTTGGGCGGACTTGTATTTGGTTGTCCCCGCGACGGCGAACGTGATTGGAAAGTTCGTCTACGGCATTGGAGACGACCCGGTGAGCCTTTGTTTTATTAGTTGTACCTGCCCGCGTTTCGTGGCGCCTGCGATGAATGTCGCGATGTACAATTCACCTGCGGTCAAACGTAACTTGGAAACGCTCCGTAGCTTTGAAGACACGCTCGTACTGGAATCCCCGGCTGGAGAACTCGCTTGCGGCGAAGTGGGAAAGGGCCGCCTCCTGGAACCCAGGGAAATTATCGCATGTCTGGAATCAGTTGAAGAGACGAGAGACGAGAGACGAGAGACGAGAGAATCTCTGGCAGGAGCTAGCGAAGCGCAGAAGTATCTAGAAGAAACAGCCAAACTGGATCAACCCGCAATCGCTCAAACCTCAAAGCGAAACGACCTCATACCTCAAAGCGGCGAAGCCGCGCCCCGTAAGGTGCTCATCACCGCAGGCCGAACCGAAGAAGCGATTGATCCGGTGCGTTACATCAGTAACCGCAGCAGTGGAAAGACTGCGGTAGCCATTGCCGCGACGTTCCTTGCAAATGGCTTTGATGTCGAAGTTGTCGCGGGCCCGATGGAAGCTGAATTCCCGGGTGGCGTGCATGTGACGCGAGTCCGCAGTGCGCAACAGATGCACGATGCCGTGCTTGCAAAGCAGCCCGAAATGGATGTGCTTGTCCTTTGTGCGGCCGTTGCCGATTACCGCCCGAAGGTTGCCGCTACCGAAAAAATCAAGGATAGTCGCAGCCAACTTGTCTTGGAACTTGAACCGAACCCGAATATTTTGCGGGACTGCACCGCCGTTCGTCGCGCCGTTAAATCTGGTGATGAATCCTCCTGCCTTGCGCACCAGGTCATCGTGGGCTTTGCACTTGAGACGGACCATTTTGCGGAACACGCCGCCGAAAAGTTTGCAAAGAGCGGCGCCGATGCGCTTCTCCTCAATGCGCCTGTGGCAAGTGGGAGTGGCTTCGGTTTTGACTCTGTGCGCTTTGCGTTGGTGGAACATGATAAGCCGATTCCGGGATTGTCGATGGGTACGAAAACAGACCTTGCCGAGGCTGTTGTGAATTTTTGCGTGTCAAAACTTGAAAAGGCGAAGTAGAGGCTCTTATGGCAGATGAGTTTGATTTCAGTAAATTGCGCAACTATTTGCAGGGCCAAATGGATATGGGTGGGGCCGACATTTTGTTTGATGAGCCCTGGACTTTGCAGAAACCGAATCGCGTCGCTCGCCCTGCCCCGCCCGCTCCTGTGCGTGCGATGCCCGTTCCGCCTGCGGGGAACGGTTCCAATGGGCCTGAACTTGTCATGTCGTCGGTGACTCCTGTTCAACCTTCGAAACCTGTCATTCCGGCTGTTGCTGCGTTCGACATGCCGGCGGCACGCTCGGTAAAGAAGGTCGTTTCGCCTTTCGAATCCGTGGAATCCCTGGAAGCCTTTTACGAGGCCATCGCCAAGGAATCCATTTACGCCGGCGCACCAGCCATTGCCCGCTACGAGGGACCGCTGAACCCGAAGCTGTTGCTGCTGTTCGATGCTCCCCGCGCAGACATCCCTGCCGGACAGTTTTTGGCTTCGCCAACGGGTGAAATGCTCACACGTCTTTTTGCAAGCCTGAATATTGAACAAAGTAACATCGGCGTCGCTTATTTTTACAAGAGTCCCGTGGCTCGCAACTTGCCCCCGCTTTTGGAGGCCGCCCTCCGCAAGATGCTTGCCAAGGAACTTTCCTTTGTGGCTCCGCAGGTGATGGTCACCTTTGGTGAACCCCTTTTCCACAGGATTTTCGGCAAGGGCAAGAACTTCAACGATTTGGCCGGCACCGATTTGGATTTTGATGGGGTGAAAACCTGCTCCCTGGTCGATGCGTTCGCCATGACGCTCGATAAGCAACTCAAGTGGGTTACTTGGAAAGTCCACATCCCCCGTGGTACCTATTTTAAGGCTTAATTGCTGTTTTTGATAAATTTCGTGGCCCAGTGTCCGTGGTCAAAAATTATATTTCAATTGTAATTTTATGCCTGAATTTGAAAATGACCAGCCGATGTACGAAAATCGGCCTATTCCTACCGACGAGCAAGCAGAACGTTATCTGCTTGGCGGTATTTTGCGCGATCCCAATGTGATGGGTTCGGTTGTTTCTATTGTTGCAAACGATGAATTTTTCTTTTTCGAACGTCATCGCTACATTTGGCACGCCTTGACCGAGTTGTATAGGCTCGGTACGCCTATCGACGTATTGACCCTTTCTGCAGAACTTGAGCAGGAAGGCAAAATTCAAAAGTGCGGCGGCCGTGAATACATTTTTGAGTTGGTGGAATCCGTGGCTTCGTCGGCCAACGTGGAATGGAACGTCCAGCACTTGCGTAGTAAGTTCGTGCTGAGGCAACTCATAAAGGCTTCGGACAACATCATCAAGAAATCCTTGGATGCCTCTTTTTCGCCGGACGAAGTCCTTGAAACGGCCGAAAAGGATATTTTCGCCATTGCCGACCAGCAAGTGCGCCAATCCCTGCAGCCCATCGAAAAGTTCGTGACGCCGCTATTGGACCGCATCGCAAACCGTAAGGATGGCATCACGGGTATTCCGACTGGCATCGCCGAACTCGACCAGTTGACCAATGGCTTGCAGGATTCCGACCTTATCATCTTGGCTGCCCGCCCTGGTGTGGGTAAAACGTCTTTCGCCTTGACCATCGCCGCCAATGCTGCCATCGACTACAATCGCAAGGTGGCTTTTTTCAGTCTTGAAATGGATGGTGTGCAGTTGGCGCAGCGTTTGCTTTGTTCTCGCGCACGAGTGGACCAGAGTAAACTCCGCAGTGGTAAACTCAACCGTGACGAGATGAACCAGCTTATAGCCAAGGTGGCTCCCATTAACCAGGCCCCCTTGTACGTGGATGACAACGCTGACCTTGGCATCATGGAACTCATGAGCAAGGCGCGCGAACTCAAACGCAAGGACCAACTGGACATGTTGGTTATCGACTACTTGCAACTTATGAAAACGGGTAACGAGGAAAACCGTGCCGTAGCCATCGGTAACATTTCCCGTGGACTCAAGATCTTGGCCAAGGAACTTCATATACCGGTTATCGCCTTGGCTCAGTTAAGCCGTAAGGTCGAAGAAAAGGGGCGCGACAGGCCTCAACTCAGCGACCTTCGTGAATCCGGTTCTATCGAACAGGATGCCGATATGGTGTGGTTCGTGGAACGCCCGTATGTTCGTACGCACAAGGACGAAGACTACAACAAGGCGGAACTCATTGTTGCCAAGCATCGTAACGGCTCGGTGAAGGACATTCCCATGTACTTCGAACCGAACATCACCACGTTCTTCAACGCAGATACATCCACGGAAGGCGGTGGTGAAGGTGGCGAAGAGGCTTACGACTACGGTGCCGATATGGGACCCCAGGAATTTGGAGACTTTGTTTGATGCCCATGTTCATGAAGCCCATATCCTGGCTTGGCCAGGTGATTGTCTCGGGAATCTCGAGTATTGGCGAGGTGGTGTGTATTCTGTTGCTCACCTTAAAGCAACTGCCCCATGTACATAAGAATCCAAGCCTGATTGTCAAGGAGATGATTTCCATTGGCGTTTCATCGTTGCCGTTGTTGTTCGTGACTTCGATTTTTACGGGGATGGTGGCAACCGTCATGGCTGAGTTCGAATTCCACAACCTTGTTTCGGACAAGTTTGTCGGTACTGCAGCCTGCAAGATGGTGCTTATTGAACTAGGCCCCCTTCTTACGGCAATTGTTCTTGCCGGTCGAGTGGGTAGCGCTGTGGCTGCTGAACTTGGTTCCATGAAAGAAAAAGAGGAACTTGCCGCCTACACGGTCCTGGGTTTGGAACCGTACCGTTACTTGGCTCTTCCTCGTTTTGTCGCTTTCATTACGATGATTCCCTGCCTTACCGCCATCTCGAATGCCTTGGCTCTTATAGGCGGCTGGATTGTGTGCGTGCTCGCTCTCGACATTACTACATACACCTATTACACGGGCATGCAGTATCTTTTCGAATCCATGGACTTGTGGTCGGGCATCATCAAGTCGTTTGTCTTTGGTACATTGATTTTTGTATTGGGTTACTATCACGGCATCAATGCGAAGCCCGGTGCCCACGGGGTGGGCCTTGCGACCATGAACGTGGTGGTTTCTAGTTGTCTTATGATTTTGATTGCCGACTTCGCCCTCGACGCAATAATGTTCTTCTAAACTGCAGGTTGACTATGCCGAATGTAAAGATTGATCCGAACGATATCGCCATCCGACTCAAGGGACTCAAAAAATCCTTCGGTCCCCAAGACGTTTTGCAAGACGTGAATCTGGACATTCGCCGTGGCGAAACCATGGTGATTATTGGCAAGTCCGGTGGCGGAAAGTCGGTTATCCTGAAGCACATGATTGGCCTTTTGCAGCCCGATGGCGGCGAAGTCTCGGTGGATGGCGTTACCATCAGTACCCCCAAGTTCTTCGATACGCGAACCATTCGCAAAAAGATGGGTATGCTGTTTCAGATGGGTGCGTTGTTTGATTCCATGAGTACCGGCGAGAATATTGCTTTTGCCCTTCGCGAACACCACCCGGAACTCAGCGAAAAGACCGTGCAGGACGTGGTCACCGAAAAATTGCAGATGATCAACCTTGTCCCGGAATTCCGCACCAAGATGCCGAGTGAACTTTCGGGCGGTATGCGCAAGCGCGTTGCCTTGGCCCGTGCTATCGCCTTGAATCCCGAAATCCTTTTGTACGATGAACCCACGACAGGACTTGACCCTATTACCAGCGATGTCATCAACGATCTTATTCTGGATATGCAGAGTAAACTCGGGGTGACCTCGGTGGTGGTGACTCACGACATGGTGAGTGCCTTCAAGGTGGCCGATCGCATTGCCATGCTGTATAATGGTCGCATTATCGAAGTGGGCACCGTGGACGAAATCAAGAATACCAAGAACCCTTATGTGCACCAGTTTATTACCGGCCAGCGCAAAATGACGGAACCGGGCAAGGAAGAATAGCCTTTTTTTTGAAAATTTCGTTAAAAAGGGTGTTATATAACACTTTGGAGTGTAAGACTTTACCCACCGTTGTAAATTTTATTTTATATTATTGGAAAGGGTGTATTATATGAAAAAGAATTTTGCATATGGATTTTTGGCATTGTGCGCAGTCCTGGTTTTCTGGGCCTGTGGTGAAGGTAGTTTGGAATGGGCTGAAGATGAAGACTATTTGGCTATTGAAAAATTCGAAAGCATCTCTGATGCCGATGTCCTGCTTGCCTTGGAACAGTGCGAAGGAAACTCTGACTGCATTAAAGAAATAACCCAGGCCTTTAGAGACAATCCCATTACCCGCAAGGATTCCACGGACGACGATGAGGAACTGGACACCCTGTATTCGTCTGCGGGAGAATCTTCCAGTTCCGTGCAGGTTTCCAGTTCAGTCGAAGAAAGTTCCTCTAGCGAAGAAGAACCTGAAAGTAGCGCCGAAGAGGAATCTTCGGACAGTGAAGAAGAATCCAGTTCCAGCGGTATTTTGACTTCGTCCGCCACCATAGGTTCCAGCAGTTCTGTCGAACCGACAAGCAGTGATGATGTTGAGTCCAGTAGCAGTGAGGAGGAACCTGAATCTAGCAGTAGCGAAGAGGAACCGGAATCCAGTAGCGAAGAAGAACCTGAATCCAGCAGTAGCGAAGAGGAAAACCTCTGCACTGCGGCATTGATTGAAACTTCCGTGTGCGCATCTAAAGTGAAAAGCGCCTATGTCGGTGACGAGGTCACCTGGACCTTGACTCCGCCTACGGAATGCGCCGATTGGACATCTGTCGATTGGGTTTCTACCGATGCGGGTAAGAAGGTTTCAAAAACGCTGACGGCGACTTTCGTATTCTCGGATCCGGTATCTAAAACTTATCCTAAGGTGACATTTAACAAGTCTGGCGTAAAGGCTACTCTTGAATGCAAAAATGCTCCTGTTACAATTACCGTGAAGCCGGTTAGCAGTTCAAGTACTGTAGTCCCGACGTCTTCGGGTGCCATTGTGCCGACATCTTCGGGAACGGTAATTCTGTCGTCCAGCTCTGTAAAGCCAAAGAGCAGCGCTGGTGGTCAGCATTGTGAATTTAATCCGATGACGGGTGAGGATGAGTGTACCGATATTGTGAGTTCCAGTAGCGTAACTCCTCCGCCGTCCAGCAGCAGCGTGGAACCGCCTCCGGAATCCAGTAGCAGTAGTGAAGAACCGCCTCCGGAATCCAGCAGCAGCGTGGAACCGCCTCCGGAATCCAGCAGCAGCAGTGAGGAGCCTCCTCCAGAATCCAGCAGCAGTGATGAACCTCAAACAATTGAAATTACAGGGACTCAGCAGACTTTCCCTGCAGGTTCCTATAATTATACGTGCACGGGCGGTGGTCAACTTGTTTGCTCGACAACGGATGGTACGGATAAGTACTTCACTGTAAATGGCTCCCAGTGCCAGGCCCGTGCTGGACACGGATGGGGGTCTTGTGGTTCTGGTACTTGTTCGTCAGGAACGCTGGAAACCACATTCGATATAGTTTGCACGGGACAGTGGTAAAGGCTAATACCCCTTCCGTAGCATTTTTGTAGTAAAAGACCCCAAATCCTTGCGATTTGGGGCTTTTTTTAGTGCTTTTGTTCACGAAAATGTGTTATTTGCTAACACTTTGCCCAAGAATTATTTATCTTTCCACGAAGAGGTTTTTATATGAAGAAGAAACTCGTTTTAGGTATTTCCGCTGCTTGTTTGGCGGGCTCCTTCTGGGCCTGCGGTAGCGGCGATGTTATCAACTCCGACGATAGCCTTGAAGGTTTGGCAGTAGCGCTGCTTGACCAAATCGACGTAGCCGATGCTGTACAAAAGTGTGGCGAGAACCCGCAGTGCCAGGCCGAAATGGCAAATCCGCCTGATGTTGGCCCTGCAAGCAGTGAAACTCCTGTTGCACAATCCTCGACGACGACCCCCGGTCAGTCCTCGGCTGTTGCTCCAAAGTCTTCGATGTCGTTCAATTTTTCCAGCGGTGGAACTATCGGCGGCATGTCCTCTGCTGCGGTTCCTACGTCCAGTGCCGATGCGCCTGTAGCTGTTAGCAGCAGTAGTGTGACGTTTGCTCCGGGAGATCTCGGCGCTTGCGCTGCAAATTCTAAAACGGGTGAACTCAATGAAACGTTAACGTATACATTTACATGGAACTCCAATTCCGGTGTGCAACCTGCCGATATAATGTCTGCGAGCTACAACTGGACTTTGCCGGATGGTACTCCTGCTGTCTCTGCTGGCAAGAAGACTGCGTCCACCACTTACGCTACTTCCGGTCCCAAGACGGCAACGTTGGTCGTTGCCGCTGGTGGAAAGACCCAGGAAGTGACCTGTGGCGTCAATGTCAATGGTGCGAAGATTACCGGATGCAAGTGCGATGCCGTTGCTGCAACGGTGGACGTCGCTGCGGGTGAAATTGCTACCTGGGCGGTCTCTGGATGCACATCCACGGCAAATATTATTGCATATACATGGGGTGGCGCTGGTGTTGTTGGTGCAGACGCCGCAGCAACCGCAGCTCTTGCGGCCAAGGGTGAGTCCGCTACACCGACACTGTCTGTTGCAAATGATGACAATACGGTTGTCGATGTGGTTTGCCCGACTGTTAAGGCGGTGGACAGCAATTTGCCGGATTATGTACTCGGCTTCGCGGGAACCAATATTCCTTCTGCCAATGACACTTCCGTTGCGATTCCGTTCAATAAGGAAGCGTGCATCCAGATTTCCATTGATTGGCAGAATACCGGCTGGACTCCTCCCGGAATTTCGCTTCTTTGCGATGTCGCCCCTGCACAGGGTTCTCCGGGACTGAAATTGGATATTACCTACAATGGAACAAGCAAGTCCTACTCGGGTGACTACAATATCAGTAACAGCGGCATTAGCTTAGGTGCGATACGGGCTGGCGCGAATGTGATGAAGGACGTTTGTGTTACTGTAACAGGTACCGAAGGTGGCACGGCGAAGTGCTTCTTCGGAAACTAATCACGGCGCGATAAATTTGAAAAGGCCTCCCAGTCGGGAGGTCTTTTTAATTGCCTTGTTCACCGGACGGGCGTGGGCAAACTTGATTGCCGTTCTTACATGAACCAGTAGCCGAGGCCGAACTTGAAGGTCATCTGCTTGCCGCCCTTAAGGTCAATCAGCAGGCTTTCTCCGTCATAGACGTCGTTGAGTCCCATATTCATTCTGAAGTCAACGCTCAGGCCTTTGTATACGTAGTAGCCTGCACCAAAGGTGATGCCCATCAGGAATCCGTTACGGTCGTAGTTTTCGGGGAATTCGTGGTGGTACGTTTCGTCGGTGCCGGAGAGTTTCATTTCGCCACTGTTGATGTGGTTCTCGTCGCTTACGTTGAGTTCCAGGGTCGGACCCACGGTCAGGTAGAATTTGTTGATGGGGGTGATGCGGAACAGCAACGGAAATTCGACGCTCATCTGCTTAAACTCGCGGTCCATATCGCCATCGTCCTGGGTCAGTTTGCCGTAGCAAAAGAGAATTTCGGGAGTGAACTGCATGAACGGGAAAATTTGCAGGCGGGCCGCAATACCGGCTTCGAAGCCTATGCCTGCCGGAGCGTCTTCGTTATCGGCATAGACGTTCCAGTCGTCGGCGAGACCGTACATCTTGTTGTAGTTGAATGCTGCGCGGGCGCCAACGCCGAACTGGTTGTCGTTGAAAGATTTGCTGGCGTTGCTGGCTTGCTCGCTTTCTTGTGCGAAAGAGACGGATGCTGCCAATAGGCCTGCTGCAAAAATCTTGGATAGCTTCATATGTCCTCCCAAAAGGTGTAATAAATATAGCAAAAGAAGGTGCTGGCGGTTTGACCATTCATGCTTTTGTAGAAATGCTTGACTAACTTTTGGAAAATTGCTAAATTAGCCTCGTCTAACTTTTGTTAGCCAAGGCTAACTTTTTGTGCTTGGACGCGTATTAACCCCGCGAGGTCGAACATGGATGCAAAACTGAGTCAGAGTCTGGAAGACTATCTGGAAATGATCCACATGCTGCGTGAAGAAGGCAAGGTCGCCCGCGTGAAGGATATCGCCGATGCGCTGTCGGTAAAAATGCCGAGTGTCACGAAGGCTGTCGTGGAACTCAAAAAGATGGGGCTCGTGACCCAGGAACCTTATGCGGGCGTGGAGTTGACCGAGGCGGGCCAGGCTGTCGCCGCCGCTGTGCTCAACCGTCATGTGCTGCTGAAGAATTTCCTGGAACGCCTTGGGGTTTCCGAAGAAAGCGCAGACAAGGACGCCTGCTGCATGGAGCACATCCTTTCTGCCGAAACGCTTGAAAGGATTGAAGAATTTATGGGTACGCCGAGGGGAGGCCGTCGTTTGAACCGCTTTAAGCGGACGATGCGCGCTCCCGTCAAGGCGAGGAATTTTGTGAAATGAGTGCTAGTGAAAACGTTGTCTTTTCTGATTTGAAGATTGGCGATTCCGCCGAGATTGTTGGGTACAATGCTGGCGATTCGCAGTACAAGTCGAAGTTGCTTTCCATGGGGCTTGTGCGCGGCGTGAAGCTGAAGGTCTTGCAGGTGGCGCCCTTGGGCGACCCGGTGGAAGTCGCTGTGCTCGCTTACCGACTTTCGCTCCGCAAGGAAGAAGCCAAGGTGCTTCAGTTGAGGAGAGTCTAGCATGCCTATCGAGAAAGAAGTTTTTACGATTGCGATTGCCGGGAACCCGAATTGTGGAAAGACGGCGCTTTTCAATTCGCTCACGGGCAGTAACCAGATTGTCGGCAACTGGCCGGGCGTCACCGTCGAAAAGAAGGAAGGAAGTTTCAAGCTTGACAACCACACGATTCGCGTGGTGGACCTGCCGGGCATTTACGCCTTGTTCGCGAATTCCGAAGACGAACGCGCCGCCTTGGATTATTTGCTCAAGGGCGAGGCGGACTTGGTCGTGAACATTCTGGATGCGACGAATCTGGAACGCAACTTGTTCCTCACAAGTCAACTCATGGAAAAGGGCGTGCCGATGGTCATCGCCGTGAACATGATGGATATCGCCATCCGCCGCGGCATCACGATTTACCTCAAAAAGCTGGAAGAGATTTTGGGCGTGACGGCGATTGCGCTGAGTGCCGTTTCGAAGGAAAGTTGCGAAGGCTTCGTGAACGATTTGCACAAGTTGCTGCACAGTTCCAATGAACTTCCGGTGCCGCATGCGGTTAAGCATTCCGATGAGCTGGAAAAACTGATTGCAGAAATTTCTACGCCGCTCAAGCCCGTGGCTGCGGCACTCGGGGCAAGCCCGCGCTGGACGGCGGTGCAGTATCTGGAACACAGCGGCCGTGTGCTGGAACTCGCGAACGAGATGGGTGTCGAAATCCCGCACGATAAAATCGAGGAGGACCTGGGCGAAGAAGTGGAATTCGCCCTGGCCGATTCCCGTTACTCCTATGCGCGCCGGGTGGCAAGCGAAGTGGTGCGCGACAGCACGAACCGCAAGACGAATACGGATAAAATAGACAAGTTCTTCTTGAACCGGATTCTCGGAATTCCGTTGTTCCTTGTGGCGATGTATTTGGTGTTCTGGCTTTCCGTGACGGTCGGGAGCGCGTTCATTGACTTTTTCGATATCCTGTTTGGTGGCATTTTCGTGGATGGCGTTGCGCTCCTTTTGCAAAAGGTGAATGCCCCGGGCGTGCTGGTGGCGCTCTTAGCAAATGGCGTGGGCGCGGGTATCCAAACAGTGGCGACGTTCATCCCCGTGATTTTCTTTATGTTCCTCTGCCTTTCGTTCTTGGAGGATTCGGGGTACATGTCGCGTGCGGCGTTCATTGCGGATAGGTTCATGCGATTCCTTGGGCTTCCGGGCAAGGCCTTCGTGCCGATGATTGTCGGCTTCGGGTGTTCCGTGCCGGCTCTGATGGGGGCGAGAACCATGGAAAACAAGCGTGAACGGTTCCTTACTTTGTTCCTGGTGCCGTTCATGAGTTGCGGCGCGAGGCTCCCGGTGTATGCGCTTTTCGGTGCCGCGTTCTTTGGCAAGGCGGCCGGAAATGTGGTGTTCGCTATTTACCTGATTGGCGTTGTGGTGGCGCTTGCCTACGGGCTTCTGTTGCGCCATACGATTTTCAAGGGCAAAGAATCAACGTTCATCATGGAACTTCCGCCGTATCATTTGCCAAAACTTCGTAACCTTTTCCGTCACGCTTGGCTCCGCTTGCGCGAATTCATTTTCCGTGCCGGTAAAATCGTTGTCATCATGGTGACGATCCTTGGATTTATGGGGTCTGTGGGTACCGACGGAAGTTTCGGGAATGACAATGGTGAAAAATCCGTGCTTGGAGCGGTGGGGACGGCCATTACGCCTGTGTTTGAACCTTTTGGAATCGAAGAGGACAATTGGCCTGCTTCGGTGGCGCTATTTACTGGACTTTTTGCGAAGGAAGCCATCGTCGGAACACTTAATAGTTTGTATGGGATAGACGAGAGACGAGAGACGAGAGACGATGCCTCCCGCGTGTCATCCTGGAGCCACGTAGTGGCGACGGGATCCACACCGTCCCCAGACGTCATCCTTGAGGGGGCTCGGCCCCCGACGGGATCCACGCCGTCCCCGAACGTCAACCTTGAGGGGACTCAGCCCCCGACGGGATCAGACCCCGTCAGTCACGTTGTTCCTTCCAGGGTGACCGACGGAGGTGACGGGATCCATGCTGATTCTATAAGGCGTGTTTCTTTTATAAAACTTTTGGATTCTGCAGTGGCTTCGGTTCCCAGAAACCTGGCAGGAATCTTTGCCGGCCTTGCAAATCCGCTGAATGTCGATGGGAATATTGCCGATGCGGAAAAATCCGGATTGGAAAATGCGGCGAGCCTGACCGTGATGCGTTCGCACTTTAAACTTGGAAAATTCCAGGTGTTCGCCTACTTGCTGTTCGTCTTGCTTTACGTGCCTTGCGTGGCTTCGCTTGCGACGGCGTTCCGTGAACTGGGGCGTCGCTTTGGAACGCTGCTGGTCACCTTCCAAACGATTATCGGCTGGAGCCTTGCGGTTCTCTTCTTCCAGATAACCGTAGGTGGGAGCGTTTTGTGGATTTCTGTGGCTGCGGCGCTTCTTTTGTCTGTGGTCGTTTCGCTTGTGTTTATCGGGAAAAGCGTGCAGAAGAGGCGCGTTTTCAAGTAACCGACGGCTAGATTCGGCTTGCGAAAATCTCGAAGTCCTCGGGAGTCGTGAGCTTGTCGTTTCGGCTTTCTCCCTTCACGATATAGACGCTTTCCCCGAAGAATTCCAGGATGCTCGCTTCGTCTGTCGGGGTGAAGTTGAGCGGTTCCGCTTCGATGCGGGTGTAGAGGCTCTTCAGAAGATCGATGCGTGCCGCCTGCGGCGTTTGCGCAAGCCACACTTTGTTGCGGTCGATGGTGCTTTCGACTTTGCCATCGGCGGCGATTTTAATCGTGTCAATGGCTGGTTTTGCCACAAGGCAACTGCCCTTGCTCACGAGCGTTCCGCAGACTTCGCGGATGATTTCTTCACTGATGAACGGACGCGCCACGTCGTGTACCAAGACGTATTCGGCGTTGCTCGTGAGTGCGTTGACTCCGTTCTGCACGGACTGCCAGCGCTCTGCGCCACCGACGACGATTTTCAATTTGGATTTGACAAGTGATGCGAGGTCACTCGCGGCTGCGTTGCTTGCTGCGACTGCGTTGCCCGCGAAATCCGTGCCAAAAAGTTCTTCTTCGAAATGGTTCTTCCAGTCGGCGGGTACGGCCATCACGACTTCGGCGACTTCGTCCATCTTGAGGAACGTTTCCAGGCAGTACTGGTACACGGGCTTATTGCCTAACTTCATCAGTTGCTTGGGGATGTTCCCGCCCATGCGCTTGCCGAGGCCGCCTGCGGGGAGGACTGCCGCGAATTTGCCTTTGAAAGAATCGTTTGCCATGTGCTAAAAATAAAAAATATTGTTAGTGAACAAAGAAAATTTCAACAACCTCAAGGAAAGATAGATGTTTGTGGCTAGGATTTATGCCGTTTGACTGGCTAAATTGCAAAAATTGCGATGCCCATGTACACTTGTGCGACGGGCTCCATTCCTTTGGCGCTTGCGCTGTTGATGGTGTAACCTTCGCTACCGCCGATATCGCAAAAAAGCAACTTGAATCAAGGTCATTACCGGCATCCGTCGGTGCGGTAAATCGTGCCTTATGCAAAGCATTGTCGATGAACTTCTGGCAGAAGGTATTCCCGCAAAAAACATCGTGTACCTGAATCTGGACAAAAGAGGTTTCAAGTCCATCAAAACGCCAGAGCAGTTGGAAAAATCCATCGATGGTCTCTGCACGACCTCTGGAACAAAATACCTGTTTATTGATGAAATTCAAAACGTGACGGGCTTCGAGGAGGTTCTCAACGCCTATCGGGAAGATGAAGAATATTCCATTTTCATCACCGGTTCCAATTCCTACCTGCTTAGCGGCGAACTGGTTACGAAACTCACCGGTCGCTATTTGGAATTCGAAATGTTTCCTCTCACTTTCGAAGAATATCTTGAAATGAAGGTATTCAAGAAATTGCCCGTAAGCCCTGATGTCACCGAGGAACTAGACCGTTACATCATGGAAGGCGGATTTCCTAAAACATTGGACTACTCAAATACTGAAGACAAGCGCAGGTATGTACAGGGAGTTATTGCAGAAATTCTAGAAAAGGACATTCGAAAAAGAACGAAACTCAGAACCATTTCTGTATTCAATACAATTCAAACCTACATCATCAACAACTTCGGTTCAACCACTAGTTTGACAAACATTCTGAATGACCTGCGCAAAGCGGGGAGCAATATTACTCGCGAAACACTGAATCGTTACATACAAATTTTGTTGGACGCAAAGATCCTCTATAAGTGTGGTCGTTTTGATTTGAAATCACGCAAGTCCATTGCTGGCGAACAGAAATATTACCTGTCAGATTTAAGCTTCTATTTTACCACAAACACAGAC
>JAZLMK010000010.1:0-38169 GCA_045598645.1 Fibrobacter sp.
AAGTCATGAGCGAAACCTTCAGCGGCGAATCCGCCACGGTGAACCTCTCGAATGTCTCCAAGCGCGGGACTCTCGTCGCAAGGCTCGTCATGGAAGGCAAGGTCTTAAACACCAAGGCCATCCGCATCAAGTAAGCGGAACAGCCCAAAAGCAGCTATTTAAACGTCGGCGGAAACGCCGACGTCTTTTTATATGCGTAGAACCTGTATATAAAATCGCACACCGCAAATTAGAAATTGCCCTTTTCCGCAAAAATTGCCTATATTACTGATGAATACAGCAAAGTGAGCATATTATGGAATTTCTTGAATTTTTGAAGGCCATGCCCGTCATCGGCATCCTTCGCGACATCCCACACGGTGCAGAAGCCGCCTGCGTAGAAACGGCATCCAAATGCGGCCTCAAGGCCATCGAAGTCACCATGAACACCGAAAGCGCCGAAGATATCATCCGCGCGCTCAAGGACGAAGCAAAGCCCCACGGGATCATGGTCGGCGCAGGCACCGTCCGTCACGACGCGGACCTCGAAAAAGCACTCAACGCGGGAGCGAGTTTCATCGTGACCCCGAATACCCGCAGCAACATCATCCGCATCGCGGCATCCTCCCGCACGCCGATCATCCCGGGAGCCCTCACGCCGACCGAGGTGCAGAAGGCGTACGACCTCGGGGCTACGGCCGTGAAGGTTTTCCCGGTAAACTGCGTAGGGGGCCCGGAATACATCAAGGCATTGCGCGGGCCCTTCCGCGACATCCCGCTTATGGCATGTGGCGGCGTGAACCCCGAGAACGCAGCCGCCTACATCAAGGCGGGAGCAACACTCCTGAGCTTTGGCGCAAGCATCTTCAACGCGAGCCTCATGAAGGCAGGCAACTGGGACGAAATCGAGAAACGCCTCGCGACGCTCCTCGACGCCGTCCGCGCAGTTCTATAGTTTGCGCAGTCCTACAGCCCCAAAAATTCAAACAAATTAAAAACCACGCGGATCAAACCGGCGCGGTTCTTTTTTTTGCGAAAAATGCCCTGATTTCTAGGAGCGGCCTTTGTGCATTTTCTTTTTGTTTTCGTACATCGAGGCATCGGCACTGTGCAGCATTTCGTCCATGTCCTTGTAGTCTTCACTGGAATGGGCAATGCCGTAGGCAAATGAAACCGTGCTATCCACGATGGTCACCGTCTTCACAGACTCCAGCATGCGTTCTGCACAAATGAACGCGCCACGTTTATCGGTATCAGGGCAAAGCACCATGAATTCGTCACCTCCCATGCGGAACAGCATATCGGATTCACGGAGCAGTTTTTTACAGGCGTTCACCACAGAGCGCAGCAACAAGTCGCCGGCCTGGTGCCCATACTTGTCGTTTATAACCTTGAGGCCATTCAAGTCAAAGTAAATCAAGGAGAACGTCGTTCCATAGCGCTTGCCGCGGGCGAACCATTCACGGAGCGTGTACACGCCATGGCGACGGTTGTAGCAGCCGGTCAAATCGTCGGTCAACGAAATATCGCGCAAGAAACGCAATGTGCGAGCCAAACGGATATGCACATTCACACGAGCCAGCAATACTTCGGCCAGGGCGGTTTTGCTCACAAAATCCGAAGCCCCCGAATGGAACCCCTTGGTAACGCTGTCGGAATCTTCTCGACTCGTCAAGAATATAACCGGCAGATCATCCAATGCGAAAATCTGGCGAATGCGCAGGCACACTTCGTAACCATTAAGGCTTGGCATGTTGATGTCAAGAAGAACTAGGTCAAAACGTTCCCTGCCCAAAAGTTCCAAGGCTTCTTCACCCGAAGTGCAGGGTACAACGCTGTAGCCCACCTGCGACAGCAGGTTCTGAGTTTTTTCCAAAACCTCGTTGCTATCGTCTACTATGAGTATTTTTTCTTCGACCATAAACCTATCCTCTCAAACCCTTAATATATATAATTCTATAAAAATTCAAGCACCGGAACTTTTTCCACAAGCCCCATACGGGCCGCAAAATCGTAGAAAAGAGCGAGGGATTTCTTGCGTTCATCGGTAAAACGGTAATCCAGCACCCGATAATAGTCTTCTACGACAGGTCTGGGCAATTTCACCGGGTATTTTGCAAGCCATCGATTCAGGGAGCCAGGGACATCGTTCCGGAATTTTTCAATGGATTTTTCAGTGCATTCCATGTAGTTTTCGAGCACCGGTCCGAGTTCCGGCGAAAGGGCTTCCTTGGCTATAATCCATGCGCCAAAAACAAAAGGCAATCCGTGCCAATCCTGCCAAAGCGAACCAAGGTCGTACTTGTAAGCGAATCGACTGCGCTCGTTTTCTTCTAGTGCGAGGTCCCCAATCAACAAGCAAGCATCGTCGCCATCTTCTGCAGCGAGGCCATCTATGTATTCCGGCGAAAGCCCGTACCGCTGTTCCAAAAGAATCCGGAGAAGCGTCACCGAGGTCTTGCTCTGGCTGGTGAGGCGCACCTTGCGACCAGAGAGTTCTTCGATGGGGACCTGCGAAAAAAGTTTCACCGAGCGTACTTCAAAGGAGCACGACGTACAAAGGGCGGGAGAAAGAACAAAGGCGCCGGGTTTCTGTGCAAACATTATGGAAGACGCCGGGGACAAATGAATGGAGCCGTTCCCAAGCCCTGCACAATGGGCGCTAGGAGGGCCATCCACGAAATCCACATTGCGAATTTCGGATTCACGACCTAAAAAATCATGAAAAAACGGCGCACAGACTAAAAAAGGGATTCGACCAACACGGAGAGTCATGTAAAAAAGTTAACTTTTGTGCGTGGTAAATGAAAGACCACAAAAAAAATAAACCTATAAATAAAAGACTTTGGCTAAAATATAATGGCAGTATTTCACGTGAAAAAGACCTCGCTGGGCGAAGACCAGACTAGTCTGGTGTTCAAGGGCAAAATCGTAGAAGGCCCCATCAGCAAGGGAATGACCATTGAAATTCCTGTTACCCAGGAAGCCGTCGTAAAAATGAAAATCTACGACGTAGTCCAGTTCGACAAGCAAAAAGACGAAGACAAGAAGGTTGGACTGGTCGTCGACTTCTACAATCTTCCCGACGACATGGAGGTCATCATGGACCTGAACATCGCCGAAGAAGATTTGAATGTCACGAACGATTAAACATTGAACTTTCAAGTTGCAGTCAATCCAGGCTGCACAACAATGGGATGACACATGACCAAGGAAAGACTACGGGGAGTGAATTTGGGCGGCTGGTTCAGTCAAGTTGACTGCATCCAGGAAAAAGACCCCGAGGGGTTTCCAGGGGTCGTCCCGCACATCAGAACCTTCCTCGACGCAAGCGATTTCAAGCGCATCCGCGAGGCGGGGTTCAACCACGTGCGCCTGCCCGTCGACTACTTCAACGTGTTCGACGAAAACCTCAAGCCGAACGAAGAGGTGTTCGGGCTTTTGGACAAGGCCCTCAAAGAAATTCAAGCCGCCGACCTGCACGTGATTCTCGACCTGCACAAGTGCCCCGGTCACGACTTCCATGCGGGATGTTCCACCGAGCAGGACTTTTTTGTAAGCGAAGCCGCGCAGAACAAGACATGCGACATCTGGGCCTATATGGCCGAGCGCTACAGTAGCGAACCGCGCGTGATGATGGAACTTTTGAACGAACCTGCCGGCAGCGATTCCAAAGTCTGGGACAAAATCAAGGACAAGATTTTCTGGGCCATCCGCAAGCACGCCCCCAAGAACACCATTGTCGTTGGCAGCAACAAGTGGAACAGCGCGAAGGAATTCGAGAGCCTCACGCCCATGGACGACGACAACGCCATCTACAGTTTCCACACCTACACGCCGGTAAGTTTTACGCACCAAGGCGCCGCCTGGATCGACGATCCGTTCTTCAAGATCAAGCGCAGTTGGCCAGGCGACTACGCCGCTCCACAGGACGACGAAAAAGTACGTCTCAACTACGAATTCGGTAAGTGGGACAAGGCCCGTTTACAAGCGAGCATCCAGAACGCTCTCGACTTCCGCGCCAAGTTTGACTTGCCCGTCAGTTGCAACGAATTCGGTGTTTACGTACAAGTTCCGCGCCAGTACCAGATTGCCTGGATGAAAGACTTTTTGGAAATTCTCCGCGACGCAGACGTCGGATTCAGTTACTGGAACTACAAGAACCTTGACTTCGGTCTTGTATCCAAGGGCGAATCGCTGCACAACAGCCTTCCGCAGTACAACAACCCGGAACGCCTGGACAAGGAACTCATGGATATGCTCGCTCGCGGCTAAGCGGGTCTGCTACTAATAGCAATTGCAAAAGCGCGGCTGTAAAGCTGCGCTTTTTTATAACTGCGTCACCCTGGGAGCGGCGAAGACGCGAGCAGGGCCCATACGTCTCGAAAACTGCCTTATGGGAACGTATGGTTTCCGCTCAACACTTCGTGTCTCCCGGAATGACGTAATCGGGGGCGTTTTTGCGAAACAGGATGTATGGTTTCCGCTCAACACTTCGTGTCTCCCGGAATGACGTAATCGGGGGCGTTTTTGCGAAACAGGATGTATGGTTTCCGCTCGACACTTCGTGTCTCCCGGAATGACGTAATCGTGGGCGTTTTTGCGAAACAGGATGTATGGTTTCCGCTCAACACTTCGTGTTTCCCGGAATGACGTAATCGGGGGCGTTTTTGCGAAACAGGATGTATGGTTTCCGCTCGACACTTCGTGTTTCCCGGAATGACGTAATCGGGGGCGTTTTTGCGAAACAGGATGTATGGTTTCCGCTCAACACTTCGTGTTTCCCGGAATGACGTAATCGTGGGCGTTTTTGCGAAACAGGATGTATGGTTTCCGCTCGACACTTCGTGTCTCCCGGAATGACGTGGTCGGGAGCGTTGCCACTCCTGGGTGACGTTTCTGTTAGATTTCCAGCAGGATTCCTGCCTGGATGTAGATAAATCCCTTGCCGTCGTGGTCCAGGAATTCGTAACCGCCCATAAGCATAATGGACGAATAGTCCCCATTCTTGATATCGAAGCCACCGCCCACTCGCCAGAACATCTGGTGGTCGCTACCGATCAGATAGCCCCAGTCACCCGTAGCCACAGGCAACGTCTGGCCGCCAATAGGCAACCGAATCCATGCGCTGGCGCTCACCGGGATAAGGCTTACGTTATCTATTTCCTGGTAGCCGCTGCCAACGCCAAAGAAAACCATCTGGTCTATGGGGAACCACAAGTGGCCCGATATGTTCAAGTTAAAATCGGTTATCTCGCTCACGTGGTTCACCACACCGCCCTGGACATCGGCGGTAAACGCGTCGGCAGGCGTCGCGCTCATGGACAAAACCCCGGCCAGCACAAAAGGCAAAGCCTTCGTGACCGTTGAAACTTCATCGTCACCGCGGGCCTCGCGAGCCCAGCCCCCGCTCTTTTCGCCACGGAACGAAAGCGCGAATCCCTTAAGTAGCGCAAAGTTCATCAATGCAAAGTAATAGGCGCTGGGAACAATCTTTGTCGCGCAAACCAAGGCCGCCAAAAGCAACAGCCCAAAGGTAATCTTGTAAACAAGGCCGCTCGTAAGCAAAAAGGCGTTCACCACAAAAAGCAGAATAATGATGTGCGGCGAGAACCAGCGCAGCACCTTGTGCGAAAAGAACAAATACGCAAGCAGCGGCTTGAACGGGTTCAGCAAGGGCAAGTAAGAAAACAGGTAATTGAAGTTCGCGCGGCCGATGCGCACCTTACGGCGGTATTCACCTTCGCCTTCCTTCGACGTCTGTTCGGTACCGATGGCGCTAGAAATAAAGGTACAGAAAAATCCCTTCTGCAAAATCTTCGTAGTAATGAAGAAGTCATCCATTATGCTCTTCTTTACCGGGAGTTCCGTATAAAGTTCCCTGCGAATGGCGTAAAGGGCACCGTTACCGCCAATCAGGCGATCCAGGATGCCTTCGAACTTCTTGATTTCGGATTCCAGGTCCCAGTAAGAACTTTCACCTCGGCCGAGCACGCTGCCGCTCTTGTCCGAAAGAATCAAATGTCCGCAGGAGCAACCTATTTTTTTGTCCCTGAAAGGCGAGACGAGTTTGCGGATTACATTCGGGAAGAACATGGTGTTGGCGTCGCAAAAAACAAGTATTTCGCCCGTAGCGATTTTCTGCAGGCGGTTCAGCATGGCGGCCTTGCCTGCGTTCTTCGGGGCCTTCACAAGGGTAATGCCGCGGTCGGCATAGCGTGCGACAATTTCGGCGGTCTTGTCGGCGGAACCGTCATCGCCGATAAGCACTTCCAGTTTGTTCTTCGGGTAGTCGATTTCCAGGATGTTCTTGATTTTGCGTTCGATAATCTGTTCTTCATTATAGGCCGAAATCAAGAGCGAAACCATGGGCAGTTCCATCTGGTCGTCAATAACGCGGTGGCGACGTTTGAACAATTCGCTCACAAACGGAAGCGTCACCGGGAACAAGCAATAGCAGTGCACCAGCAAGAACAGGAGTATCCAGAACGCGACCTGCAGCCATAGCAAAACCTGATCGTTCATCGCTCAATCCACTCCTTTTCTTTTTCCAAAAACTGGTAAAGCAACATTTGCATATCTTTGGGACTCATGGAATCCGTAATGGTCAATATAGAAAGACCTTTAGGAGCCACGAGCACCAGGGCGGGCAAAGCGCTCAATTCCCAAACATCAAAATAGCACCGCTGCACCGTTTTGCGCTGGTTGTCACACATAATGGTGTCCTGGGCATCGGCATTCAACTTCACCGGGTAAAAGCGACTGTTCAAAAGGGATGCGACCGTCGGGTCGGAATACACGTTGGCATCCATGATTCGGCACGGCACGCACCAGTCGGCGTACATGTCCACAAAAATCAGTTTCGGCGTTTCCTTGGCCTTTTTCAAGGCTTCGGTATAATCCATCCAGCGCACCAACTTCGGCTTGGGCACGGCGGCAAGCGCCACGACGGAGCAAAGCAACAAAACAACGAGGGAGTTTCGAACGCGCATTACTTTTTTGCCTCCGGAGCCTGTTTCTTGGACTTGTTCTTCGCCTTCGCCTCGGCCTCTTTTTTCTGGATATAACTTTCGGGGTCCAGGGTGGAATCGATATGGTCCAGGACCCTGTTCTGGAACGGATTCCAGTAACTGGGGTTCTCCAGGATTTTCTTGGATTCCGCCATGAAGGATTCGCGGGTGTAGCCGTACTTTTTCAGCACATCTGCGCGGGCAAGTCTGCACATCGGGGAATCCGCGCCATAAGTCTGCTCGATGACGCGCATCTCAACAAAGGCTGCAATGAATTTCTCGTTCACGGTCGGATTTTCGTCACGGCACGCAACAAGTGCTACGGAGAGTAGCGCTGCTAGCAGTATCGGCAAGAATCCAAACCGGCAAGACATCCAGGACCTACTGGGGTTTTTCTTCCAGGGCGTTTTCGAAAAGCCCGTCCACGTACTCGGCCTTGCTGAACGGCACCAACTGGTCTATGCGTTCGCCCATGCCCACCCAGCGAATAGGAATCTGCAACTGGCTTGCGATGCTCAGTACAGCACCGCCACGGGCGGTTCCATCCAGTTTTGTAACCACGAGTCCGGTAAGCGGGAAACTCTGGTTGAAAAGCTTGGTCTGGCTAATCGTGTTCTGTCCGGTATTGCCGTCGATTACAAGCCACATGTCTTGCGGCATGGCGGGATCCACTTTTTTAATGACGCGGACAATCTTCTTGAGTTCTTCCATCAAGTAGTCCTTGTTATGGAGTCGACCGGCGGTATCCACCAGCACGACATCACAACCACGGGCTATGGCGGCAGAGCACGCGTCAAAGGCCACGGCGGCAGGGTCGCTGCCTTCCTGGTGCTTCACGAATTCGGCACCGCTCCTCTGGGCCCACGTTTCAAGTTGATCGATAGCCGCCGCACGGAACGTATCGCAGGCGGCAATCATCACCTTCTTGCCTTCGCCAATAAGACGGGCGGCCAGTTTACCGATGGTCGTCGTCTTTCCTGCGCCGTTCACACCGATAACAAGCACCACATGAGGCTTGCCCTTAAGTTCAAACGGCGGAGGATCCTTGAGCAATCGCTCGGCTTCGCCGCGCATGATGTTGAGCACCTGCTCGGTAGACAGCGACTTGCCCAAAGCCTGCTCTCGCAAGGCGTCGGTCAAAAGGAACGCGGCTTCAACGCCCACATCGGCCTTGATCAAGTGCTCTTCGAGTTCTTCCAAGGTATCGTCGGTGATTTTCCCGACACCGACAATGCCCTTCAGTTCGCCCACCAGGGCGTCGCGGGTTTTGGCAAGGCCGCTCTTGATTGCAGAAAACAGGCCCATTAGATTAAACTCTCGACTTTGTCCACAAGGCCATAGGCCTTGGCCTCTTCGGCACTCATAAAGTTGTCGCGTTCGGTATCGCGGTCGATTTCTTCCATGGAGTGTCCGCTGGTTTCGGCAAGAATTTTTCCGGTAATGCCTCGAATGCGAAGCATTTCTTCGGCCTGGATTTGAATATCACTTGCAGGGGCGACGATTTCGCCGTGAATAAGTGGCTGGTGAATCATGATTCGGGCGTTCGGCCATGCAACGCGCTTGCCCTTGGCACCGGCAGTAAGCAGGACTGCCCCCATGGAGGCGGCCTGGCCACAGCAAACCGTAACCACGTCGCTCTTGATGGCGTTCATGCAATCGTAAATGGCGAGACCGCTGCTGATGACTCCACCCGGGCTATTGATAAAGAACACGATGTCTTCGTTGTTCAGGGAATCCAGGTACAAAAGTTGTTTGACAATGCGTTCGGCACTTTCATCATCTACAGGGCCCCACAAAAAAATGCGGCGTTTCGAAGAAAGGAATTCCTCGGCCTTCTTGACCATGTCGGGGACTTGATTTTCTTTTTTTTCGTTGCAATCAGCCATAAAAGTTCCTCTTTTTGCCTGCTAATGTAGAAAATTATCTCCACCATATATATCGCTTTTAACGGACAAAACGTCAAAAGCAAGCCGTTATCTTTTTATATTTGGGCCATGGCGAAGTTAAACGGTACATTCCTGGTAGGGCTCGTGAGCCCCGAGGTTCTCGAGGCTGTCGAAAAGGACAGCCTGAATCCCGTATTCCTGGACCTGGACGCCTGCAACGCCCTGGAAATCCGTTACGACTTTTTCGACAAGCGCGAATGGCCAGCCCTTTCGGCCCGAATCCGCAAGGTGGCGCCCAACGCCATGCAAATCGGCACCATCCGCCTAGCCCGCGACGGCGGAAAACTCAACAACAGCGAAACCGCCGCCCGCATCGACCTGTGGAAACAGATTCTCGAAGCCGAACAGATTCCCGAATGGCTCGACCTCGAAAGGGATTGCCTTTCGCAGTTCACCGAACTCCGCGAACTCGCAAAGCCCCGCGGCACAAAGATCCTGGTGTCGGAACACAACTTTGTTCGTATTCCAAACGACATGGAGTTCAAGAACCTGGTCGACGACCTGCGCCGCGTAAAGGCCGACGGCCTGAAAATCGCCGCCATGAGCACCTCCGAAGCCGACTGCGAACGCATTTACAAGTTCATCAGGAAATACACCAAGTATTTCGATCTTTTTGCAGCCTTCGGCATGGGGGATTCCGGCCGCATCAGCAGGCTATGGTCCATCAAGGAAGGCGCGAACCTCACCTACGCCGCCATTAATTCCGTGGAGGCGCCCGGCCAAATCGATTCCTTGACCATGAAAAAGGCCATCGATAACTTCGACCTCATCTATTCCAAGGCCGATTTATCCTCTTTTTTGGATAAATATCGTCAATTTTGACTATTTTACTATTACAAATGGTAAAAAGCCTCCCAAAAAGCGCTTTTTTTTGCTAAAATATCGGGTTGGATAAATAAAAAGGATAAATCATGCGTCTTTCTGAAAGATTTGTAGATAATTGTATTTTGATAAATTCGGCCAGCGAAACCAAGGAAGCCATCCTCAACGAACTGGTCGACACTCTTTGCAGCGCCTACAAACTGGAACACCGCGACGAAATTTTCGAGGCCGTCTGGAGCCGCGAACAGAGCCGTTCTACCGGAATCGGGTGCGGCCTCGCCGTCCCGCATGCAAAAATCGACTACGTGGACCGCATGTGCATGGTCGCCGCCACGGTCGAAAAGGGCCTGGATTTCCAGTCTTTCGACGGCGAACCCGTGTATCTGCTGATACTCATCGTAAGCCCGGGCAACACGGTGGGCCCCCACCTCAAGGCGCTTTCGTCCGTGAGCCGCCTCCTGGCCGATGGCAATGTCCGCAAAGACCTCATCGCCTCCAAGACCCCCGAAGACTTCCTTACCATCTTGAGGGCCGCCGAGGACAAGTACCTGTAGTCCGCTAATTTATAAGGCTTGACAAAATAAAAACCCTTTTTTATATTTGCACACGCTTTGGACGGTTAGCTCAGTTGGTTTAGAGCGCTGCTTTCACACGGCAGAGGTCACAAGTTCAAATCTTGTACCGTCCACTTAAAAAGGTCCGACCAAGTCGGGCCTTTTCTTTTTACCCTTTTCACGATTTTCATGGCAAAAAATTGCTATTTTCGTGCAGTAACGCAACGGACTGGCTGCGCCAGGCATCTAAAGAGTATGTTAAAAGCAAAGGTCACAATTCTCGGAATCCTCGCCACGGCGGCAGCACTGTACGCCGGCGATACCTGGACCCTGGAGGCGTGCCTCAAGCAGGCCAAGCAAAAGAGCCTGCAACTCGAATCCGCGAAACTGCGCGAACAAAAGGCCGACGTCAACATCAGGCAGGCGAAAACCGGCAACTACCCTAGCGTAAGCGCCAGTATCCAGAACTCGCTCTTCGACCACCCGTTCATCGACAACGAAGACCACTACCGCCTGAGCCTCGGCCTCTCGGGTTCGTACACCATCTGGGATGGCGGCACCACGAGCCTCAACGTAGAGGCAAGCCAACTTTCCAAGGAAGCAGCACAGTTCAGCACCAGGCAAACGGAACGTTCCGTCCAGGAATCCGTGCTCAACGCCTACATGAGCCTTTTGGCCGCCTCCGAAAACCAGCGCACCGCGACATCTTCCATTGAACTCGCCCAGGCCGAATTCGAGCACTACAGCAAACTGTTCGAGGCGGGCTCCATCACCAAGAAGGACCTTACCCAAAGCCAGTCCAACGTGCTGCAGAAGCAGGTCGCCAAATTGCAGGCCGAACTGAACGTGAGCACGGCGAAGACGACTCTCCGCCAACTGCTTGAACTGCCGGACCAGGCCGAATTCGACATCACCGCTCCCGAAACCGAAATTTCAAGCCCCGACTCCCTGCCGCCACTGCCGGACCAGGCCGAACTGCAGCAGAACGTCCGGGCCACGCACCCGAGCCTCAAGGCCGACAGCGCCACGGTACGCGCCGCCAAGAAAAACACCGAAGTCGCCGGCAAGGGCAGTTCCATTACCGTTACTCTCGGTGCAAACTCCAGCACCGGTCTCCAGGCGTGGGAATCAAAGGCCTACAAGAACCAACTCAAGTACGGCTGGCAGAACTCCATCTCGCTCGGAATCAACATTCCCATCATCGACGGCGGCTCCACCGAGAACAAGGTGCTCCTCGCCCAGGTGAGCGAGGCCGAATCCCAGGTGGCCATGCAGGAAACCGTGAAAAACCTGGAAAACAACATCGAGAAACTCTACCTGAACGCCGTCAGCGCAGACATGCAGTGGAAGGCGGCAAGCCTCCAGGTGGAAGCCGAAAAAGAGGCCCTGCAGGTGGCCGAGGAACAGCGCAATGCTGGCGCCCTCACCTACACCGACTACCTCAGCCAGAAGAACAGCCTCGAAAGCGCCCAGGTGACCTTGGTGAACGCCAAGTACACGAGCCTCCTCGCCCGCAAACTCCTGGACCTGTACCAGGGCAAACTCGACTAAGAGACGTTGTAAATTTTCATTTACCCGGCTATGGACAATTTATCCACGGCCCTGTTGTTTCGCGTGGTAAAAAAACATCCTTTTGGCGATAGATTTAGTGTGGGTACATATATAAGGGATGTTTGGAGCAAAAAAAAGGAGCTCCAAGTGGAATACAAATCTTTACCGCACACTGTTGCAGCGCTAGTTGCAGCACTAGGTATGTCCGCGTTCGCCTATACCGTTAGCGGAACAGTCACAGACACAGACGGTGCCGCAGTTGTCGGCGCCGACGTAAAACTCGTCAAGGAAAACAAGGCCGCCAAGACAGACCAGTCGGGCGCGTTCTCCATTCACGAAGACGAAGCCACTCCTGCGGACAGCATGAAGGTGAATCCGCAAGACAGCACTACCGCCATTCGTTACCTTGGGCAATACAACATGATTGCCACTGCCCAGGTCAAGGTTTTTGACATGACGGGCCACCAGGTACTGAATAAATACTATACCGACGCAAGCAACCTGGACATGAGCAAGGATCTCAAGAGCCAGGGCACTTACGTGGCTCAGGTGACCATCGGGAGTTCCACCCGCATGGTAAAGTTCAACACCAACAACAAGTCCATCAACCTCGCAACGGTTCCCTCCGTCAGAGGCATGCTCGCCAAGGCCGCCGCCGCTGGCGAAATGCTCCAGGTTGTCGCCGAAGGCTTCGATACCTTGAGCATTCCTCTCGGTACGCTCGACACGACCGTCGCCTTGAAACTCACCAAGAGCGCACCCAAGGAAAAGACCTACAAGTTCGGCTACGCTTTAGGCAACAACCCGACCCCGAGTAAGGGCTGCGGCAAGGACGCCACGCTCAAGGGTACCGAAAACTGGCAGTGCGATCGCTCCGAAGGCGGCGACTGCAACCAGGATGCACAATTGTTCTCCATCCAGGTAGGCAACGACAAGCGCACCTACTACATGACCTTCCCGAAGGACTACGACAAGAACAAGCCGTACAAGCTTCTCATCGCGAACCACTGCATGGGTAGTTCCGCAAACCACATGGCAACTTGGATTAATGTCAACCAAGACCATCCGTCTCCATACTACGGACAGTTGAACCTCGATACCGAACACAACTACATCTTCGTTGCTCCCCAGGGTGACGGAAGCGGCATGTGGACCAAGGGCGAGGCCGACCATCAATTCATCAGCGACATGCTGACCAAGATTAACGACAACTACTGCATCGACACCTCCCGCGTGTTCGCCACAGGCTTCAGCTTCGGTGCCATGTTCAGCAATTCCCTCGCCCAGTCTTTCCAGCACCGTCTCCGCGCGGTCGCCGTGTACGCAGTGGCCGACTACAACATCTACCTGCCGAACAACGCCGGCAAGCCGATCGCCTGGATGGGCGTCCACGGCACACAGGACGGCATGTGCGACTACAACAAGGCAAAGGACAGCGCAGTCAAGAGAATTCTCAAGAACAACGGCAAGGCCAGCGACGGCGACAGCCAATTCACCGACGCAAGTTCCGAGAACGTCCCGAACTACAGCGGTAGGGGTCACGAATGCTACGACTTCAAGAACGTAGACGAACGCTTCCCCGTCAAGTTCTGCACCTGGGGAGGCCAGCACCAGTGGACTGCCAACGACGACGGCAACTGGCGCAACTCCTGGGTCCCGAAGATGGTCAAGGAATTCTTCGAGCAGTTCTAGTCGAACAACCTGATAAGTCTCCATAACCAACCTAGGCGGCATCCCTCACGGGGTGCCGTCTTGGTTTATGCGGCGCGTCCGCAGTTTTCAGATTGAAAAGCGGTTTGTTCCACAGGCGAAACAGGGCGCGTTGCGTTATGAAATGAACCGAGCGGATTGGCACGGGCCACGCAACGGCCATGCCAACGAAAAACGGCTTTTTTCGTTTAAAAACGCAAATTTTCAAGAAAACTGCACGTTCTTCGAAAAAAAATCCCGCACGAGCGCCCCTCCTGGCACAGTCTTCGCTTATAGACTAGCGAAAACAAAAACAAAGGGCCCTACGGCAAGCGCCGAGACCCGCAACCAAAGAGGTAACAATTATGATGAACGCACAAATTCTCCCCAACGCTTTCTACGGCATCCAGAACTTCATCGACAGCCTGAACGCCGCAGGCTCCAAATGCGAATGCACCTACACGCCCAAGGCCGACTACTACGAAGTCGAGAACGGATTCGTGCTCGAAGTCGAACTGCCGGGCGTCAAGAAAGAGGACCTCGACGTACAGGTCGAAAAGAACATCCTCACCGTGAAGGCGACCCGCACCCGCAAAGAGGAGAAGTTCACCTACGAACGCAACTTCCGCCTCGCCGACGATATCGACACCGAGAACATCAAGGTCTCGCTCGAGAACGGAATTCTCACCTTCTCGCTTTCGAAGAAGCAGCAGACCGCGGCTCGCAAGTTGAACATCGGCTAAGCGGCGCAAGCATAAAAAGACATTCCTTTCATCGTACTCCTAAGAACACCAAGTCCCGGGCAGCAATGTCCGGGATTTTTTTACATCGTCCGCGAAAATTGGCGGCGCCATGCTACTTTTCGCATCGCCATTTTGTATATTCAAGGTGTAAAAAATGGAATTTTGCAGAAATGCTCGATAAAGAAGTCTTAAAAACCGTCAGCCGCATCGAACTCAGCGTCCGCGGCACACTCGACACCGTGATGACCGGCGCCTACCACAGTTCCTTCAAGGGGAACGGTATGGAGTTCAGCGAAGTCCGCGAATACATGCCGGGCGACGACGTGCGTACCATCGACTGGAATGTGACCGCACGAACCGGCACGCCGTATGTGAAAAAGTTCATCGAAGAGCGTGAAATGACCATGCTCTTGATGGTCGACGCCTCGAGCAGCTCCGAATTCGGAAGCGGAAAGCAGATGAAGGGCGAAGTCATGGCGACTCTCACCGCACTGCTCGCATTCGCCGCCATCAAGAATAACGACAAGGTCGGCCTCCTGATTTACACCGACCAGGTGGAACTCTTCATTCCGCCCGAAAAAGGCCGCAAGCACGTGCTGCGGCTGATTCGCGAAATCCTTTACTTCAAGCCGCAGCACCACGGCACGAATACGCAAGTGGCGCTGGAATACGCGGGCAAGATTTTGAACCGTCGTGCCGTGGTCGTGGTGATGAGCGACTTTTTGGACGAAGGTTTTGAAAGCGCATTCAAGATTCTTCGCAAACGCCACGACGTGCTTGCGGTCTCCGTGGTGGACCCGCGCGAAATGCAGTTGCCGCCCGCAGGCCTCGTGGAACTCGAAGACCCCGAAACCGGTGAAACGCTTTTGATCGATACCGGCGACGCCGCCTTCCGCGAAGCGTTCGCCCGCGAGGCAAAGCGCCAGGGCAAGGCCGTGAAGGAACTCTTCCAGCGCATGTCCATCGACTTCGTGCGCATCGAGACGCACGACGACTTCAAGGAAACCGTGGAACCGCTCATCGAGCACTTTAGACGCCGCGCCAAGAAGGCAAGAGCGTAAGATTTAAACGGCGGCCCACAAGCCGCCATTTTTGCACAAAACACCGCCGTACATTTCAGTCGAAATGCGGACTTTGCAAAAAAACGGCTCCTCATCAGGAACCGCATAATTTTGCTTCAAACTGTGATTTTACCCCTTTGATGCAAGAAGCTCGCTCAGCCGTTGAATTTCAGCATCTTTGGCCGCAATACTCGCATCCTTCGCGGCCATCTCGGCGGCAATCTTCTCGCGTTCTTCAGTGCGACCTTCCTCGCGCCCTTCCGCTTTCCCCTGCAGGTAGGAGCCTTGCTTCTCGTAAAGCATGTCTGTCATGTTGTCTACCTCCAGCAAAAGAAGTTCATCGGTGTACCCTCTAAAATCTACATCTTTTACGAAGTCTTCGTCAAGGAGTTTGCCTGCTTTTTCCATGTCGATGGTCTTGTCTTCCAACACGTCGCGAAAAAGCCGCAGCATTTCTGCACGGGGCGACATGTCCCGAACTTCCTTTTGGGCGTTCCGCGCAATACCGTGCTCGTTCCGCGTTCCCTCTTGAACGTTCTGCGCAATACCGCGTTCGTCCCGCGCCCCCTCTTGAATGCTCCGGACGGCTTTGCGATTTTCCTCCAGCAGGCGATCGTCCATGCGGAAGAACTTCGTCATCTCCACAAGGAACACGTCAATCTTCTTGAACGGGTATTTCCGGTTTCGCATTACTTGACAGTGATGGAAATAAGTATCCGCCTCCAGCGGGAACTGGTCATCGACCAGCAGTGAAAGCACGTAGATGTGCGGCAGTTCGTAACTTTTGCACTTCTTCACCTGGTTGTTCACGATACGAGCCGTGTAGTAAACCAGACGGTCTACAAACAAAGTATTGAAGTTCTGCTGCACCTCGATGACCACGGGCTCCTTCGCCTGATTGTAGCCGTAGATGTCGAAAATATTTGTCTTGTTGTCCAGTACGCCGGGCTGTTCCTGGACGCCCAGCGTGAACTCCGTAATCGCCTTGTCGCCCGTGAGGCCGAGCATCGCGTTCAAGAACTTAATCGTCCGCTCGGGCTTGCCTTCGTTCGCCATGAGCATCTTGAAGATGCCGTCGCTGAACGGATAGACGTTCCTGTAAATTGCGCGGTACTTGGGGAGATTCTCGGGATGCTCCTTGAGATCGCAGGCCATGGCCCAAAACTGGCTCTTATTCATTTTTCCTCCAGTCGCTACATGCCTAAAAGCGACGGCTTGAACCATATAGCAAGACTTGCGGCATTTACGTGGAAGAGCGCCCTCTCCATAGAAAGGCCCGTTCTGCCGCGGAGCCGAAGCCCCAGGCGCACAGACCGCCGAAGTACAAAATGCAGCACCCGCTGCACAGGAACCGCGCGGAAGCCCGCCGGCAAGCGATTAAAGCGCCTTGATTTGGGCTTCAGAAAGTTTCAACACTCGGCAAACTTTTTCCTTCGAATCGCCTTCCGCTAGCATAGCTCTTGCGGACTCAAGCTTTTCGGCATCGGCTAAAAGGCGCTCTTCCTCGCGACCTTCCGCTTTCCCCTGCAGGTAGGAGCCTTGCTTCTCGTAAAGCATGTCTGTCATGTTGTCTACCTCCAGTAAAAGAAGTTCATCGGTGTATCCCCTAAAATTTACATCTTTTGCAAAGTCTTCGTCAAGGAGTTTTCCTGCTTTTTCCATGTCGATGGTCTTGTCTTCCAACACGTCGCGGAAAAGCCGCAGCATTTCTGCACGGGGTGACATGTCCCGAACTTCCTTTTGGGCATCCCGCGCAATACCGCGTTCGTCCCGCGCCCCCTCTTGAATGCTCCGGACGGCTTTGCGATTTTCCTCCAGCAGGCGATCGTCCATGCGGAAGAACTTCGTCATCTCCACAAGGAACACGTCAATCTTCTTGAAGGCGTATTTCCGGTTCCGCATTACTTGACAATGATGGAAATAAGTATCCGCCTCCAGCGGGAACTGGTCATCGACCAGCAGTGAAAGCACGTAGATGTGCGGCAGTTCGTAACTTTTGCTTTTCTTCACCTGGTTGTTCACGATACGAGCCGTGTAGTAAACCAGACGGTCTACAAACAAAGTATTGAAGTTCTGCTGCACCTCGATGACCACGGGCTCCTTCGCCTGATTGTAGCCGTAGATGTCGAAAATGTTGGTCTTGTTGTCCAGTACACCGGGCTGTTCCTGGACGCCCAAGGTGAACTCCGTAATCGCCTTGTCGCCCGTGAGGCCGAGCATCGCGTTCAAGAACTTAATCGTCCGCTCGGGCTTCCCTTCGTTCGCCATGAGCATCTTGAAGATGCCGTCGCTGAACGGATAGACGTTCCTGTAGATTTCACGGTACTTCGGGAGATTCTCGGGATGTTCCTTGAGATCGCAGGCCATGGCCCAAAACTGGCTCTTATTCATTTTTCCTCCTGTCGCTACACGCTTGAAAGCGACGGATTGAACCATATAGCAAGACTTGCGGCATTTACGTAGGAGAGCGCCCTCTCCGTGGAAAGGCCCGTTCTGCCGCGGAGCCGAAGCCCCAGGCGCACGGACCGCCGAAGTACAAAATGCAGCACCCGCTGCATGAAGCCGCGCGGAAGCCCGCCGGTAAGCGAACAAAGAATACAAACTACTCATTTGTTCACTAATAAATATAGCCACAAAATTTGCCCGCGTCAAGGCCCCTTACAAAAAAATTCAAATTAAATTTGACAAACATCCAAATTGGCGTCCATCATCAGGCGCGGTTCGAGAGACTCGATCTTGTAATTGTTACGGTTTTTCTTGGACTTTTTGTTGTTCTTGTTGAGTTTGGACATAGAATCCCTCTTGCCTTTCAAAGGAAAGGCTTTGTTAATTTGTTTAAAATCTTGTTATAGTTAGTAGTTTTTTACACAACGGACAGAAAAGCCCTGAGTCTTTAAACCTCTAAAAGTTCTGTTGAACTCATCCGTTCGAACCGCCACTCGATATGAGCAATCATCATATTCTGGATACTGTTGCGGCAGCCAATATAACGCAGAATTTGAAATGTATCCATACTCTAGAGCTACAGGATTCCAATACCCTGCAGGCAGCAAGGACATTCCGTACAAATTCTCGTTGCCGAAGCCGGCGACCTTCGAGCCCATGTAGTGGGCGACGCTGCCGCACGTCCTTTGGTATAAATGCGCCCACTCACCCGCATTCACAATGTGCCAGCCCTCCGGGCAGATCCCCTGATGTTGCACATAATTTCGCGGTTGCATATATCCACTGAGATAAATAAATTCCTGAGAACACGCCGTAAGACACCTTCTCGTTGAACTGCTTCGACATGTCGAAGTAACTGCTACTGCTGACAGAACTAGACGATTCAACCTCAATCCAAAAACCATTCTTACAAACATATCTGATACCAGTTGCCAATTCGCGCCTCGTCTCCCCTTCTTTCTCCGCACTACAGGGATCCAATGCGGAGTCACCAGAGCTGCTGCTATTCCCGGCTGAAGCCCCCGAGCTGTTCGACTTTACTAAAGTAACTACTCTTGCCCTCCATAGACGAGCTGGATGGATCCCCTCCGCTCCGAGGATGACTCGGCAAAGGATGGTTTCGTTGTGACAAGGTCTCATTGACACGCCTTGTCTTTTTTCCACTTGAATTTTATTCGGTTGCTTTCCGATATTCCAGGAACTTCAAGCTGTAAATGGCCGTGCCTTTAGAGACGGAACGTACGCCGGTAGCGTAGCCGAAAATTTTGCGCAGGGGGATTTCCGCCTTCAAAAAATGCGTTCGGCCGTCGCCGCCGATTTCCTTCACCTTGCCGTCGCGCGCCTGGATATCGCCAGTCACGAGACCTGCGAAAGTCACGGGGCATTCCAGCGAGAGTTCCATGTACGGTTCCTGGAGAATCACGTCGGCGGGTTTGATGAGTTTCGTGACCGCGTCGGCGCAGCATTTTTTGATCATCGGCGGGAGAGCGCCTTCGGTCCATTCGAAATGTTCCACTTCGAAGCGGATGCCTACCAGCGGGCCCTTGCCGAGCACGCCTATTTCGGTTGTCTCCAAAAGGGCGGAGCGCACACCCGCGAGAATTTCACGAGGCGCAGTTTCCAAAAATTCGGCAGAAAGACGAATGTCGTGCGCTTCCGTTTCCAGCGGGGTTGCCGAAAGACGTATCGCAATTTTGTGCGGGCCAATCTGGAACGTGTTTTCGACAGGGCCCACTTTGCGGCAGAGGCGTTCCTGCCAGCGGACTTCCGGTTCGCCCGCTTTCACTTCGCAACCGAATTCCCGGCGCAATCGGGCAAGCAAAACTTCGAGTTGCACTTCGCCCACCGTATGCAAATACCAGAAGCCGCCATCGTCATGCTGCACGCGGAAACTCGGGTCCATGCGGCTGAGCGTCAAGAGGCTCTTTTCTACGTGGTGGTAATCTTCGGTGCTTAGGCACTCCACGCGCGTCTGCAACAGCGGTTTATAACGGTCGCGGATGGATCCCGTCGTGCCTTCGGCACTCCAGGATGACGAGGTTGCGCCTGTGTCGCTGTGGGTCCCGTTCGCCACTTCGTGGCTCCAGGATGACGCGGGGGGGTCATCGTGGTTCCAGGATGATGCGGGGGGTTCTACAGTTCCGTCGCGGACGATGATTTGGCCGAGTTCGGTTTCAAAGGGGGAACGCATGGCGTAAATATCGCCCGCACGGATTTCTTCCACAGGCAAAAGCAGGTTCGCCTTGAGGCGCGAGAATTCAAAGCCTGCGGGCCATTCCTTGCGTTCCATGTTCGAATGCGCGCGGAACAGCGAGATTTCGCCGACGCCTTTGAAATGGCGCAAGCGAATCACCTGGCCAAGTTCCTCGCTGTTGAATTCGGGGACTTCGGGCAAAAAGAAACTGAGCGCCGTGATGAGGCTGCGGACGCCAAAGCCCTCCATCGCGGACCCCGCATAGCAAAGTGCGTAATCGTCGCTCGCGGCAAGTTTGCGCAAGCCCTTGAGAAGCGTCTTGGGCGGCACGGGCTTCTTGTCCATCGCAAGCGAGAGCACGTCATCGTCAAAGTTGCTCGCGAAATCCACCGCCTCCGCGTAACATCTTTTAATCTCACGCGAATGGTCCCAGCCGTCCTCCACATTCCAGCCGTCGTCGACGACTTCTTCGCCTGTTTCGGAATGTTCCAAGCGGCTCTGGCTCAAGACATCGTACACGGCGGTCATCTTGCCGTCGGTATATTCGGGGAGCGTCATAAGCACCGGGCGCACTCCCAGCACTTCCTCGATGTTGATGAGCGTTTCGTCAAGGGAGTAGTCGGGATTGTCAAGCTTGTTGACAAACAGAATCGTGCGGACTCCGGCAGCGCGCAACTTCTTGAAGGCGGCTACCGTCTGGGTCTCGACACCACTCGCCGCACTCACCACAAGCACGGCCCCTTCCACCGCCGAAAGCGCCATATCGACTTCGGCGCCAAAATCCACATGGCCCGGCGTATCCACAAAATTGAACCACGTGTTTTTCCACTCGAAATGCGCGACGCCACTTTCAATCGTAATGCCGCGTTCCTTTTCTTCCACCATGTAGTCCATCGTGGCAAGGCCCTCTTCGACCTTGCCCGGGCGGCGCACTTCACCGGAGGCAAACAAGATGCGCTCCGAGAGCGTCGTCTTGCCGGCATCGACGTGAGCCAAAATGGCGATGTTCCTGATGGACTGGGGCATGTCGCGGCCTTACCTTGCGTCGCCTACGCGCACTACTTTTCGAGTTTCGCCTCGAGCGCATCTAGACGAGCGCTCAAATACGCGCAAAGAGTTTCCAATCTTTTGAGGCGGACATCATGTTCATCGTCCTTGCTGCGCTGGCGTTCCAATTCGGAATCCTGCTCGGAATTCTTCACATCCACGGTGTTCAGGCGAAAATCGTGTTCGGCATCTTTTGCGGCCTGCGCCTTCAGGGCGAAAGCCTGGTCGCGTTCCTTGCTGTAAAGAGCATCGATGCGGACATCGTGTTCGAAATCCTTTTCCACCTGAGCATTCAGGCGTTCGTCATGTTCCTTGTCTTTCCGTTGGAGTTCACGAAAACGTTCTTCTTCTGGAGTCATAGAGCCCTCGCCAATTAGGTGTACACGTTCAATTTAGCAAATAGAAATACTTGCGCAAGGCAGGACGCGCTATAGTGCACGCATCGCGTGATTCAACGCAAGCAATGCGCATTTTATCGCACGCAACGCACCGAAAATCCAAAGATTTTAGGCTTGCTGGTGTAACCTAAAGCCATAGATTTGTTCGTCAGGTACCAGACGCGGGCATTTCCCGGTTCAATTCCTTCCAACGAATCGTCTGCGCTCCAGAAAAATGCGAATTTATCCATGTTGCCGTAGGTTTCGTCGTCAAAACGGTTCCCGGCAGGCATGGCACTGAACTTGAGCGTATCGTTGCCGTTCGTTTCGCCTTTCCAGCCGTAGGTCGTTTTGAGCAAATATCCCGCGTTGAAATCGGCGCCGGCGGCAGTCCACAAGGATTCAAAATCGGCCTGGGATGGCAAGCGAAAACCCGCAGGACAAGCGTTGCGGGCGGCTTCCCACGTATAAAGGCGACCGTAGGCCATGCAATTGTTTTCGTCGTCGCCAAAGCAGAAACTGCCATCGGCCTTGTAATTCAGATTGTCGCCGAACCATTCGAGGTTCGCAACGCGCACCAGGCGATACTTCTGCTTGTCGCGAGGGTCCTTGAATTCCAGGGACTTTTTCGCGGACTTAGGGGACTCGGCAGATGACTTCGCACGCCTTGATGTCGCGGACTTCGACGACTTCCCCTTCGCAAAAGACTCACCCGCAAATACGAGGAGCAGCGAGAAAAATACCAAAAGCGCTTTTTTCATGAAGGAAAATCTAGAAAAAGTGCCGCATCCATATAGAATGCGACACTTTTTCAACACGGTCAATGGACGCGGTGTTTTTTCATTAAAACCGCGGCAAATTCATCAGTGTCGTCGATGGCTTACGCCTTCGGCGCCGTCTGGTCGGCGAAAGTCTGGTTGTAGCCGACTTCACCTGTGATAGACGATTCGAGCAGGCTTGCGCGGCGCTTGAGTTCAACTTGCTTGACTTCGGGTTTCTTGTACGTTTTTTTCATAAAGTTTCCTTTTTTTACTTCACAATTACTTTTTTGCCGTTGTTGTAGTAGGCGCCCTTCTGCGTCGGCTTCTTGTTGCCGAGGTAGCGACCGTTCAGGTCGAACCAGCGATCGGTCGCGAACTTGAATTCGCCCGTGCGCGTGTTGATGGTGCCGATGACTTTCATGGTTCCAGCATCCGCACGGTTTCCGTCGACAGATTCCGCGCCAGCGACCACGACACGGATTTCCTCAGGAAGTTCCGTCGTCATTCCGGAGGTTTGTACCGCACCCGTCATTCCGGGAGTCGCGAAGCGACGAGCGGAATCCATACTTCTCGGAGCCGGCGTTACAGAAGGCTCCACGTATTCCAGGTAGGCGCGCATCGGATAGATGTAGGCGCCAACGCCAATCTTCGCGAACTGGCCGACAATGGCGGGATCGTTATCGGCTGCGCCAGCGAATCCGTACGTTTTGCCGAGGCCCGCGTCACCGGCATTCCACTGCTTGTACGCGTAGGTGCCATAAATCGTCCAGCCGGTGCCGGAGAGTTCCACCTTGTAGCCGTTTTCCGAAACGCCGCCGGTCGTCGTGTTGAACGTGCCACCGTCCTTGAACACGATTTCAGTAGCACCTGCGGCCTGCACCAAATACGGAGTGTTCGCCTGGAGTGCGCTCGGACTTACTTCAGAGACACCGACAGTCGCATTTTCATAATTGGAGAATGCGTAGAAGTTCACGCCTTCGACGCAGTCGTTATTAGAGCAATTCGGCTTAAACGGCAGCATGATGGTGGAGTAGCCGCTACCCGCAAACGTGCGCTTGAACTTGATGGGGCCGGAGACGACAACGTTGTTCGGGAAATTCACCGCAATATCGGACGCAGCGTCCACGTAGGCGGAATCGATTTTCCCGGCCAATTCGAAGAAGGTCGCATTGCCCTGTTTGTAATCAAGACGTTCGATAAATTCCGGCAGGGAATTTTCCTTGCCCACGTTCTGGCCCCAGACGGAGCCGTTCAGGCCGCCATCCTTGCAGACGTCGCCGTCTTTTTCGCACCAGTCGTGCAGAAGTTTTGCGACCGTACCGTTTGCGAATTCTTCGGCGGATTTGCCAACTCCGCTATTTTCGTCGTCAACGTCAGTACCCACAAAGAAGTTGTTCACAGCAACTAAAGAACTGGTGGTAGCCAAAGTACCCACGATTCTAGTAGTACTCCACGCATTATTTATAATGACCCCCGCATTGTAAACATTGGCAATGGTCAGGGAAAGTCCTTCACCTGCATATCCAACAAAACTACCGACATTCCATTGACTGGCCGTTACTGAGCCTAAATTGTAACTATTGACGATGTTCAAGGTACCACTTTCAGTACTGCCAACAAAACCGCCTGCAGTGTACCCGTGCCATTCCCCCGCAGTAGTCGCGGTTCCTGTATTTATTACAGAGCCCGCATTATAGCTCTGCGAAATGTTCACATCGCCCTTACCGGAACATCCTACAAAACCAGCTGCAGCGGTATAAGTCACAACTATGAGGCTTGCGTTATAACTGTTCGTGATATCCAACGAGCCAGATTCAGCAACATAACCTGCGAAGGCACCGGCATTTTGCACACTCTTGATGTACGAATCCACAATTCCCAAATTGTTGATAACAACCTTTCCTGCCACAGAACAAAACAGGCCAACGTTGTTTTCATAGATATCGTTACTGATGTACAGCCCGCTTATTTTCTTGCCATTACCGTCAAGAGCAACCTGCATTTCGCTATTCGAGATGCTCATCGGAGTCCAGGCTTTGGGTTCTACGTTGCCGTGATCGGCCTTATACCCATCCAAATCGAAAGTACCGCCAACAACGTAATCTAGCAGGCCCTCGTTCACCGTAATGTCGGCAGTGAGTTTGCCGCAAATTTCGCCCCCAACGATTGTTTTTGCCTGCACAAGTTCAGCAAAATTGTAAAGGTCGTCGGCGGTTGCGATTTCAATGCAGCCGCTTTCGCCCAGCGCTTCCCACTTGGCGAAGAATTCCTGTTCACCCGTGGCATCGTTCGGGATTCTCGTCACAACGCTTCCGCTGAAATCGGACGTTGCGTACCAGCCCAGGAAAATGTAGCCTTCGCGTGTAGGCGTGGGAAGTTCAAGCCCCAAGCCCTCAAAATATGCTGTAGGATACACACGAGTGTCGCCTTCGAACGTGTGAAGCGTCAGCGTACGCGGAGTGCCGCCAACAAACTCGCCGCCGAGGTCCGGCAGGGAATTTTCCTTTGTAAAGTCCTGTCCCCAGACGGAGCCGTCCAGGCCGCCATCCTTGCAGACTTCGCCGTCCTTTTCGCACCAATCGTGCAGCAGGAGCGCGACCGTGCCGTTTGCGAATTCTTCGGCGGTCATCGCGGCTGCGTCACCATCAACTTTTGTTGCGGACAGGTAGTAGGAGTTGGTTATAGACGGAGGCATAAAATCATAAAAGCCGCCAACAAGTCCGTCACCGGAGCCGTTTGAGGATACCAAACCCACATTATACGAATTGTTGATAGTCAATGCTAAAACACGACCAACAAGACCTCCAACATTGTTGTTTCCAACCACGCTCCCAAAGTTGTATGAATTATTGATTTCTACGGTAGGCAGATTATTAGAACCTTGTAGAGACATAATATTCACGCCCCCGACAAGACCACCGAGATCCGTGGATGTTCCACACACAAAACCCGCATTGAACGAATTGCTGATGGTCAAAGTTGTCCCTACGTTCAAACCTCCAACAAGACCACCGACATAGTTACTTCCATAAATATACGAATCCACGATTCCTACGCCATCAATGGTAACGTTGCCACCGACATAGCCGAAAAGACCTTTATAAGTCATTTTGTTGTATGCCAACTGATTGACATACAACCCGCTGATGGTGTGACCGTTGCCATGAAACGTTCCCATGAACGGGTGAGCAAACGTAGCCTTTTCTCCAATCGGGGTCCATTCGCGGAGAGCTTCCGAACATGTTTCGGTATCGTAAGCACCATTCTCTTTAACGCACGATTCACCCGACGCATTTTTCAGCACATGCTCGTTCACCGTAATGTCGGCAGTGAGTTCGCCGCAAATTTCGCCGTCACCGTCGTTCACGCGTGCAGCAAAATTGTAAAGGTCATCGGCGGTGGCGATTTTAATGCAGCCGCTTCCGCTCTGCGCTTCCCACTTGGCGAAGAATTCCTGTTCACCCGTGGCATCACTCGGGATTCTCGTCACAGCGCTTCCGCTAAAATCGGACGTTGCGTACCAGCCCAGGAATTCATAGCCTTCGCGCGTAGGCGGCGTGGGCAAATCCGTGTTCGGCGTATAGACGGAATCGATTTCAACGCCTTCATAGACGTGCAAAGTCAGCGCAGGTCCAATAACACCCAAGAAAGTCGGGAAATTGTCACGGCCAAGACCTTGGCCCCAGACGGAGCCGTTCAGGCCGCCATCCTTGCAATCATCGCCGTCCTTTTCGCACCAGGTATGCAATTCTCTTGCGACAGTGCCGTCGGCGAATTGTTCTGCAGTTTTTGATTCGCCGTAATCACCAACGGAGCTCCCCGCAAGGTAATAGAAGCCGTTAATGTAACAGCCTTCACAATACCCCGCTAAGGCAGAGCCAAGTGTTCCAACCATATTCACGGAACCTGCGTTGTACGAATTGTAAACATAAACACGTGAGTCATTAGGCTCTGCAGATCCAAAGAAGCCACCACCATATTCGATACCATTCACGTAGCCCAAGTTGAATGAATTACGAATATAAACTTCCCCCTGAGCATTGCTAACAAAACCACCCGCAAAATCAGCCTTAAAATAAGAGTCCACAAGTCCGACGCCATCAATAACAACTTTCCCAGACGTTATTCCAAACAAGCCGGCATCTTCATTTTTACCACCATTAAAAAACAATCCGCTAATGGTGTGACCCTGGCCATAGAACGTCCCCCCGCCAGCTCCAATCGGGGTCCATGCGTGAAGAGTTCCCGGAGGACAAGTTGAGGTATTATATGAGCCATCATTTTTTACGCACGATGTCCCCGACGCATTTTCCAGCACGTTCTCGTTCACCACGATGTCGTCCGTGAGCTTGCCGCACACGTTCCTTTTACCTTCATCATTCACCATTTTCGCGAAGCCGTACAGTTCTGCGGCGGTGCCGATCATGTAGCAATTGTCGGTGGGATCCAGTTGCGGCGCAACCGGCGTAATGTCGGCGAGAGCCATCGAGGGCAAGGCCACGGCCGCGGCCATGACCAGTTTACAGAAAGAAAGCGGGCGCTTCATACGGCACATTCTCCTTTTTGGAATAAAATAGCACCATTCACGTAATGAATAACAACTGGTAAAAATATAAAAAAAAGCCCGTATCCAAAGGCTTTTTTTACTGTTCCGTACAATTTCCACAAAAGAGATTCATTTTTCGTGACGTCCGTCACAACGTCGTTGTAGTTGCCCGTGGTAGCCAACACAGCGTCGCGGAATAGCGAATCTGTTTTACCATCCCCGATTTATTTAACGCAGATTTTGCGTTAAATAAGCAAGGTCTTTTTTTTAAAGTCTTTCATTCCGAAAGGACCTAGTCCTGCCCGTTCACGTCGAGTTTTCGAATGTCCTGCAAGGGAATCTGCCTGTCGGCGACAAACAACACGTGCGTCACGGAGTCCACTTTTTTCGCAACGCCGACCACGGTCTCGTACGTCCCCACGCCCTCGGAACTTTCCGCGCCCTGCACAAAGAACGTCACCGACACTTCCGGGTGCTCGCCCGCATCCAGCGCAGAAACCAGCAGCGCAAAGGAATCCTCGAGTTCCGACATCCCGTCTTCAAGGAGGTCGTCGCGGTTCACGTTCAGGTGGCGCTCCGCCGTATCCGCGATGCTGTCGCTGTGGCCGCGCAGGGCGGCAAACGGGCTGAAGATTTTCGCGCGGTTCTCCACGGACATGCGCGGGTGCTTCATGCGGAAATTCCAGTCCTCGTTCGGGTACGGGAGGCCAATGATGTCATCGTAGTCAAAACTAGGCACGGTGACCTCCAATCTGTTCGTTCCTTTCGCGGGTCGTGGCGCCATCCTGCATGTCCATGCCCTTGAAGATGGCGTTCTTGCCGAAGCGTTTCTTGATGAGAAGTTGCGCCTGCATCATCTTCTTTTCGCGTTCCACCTTCTTCACGTCCGTGAACAGGTCGTAGCCTTCGTTGCTAGAATCCACGACGTCGTTTGCGGTCAAGTTCAGTTTTTTCACAGTGAGCGAGGGATTCGCGATGCGGTCGTACAAGTCCATGACCGCCTTCGCAATAGCCTCTTGCGAACTCGTGTAATGCCCGATGCTCGCCGTTCCGTGCGCAGGCTTCGGCACCGTGCGCCCGTAAAAATCCACGACCGTCTCGCCCACGTATTTTCCGTTGTCCACGTTTTCGCGGTCGTACATCAGCAAAAGCGTGAGGCCGTTCGTGACCAGGTTCTTTTCGATCAAGTCGAGCGTGAGCGTATCGACCATTTCGCGCACCACGATGCGGGCCTTCGCGAAATCGTACGGGCAGCTCAGCACCTGCCCGCCGCCAAGGCTGCGGCTTTTCGGCTTCGCGCGTTTGATATCGGCAATCGTGCAGGGTTCGTAACCCCACGCATGGTCGATTAAAATTTCGGCATTCACGCCGAACATCTTGTAAAGCGCCTCCGGATTCTTGACGCTCACTCGCGCCAAATCGCCCATCGTGTAAATTCCGCGACCATTGTTCAGGTAGCATTTCTCCAGGCGTTCCGCGATGCCGCGGCCAATCTGCCAAAAGCCGGTAAGCGGCCGATGCGACCACAGGTTTTTGCGGAAACTCATCTCGTTGAGTTCGGCGATGCGCACGCCGTCGCCATCGGGCTCCACATGCTTCGCCATCACGTCCATCGCAATCTTGCACAGGTAAAGATTCGTGCCGATTCCCGCCGTCGCCGTGATTCCCGTCGTCTTGAACACATCCTGGATCATGGTCTTGGCAAGTTCCTTCGCGCTCTTTTTGTACAAGTTAAGATACTGCGTCACATCGATAAAACATTCGTCGATGGAATACACATGGATGTCGTCGGCGCTCACGTACTTCAAGTACACATTGAAAACTTTCGTGGAAAATTCCACGTAGCGGGCCATCTGCGGCGGGGCGATGATGAAATCGACGACTTTCCCCGTGCGGGCCTTTATTTCGCGGACCTTCTGGTTCACCTCGAAAAGGCGCGCGCGGCCGGGAATCCCGTAAGCCTTGAGGCTCGGCGTCACGGCAAGACAAATCGTTTTTTCGGTGCGGCTCGCGTCGGCCACCACGAGGTTCGTGGTCAAGGGGTCAAGCCCGCGCAACACGCACTCCACCGAAGCGAAGAACGACTTCAAGTCAATAGCGATGTATGTGCGGGCGGGCATAGGCATAATATAAAAAAACGACTTTCACAAACTGCTTGTCAAGCGCCATACAAGATGTATGGATCCCCACCAAAGGTGGCCATGCGCACTAGGCAACAAGTTGCCAAGTGCTGTCCGCCGTCGCCACTTCGTGGCTCCAGGATGACGGTGGTTCTAGTTCGCGGAGGCAATCAATTCGAGCCGGCCGTCTTCACGGTCCAGGTCATGTCCTTGCACACGACGGTTTCTGCACTCGTCACAACAGATTCAACACGGACTTCGGTGCCTTCGCTGGAAGCGTCGCACACGGGCAACTCCCTACATGCGGCCCAGGCAAACACCAGAAGCTTCTGGAGCGCTTCGGCATCGTCCTTTTCAACGGAGCAGTTTGCAGGCAACAATTTCGGAATCGCTTCAGCAGCCAAAGACAAGGTCGGCAGATAAGCCCAAGTGCACACCGTAGAATCCTGAATATCGCCGTCCCTAACAAACTCACTTTTATTTTGCACCCAAGTATAGCGGCTTATTGAATTAAGCACATAGCCCGCCAGGCGCTTCACGACATAGTTTTCCACCTTCGTCTGCGTGAGCGCTTCCATCTCGTCAGCGTGAATCAAACTGTAGAACTCCGCAACAACCTGTTTTTCGGCTTCCGCCTGCGACAGGCCATCTCCGACAAGTTTCTCGACACGTCCGCTAAACAGCGTGTCGCTTACAGAATCGAAATACGTAGCGTCTACAGTGCCAGAGGACGTAACGGCACCGTCGCCACCAAAGTTATGCACACCATTGTCCACCACGGGAACGACGGTTTCGCCGAACGGGCCGCCCGCAATGCAAGAACCGACAGCACCAACAATACCACCCGATACAGTATCTGCGGTCCAGGCCCCGAAAACCCAGTTCGATTGCGCGGGCTCCGCGGGATCCACGGAACCGGACGAATTTTCCACCTGCGAAGAACTGCTCGAAATCGCAGGAACAGCGGAACTTTCGCTGCTGCGGACAGATCCCGATATGGCAATATTAGCAGCAAAACTTGACGACGAAGTTTCGCTACCGGCGGAAGTCAACTGGTTAGCATCGGAGGAATCGCCACCGACACCCGAAGGGTCGTTTTGCGCATACACGGTATTCTCGTCTTCTGTCGTTCCGGCAACATCGCCAAAACAGGCCAACAAGCCCGCAAAAGAAACCGTCAAGCCAAACATCGCCACATACTTGAGCAATTTCATTTTGAACCTCCGCGACGGACTTTTTTCCCACGCTTCCTTTCAATAATAACTTTATCCGTAAGCGGGAACAACTGCAAGTTCAGGCGATACACCTGATTTATGTGCTTACTCTCGTTGGCGATGGCCACAATGCGGTGGCGGCACTCGTCCACCTCGCGGGTAATGCGTGCAAACGCCTCGTCGTCGATGCCCATGGTCACGCCCGAAATGTTGCGGCGTTCGGGCTCCACGTTCTCGATGGACTGCTTGGCCAGTTCCGCCATCTCCGTGTTCATCGAGCGGATGGCGAGCGGAATGGCCTCCTTGGAACCCTTCACCGCCTTTTCCGTCTGCTCGTAACTCCCGTCGGCGCGGCGCTTCAAAAAGCCCGCCTGCGTAAGGAACTGCAGGGCGTTGCGCACATCGAGAGCGGCCACCGGATGCTTGATCTTCGCCGCCATCTCGTTCGGATAGGCAAGCGGCATCAGGGGGGCAAGTTCGCGCAGGATGGGGCAAAGCGACGATTCGTAGTAACGGAAAGCGTCGGCTTCGATGATGCGGACACGGTTCGCGCGTGCCTCCCTCTGCAATTCATCGAAGGCCTCCTTCTTCGCCTCGTCCGTCTTTGCATTGCCGAACCGCACCAGGAGCGTAAAGTACGTCAGGTCGAAACCCGTGAGGCCCATCGCATGGGCCACCTTCGGCACGCCAGGCTTGCTCAGGCAAGTCTTGCCATCGCACACCAACTTCAGATACGACGGCGAAACAAACCCCGCCAGTTCCGCAAACGCTCGCCACGTGAACGCCGAAGTGCGCTTGCGCTCTTCGTAGAAGTCCATCATGTAGCGACGGTAATCGTGGTATTCCGAAATAGGTTTCATGGCAACAACCTCGTTCAAACTAAAATACCTTTTTTACGGGCCACCGGCAACAAAAAATAATACAAAAGTGGCATTTTGTATCATATTTTCGGCAATTTTACGAAAATTCAAACGAAAATGCAATAAATATGATACAAACAAAACAAACGTCATTCTGAAGCCGTAGCGACCCTAATCGCCGTCATCCCGGAGCAACGAAGTTGCGAACGGAATCCACAAAACGACGAAAACAAGCTCCAGTCATCCTCGGCATGACTTATGCGATGGGTTCGTTATGGGCCCCCGCTTCGCGAGGGTGACGGATTTTTACTTCACGATGACTTTCTTGCCGTTGTTGTATTAGGCGCCTTTCTGCGAGGGCTTTTTGTTGCCGAGGTAGCGGCCCTGCAAATCGAACCAGCGGTCGTTCCCTTCAAGGCCCGCGAATCCGTATGTGCGGCCGAGGCCCTCGTCGCCTTCTTCCCAGGTCTTGTATTCGTAGGTGCCGTAAATGGACCAGCCGTTTGCAAGCGTTTTCTTGTAGAGGCCCGTTTCGGGGTCGTATGCGCCACCCTTTTGCGTATTGATAGTACCGCCCTTGCGGAATATGATACTGACCAAATTCCCCGTGGTAGAAACCACATACGGAGTATTCGCCTGCAATTTTTTCTGGCTGACGGGAATCGTCCGAACAACGCCATCCGTGTACGCAGCAAATTCATGGAAGTGTAAGTTTTTAACGGTGTCCATGTCGGCGGTCACGACCGGAGCGAACGGCAACATCAATGTTATGTAACCTCCTGCAAGGCACGAACACGATTATGTTCAATGATTGAAAACACTTCAGTAAAACTCGCCTGAATCGCGATGTCTTGCCCGGAAGATTTCTTTTTAGCCATAGAGCCTCCTTTAAATTGAAAATTCAACCAGGGGCGTCTTTAGAACACAGCAAGCAGAACCCGCAAAGCCGTATAACAAAAGACGCACTTCTCCATTCGATAGAGAAGCGCGTCGTGCAGTAATGTAGATGATTTTCAAAAAGTTGGCACAAATGCGTATGGCGAACAAAGCAGAAATGCCTGCATTTCTATTTTTGAGCCTAGCATTCGGCGCTTGCGCCAGGGGGGAAGAAAATTTTACAAAGTGCTAAATTTGGAACTTTACAGGGACATTTTTGCGGACTCGTCAGAGTCCAGGAAAGCCAGGACTTCTTCACCCTTGTCCGCAGCAATGTCGGCAAGAGGGCGGATTTGGGATTATTTCTTTTGCAAAATCAGCGAATTCGTTACTCTTGCACCAAGGTATTCCAACAAGAAAAATGGGAACGCGCTTAGCGTCGCGACAACCGCTTCGCGTGTTATCAGATTTTGTTGACACCGCATAATTGCCGACTGATTCATTTTTTCAAGAATAGAAGGCAAACTTTCCGTTCTCTGTTTTGTTATCGAAAAAAGGACTTTCGCGGAACTCAATCAAAAGCTCCCGCGCGGAACATCTTGGGAATGTTGAGGGCCTGGCGCAATTCCTTTTGCGTTCTCGAAGAAAGCGGGACCAGTACATAATCCGCGTCCTTGTATTCCTGCTGCATATTGAATGCACAATCCGGGCGCAACAAATCGTTCGTCAGCAAATTGGAGTCGTGCGTCGTCAACAGGACCTGGCACGAGACGTGCTGCAACATTTCGACAACCTTAGCCGCAGTCTTTTCATGGTAGAACGCATTGAACTCGTCCATATACACGAAACTCGGAGAAAGTTTTTCGGACTCCTGCATCTGCAAATACCAGAAGAAGAAAAACACCAACGATTGCATACCCGTCGAAGCATTATCCCAAAAGTCGATAAAGTTGCCATTCCCGAAATCAAAGAACAATCTTTGTTGCCCGTTGAACCTAAGGCTCTTCAATTTGCAGTTGACGTCAACAGAATTAAGGAATTCCTCCAAATCATGAAGTTTTCCTCTTCTGATTATTTCTATATCGACCTGCGTGGAGCCGATGGCAAAGCCCTGGTAATAATTTTGCCTCAGGTTAGAGAACATCAGCATTCTATCGGTAAAATCAAAAAATGCGAATACGGCGGCATTGACTTGATTTTTGGCAAGTGAAGCATTCGCCTTGATAAAACGCATCGCTGAAATTTTTGGATTCAGCATCTTGTTATTCAGGGATTCCGCACCTTCCAATTCAACATGAAATTTGCCACCGTGACGCTCCACAACCTTGATGCCATCCACATAAAATTCCTCGTCGACGACATCCTCAAAATTCAGTTTCGCATACTCGTAACGCACTTTGGATTTGCCGAAGACGAAATCGTATGCAAACTCCACCTTTTTGTCGGAATTCCGAGCGTTGGCATACGACATGTAAAGCAGCGGATTTACCATTTTGTCCGTTACCATTTGGACCAAGTCAAAAATCGCCTTGCCCAGATTGGATTTACCGATGCTGTTCGGACCGTATATCAAACCCGTCTTGACGATACCATCCTTGACGCAGCCTTCCGAAAAGGCGTACTGCTTGGTCTGGGACAAGTCTATCGTGAATTTTTTCTCGAAGTTCTTAAAATTTTTTACGGAAAAGGAAGCCAGCATATCAAAAAACCTCTAAATCTGCTATAAATATACAAAAAAAAAGTCAAAAAGCAACACTTTGCCGTAAAAATTTTACGGCAAAGTGGCTTTTTTAGCGAAAATTGGAGAATTTTCCTCGTAGGTAATGATGCGCCTCATCTCGGATGCCGAAAGTCAATGTTTAAGGAGCAGAAGGTTCTTTAGAACACGGCAATCGTTTACAGGGACGTTTTGAAGGACATTTCGAGGGACTTTTGCAGGGACATTTTTGCGGACTCGTTAGAGTCCAGGAAAGCCAGGACTTCTTCGCCCTTGCCCGCAGCAATGTCGGCGAGAGGGCGGGTTTGGGGGCGTTTTTGCCTTTCCTGTCATTTTTTTGACACTTTTTCTATTTATATTTCCTAAAGACATAGCAATTTTTGTTTGGGCTCGCCCAAGCGAAAACTGCGTTTGAATTTTGAGTTTTGCTCTTATTCTCGCATTGAAAAACGACCAATTATTTCAACACAAGAGGATGAGGCAAGCGCTCACGCACCGTGTGCGTGGGCCGTTTGTGCTTATCTTGTGTAGGTTTCTTGGTCGTTACCTCAATGCGGTAAGCGCCTTCGGCACCACGCCTTTTTTGTTGGGCTGATTTCGTTTTCGATATGGGCAAAGCTCGTACCCGAAGTGAGCGACAATGGCCCAGAACGATTTTGATAGATCCGCCGAATTCGAAAAGGCGCAGAAGAACTTTGAAAAAGCAGCCGAATGCTGTAGCCAAGGTCGTTTCAACGCGGCAAAGGATTTACTGTTAAAGGGAATAAAGGCCAGCCCAGACCATTCCGAATCGCACCGTCTGCTCGGGCAAATCTTTTTGCAAGAAGGCGACCTGACAAAGGCCGAGATTTCCGTAATCGAATCGCTCCGCATCGACCCCAAGAATATGTGGGCGCTCATCCTCATGGGAAACATCCTCGCAAAGAACAAGGACAAGGCCGACGCGGCGGAAGGCTACTACCAGAAGGTCCTGGAGTACTATCCGGACAACGCCATCGCACTTAACAACGTCGGCACGATTTTCATGCAGCGCGGGAACGACGCCAAGGGATTGCAATACTTGAAAAAAGCCTTGGAACTGGACGACAGTTACATCAATAGTTACTACGGGATTGCGTTGGCGCACTACAACAAGGGCGAGTTGAAAGAAGCATTCGAATGGGCACTTCGCGGAGCGAAGAAGGGCGAAAACCGCAAGGAAGACCCGAATGTCCGCCAAGAACTTTTGAAACTTTTGCTCACGGCCGCCAGGAACATCTGCGACAAGACGGACTACGAACCGCAAGTGATTCAGGAAGCCCGCAATCTCGAGAAAAAGCACGGCATCAAGATCATCTTCGAAATTGATCCGAACCAAGATACTCTTGCGCACTTGAAATTCGCCGATTTCTACCACACCGATGTGAACGTGGTAAGGTACAAACGCGAAGGCAACTACAGCCACTATATGCTCCACGAACTCATGCACCTAGACATGATGATGGAGGCAAAGCAAAAAGGCACATTGAAAGCCATCGGCCACAGACAGGCGAACTTTGACGCCTACATGGCCGACTACAAGCGTCATTTCGACTCGCTGAAAAAATCAATGGACACGCCTGCGGTAGAAAGCCTCGCAAGGCAGTTGTTCACAGGCATGAGTCTGCAGACGATGAACTGTCCGCTGGATTTATTCGTGGAACAAAAGATATTCGACAATGAAAAGTTCCGCCCGCTCCAACTGGCGACATTGTTCGACATGGAAGTCGGCAACATCAATTCCGTCAAGCAGACTGCCGACATTCCGCAATTCCCGCAGCAAGTGAAGGACGTGAACAAGCAACTTTGCATAATCCAAGGATTGATGCTGAAGAACCTGTACAGTTTCAATTTCACGCCGCAATACAAGCCTTCGCAAAACATGCTGGCAAACGCCCTGGACTACTTCGAGCAATTTGAAAATTCGCTGAAAGATTTCTCTGCCGGCGACGAGTACAAACTTTTCGAATACTTCGCGACACATCTGGGCGTCATCAAGTACTTCGACATTTCTGCAGCGGTGCCGGAAAACAAAACGGGCGACTGCGACGAACTGAAAACGGATGCAGACCGCAAGCAAGAAAAATTCGACAAAGAGCACGACCCCAAAAACGTGAATCCGGGCGTGACCATGTCCGTCGCCATGTACATGGTCGCCGCAATGAAGTACTTCGAAACACTTTTGCCGGAAGACGTGAAGAAAATAGCATTCGAAATCGCCATGGTCGGCCAGAACGGAATCAGCCCGAACAGCGCCGAGGGCTACGACCTGAAAACCATCCCCGGCAAGCACTTCAGCGGCTACGAACTCCTCGCCTACTATTACGTGAGCTGGGCGCAGGCCGCCCCCGAAATGCTGGACAAACTTGGATTGCCCTTTGGCGACGCATACGAAATCGCACTGAAAATGTTCAAAGGCGGTAAATAACATGTCGGACATTCAGGAACTTCAACAGAAAATCGCCCAATTTTCCAAGGACCGTGACTGGGACCAGTTTCACAACGGCAAGGACCTCGCCATCGCATTGGTCGGCGAATCCACCGAACTCCTCAACGCCTTTTTGTGGAAAAAAGCCGAAGACGTGAAACTCGAGAAAATCAAGGAAGAACTTGCCGACGTATTCAATTACGCCCTGCTAATCGCAAACGAATACCATCTTGACGTGAAACAAATCGTAGAAGACAAATTGAAAGTGAACGGCGAAAAGTACCCCGTGGAAAAAGCGAAGGGAACCGCGAAGAAGTATACGGAATTGTAGGGGGATGTATGGAACTGAGACGATATCCTTTTGATAAAGATGGTTGCGATACCGCCGGAGAAAACGCCTGGGGCAAAAACGACTCCGTTGTCTACATGATTAACGGTCAAAAAGAGATGTACGTTGGCGAGACAAGCAGTTTTCAAAACCGCTTTAGACAGCATCTTGAGACAAAAAAGAACTATGGTTACGAAATAATCCGCCTTATTGGCGACAAAGAATTTCACAAATCCTATGTACAAGACATCGAACAGCGTTTGATTCGTCTTTGCAGTGCGGACGGCAAATTTGAACTGCAAAATCGCAACGCAGGGCTCTCCGCAGCACATAACTACCCCCAAAAAGCCGATTGCGAAAAGAAAATGCGTGAAATATGGGGGCTCATGTCAAATGAAAAATTGACAAACCACACTTACGAAGAGCTCATCAACACAAACATTTTCAAGTACTCGCCCTACACGACATTAACTAAAGAACAAAATAAAGTTTCATACGATGTTTTAAGAACTATTTTGGACGGCCTTAAAGGGAAAAGGCCCACTACCGCAATCGTCATGGGTTCTGCAGGCACCGGAAAAACCATTGTCGCCCTGAACATGATTTCCACTCTGCTAAACATTTCCAGAAAGAACGCAGACGCCACCTTCGACCCAACAGACGCATGGCATGTTCTTATACAAGACTGGAAAGATTATGTAAGCAATCACGGCATTCCCAGAATCGCTCTCGTAGTACCCATGCAATCCATTCGTGCGACACTTGCCGATGTAACAAGCAAGATTGGCGGAGCCTTCAGTAAAGACATAGTTGTCGGACCGACGGATGTGATAAAGAATCAATACGACATCGTATTTGTAGACGAATCGCACCGCCTGAAAAAGCGCAAGAACATCATGGACTACGGCAACTTTGACAAGTGCTGCAGCAAGCTAGGATTCGATCCAAAAACATCCAATCAACTTGACTGGATTATCAAGCAATGCAAACAGCGCGTACTGTTTTACGACGCTACGCAATCCATAAAATCCGCAGACATAACTCCCTCGGAATACGAGAAATCTCTTGGAAGCGAATTCAAAAGCAAATTCATGCTCAAATCGCAAATGCGCTGCATTGGCGGCACCGACTACATCAACTACGTAAACGAAGTCTTTGATTTGAAAAATCCCGAACACAAAACATTCAAGGACTACGAATTGGAAACATTCAACAAAGCATCTTCCGTAGTCTCACAAATCAAACAGCTGGAGCGCAGGCACAAGCTATGCCGAACAGTTGCTGGGTATTCCTGGGAATGGAAAACCAAAAGCATTCCTTTAAAAGATATAAAGAAAGACAAACTCTACGACATCGACATTGACGGAAACTATTACATCTGGAACACCACGGACAAGAACTGGATTTTAAGCGAAAACGCGATAAATGAAATTGGTTGCGTTCACACAACCCAGGGGTACGACCTGAACTACGTAGGCATCATTTTCGGCAAAGAAATCGATTACGACGAAAAGAACAACCGCTTTGTGGTAAATCTGAAAGAGTATTACGACGTAAAGGTAAAATCGGCCACACCAGAAGAAAAAGTCAAGGAGTACATCATCAACGCATACAAGGTGATGATGATGCGAGGCATAAAAGGGTGCTATTTATACGCCTGTAACCCTGGAATGCAGAAATTTTTGAAGAAATATTTTTGAGAGGCGGGTCATCAATAAACACCGCATTTCAGATTTTCTAGTGGCGGATTTAAGTCGCCAAGTAAATTTGTTTAACTTGCCTAGAAATATACTCTAATGGGGTGAGAAATCCAAGTCGTTTTCTCGGCCGATTGTTCAATTTCCACTCAATCCACTTGACCTCTTCTCTTGTCAGGTCCTCAA
>JAZLMK010000011.1:0-22435 GCA_045598645.1 Fibrobacter sp.
CGGCTGATCATGTAACCGGCGCAGACTGCAGTACCAATCACACCAGAGACGTTCGGGCCCATGGCGTGCATGAGGAGGAAGTTCTGCGGATCGTACTTGGCACCTTCAACCTGGGAAACACGGGCGGCCATCGGCACGGCAGAAACGCCTGCGGAACCGATAAGCGGGTTCACCGGGTTCTTCGGAGAAAGCTTGTTCATGATCTTTGCGAGGAGGAGGCCACCGAAGGTCGAGAAACCGAAGGCAACCACGCCCATGGCGATAATCATGATGGTCTGCGGCTTCAGGAAGATGTCGGCAGACATGGTGAGACCCACGGATGTACCGAGGAAGATCGTCACGATGTTCATGAGTTCGTTGGAAGAGGTCTTCACGAGGCGTTCCACCACGCCGGCTTCCTTGAAGATGTTGCCCATCATGAGCATGATGATAAGGGCAGAGGCATCGGGCACGACGAGCACGCAAACAATCATCACCATCACGGCGAAGGTAATGCGTTCGACCTTGGAAACCTTGCGGAGGGCCTTCATGCGAATCACACGTTCCTTGGCGTTCGTCATAGCGCGCATGATAGGCGGCTGGATGAGCGGCACGAGGGCCATGTAGGTGTAAGCGGCAACGGCGATGGGGCCGATGAGGTGCTTAGCGAGTTTGTTCGCAGTGAAGATGGAGGTCGGACCGTCAGCGCCACCGATGATACCGATGGAGGCTGCTTCGCCGAGAGTGAATCCGCCGAGGGCGACAGCCGCAAACATGGTTGCGAACACGCCGAACTGGGCGCCACCGCCGAGAATCAGGGTACGCGGGTTAGCGATAAGCGGTCCGAAGTCCGTCATGGCGCCAACGCCGAGGAAGATGATGGGCGGGAACAGTTCCAGGTGGATGCCCTGGCTGATGTAGTAGTAGAGACCGTTCGTCGGGCTGAACATACCTTCGATGCTCCAGCCACCGTCGTAGAACGCGACGGACGGGATGTTGACCGCGAGGGCGCCGATTGCGATAGGCAACAGGAGCAGCGGTTCGTACTTTTTGACAATCGCTAAAAACATCAGCACGAAACTGACAATCCACATGACCACCATCGGAACGGTGACCTGCGCAAAGCCAGTGCTCGCGGCGAAGTCGGCGACTGATTGAATAATTCCACTCATTGACGTTTACCTCATTAGGCGATGGTCATCAAGACCTGGCCATCGGTAACAGTGTCGGTTTCCTTCACGGCGACAGAAGTAACGGTGCCGGCGCACGGAGCGACGACCGGGTTTTCCATCTTGAGGGCTTCGATAACGGCCACTTCCTGGTTGGCGGCAACAGTGTCACCGACCTTGACCTTCAGTTTGAACACGGAACCGGCGAGCGGGCACTTCACTTCGGTACCTGCACCAGCGGCGGCAGGAGCGGCAGCGGGGGCAGCGGGAGCGGCGGCGACCGGAGCGGCCGGGGCGGCAACGGCGGAATCAAGAACTTCTACTTCGACGTCGTAGGTCTTGCCTTCGAAACTGATACGGACTGTTTTCTTCATTTTTTTTATTTCCTGGCTTAAAAGCCTGTTAAGTTTTAAAAGTTTGCCTTACTTGACGATCGTCCAAGCAGGAGAGTTAGAGTTTCTGTAAGCAGTGACGCGGCAAGGGGCACCGATGGCCTGGCTTGCGGCGGCGGTAATCACGGCGAGGAACTGGTCGTTGGTCATGCCCGGATGTTCTTCGAGGGCGGCAACGGCAGCAATGCCGAGGAATGCCTGGAGCTGCTTATTGGTAAAGCCGGGGTGGACGCTCTTCGCGTTCGGGTCCCAGTCGCAATGTGCAGGAGCACGGACTGCGGGGGCAGGTGCGGCGGCGGGCTTTGCAGCCGGAGCCGGAGTCTTGTCCTTGTCGAGGCCGAGCTTCTTCATGACAAAGCTCATGAGGGAGCAGAGGAACCAGAGGCCGACAATCACAGACATCACGACAATAAGGCCGGTCGCCTGGAATTCGACGAGTTTTGCAACACCGAAGGTATCAGTATCGCCCTTGCAGGTATGACCTTCCATTTCGCCCTTGCAGTATTCGCTGCCGAGCTTGGCCTTCGCAATGGGGACGATCTTGTGACCACCGGCATTTTCGACGGAGTCGCGAATGTCGCGGGCCTGGACGGACTGTTCGTAGGTCTTATAGAGGATGGAGTAACCACCACCGTGAGTTTCCACAATCTGGAAAACAGTGGATTCAGGCATCCAACTAAGCTGTTCCTTGATCGGGGCGGCAATGGAGTCCGGCATCAGAGCGATTTGCTCGTCAAAACGGCCAACCTTCGCCACAGTTTCCTGAACAGGAGCAGGTTGAGCAACAACCGCTTCAGCAGCAGCGGCAGGAGCCACAGCGGCGGAATCGACTGTATTGTTTACTGTTTCATTCATATTGGAATGTGTCCATTTTATTTAAGTGAACTGTTGCGATAAAAATCAACGCGACTAATATAGAAAAAAGAACCCGTCCGACAAAAGAGCAAACGTCAAATGGCCGGTGAATGGAGCCTTAACCCCTTACATCGTTCCGGTTTCCAGGCCCTTGACGGGAACATAGCGGATAGAGCCATCCGGAGAGACGATAATCGCGACTCCCGCAAGATAGTTCACCCATTTCCACTTTTCGTAATAGCGGACATTCGCGTGCCCGTCCGTCGCAAACGCGAGGAGCGGCACCACCAGGTAGTCGTGGGTGCACATGACATTCACGCGTTTCATTTTCGGAAGGTTCGCGACAATCTCGTCGACAACGAGTGCGTTGCTGCGCGTTTCCAAATCGTAGAACGCATCCGAATACGCGCCGGCAAAAGCGTACTTCGAATAGACTACCCAACCTCCATCGGAATTCACGTAGGAATCCGCCTTCGCGGCATCCTTCACGTACCATTCGCCGTCCATATACGGGAGCACGTCGAGTTTGTAATTCGATTGCCCGCGGCCCTTCGCTATGTTTTCGCAGGTTTCGCGAGTCCGCGTGAATCCGGAATAGCCAAAATAGAAGTCTTCCGCGCTCTTGAGTTTCGCGCCGACATTCTGCGCCTGGACCACCCCATTGCTGGTCAGGTGTCCCTTTTCGCTCGTGTCGTCCGTCCGTTCGCCATGGCGAATCACGAAAACGGCCTTCTCGCCGGATTTCAGGTTCGCGAAAACTTCCCCTATATCGGTAAAGCCATCGGCCTCCTGCGGGGTTGCCACACGCCAGGTACCCATCGCCATTTCGTAGATATAGTACGTTCCGTAATTCACGTTCCCTTCGCGAACTTCGCGGTCGTACGTTCCTGCGCCAAAGCCTGCCGTATCTTTTTCGATGGCCGTAGCCACGCGCCATTCCCTTGAATTCACGTCGCACGTAAAGCGCACAGCGCTGTGGTCCACATGATTAAAGTCGTTCGCGAAATACACGCTCTGGCCGTTGTTCACGAAAGTGACCTTCCCTGCGTTCAATTCGCCGCAGGGTTCAAATCCGTACGCCTTGGGGTAGAACGCACGCAGGTACTTTTCGAAATTCGGCACAGGCCCCGCGTTCCACGACGATACATTGTTCCTTATTTCGTTGTAACCCCAGTTGGAATCGAGTCCGACAATCCAGTCCGCAATCTTGATTTTCCAGTTCGGGTCGTTCCATACGCCATCGCCCTTCAAATCTTCGGCAACGTTGTTCATCAGGTTCACCATGTCGTCTTCGGTACGGTCTCCCTGCAACATGACCGAAATGGCAAAAAGGGCTGCACTGTATTCGCTATTGCCGAACATGCTCAAGTCTTCGGCAAGCGGCTTATCCATACGCCCATCCTGGAAATAGTTTTGCGAATAAAGGAACGCAGTATCGATTCCGAACGCGGCAAAGATTTCGCGTTCCGCCTGCGCTTTCGCCGTCAAAAAATCGACATGGTTCATCGCAAGCTGTTCGAGGCGCGGCGCCTCGAGATGCGTCAACACGTTCACATTCACGGAATCGCGGGCGCCCATTTGCGAAAGGGCCGAAATCGTCACCGGCTTGTCGGAAGCCCGTCCCGTCACCTCGTTGCGGTAATAGCCCGATACGGAGACTTTGACAAAGCCGTTTCCCTGGTTCGCATTCCCGAAAGCATAGCGCCCATCGTTCGAAAACAGGCACGCCGACGCAAGCGGGCCGACGTTATCCACGGCACGATAAAAATTCGCGCTGTCCACCGCCCGCAAGGTCACCTTGCCGCCAAACAGGAAAGGCCCTTTCTGCAAAGAACCGTGAATCGCTGCTGGCGCCATTCCGGCAGGATTTCCGCCATCAGGTGTTGCGCCGTTCTTGTTTACCGCGTGCAAAAAGCCGTCTTCGCAAGCGATGCCGAAACCGGAACTGTCGCGAACGCTCTTCCAAGATCCGCCCACGCAAAAATAAGGGAGATTTTCGTTGCGCACAAAGAACGAACGCCCTTCGCGACCGCCGTCACAACTTGGCAGGGAATTCCGGCTTTCCACCTGGATGGTATCCATCACGGAAATTTTTTTAGGCTCGTCGTCTTTCGCGTCTAAAGCGGACGACGTCGCGGATTCGTCGGAGCCGCAGCCCACGACGAGTAAAAAGGCAAAGCCCAGCACCCCCCAAACATCCAATTTCTTCACAAACACTCCAACTGTTTAAGACAAACTATAATGTCATTGTCCCGTCACCTAACCCCTTCACAGGAACATACCGCAAATTGCCCTTGCCATCCATGATGATAGCAACCCCGGCAAGGTAATTTATCCAGCGTTTCGTCTCGAAGTAACGCAAATTAACCTTTTTGTTCGTGCAATAGGCGGTAAACGGCGTCATAAACACATCGTGCGAAACCCACACGCTCACACGGTTTGCCGAGGCAAACGCCGGTTTCACGACGTCGTTGATAAATTCCTCGCTTTTCTCGTTCAAATCGTAGAAGGCATCCTTGTAAGACCCCTTGTAGGTATAAGCCGAAACCACGGTCCAGCCGCCGCCATCGGAATTCTTGTAGTTTTCGAACTTGGAGTCATCCTTCACGTACCATTCGCCGTCAAGCACGGGCAAAGTATCTTGCTTGGCGCCCTTTAGGCCTGCGCCAATGGCAATGTTTTCGCACGTTTCGTAACTTCTCGTGTAGGTCGAATTCTTTAGGGACATGGCTGTTTCGCCCTTCAGTTTCGCGCCCACCTGCTGGGACTGCTTTTTGCCATTGTCCGTCAATTTTCCATGCTTGCCGGTGTCGTCGCCGCGTTCGGCATGGCGCAACACAAAGATGACCTTTTCGTCGCTCGCGAGACCCTTGTACACGTCTTCGATATCTTCGAATTCCTGGATATCGTCTGCCGTCGCCGCGCGCCACGATTTTTTACTTTGTTCATAAATATAGTATCGGTCCGTATTGATTACGCCATTTCGCATTTGGCCATCGTATTCGCCAGGGCCAAAGTTATGCGTATCTTTTTCCATGTCCGTCGCCGCACGCCAATTGTGGGTTTCCGGGTCGCAGATGAACCTGACACGAGGGCCGTCGGGCTGTTCGTAATACGAAACGAAGTAGGCACTCATGCTGTTGCCAATGTGCTTCAGTTGGCCTGCCGTCATGGCGTTGCAACTTTCAAAGCCATGAACCTTTGTCCAGAAAGCGCGAACATACTTTTCGAAATCGGGGACTTCGCCGAGTTTCCAACTGGCGATGTTTTTCCGGATAGTTTCAAATCCGCCGCTCGTGTCCAGCACCATGAGTTTATCCGCGATTTTCGCCTTGGTGCTGTTGTCGCCCCAGTTGCCGTCACCACGGATGTCTTCGGAAATCTGGCCCGCCAAATACAGCATGTCATTGACGGAGCCTGCGCTCTGCATCATGATCGACACCGCGAGCAGTGCGGCGCTGTAGTCGTCGCCATCGAACAGCGTGATATCTTCGGCATACTTTCCGGAAGTCGTCGGATTTTGGAACATCTGGTTGCCAAAGCCCCAGCCGCCACCAAATCCGCCGCCGTTATTTCCGCCGCCACCGCCCAAGTTTATCTCGAAAGCGGAGAGAACTTCGTTCAAAGCACGGGCCCCCATGGCGCCAATCGGCTGGTTGTTCCCGCTATCCTCGATAAGTTTCAGTGTACGCGGAGAGGTCAGGTGCGTCAGCATATTGACATTGACCGTATCCCTGTTGTTCAAGTCGGTAACTGCGTTGAGCTTGATTAACGACGTAGAAAGACCACCGGTCAATTCGTTTCGATAATACCCGTTCGCCTCGACGCGCACATACGGCGATACCAAGTTGACATTCGAAAAAGCATAGGCCCCGTTGGCAGAGGACACACATGTTTCAAAGGAACGCCTGGAATCCGCAAGCCTCATCATGCTGTCCAGTTCCACCACCCTGATGGTCGCCCCGTGGTGGAACGGGCCCTTCTCGGCAACGCCCACCAAATTCACGCCAGTGCGGCGATACTGGGCCGTATCAGTTTCGATTGCCGAAGAAGCGTCGTCCGCCATCTTCGTCAAATCCAGTTTCAAAACGCCATCGACGCAAGTCATGGCGAACAGTTCCTGGGCGTTGGCAACCCACTCTCCGCCAATGCAAAAATAAAGCACGTCTTCGCTTGTCACGGCCAGCGCTTCGCCTTCGTTGGCAGGCGTGCATTCTGGCAAGGCGGAAGTGTCTTGGACTGTCGTCGTATCTTCGATGACCGGGTCCGTCACGACGACCACAGCCTCGGGGCCGGAATCCTTTTCCGATCCGGTTTCCTCGCCGGGCTTTTCTGAACCGGATTCCTTGCCAGTCGATTCGCCTTGGTTATTCTCCGTCGCAGAAATTTCGGCATCATCATCCAACACCCCGGACGAAGATTCATCCGAGCCGCAGGACACGAGCAAAATGGCGATTAGTAGAAACAACCAATTCGTCTTCATATTGTTGGAACTATAGTAAAATTCTAGTTCATGTACTCGGAATTCATCCCCTTGACAGGCACATAACGGCGATTGTTCTTATCATCAACGATAATTGCGACTCCTGCCAGGTAGTTTATCCAGTGGCCACCGTCATATTTTTTCAGGTTCACCTGCATATTCGAGCAATACACCACAAGAGGCATCATCAACTTGTCGTGGGAACTCAGCATCACGAATCGCTCTTCGGGATTATTGTACTTGGCCAGCAGAACATCTTCGATGAGTTCCACGGAACGTTCCTGGAGATTGTGGTACGCAGGAGTCGCTCCCGTGGTGTAGGCTCCGGTATAGGCGTACTTGGATGTCGCTTCCCAGCCACCACCGGCATCCGATTCAGCCTTGTCCTTTGCGGACTTGTCCTTGACATACCAGTCGTCATTAAGTTCGGGGAAAGTATCCATGACATCGTAAGCCTGTCCACGGCCCCTGGCAATGTATTCCACCGTCTGCTGAGCCCTCAAGAACTGCGAGGCTCCCAGGCGGAACGGTTCGCTAAACTTGTTCAGTTTTTTTCCCACATTTTCGGATTCCGACTTGCCGTTCGATGTCAGCGTGCCACTCTTGCCGGTATCGTCGGTACGTTCCGCATGGCGAAGTACAAAAATCACCCTTTCGTTATCCTTGAGTTCTTCGTAAACGTCCTGGATATCGACAAACTTGTCTGTTGCAGAAAGCTTGACAAAGTACGAATCGCGTTCCACCGCAGTCGAGGTTCTCCAGGCACCGAGAGTTTTATCGTAGGTAAAGAAGTTCCCTGTAAATGCCCCGCGCACGACTTCGCCATCTTCGCCGACTTCCGCAAGGCTCAACAAATCCAGCAGGCTGTCCGATGCCATTTCAACGCCGCCATCGGCCTTGCAGACAAAGTGTTCTTTTACGGTTTCGTCTCCATCGACATCAGAAGCGAAGAAACGGCTGTTCTCGTTCGGCACAAAGAAAACCGTTTCCGCGTTATTCTCGCCACATGGCTCTATCCCGAGTTCGCCCCGGTAAAAATTCCTCACGTATTTTTCAAAGTCCGGGACTTCTCCCAACTTAGCATCAGCAAACTCCTTGCGCAGTTCGGCAAAGCCGTCGGCGGCATCCATTTCAAGTGCGAGGTCCGCCACGGCGGCGCGCACCCGTAAATCATTCCACTCGCCATCTTCGCCGAAATCGGTCTCCAGGGAGTCAAAACGTTCAGGGCTAGCGACACCTTTGGAGAGGTCGCTTCCGTGCCGCACCCAGGAATCCACCAGCACATAGATGGCAAGCGCCGCGGCTCCGGACTCCTTGCCGTTGTAAGTATACACGAGACTCGTGTCAAACGAGGAATCATCCACGCGGAACGCCTTCCAAACCGCCTTTTCCGCCTCTTCCAGGATAAGCCTAAACTTTGTGGGAGAGACAATATCCTTCTGTTGGGCCGTTATGCGCAATCCCACCAAGTGGCTGAACATATTCAGGGCGACTGCACTTCTACTTGACAAGTCCACGAAAGCGTTTAGGCTCATTATATTATGGACTTCCGAATACGGACTCGTGATGGACACGGAAAAGTACGGGAAAAACAGGCTCTTGAATTGTTCTGCAAAAGCCTTATCCGCATCCAGTTTCGCTTGGCCAGACAAATGGGAACTTAAGATTCCATTATCCCCATTTTCGATATTTGCAACAAGCGCAAAATCCCCCTTGTACGAAGGGATGTCAATTACGCCCGTCAACAAGAAATCACGTTGCCTGGGGATACTGTCAGACGGAATATCCAAGTATTTTCTCAGCGTGTCCTGGTACGCCTCAATAGCCGCCATAATCGAATCCGCTTCCGTACTATGCGAATTCTCCGATTGCCGCGTAGTATCTGCGCCTACGTCAAGGGAGTCCACAGATTCCTTTTCATCCGTTTTCTTCTCGGTGGAATCCTTCTTGTCGACATCGCTACTGTCAGAACTATCGTCGACTTCCGTTGAATCGGCATCGACCGTACTCGCTTTTTCTCCAGATTCTTTTTCGTCGGAATCATCCTCATCGGGATTGTCGGCATTCTCGTCCACCGAGACGCTATCCTGCAAAGGCTCCTCTATAAAAAGGCTTGACTGCGAAGAATCCGACGACGAATCGTCGCCACAGCCCCAAAGTGCGCCGACAAAAAACGCCAGCACACCCAAAAGGGCAATAGAATTTCTATGGTTCTTTCTCGTGAGACCCATCTTAAAACCTTTGCAATTATGTGAAGATACACCCGTATCTAAAATACATTTTTTCGCAAAAAAGGATAATCAGGGTCGCGAGTTTTTATGGATTAGTGCATTTTTCCTGTTTCAAGGAACTTCAAATGCATCTCGAAAGCCCTGGAAAGCGCAACGGGCATGTGCACTCCCTTGGCATGCTTCAGGCTGAATTCCAGGAAATCCGTCAGTTCGTCGCGGAAATCCGGGTGGGCGCAGTTCTTGATGATGAGGCGGGCGCGCTCTTCGGACGGGAGTCCGCGAAGGTCGGCCAGGCCCTGTTCCGTCACGAAAATCTGGGTGTCGTGTTCCGTATGGTCCACGTGGCTCACGTACGGCACGATGCTACTGATGGCACCGCCCTTCGCGACAGACGGCGTAAGGAAAAATCCGAGGGCGCAGTGGCGAGCGAAATCCGCAGAACCGCCAATGCCGTTCATCATGGCGGAACCGCACACAAGGCTGCTGTTCACGTTGCCAAAGATGTCGGCTTCCAAGGCCGTGTTCATGGAAATCACGCCCACGCGACGGATAAGGTCGGGACTGTTGCTCACCTCTTGCTGGCGCAGCACAAAATGCTTTTTCCAGTCGGCGGCATTTTGAATAAATTCATCCTGCGCCGTTTGCGAAAGCGTGAGGGCGGTTCCGCTCGCAACACCCAACTTACCCTTCTTGAGCAGCGGAAGCACCGCTTCCTGGATGACTTCGGTGAACAGGTCGATTTGGCCCAGGCGGTCGTCGTCGGCCATGGCGCAAAGCACGGCGTTCGCCACCTTCCCCACGCCACTCTGGTAGGCCATGCCCTTGGGGAGCCTACCGCTTTTTTCTTCGAAGCGGATAAAGTCCAAAATGCGTTCGCCAATGTTACGTGAAATTTCGTCGGGCTCCACGAAAGGCGTCACTTCGTCATAACCGCTGTTTTCTACAACGGCCACGACCTTGTTCGGATCGATGCGCACGAATTCTTCGCCGGCGCGGTCGCCTGCGGAATAAATCGCCAAGGGGCGCGCATGCGGCGGGAGTTCCGGAAGCGCATTGTCGTGCATGCCTATGCAACTGTCACCATAGCGCGTGTTCAGTTCCAGGATAATCTTCGGGGCCATTTCGAGGTAGCACACGGAATTGCCGCCCGAAGTCGAAAGGCACACGCGGCCATCGGGCATGATGGCGGAGACTTCGATAATCGCGACCGTCGGGGCGGCCACGGCACCCGTACGCACCAGATAGCCCATCTTGCCGAGATGCGCGTCGATGTAGTCGATGCTTCCGTCGTTGATTCCCTTGCGGAGACTCGGATTACTCTGGTAAGGCATGCGGAGTTTCATGGCCTTTGCACGGGCAAGGGCGCCATCGCAACTGTCGCCAGTCGAAGCACCTGCAAAGAGCGTCACCTGGAAATCGACGCCCGATTCGTGGAGTTTTTCGGCACGTGCGGCCAATGCGGCAGGAACGGCCTTCGGGTAGCCAGCCAGCGTAAAGCCGGAAACACCGAGAACGTCGCCATTTTGAATCATTTCGGCCGCCGTGGCGGCATCGCATTTTTTACTTGTAATCCAGTCCATGCGTAAAAAATAGCAAGACGCGCACAACTCCGCATATTCAAAATTCATTTCGCATTCTATATTTGATGGAGGCGACCGACCTCCAGCGAAGCTACGTAACTAAATTCTAACCACTAACCAAAAAAAACTCTAACCCGCACCTCTCTCGTCTAACCAACCACAAATAATGCTGCACTTCATCAAATACAATATCATCGGTATCATGAACACCCTCATCACGCTCATCGTGGTGTGGATTCTGCACCAGTGGCTGGACTGGAACCTGGAACTTTCGAACTTCCTCGGCTTCGTGGCCGGCGGCGTAAACAGTTACGTTTGCAATAGAATCTGGAACTTCAAAAGCACAAACAAAAAGCGCACCGAAGTGGTGCGATTCCTTATCGTATTTCTGGTAAGTTACGGAGTGAACCTCGCTGTACTCGAGGGTTCCGCGCACGTGCTCACAAACGCACAATGGTGCGCCGGATTTTCCGCCTGGATTTCCAATTTCATGAAGCCCACCTACTTCGCAAACATCATTGCAAACGTGGTGTATGTGCTCGTGAGTTTCACGCTCTACAAAAAATGGGTGTTCAAGAAGTAGGCTACGCCTTGTAGTTCTTGAACCATTCCGCAAAGGCCTTGATACCCGTATCCAGGTCGGTATCGGCCGTGTAGCCCACGTCGGCTTCCAGGGCCTTCGTATCGGCCCATGTGACTTCTACGTCGCCGGGCTGCATCGGGAGGTATATTTTTTCGGCTTCCTTGCCCAAATGCTTTTCGAGGGTCTTCACAAAGTCGAGCAGATTCACCGGATTGCCGTGGCCGATGTTGTACAGGCGGCACTCCGCAGCATATCCATTTGCAGCGCGGTCCATTCCCGTTTCAAAAACTTTCACTACGCCGCCGGCAATATCGGCAATGTAGGTGAAGTCGCGCATCATGTTCCCGTTGTTGAAAATCTTAATCGGGCGGTCGTGCATAATGGCGTCGGCAAAAAGCCACGGAGCCATGTCGGGGCGGCCCCACGGCCCGTACACCGTGAAGAACCTGAGTCCCGTGGAATCGATTTGGAACAGATGGTTGTACGTTTCGGCCATCAGTTCGTTGCTGCGCTTGGTAGCGGCGTAAAGACTCGAGGGCTTGCACACAGGGTCGTCGGTGCTAAAGGGAGTCTTGGTGTTGCGTCCGTAAACGCTACTGGAACTCGCGTAAGTCAAGTGCGCCACAGGGAACTTGCGACAGCATTCCAGCACATTCAAAAATCCAGTGATGTTGCTATCGATGTAAGCCTGCGGATTCTGCAAACTGTAGCGGACTCCCGCCTGTGCGCCCAGGTGAACCACGCCGTCAAAATGTTCCGTTTCAAAAAGGGCAGCCATCGCACTAGCGTCGGCCAAATCCATCTGCACGAACCTGAAGTTCGTATGGTTCAGGCGTTTTAAACGGTCCTGCTTCAGCGAAACCTGGTAATAGGAATTCATATTGTCGATTCCGACGACGGCATAGCCCTTCGACAAAAGAATCAACGATACTTCGCAACCGATAAAGCCTGCGGCTCCTGTAACCAAAACTTTTTTAGCCATAAAACGCTCCGTTGCCTAAAATAAAAAAAAGGCACTCCCCAAAGGGAGCGCCTTCGCTAAAGAATCCTGAAAAAGATTATTCGAACGGAACCAGTTCCACGCGGCGGTTCTTCTTGCGGCCCTTCTTGTTGCCGTTGCTTGCGATGGGCTTTTCACCACCGTAGCCGACTGCGCGCAGACGGCTCTGGGCAATGCCCTTCGAAATCAGGTAGTTGACCACAGCCAAAGCCCTGTTTTCAGAAAGGTCCTTGTTCTTCTTGGCGCTACCAACGTTATCGGTATGGCCCTGAACTTCAAGTTTTGCATTGGGGAACTCGTTCATAAGAGCAACGATGTCGTTCAAGGTTCCAAAACTGTTCTTGGTGAACTTGGTGGAGTTGGTCTTGAATTCAATACCCTGCTTGAGTTTGTTCAGATCCTGCTTCTTGCTGACCGGGCAACCATTAGCATCGATCTTCACACCTTCCAAAGTGTAAGCGCACTTATCCTGGAAGTCGGCCACGCCGTCCTTGTCGGTATCCATCGGGCAACCCGTTGAATCCACAGAGACATTCTTCGGAGTCTTGGGGCACTTGTCAAGGCCATCAGGAACGCCATCCTTGTCTTCGTCCAAGGGGCAGCCAGTGGAATCGACAGTAACACCCGGCTTGGTATTCGGGCACTTGTCCTTATCATCAGGAATGCCATCGGCATCAAAGTCGAGCGTACAACCGTTAGCGTCAACAGTCATTCCGACAGGAGTATTCGGGCACTTGTCGAGGGCATCGGCAACGCCATCCTTGTCGGCATCCATCGGGCAACCGGTAGAATCAACAGGCACGCCCTGCTTGGTGTTCGGGCACTTGTCCAAAGCATCCGGAATACCATCGCCATCAAAGTCGCCTTCGCAACCATCGGCATTCACCTGGGCACCCGGCTTGGTGTTCGGGCACTTGTCCAAAGCATCGGCCACGCCGTCCTTGTCAGCATCGGCCGGGCAACCCGTAGAATCGACAGGGATTCCAGCCGGAGTATTCGGGCACTTGTCGAGAACATCGGGGATTCCATCCTTATCGGCATCGGCAGCGCAACCCGTAGAATCGACAGGGATTCCAGCCGGAGTATTGGCGCACTTGTCAAAGGAATCGAACACGCCATCCTTATCGGTATCGGCCGGGCAACCGGTTTCGTCTACAATCACGCCCTTCTGGGTGTTCGGGCAGCGGTCGTTGGAATCTTCGATACCATCGCCGTCAAAGTCGCCTTCGCAACCATTGATATCAATAACGGCACCCTTCTTAGTGCTCGGGCACTTGTCGAGGCCATCGAACACGCCGTCTTCGTCACCGTCCATGGGGCAGCCCACAGAGTCAATCTTTGCACCGGCAGGAGTGTTGGGGCAGTTATCGTAACCATCAATCGCGCCATCCTTGTCGCTATCGATGGGGCAGCCCGTAGAATCGACAGTGGCCTTTTCGGGAGTGTGGGCACACTGGTCGTTACCATCGGAAACGCCATCGTTATCTTCGTCGCGAACCATCGGAGCGCCATCCATGTGCCAACTCAACATGGCAACCGCGGCATACAGCGGACCAGAGGCGTAGCCATAGGTTGCTTCACGACCTCCACGACCATTGTAGTGCACCTGGTAATTCTCGACGCCCTTCTTTTCTTTTTCGGCATCGTAGTTGAAGTTCTTGAAGTTGCGTACAGCAAAATCAATACCCACACCCATATCCACGTTCCCCGGAAGGTGGAAACGCAGACCCGGAGTGATGTACATCGGGTCAACCAAGGGGTCACGCGGGTATTTGGAATCTTCCACGCGCATTTCACCGGAGAATTCGACGAACATGTCAAGCGATTCGCTCACCAACAGGTTCAAGCCGGCATCGTACAGAACAGCGTCGGATTCGTCGGCGCCAAAGGAATGCACGTAACTGCCATGGCCGTTCAAACGGATAGGAGCACCAATCTTGGAGAAATCCAAAGTCATCACAAGGCCTGCACCCATGGCCCAGGCATCGGCCGTGTACGGATCCGTATAGCCGTTATCGTCCAAGTACCACACATGGCGGGGGCGCACACCGGCGGACTTCATGCCAATCGGGGCATAGAGGTCGAACATGGTAGCTACCGCGAAGATTGTCTTTTCGTCGCCGAAAGGCATGCGGATTTTCATCCAGGCGTCCAGGTCACCAATGCCCGCATTCCACATACCGTTGCTTCCGGCAACACCCTTGGAATCGTGCGCATGTTCGTAGTAAAGAGGAAGGATGGCACCGACATCAATGAAACTCAGGACACCCAAAGAAGCATTGACATTCCCGCTAAAGGAACCGGCCCAGTCTTCGAAACCATAGGATGTACCCGTTTCGTCTTTAAAGGTACCGCCCTTGGAGAACGACCAGGAGTCGTTAGAAACATCTCCACCAGTACCAACGGAAACACCCCACTGGCCTAAGGTGTAAGCATTCTGCTGGTGAAAACCGTCGGAACCGCCTTGTATGCCCGCCTGGGCGAAGGCCATTCCTACGGCAACCAACGAAGTTGCAACTATTTTTTTCATTCAAGTCCCCTTGTTGAGGTGTTAGTATTTTTTTTGATATCCGTATCCGTAGTAACTTCCGTAACCATAGCCAGAATGTCTTTCGCATTGGTTGAACACAAAGGCCTTGGGAAGCGGTGTTTCGGTACTACGGTCAAAAGTATTCAAGGCGTCCTGGATGCTTTCCAGAGAATGGGTAGCATATTTCAGAACGCACAGCAAGTAGTCGGCATGCTTTTCGACAAGCAAGGCGTCGCTGCACTGGAACACCGGCGGTGTATCGAGCACAATCAAGTCGTACTGATTACGGAAGGCATCAAGGAATTTGACAAAGCGGTGTCCGTTCAGCAAATCGCCCGGATTCACCATGCGCTTTCCTGCACCCAGCACATAGAAATTGTCGGTCATCTTCACGACGTAGTCGTCCGTGTAATTTTCGGTTTTGAGCATCTCGCACAAGCCCTTCTGGTTCTGCTTGAACAAGTGTCCGCGGCGCAAGTCCATGTCTACAAGCAACACCTTCTTTCCAGCCATGGCAAAAGACGCGGCAAGGTTCGTCGAAACAAACGACTTGCCAACACCCTGCACAAGGCCCGACACCATCAGAATTTTCTTGGTCTCGGAGAATATCGAGAATTCAAGGGCGGTGCGCAAGGCTCGGACACCCTCGGCAAAAGGTTCATCGGGCTCAGCCATCACGCAGGGGTTACGAACGTTGTTTTCGGTACCCTTTGCCAACATAGGCAGTTTACCATACACACCAATGCCCGTGGCCTGTTCCACTTCGCTACTGCTGGTCACGCCATTCTGGGTCATACGGCGGAGCAGGACTATGGCACAGCCAAGCAGCAGGAACGCCATCATCACGCCACCGAAAATCAATTTGCGGTTGGGCTTGCTAGGCTTGAGCGGGGCGTAAGCCTGGTCCACAATACGCACGTTTCCCACTTCGCCGGCCTGAACCACGCGAAGTTGCTGGATGTTGTTCAGCAGGTTCGTGTAAAGTTTGTTGTTGACCTCCACCTCTTCTTGCAGCGAAAGGACTTCTTGCTGAGTGAGGGGCAGGTTTGCAGCAGCCTTCTGCTGCTTGAAAAGTTCGGCGCGCAAACGGGCCTGCTGCTGTTCAATGGTGCGGACGGTCGGGTGTTCCGCCTGGAACAAGCGCAGGGCGTCCTGTTTCTTCTGTTCCAATTCAAGAAGTCTCTGCTGCAAAGAAACATCCTTCTCCAGGTGGACACGCGTCTCGCTCGTAAGGTCGATGGTGCCCTTGGTATGGCGGTAGGCCGTAAGTTTATGTTCCGCAGAATCCAACTTGGACTTGACCCCGGGGAGTTGTTCTTCCAAAAACTCCAGGGTTTTCTTGGCTTCGGCACTGCGCATTTCGATATTCTGCTTCAAGTACGTATTCGCGACAGTGTTCAAAATACTGGCCACGCGATCGGGATAGGCATGCTCCATAGAAACGCGGATAATGCCGGAATTCTTTCCTTCTTCCGATACGCTAAGCCCCTTCAGCAAGGCGGCGACCGCCATCTGCGGATGTGCAGCAGTCAACAAGAAGTCCTGGCCGGCCGTAGCCTGGATGGACTTGACACAAATGGCAAGCGTGTCGTCGGCAAAAGCCAAACGGTAAGTTTCGCCCACCGCGCCGGCAAGCAGAACACGTCCCTCTTCGTTAACCAACTCGTAGGCGGAGGAATCCTTGGTCACGCGGGCAATGATGTTTTCCTTGGCTGCGACAAAGGCTCGTGGAATCGTCAGGTATTCCAAATCCATACGGCCTTCCTTGTGCAACAAACGGTCCATCTTGTTCAGGGGAACAGCCGAATAGCACATGCGTTCCGCCTCGACCACGCTAGAAAGAACCATGCGGCTCTTGATCAGTTCCATTTCAGCAACCGAAGGCGTAGAAACATCCAGCAACGCACCCATTTCACCAAGGGCCATACCGGACTTGTTACCCTTGACATCTACCTGCAGCAAAATATCACTCTTATAGGCAGGGCGCATCCACATGGCAGCCAAACCGCCGAAACCCACACCCAAGATAAGGAAAATCAATAAAAACTTCCACTTGCTTTTCAAGAAGACAAGGATTTCCAAAATATCAATTTCATCATCAGCAGCGTTATTTTTCGCAGTCTGAGAATTCTTATCGTTCATTTAGCACTCCGCATTTTTTTTGCGATGTTAGAGACTTGAAACTCCACATGGTGATACCATTTTAATTTAGCAAACCAGCAACATTTTTTTGAAAAAAAATCCTTAAGGCATCGGAATACAGACCTTTTTCCCTAAAAAAGCTATCTTATCAATATCAAATGCAACTAAAAATTTGCCTTGGACATCTAAAATAACGCATGAACAACGAACAAGCCATACTTTCCGTACAAAACCTCCGCCGGGACTTCAAGATGGGCGACGAGACCGTGCACGCCCTACGCGGGGTGAGTTACGACATATATAAAGGCGAATTTGTTACAATCATGGGCACAAGCGGTTCCGGCAAGACGACGATGTTAAACATCCTCGGCTGCATGGACCGCCCCACCTCCGGCCACTACATACTGGACGGCGAACACATCGAAAAACTCAAGCGCGATTCCCTCGCCCGCATCCGCCGCGAAAAAATCGGATTCGTATTCCAGAGTTACAACCTTTTGAGCAGAACCACCGCCATCGAGAACGTGGAACTTCCGCTCCTCTACAATTCCAAGATTTCCAGCGCCGAACGCCGCGACCGCGCCATGGCGGCCCTCGAGCGCGTGGGACTCGCCGACCGCATGAACCACATGCCAAACCAGATGAGCGGCGGCCAGCAGCAACGCGTCGCCATCGCGCGCGCCCTCGTGAACGACCCCGTGATCATCCTCGCCGACGAAGCGACCGGAAACCTCGACACACGCACGAGCTACGAAATCATGATGCTGTTCCAGGAACTGAACGCTCAGGGCAAAACCATCGCCTTCGTGACGCACGAACCGGACATCGCCACGTTCAGCAGCCGCACCATCACGCTCCGCGACGGGCTCCTGAAAAAAGACGCCATCAACGAAAACGTGCAGGACGCACGCGCCGCCTTCGAAGCGCTTCCGCCGCCCGAAACATTCGACGACGAAACCGAAAATAGCGAGGACCAGAAATGAGCATTACGACCCTCGTTAAAATCGCCTTGAAAGCACTGTTCCGCAACCGCATGCGCACCTTCCTTTCGGTGCTCGGCATCGTCATAGGTGTTGCAGCCGTCATCACCATGGTCGCCATGGGCGAAGGCTCCAAAAAAAGCATCAAGGAACAAATGACCTCCATGGGCACAAACGCCATCATCATCATGCCGAACCGCGACAGGCGCGGAGGCGTGCAGATGGAATCCACCGAGTCCCTCGAAGAAGAAGACGTCTTGGAACTCCGCGAAAAGGCAACGTACATCGACGCCGTCTCCCCCATGATAACCGTAAGCGGGCAGGCCATCGTCGGGAACAACAACTCCCCCACGCAGTTGAGCGGCGTTTCGAGCGACTACCTAAAAATCCGTAACTACGAAATCGAGGACGGCGTGATGTTCGATGACGACGCCGACCGCATGGCGAAAGTCTGCGTCATCGGCCAGAGCGTCGTAAGGAACCTGTTCCCCGAAGGGAACCCCATCGGAAAAACCATCCGCTACAAGAGCATTCCCCTAAAAGTCATCGGCACCCTGAAGCAGAAAGGCTCCGGCGACTTCGGCCAGGACCAGGACGACGTCATCTTCACGCCCTACCAGACCGTGATGAAACGCTTCAGCGCGACGACGAACATCAGGCAAATCTACTGCAACTCCATCGGCGAAGGCTACGCCCAAAAGGCGACCGAAGAAATCATGGGAATCCTCAAGGAACGCCGCAGCTGGACACGCCCCACGGACCCCTTCCGCGTATTCACCCAGGAAGAAATGATTACCATGGTCACAAGCACCTCCGACATGCTTTCGCTCGTGCTCACGGCCATCGCAGGGATTAGTTTGTTAGTAGGCGGTATCGGCATCATGAACATCATGTACGTGTCCGTCACCGAACGCACCAAGGAAATCGGCCTCCGCATGGCTATCGGCGCCCGCGGCCGCGACATCCTTTTGCAGTTCCTCATCGAATCCATCATGATAAGCCTGCTCGGCGGTTTCGTAGGAATCGCCCTCGGCATCGCCGCCTCCGAAATCGTGAAAAGCGCACTCAACTGGCCCATGATAGTTTCGCCCACAAGTGTCATGGTGAGTTTCGGCGTGTGCTTTGCGACAGGCGTGTTCTTCGGATGGTATCCGGCACGTAAAGCGAGCCGCCTCGACCCCATCGAAGCGCTCCGATTTGAGTAGGATTACCTCTAAAGGTTTCCTCTAGATAGACAAGGAAGTCTCGTCAAGGAGAAAATCGAAAAGGTTCATGACAACAACGCCATTCTCATCCTGATGTTTTTTTACAGGATCGTTCGTGATAAGGAACTTTAGAAACGAGTCATCTATCCGGTTGAGCGAATTCAATTCCTGATGCAATTTTTCTTCGGAAGGGATATGCCATGCAGACTGAATATAGCAGCGTCGGCTTCCCTGATTACAAACAAAGTCAACTTCAAGTTGCTTACGGACAAGTTTTCCACCATCCTTAACAGAATGCACCACAACACCCACATCGACAGACAGTCCACGAATACGCAACTCGTTATAAATCAGGTTTTCGACGAGGTGCGTCGATTCCTGCTGGCGAAAATTCAGCCTGGCGTTGCGAAGTCCCAAATCCTCGAAATAGAACTTGGCAGGAGTATCTATATAGCGTTTCCCCTTGATGTCGTAGCGTATAGCCTTCTTTACCAGGAACACATCCTGTAATATTTCAAGGTAAGACTTGATGGTTGGCTGAGAAATCTTGGAATGCTTTACAGACCTAAAAGTATTTTCCAGTTTTGACGGATTGACAAGCCCGCCGATAGACGATGCGACCACATCAATCAGTTCCGCAAGATCATCACCGTTCTTAATTTTGTAACGTTCCTCAATGTCCGAAAGATAGGTCTTCTGGAATAGATTCTTGAGATAATCCATCTTGGCGCTGTCATCGGGCATATCGAACAACTTGGGCATGCCCCCATAAGTAAGATACTCCGTAAGGCCGCTTGCATTATCACCATCAAATGCCGACATGAACTCACGGAAACTCAGGGGGGAAATTCTTATTTCTTCACCGCGACCTCTAAATTCAGTCGCAACATCCCTAGAAAGAAACCTGGAATTTGAACCAGTAACATAGATATCCACATTATCCTTTTTCAGATAACTGTTAAGGACATCCTCAAATTCCTCCACCAGTTGGACTTCATCCAAAAGCACATAGTGCATGTTTTCGTCCACAATCCGGCTATCAATAAAAGCCATGAGCGCATCCGGATTACGAAGGTCCTTGTTATGGCGGTCTTCCAGATCAATCTTGACGATATGGTCCTTGGAGACACCCGAATTTTCGAGGTGATTGCAGAACAATTCGAAAAGCAGGTAGGATTTTCCACAGCGACGAACCCCGGTGATAATTTTAATCATCCCGTCATGCTTGCGAGAAACCAAGCGCTTTAGGTACAAGTCTCTGGATATCTTCATATTTTACTTTTTTGCATATTTTGCTTTTTTCTAAAGCAGAATATACTCCAAAACGACAGCAAAAGCAACCTTCCATTTTACTTTTCTGCATATTTATGCATTTTTTTAAAACAAAGGGTCGTTTTCAAGAGGCTCTTGGAGCATTCAGCCCAGAACGCAAAAAGTTGCATTTTAGCATTGAAAAACGTTGCAAAAAGTTGTAAATTAATAAAAAAACTATTGCAAAAAGTTGTAAAATGCTAAAAAGAAAGCTAATAAAGATTCTAGAAAACTGGCTTATCTCCGGCCACGAAAAGGCACTGCTGCTTACAGGCGCTCGCCAGGTCGGCAAAACTACGGCTGTCCGCGAATTCGCAGGCAAGTTCTACAAGCATTTCGTAGAGGTGAACTTCGTAAAGAATCCCATTGCAAAGCAGGCCTTCGACGGCGGTCTGTCCACTGCAGAAATCGTCATGAACCTCTCTGCCATGGGCTACGGCCCCTTCAACAAGGGCGAGACGCTGATATTCCTGGACGAGATTCAGGAGTGCCCCAATGCCCGCACCGCCATAAAGTTCCTGGTAGAAGAAGGCCTATTCGACATCATCGAGTCAGGCTCCCTATTGGGCATCAACTACAAGCCGGTCACCTCCTACCCTGTGGGTTTTGAGGAGGAAGTGAAAGTCTTTCCCCTTGACTTTGAGGAATTCCTATGGGCTAGAAACATTGGCGACGAGGTTATCGGGCGACTGCGCGATTCCTACCAAAATTTGCAGCCCGTTCCAGACTTCATCCATCAGCAGATTAGCAAGTTTTACCGCGAATACCTAGTTGTAGGCGGGATGCCCGAAGTCGTCCAGAAGTTCGTGACCGACCCTGATTTTCAAAAGACGCTTAAGTTGCAAAAAAACATTCTGACAACATACCGTTCCGACATCACCAACTACGCCGACAACCAGCAGGTTCTGGTCAAGCGCATTTTCGATGCAATGCCGTCAGAGCTGGGTAAGGAGGACAAACGTTTTGTTCTTGCAAACCTTGAAAAGGGCGCCAGCCTCCGAAAGTACGAGGATCCGACCCAGTGGCTTGTAGACGCGGGCATCGCCTACTACTCCATCAACACAAGGTCTTTTGAGCTACCCTTTGAAGCGGTCGAAAACAGGAGACTTTTCAAGCTGTATATGGTGGACACGGGCCTACTGTGCAGTAGCCTTTTAAAGAACATGCAGTTCCAAGTAATGAACGGAGACATAAGCATCAACGAAGGCGCCCTTACCGAAAATTTCATCGCGGCAACCCTTTCGGCAAAGCAGATTCCCTTGCATTATTACGACAAGAAAAGCCGACAGGAGCTGGACTTCGTCTTTCCCGAAAACGGGAAAATTTCAATTATAGAAGTCAAGTCCGGCGATGATTACAAAAGGCACGCGTCGTTGGACGCAGCCATCAGGGAACACAATAGCGAAATCGAGAGAGCGATCGTTCTTTGCAAGGGCAATGTCGCCAAGGACGACGTCCTATACCTTCCGCAATATATGGCGATGTTTTTATGACAAAGGCTTTCAACATTACAAAAGCCCCCTAAAGCCCCCATTTCTTACATTTTACTTGCAAATGGGGGGGGGTAAACTATATTTCTATTGAAAATATAGAGAGGAATATATGCACTACTTTTCAAAACAACTTCTCGCGGCATCGGCGATGACTGCACTCTCCGCAGCCGCCATGGCGGCAACCACTCCCTACGACTTGATTCGCCCCACGTGGCCCCTGAGTTGGGACTCCACAGAATTTGAGAATTTCGACGATACAACGGGAGTTGAAATCATCGGCGCACTCCCGAAAGAAGTCGTTCCGCCCAACTTCAAGGCGGGCGAACTGATGGCCGATACGGTGGACCAGGCCTACCTCGACGCCATCAACCAACACATCTCCCCCATCCGCGTGAACCAGGCCGGTTACCTCAAGAGCGACAAGGAACGTCAATTCTATTATATCGGCAATGCCAAATCCTTTGAAGTGGTCGATGCCAAGGGCAAATCCCTCAGCACAAAA
>JAZLMK010000012.1:0-18127 GCA_045598645.1 Fibrobacter sp.
CGAACGTTACGCCGGAGGATGTTCAGAAAATCGAGGACAAGTTGAATAACAGACCCAGAAAGCGACTTGACTATATGACCCCAAAGGAGTATATTTTACACAAGTTCAACATACTGTTGCGTTGACAGGTTGAATTCGCCGAGATGATCCTCTTGCGCATTATGTTGACCCGTATCAGACTGGTTTTGGAACAATAGACTCGTTGAATAAACTAACATATAACACTGATAATCTTCCGATGTTCCGGTTGCTTGGCAGCAAGAACAGCATGGTGTTTGGGGACCCCGCCCATGTAGATTATGGCTGGCTGGGCTCGTTATATTTGGAAAATTATACTTTGCCGTTTATTAACGCAAAGGCGCAGTTGAATGGACATGGCGATCTTTCTACGGTATACGTAAATGCGATGACAGCAGGTATTGCAGGCATAGTTGGAATTCCGCTGACAGAACAAGGTAGCTCTCTTGTTACGGAATCATCAGGCTTGGGTGATGGCGTAGGTGTGCTGACAGACCCGAATGTTGATGTCAGAAAGTCTCAGTTCAATGCGGCCGCTTATGCCGAAGGTAGTCATGGGAATTTTGCCACGGAGATGGGAATTGCTTCGGGGGCAATACTTGCGTTAGATTTTACCTTAGGGTTGATAAATCCTGCTGCTGCGAAGGCGGCAAAAACTGGCTTGATGGTTGCTTTTTCAACGACGATGGCTTTTTCTGTTGTTAGTGGTGCTATTGCAACTGGATTTGATGACTTGGCGGAATCGCACATGATGCCACTGTATAAGAAAAATCTGGAAAAGTGGCGTGCCGATAAGAACTCCTTCTCCCCGATTGGTTCGTCCGCAAGTGGTTCGTATACACCATACCTCATGGAGGATTTCCTCTACGAGAAGCCTTTCGTGAACCTGGCGCTGAGCGATTCGAGGACGATGGATAGTTTGTCCAAGATGGGCGAGTCGGCTCGCGAATCGTCTATGCTGAACCGTAACTGTTTTTACGGCGCGGATGTTGATAGTTCTACGCAGCTTTGCGAAATCGGCCTCTACGATGGGAATGGCGCTTCCTTCAGGAAGCGTAACTATGCTGAATTCCGCGATAGTCCCATGAAGTTCCATTCCTCTTCCGACTGGTTTTCTGTCGGCATGAAGATGGACCGCTGGGAGCGCGTGGACGGCCTCACTCCGGATGGCGACCCTGCGCCGAAATCCGTCCCCATCCGTCACGTGGAGCGTTACAACGTTCCCGCGATTACGGTTGACAACTGGATTGAGAAGTATTCGTTTGTTGTAGATGACCTGATGCCGCATCGCCTTCGCCAGATTCGCATGAACTTCAACTACCAAGAGGAAATCGCGTGGGAGTGCGATATAACGAAGGACCCCGACGCAAAAGACGCGTGCGAAGTGTTCAAGCGCAGCGGCGGCGGAAATTGGAAATTGGCCGATTCAATCGGCAATAAGGGTTACGTCCCGCACCCCGTGAAGAAGAACGGCCAGTTCGATTTTGAACCTCGCAAGTATGGTTACAACAACCTTCTCGCGATTCAGAAGGATAACCAGAATACGGTCACGATTTCTACCGTGAACAAGATCGGCCTCGGTAACACGCAGCGGTTCCTTGGCGGGGGAAGCCTCCCCCTCGCTGCAACCGCCTAGCGGCGTTTTCCGCTACCCCCTCGCCTAGGGGCTCTGCCCCTAATACCCCGCAAGTGAGGGTCGCGCCCGTGGCAAGCTTGCTTGCCAAAGGGCATGACCGAATGCAGAGGGTTTCTACAAAAAAACGAAAGCAGGAATCTCGGTCGTCGTCTGCCGTTCTCCGCTCGTTTCTTCGCTTCGCTCACGCCTCGTCGGACTTGCTCCGCCCGCAGACGCGGCCTTCGGCTGAGGTGTTTTTTTACTCTTACTTTGCCGATTTTGCCCGCAATTAATTATCTTTTTGCATAAAAATAGAGTTTTTGCTCTTGTTCTCCTCTTGAAAACTAGACACTTTCATGAATGTGGAGAATGGGACGAACGCTCACGTCTGCGACTGGCTTATGCCCGCCGCATCGTTTGTGCATGGGCAGAGTACGCTCTGTCTTTGTACATTTCGGCCTTATGGGGCGTGAGTTGTTTGTGCTTATTACATTCGGGCAGTCTAGGCCTTCAAGAGATAAGTGCATTCAATCTCACGCCTTTTTTTTGTTTCAGAAAAAGCTTGGTTGAAATGTTGTAACAGGAGTGAACGCTCACTGGGTTCTGCTCTTGTTCTTCTCTTGAAAACTAGACACTTTCTCGAATGTAGAGAATAAGACAATGGCTCGTAATCGTCTGTGAGTTTCATGGGCGTGTTGTACCCTGGGCGGATTGTGTCCGTTCGGGGTTTGCGGGTGTATTGTATTCTTTTGAAAATGTCACGCTTTTGGGCGAAGAGTGGGTCGGCTCTTTGCCTTTTCTTTTGTCTGTAAATCTGCCAAGTGACTAGGCCTGCGCCGCTCTTGCGAGAGTGAACTCGTTCACTTTCAACACGGAGCGCGGCGATGGCGAAAAACAGTCAGCTGAACAGTGCAAAAAATGCTAAGAAGGATGAATTCTACACACAGCTTTCGGATATCGAGAACGAACTGAAACATTACAAGAAACATTTTCAAGGAAAGACTGTTCTTTGTAATTGTGACGACCCTCGTGTTTCTAATTTCTTCCACTATTTCGCATACAATTTTGAACATCTTGGGCTAAAACGTCTTATCACTACCTGTTTCAAGAACCAGGAGCGCGACCTGTTTAGTCAGAATGATTCCGAGCGGGCAATCTGGCTTGAATATTTTGGGGACAAGAATGGCAACCGCGTTCCCGACCCCGAAGAAATTGGCATTCATTACTTTGATGGCGATGGTGACTTTCGAAGCGCGGAATGTATTGAACTTTTGAAACAGGCGGACATCGTGGTGACAAATCCGCCGTTTAGCTTGTTCAGGGAGTATGTATTGCAAGTTGTGGAATTTGAAAAAAAGTTTCTTATTGTAGGTAATCAGAATGCCATACATTATAGCGAAATTTTCCCACTGATAAAAAGTAATCGTGTGTGGCTAGGAAATCATGCGGGTGATATGAAATTTAAGGTTCCTGATTATTATGAACCAAGGGAAACTCGTTTTTGGATAGATGAGAATGGCCAAAAGTGGCGGAGTCTTGGAAATGCTTGTTGGTTTACTAATCTTGATTATTCTAAGCGTCACGAAGATATGATTCTCTACAAAAAATATTCTGTCGAAGACTATCCAAGATATGATAACTTCGATGCCATCAATGTGAATAAAACGGACGATATTCCAGAAGATTATGATGGCGTGATGGGTGTCCCTATAACATTCTTGAATAAGTATAATCCCGAACAATTTGAAATTCTTGGCACAAGTACGGATTCAATGCCGAAGGGCGCACCGTATGTAGCAGGCAAGAGAATTTATGAGAGAATTCTCATCCGTCGTCGTAAGGAGGAAAAATGAAGATAGAGCTTAAACAAATTAAAATTCGTGACCTCGTGGAAGGTTACAGTAACGATGAAGAAACCGGGCGTGTCGTCGCGTTCGGTGGAAGGCTGGACATTCGCCCGCCGTACCAGCGGGAATTTATCTACAAGGAAAAACAGCGCGACGCCGTCATTGAAACTGTCCGTCAGGGTTTTCCGTTGAATGTGATGTACTGGGCGAAACGGGAAGACGGAACTTTCGAGGTCATTGATGGACAGCAGCGAACCATTTCGATTTGCCAGTACGTGGATGGAGATTTTAGCTACTTGTTCAAACATTTCCACAACTTGCAGAAAGACGAACAAAATCAAATTCTTGATTACGAGTTGATGGTCTACGTGTGCGAGGGGAGTGATTCCGAAAAGCTAAAGTGGTTCGAGACAATCAACATCGCCGGTGAAAAGTTGACAAAGCAGGAACTCCGAAATGCAGTGTATTTCGGGCCGTGGCTTGCCGATGCCAAACGTTACTTTAGCAAGAACGGCTGTGCCGCCCAGAAAATAGGTGCGGACTATTTGGACGGCGCGGTGAACCGCCAGGAATATCTTGAAACGGCGATTCAGTGGATTTCAAAAAACTCCATTGATTCCTACATGGCGATTCATCAGCATGATGAAAATGCGAATGCTTTGTGGCTCTATTTCCGTTCTGTCATGGAGTGGATAGAATCTACTTTCAGGCCCACCAAGGAACGCAAGAAAATCATGAAGGGCGTGGAGTGGGGATCGCTCTACGACAAGTTCAAGGATGAAATCTACGATTTCAAGCTACTCGACAACGAAGTCGCGAGGCTTGTCAAGGATGACGACGTAACCAACAAGAAAGGAATTTATCCGTATCTTTTGACTCGTGACGAACGTCATCTCTCCATTCGGACGTTTACGGATAACCAGAAAATAAAGGCTTACGAGCGTCAGCTTGGGATTTGCCCGATTTGCAAACAACATTTTGAACTTGTGCAGATGGAGGCCGACCACATAACGCCATGGTGTGAAGGCGGCCCGACAATTGACACGAACTGCCAAATGCTTTGCAGAGATTGCAACAGGCGCAAGAGCAATAAGTAAGGGTTGACTTTGGAGAATGTGCTTATAAGCTGATAATCTTGAACAAAAACTGTTGTTTGGTAGGGAATAATCACCTGTCAGTGGAAGGGCGGTTTTGTGGAGTACATGTTTTTTTGAGGTTTGCTGAAAAGCTACCGAAATCCTATTGTGGCGGGCTTGAATTTGTTCTGAGTTTTGATATATTTGCGCGTGATTGGCGTCACGTTGCTCGGTGGATTTTTGCTTTGAGTGCGTGGTACTGGAGGTCTTTGTATGATGAAGAAAATGTGTAGGCTGGTTGCTGAGCTGGCGATGGCGATTGCCTGTGTCGGCATGTGGGGGTGCGGGCTTTTCGACGAGGAAGTGACTACCACTGTAAATGAAGAAAGAAGTGGTGGCAGGGTCATTGCTATTTTGGATGATTCGTTAGCTTTTGTGTTTAGTGGGCGAAGATGGGATGAATTTTCTGAATCATGTGATTATTGGAATAACTGCGACTATGGATTTGTTAATCAGGGTCTTTTTCTTGTAAATTACCGAAAAAAACAAGCTCCATATTGGGGCGATACGATAAATGGAGTGTTGTATACTGCTTCGGGTTTGGTGTATGATTCAACGATATTTGTCTATGATGATGATGAAAATTTTGGTTTTTGGAAAGCGGGTGAATTGCCAGATTTCCGAAAAAAACTGAAATGGAGTGGCGATTGCGTTGGATCTGAAAATATTGAAGGAGTTCGACCGTGGGAAAAAGGGAAAATTTTGTTGAAAATGGAATGGCTAAAAGATTGCCCCTATGCGGTGTTGGATACTGCGACGGGGGCTGTAAAGAAACTTGAATTTAAGGGCGAGTACGCCTGGCTGGAAGGGTGCGATGATGTTACTTATATAGATGGGGATGTGGTGTGTTTGAAAAGGTTGGGGGAACCTACTGGGGCCATCTCGCTTTTCAATGAAGGCAAAGCCGTAGATTCTCTATTTAATGATGAGTATACGGGTAATGTACCTCAATTTTATGGGAATTATGCTGCGGTGCATATATATAAAAAGGGAAATTTGATTGCGAAATTTTCAAAGAATGGTTTTGAACGGGATTACCCGGAAACGTGGTTGAAGTATAACTCTTTCATAGATTCTGTGGGAAATTCAATTTCATACTCGTCAGAGGATTTGATTGTAACTAAGTGAATTTAGAATAAAATAAAAAAGGAAAAATCTATGCGTAAATTGATGGCGCTAGCCATTATCGTGGCTAGTAGTTTTGGGTTATTGTTTGCAAAGCCGATGGAGGCTCTCTCCCGGTATAACGTGGTGCTCGTTCATGGTGCCGCGCCGGAAAACCAAGGATTCGAAAGTACGTGTGATGAAACTGTTCGTAGTGCGTGGGATTTTCATAACAATTGGGTTGTAGACTATACAACTCAAGATGGAAAGCGCGAAGCCCCAAAGTCTTTGGGTGATGCCGCAGGCATGTTGGGGGCATATAATCAGGATGGTGAAAAGAAACTTACTCTTTGGCTTGATTCCGCTGTCTTTGAAGATACGGTAACATACGGCTCCGAGTATATCTATATTCAGCGTTCATTTGCGAATCCTGCTGCATCCCCGGCCCATAATGCCCACGAAATTGGTGATAGAACTTGGAAAGGAAATAATAACTGTTCCGTGCGTAGGGCCTTGTTTGAAGAAGCGCAGGAAGTGCGGGCCGAAGGTTCTACAAACTTGGAAAAAAAGAGAAATGATGGCAAGTTGTCGTATCGCACCATTCCTTCGCGCAACATCTTGATAGCCCATTCCATGGGCGGCGTGGCCTCGCATGAATACGTGACAGATACGAACGTTTACAACAATGATGTGGACAAGGTAATCACCCTTGACAGCCCGCACGAAGGTACGGGTAGTTTGAACCTTTTGATTGATATGAGGGATTATGGACAGCAGATTTCAGAGGCTTCTTGGCAATATATGGAAATTCTTTCCTTGGGGTTGGTTCTTGCATCGACATCAACGGAGCCTTATACGACAAGCCTTGCCCTAGCTTCGCTGTTGCCGTCTTTTGGGTTAAGTGTGATGAATCGTGCTGTAACGACGATTGTCGATAAAGGATATTTGAAGGATACGTACGATTTTAAAGAAGAAGACCCTTTATCGCATTACATACATCAGGATTCAGCTGGAATAAATGACTTGATAAATAGGTCTGCGATAGGTGAAATTCCTATGATGAGATTGCTCGGTGGATATGGCGGAATTACATTCTCTGATCCCAATAGAGGTTACAAACGTTTGTTAAACGTTTTCTTGCCTGAGGCGACAACGATTCCGTTAATGAATTTTTATGAACACACTTTTGAAAGCGATGGGTCTGAACATGCTAAATTTGTAAATTCCATGACGGGTTTAAGTATTGGGTTCGCGGGAGGCATTGCGGTACAAGATGTTGGTACAACTTTAGTGCCGGAATATTCAAGTCTTGCGACTTCTACACCGATGTTCAACAATGGGTCTGTTGATGTAAAAAGATGGACTTTTAACGCGTCTCCGACGGCTGAAAGTGTGAGTATTTCGACAAAGGCGATACGAGGTGCTGCAGTTGTAACTGGTGTCGTTTCTGGGGTTATGGCGGCGAATTTTATACCAATTCCGTGGGTTGCAATGGCAGCTAAAACTGCGGTTGTCGTAGCTGGGGCGACTGTATATGCTTTGGATTTGGCCGATATTGTGGGTGCAGGCGTTGAGGATATCATGTCTTCCCACGAGAACGCCAAGGCGCGCCGCATGCTTGATACGTTGTATTCTGCGGATTTCTCGTATACTAAAGTGGGTGGGGGGAATGTTTCCGGCAAGACTCGCCTCATGGAAGACTTCCTCTACGAGAAGCCTTTCGTGAACCTGGCGCTTTCTGTCGTGGATACGGCGCTGCGGAATGTCGATGCGAACTGCTTCTACGAGGCGGACAGTTCCAAGAAGGAACGACTTTGCGAAATCGGCCTCTACGGCGCGAACGGCGAGATGGTGAGCAAGACGGGCCGGCGCAATTACAAAGAATTCCAAAAGTCGCCGATTGCGTTCAAGTCTGGCTCCGACTGGGAGAAAATGGGAATGAAAATTGACCGCTGGGAGCGCGTGGACGGCCTGAAGCCCGACGGCAGTGAGAACCCGGGCGGTGTCCCCATCCGTCACGTGGAGCGTTACAATGTTCCCGCGATTACGGTTGACAACTGGATTGAGAAGTATTCGTTCGTTGTGGACGACCTGATGCCGCATCGCCTTCGCCAGATTCGCATGAACTTCAACTATCAGGAAGAAATCGCCTGGGAGTGCGATGTGACTAAGGACCCCGACGCGAATGACGCGTGCTCCGTGTTCAAGCGCAGCGGCGGCGGAAATTGGAAATTGGCCGATTCAATCGGCAATAAGGGTTACGTCCCGCACCCCGTGAAGAAGAACGGCCAGTTTGACTTTGTCCCTGGGGATTACGGTTACAACAACCTTCTCGCTATCCAGAAGGACAATCAGAACACGGTCACGATTTCTACGGTGAACAAGATTGGCCTCAGTAACACGCAGCGTTTCTACTACCTGTTCAAGGCGACGGACAATTTCCTGGTGCCGATTTGGCCGTTGCGCGATGTTGTTGTGAATTCGATTGACGGGTTCGAGGCGTATGCGAGCGTGCTTGATTACCAGGGGTTCCGCGTGGCGGGCATGCGAGACAGTTTCTGGCGTGTTGATGGAGAAAAAGCTGTTTCGCTTGGCAAATACTGTACAATGGATTCTCTGCGGGAGGAACATGGCGGGATTGACTATGGTTCAAAAAATGAGTCAAAATCAACCCCTCTTTCAAGTGGCGAATACCATTGGTCATTCAACGCCATTACATTCAATGCGGCGAATTACAAGGCGGCGGACAGTGGCCGTGCCGCTTACGATAGTAGCGACGTTTTCGATGTGCCGTTTGTGGTCGATTTGGAACCGCCTGCGTTCCGGTTGATTCCGGAAAAGTCGGCGATGAATCCCGACAGTGCCTTGTTCATGGCGAGGTTCAAGTGGGGGCGCGATAGTCTTGTTGATGAGAACGATGTTCCCGATATCCGCGTGATGCGCTGGAAATTGGAAAAGTTCTCGGGCGTGGATAGTGCCGGAGATTCCCTTTTCAAGACAGTCGCCAAATTGCCGTCCATGTACGACGTGGCTGCGAAAGATTTTGCTGTGGCGTGGGACAAGGTACCAAAGAGTGTCCGAGATACGCTCAGAGACGGTTTGTATCGCATAGCGGCGACCGCCTTGGACTATGCAGTGCCTAGCAAGGTTGCCTATAGTGCTATGCTAGGTCTTTTGAATAAAGTCGCTGCCGGCAAGGATGAAAGTTCGGACTGGAGTTTTATCGACAACTATAAGTTCAACCGGTCTGACGAGTTTGCGGAATTCCGTGTAGATGCGACGGCCCCTGAATTCAAGTTTGTTGCCGTGGGTGGCAAAGTAATAGATTCCAATTTTACTCAAAAGTATGCTCTTTTAACAAATCCGTCGAAAAATGATGACGTTGTTCGTGTTTCCAAGGACGAGTTGCTTAAGGTGGATTATTCGGTGAAGGAACTCCTTGATGGCCGGGAAAATGCGAATGTCTCGGTGTTCTTGAATTTTGTCCATTACGACAACCCGCACGCAATAGACCGTGCCGGTGATTCCGTCGAGGTCTTCGCAATGGATTCTCTCGGCAATGCAACGGGGAATGTCGCATACGGCACCTGGACGGAAACTGAGGGTATGCAGCTTGCCGATGGCCGGTATGCGATCCGAGTTATAGTTCGCGATGAAGCCGGAAATGCCGATACCTGCGATTACGGCAAGGAAATTCGCATTGACAGGACCGCTCCGCAAGTGGTTAGCCTTGTGAGCTTGGAACGGGTGTATCCGGAGGGCGCTGGCGAATACAAGGCGACAGTCAAGTTTGATCAAGAAAAGGATATTCCCGTTAACCGGACAGGAATGCATTGCCATTTTCGGGTAAACGGAGCCGACGCTAATGGAACTTGGTATCCGGTGTCAAAAACTCTTTTGAAGTCTGGCGAGTTAGCTTTCGAAATTGCGTCGGAAGCGGTCGGATTGAAGAAAGGGAAACGTTACCTTACGGTCGCATGCCTTGATTCTGCAAATAATGTCGGGTTGCGTACGGATTTGTTCCATGTGGGAGTCCGTTATCCGCAGATTGTGTCTCCTGTGGGGGACGACGATTTCATATCGGCGACGGAAATACCCATTGTGGGCATAGCTCCTCCGCCAGATGTCAAGTACGAAAACACCACCGTGTACCGTCTGCTTTACAGTGTAGGCGATACGTTGCATTGGGAAAGTTCCGACATATTTGTCTCCGCCGCAAATCGTTCGCAGGATAACGCGAATGTTTCAAGGACGGCGCAGAGTTCGGATGGAATTCTAGGATATTTGCATAATGGCTTCCACGAAGAAACCAAGGTGTTCGTGAAGCTGGAAGTCCGTGCCTGCGAGTCGTGCGACTGGATTTCCGATTCCACGTCAGTTACCGAAATGACCTTGGTTCAACCCGAAGAAGACGATGGCTTGCCAAGGATGAAATTTGAGCTTTCCAGAACCAGCGTGGAGGTTGGTTCGGACTCTCTCGAAATAGGGCTTTCGTTGGATGGCGAGTATTCGGGCAGTTATCAAATGCGCTTGTATGCGGAGGATTCCAAAGGGAAGGGCCTGTTCGACAAATCTGCGTCGGCGATTTACAATAATCCATATCTTGGCTCCCCTGCAGACACGAATCAAGCCAAAGGCGTGTGGTTCTATGAAAAGGATGCCCGATACCATCTTGTGTGGAAGGGGCTTCTGGATGAGGACTCCATTCGGGTTTCGTACAATTCGGCAAGCTTAGCGGGAACATGTTTGTTGGAAAATGGGGGGCGCATGCCCGATGCAGACTGTCGTGTCGTTCATGAAGTGGGAAACGATTTGCCGTTTATTTCTGCTACAAATAAGGAAGTTTCTGATTTTCCTGAATGGAAATTCCCTGATAATATTGATAGTGCAATGATTCTTTCCGGAGCAAATGGGCATGTTGTAATTGAAACGAAAAAGGCCATTCGTGTGAGTGGGTCAAGTCGGCTGCTTACGGGTGAAAGTTCTATGCCTGTATACTTTGGCTCGTATAGCGAAGATGGTTTTGCCTTCATGTGGAAGAATGTCCCTGAAATAGCCGATGTGGTTACTCCATGGCAGATTGGATGGGTTGCAAACCGTGCTTCGTATGGATTGAAATATACATGGAATGGTATGGGTTCTGTGAATGATTTCCCCGCGGCAGGTGCCGCTAAGGTGTACGCGGAGATTGTAAGCAATTTTGGTGGAAGCGCTCATGCTATTCTTCGGGATACGGTGATTGATTTGTCTTTGAAGCCGATGGAACTGGAGATTGCCGACATTCCGGAATTCTATCTCGTGGATAACTCTTCTGCTGTTGTGGAAAAGGATGGGGAGGACGAGCCAATTTACGATCTCGGTTCCTTGAATATTCCGTTCAGTCTGCTATATCGCGATGCGTACGTGTCTGCGGTCGTCTTGGATTCCGCAGGAGAGGTCGTTGGCACCTTGCTGGATTCCGCCTTTAGAAGGGCTTCGCCAAGGCGGTTCGTTCATTCCGTTGTTTGGAACCCCGTTGATTTAGACGGACATCCGGTCAATCCTGGAAATTATACTGTACAGATTGTTGCATACGAGAATGGAGGCGACTATGCGATAGAAAAGAAAATAGCCGAATTCAAGGTGTCAATGAAGAGAATGGTTCCTAGTGAAGATGATCGTTTGCTGTACATTGCAGAAGCCGAAGATGATAATGGAAAGAACCGTTACGTTCCCTTTGCGGATTTTTTGGTGAAGGCGGACTTGCGTGCGAAATATTTGCCTGTGGAAAAACGCAGCGGAGTTACACTGGATGTTGATGCCTCTGGAACGCAAGAAATTTACGGATTTGAACCAAAACGTTTTAGTCTTGCTATCAAAAGGCATAAAAAAGTATTGAATTTAGTGGCGATTACACATTTTTATGCGAAATTGGATGAAATCAATGGCTGGGTGACAACTCCATGTAGTGAAAATGAAACCCATGACGTCGTTGATGCATACGATACGTTCTTTCTCGATTTTGATGAGGATGGAGGGAAAACTCAATCTGTAGATTTTGATAAAACCTACGAAAACCGAGGATTTAACGGCCGAGGAGGTCCAGATGACGGATTTGCGGATGTCGTTGTGTTTACCTTGAAGGATTATAACAAGTTTTTACGGGACAATTCTATTGGTGTTGTAAGTAGTGCTGAAATGTACTCGCGCGCGAAAAGTGCTGCCACGTGGAAATTGATGGATATGTTGCAGACCGTTTCAAAAGATTCTGTGTTTAGAATTCCGGGAACAAAGTCGAATGAGTTTAAGTACCCTTTGGAATTTGACGATAATATGGGTTGCAAAGTGGAAATGGATGATGACTATATTTCAAAGTCATGTACCTATGGGGATTCAGGAACAACAGCGGATTACAATCCGAATAAAAATCTTTTGGAGGTGGCCTTCGTTCCCGGGGATGATAGTCTTTTTTATACGGATAAGGGTGCTATAAACGATCATTGCGAAGAAGTTAAATGGCAACGTTATAAGAAGGCGAAATTCAGAATAAGGTTTACTGTGCCTGATCCCTATTGGAACGCCCCGTTCGGCATGGATAACCTGGTCAACCGTACGGTGCGTTTCGACCACACGAACAAGACCATATACGGAAATGGTGATGACGGCTATTGGCCTGCGCTGATACAACAGTTTGGTGAATCGGCGGACGTAGGCTCGGGTTCCTATTACGATGGAACCCAGTGGGCCTGGGATCCGTCCTATGGGTTGCTCACCCCGTTTGAAATGCAGTATCTGCCATTTTTGCCCGCGGAAGTGCTCTCTGGAGGCTTGAATACGTTCCTCTTTGCTGATGAAAATGAATCGTTTATGTACCCATCGTATTTTGATATGAAATTCTACGGCCCGGAAAATTATGACGACTATTTCCAGGTGCTTGCTCTGGGGTATCCTGTAGAAAGTATGGATGGTTGCGATTACTCCCCTGAAACGAACTATGAAGTGGCCTTTGCGACAGCCATGGGAGAACTGAAAAATTCCCGTTGCCAGGTTTCGTTGACGAGCCTTCAGGATTCTGTGAGGACTCCATTGTTCCATCATGGCAATGTGTCGTTCTATGTAGGTAGAAATACTAAACGAGGTGTGGGGAAGACTGTTTCGATACCGTTCCCCGTAAAGGCCGATGAATGGAGAGAAAAAATAGGCAAAGAAGGTCAGGCATGTGATGGTGCTGTTGATTACGAAAACGGAAAGGCCTCCTGCTATAAGTATTACAATGGAGGATCCAATGTCCATTATTATTTCGCTGATTATGCAAACGAAAATTGGATGAAAATTTTCACAATAGATGGTGAAATTATAAAGAATCCGGTCAATTCTCCTGCGAATACGTTCCCTGCCGACGGGCTTGATTTTGTCGATCCTGTGCTTGCTAATTCCGGGATAGGCAATGTACTTTCCAGTTTCAAGGTGAAACCGGATAATAAAAATTATGAAGATGGCTTTTTCTATATTGACATGGATACAATCGCGAAGTTGAAAAATGATAAGGAACTTGGTAACATAACACTTACGAAATTTGACGTAGTCCTGAGTGATCCCTTATATGGAAAGCCGAACGAAGATTTCACAAGGTTGAATGTTCCTGCTTCTGATTTTGTTAAGGAAGGTGTTGTCTATCGCCACAAGGACGACGATGTCAACCGAGCCCCGACCATGATGGAGTCTACGCAGTTGCCTCTGCAGTACTTCAGCAAAAAATTAGACAGTTGGATGAAGGAACCGTCTTTGGAAAATGTTTCGCTTCTGCATTTGGATTCTACTGAGCATAGCCACTTTAAGGCGGAAACAGCAGGAACGGATTTGTCTTTGTCGTTCAAGGATGCCAGTGACATTAAGGTGGTTCGCCCGAAAGAATTTGTTGAAATTAAAGGGAATCTGAAGGCCGGCGAAAGTTACCAGTTGTCATACTTCAAGGACGGAGTGTACTATTTCATAGGCAATTATGTTGCGACAGTTTCTGGTCCGCAACACATAACTTGGTTTGATGTAAACCGTTTACAGGGAAATACGCAGTTCCTGCTTACATGGGGTGTACCAAATAGCTCATCGGATCTTTACTACGCCCGTTACAATCTTTATGTGGGGTCGCCCATTAAGGAATCGGCGGTTACGACGGTTAGTTCCCTGCTAGGGGAACTAGATGTCACGTTCCCTGAAGGGGCTCTGGAGGCGGGAACGGAGGTTACCGTCCGTACATCAGATATGGAAGACTATCCTTTTGAAGTGTTTAACGGGACAGTTCTTACGGGGCCTGTGATGGAAGTCTTGCCTAAGCATGACTTCGGCGACGGCCCGTATCCGCGAGTCCAGATGGTCATTTCGAAGGACGAGATGGAAGCCAGGGGCGTCACTCCGTCCACCTTGAAATTGTACAAGGTCGACTTCGACAACAGGCAGTTTGTCGCGTTAACGGATGCTCTTTACGGATTCCTGGACAAGGATGGCGCCCCGGTTCTTGGTGCGGACGGTGAAATTCTGGAATGCCGCGGAGCCCCTTCTGACGACAGTCGTTGTTCAGATGAGAACTTGGATTGGTCTTACATCCAAATTTCAGCAGAGACGAAGACGTTCTCGGTGTTCGCAGCCATGGATTCCAGGCTTGCGGATGCTCCGCGCATAGGTCTGGAGATTATCCCGGAAATCGCCGCCAGTTCCGAGCGTCTGGTTAACGTAAAGAGCGCGTCTCTCTTTGACCTGTATGTCGACGATGATTCCTTGTGGAATGATCGCGAAGACAGGACTCCAGCAGTGAAATTGCCCTACTCCATGGATGACGATGGTCTGGCCCGAGTGTCATTGCCGTTGCGTGCGGGTGAAATTGATACAAACTATGTATTCGCCGTGGCAAAGATGCGTGACGACTCAGGAAATGTAGTTGATTTGCCGCAGTCGCCGGCTGTCGCGCGTGTGCTGACCGTCCCCGCCGAATTTGCCTGCGAGGTGCCGCCCGACTCGCTCTGGCTGGGCTTGGACAATGGCTACCTGGCCTATGCGGCTGGCTGCAGTCATCCCGGCTACGGTTTGGTGTCGCTCTATGGCGATGGCCGTCCGGTCGTGGAACTCCGGGTCGAAAACCCCGATACGCTCATATACGACGGCGCAAGGGTTGTCGGCGGGACGTCCGTCGGCAAGATCGCCCCGGGCGTTTACGAGAGCCGCTACCTGGGAGTTTCCTCGCTTGGAAAAGAACTCCAGATGGCTGGCCCGGATGTCCATACGGATTCCGCGCGTCCCGCAATCGAGAACTTCGATGTCCAGGAGACTGCCGACGTGCTTGACCGCGTGTTCCGCGTGACTGCGCGTGTCACCGACGGCGAGTCGGGTATCGCGAAAGTCGTTGTAGTCCCCGTGTTCGGAGCCGACACGCTCAAGGTCTTGAACATCGTGCCCGATGCGGAAGGGAACGTTTCCGGCGACGTGCGCCTCACCCGCAAAAGACTCGGCGACTGCAGCGGCTGCAAGTTGAGCCTGTCGCTCCGTGCCGAGGACCATGGACACAACCATTCTTCCCGCGAATACCTCACTGGCGCCTTGTTCCCGTACCCTGCGGAACTGGCCCTCTGGTACCCGGCCTACGAAGGTGCCGGGGAGACCGCGCACGAGTTCGTCGGTACCGGTCACGACATGTCGCTACGGGATGTTTCTTCGCCGTGGCAGAGCGATGCCGGCCTTTACTTTGGCAATTTGGCTGACCGTGCCGTTGGCGAGGGATACGTCAATTTGGACGCCTCCACTGCGTACACGTTCGAGGCTCGCATCAAGCGGGGCTATTCGGATGCCCACTGGCGCAGGATTCTAGGGTTCCGCGGGACCGGCGGGCTCAATATCGAGTTGCAGTCCCTGGGACGCACGCTGCGCCTGGTCGAGGGTGACGAAGCGTGGTATTCCGGAGTGATTCTTCCCGAAGAAAAGACTTGGACGCATGTGGCTGTAACTTTAGATTCCATGGAGGTCCATTTCTATGTGGATGGGAATCTTTCAAAGACTGTTGATGTTTCCGGTTCCGAGTTCGCTGGAATTGAGAGGGAATTCTATGGGACGTTCAGCATGGGAAACTCAGGAAAAGAAACGGATGATGTGTATTCCTACATTGGAAACGTGGCCGATATTCGTATGTACACGGGAGCCTTGACGGCGGAACAGGTCGCCGCCATATCCTCCCCGGTTACGGACGATGGCGATGACGTCGACATTGCGGTCGCCGCCGTGGGCGACATCGATGTGCTGGAAGGGTTTGAACGTCTGTTCTCCTGCTCTGTTCCTGGAAATCGCATTTATTCATCGAGCGCCAATCACGCAAAAGTTCGAGTTACCGTTCCAATTGAAAACGATGGTGTGTACAACGTTGTTCTTTATGCAAGGTCCGCTAGTTTGAATTCTGCGAAAGTTTCTGCTGGCGAAAGCACTTCGTTACAATCGGGAACCGTCAGACTCTCTTCTGTTTGGCGTGCAGTCTCCGTTTCTGGGGTGGCTCTTGGACTTACCAGAGGCTCGCACGCTGTTGTGCTGGAAATGCCTGCCGGTGTGCAGTTGGGCGGAGTTGCTTTCACGTCGGGCGATATCGCCGCATCTTCGATTCCGTGGGGCAGGAACGTTGCCTCGTCCGCGCAATCCGTACAACGCAAGGTGGCTGCGTACCTTCGTTATGAAGGCTATCCGGAAACTTCAACGCTTCGTCCACGAATTCGCTTGAAAAACATATCCGACGAACAGGTCAATGGCTACAGCGTCCGTTACTATTTCCGCGGCGAAGATCCGACGCAGGTTTCCGCCTCGCCGTACCACCCGCAGAAGGGATTCGGCTCCCCCTCCATCCATGCGGAAAGCGCGACTTTGGGGTATGCCGAATGGAAGTTCCCGAACGCTTCGATTCCTGCCGGCGGATACGCCTTCGATGGGCAGGGCCCGCACTTCGGCCTGAACAATGCCGACTGGACTCCGTGGGACGCGACGGACGACCCGTCGTTCGTCGATGTCGCCGCTGGCGTTCCGGGCGTCACCGCGGACGGCTTCGCCGAGAACATGGGGATTGTCGTGCTCGACGGCGACGACAACCTGATAGGCGGTTCCTGCGTTGAAATGGAAGACGACATAGCGCCTGTAGTGAAGGCCAGCGTGCTTGCCGCCGACGTGCGTGACGACGCCCAGGCCAGCGAAATCCATGTGAAGGTGGAAAACTCTGGCAACGTCCCGCTTGGCAACTTCGACGTCCGCTACTACTTCTTTATGCCGGGCGGTCTGACGCCGAAACTGGACGTGAACTACATTTCCGCATGCGAATCGGTGAGCCTGGAAAGTTTGGGTAGCGGCCGCTGGCAAGTGAACGTCCATTGCGCGAAATCCCTGGCCGCGGGTAGGTCCTGGAACGACTACGTGAATTTCGCCATTCACGAAGCCGAGTGGCAGCCCGTATGGGACGCCTCCGACGATCCTGGCCATGCCGGACTCGGAAGACTCTCCGCGGCCGGCCAGTGGAACCTCGTAGAGACGCAGGCAGTTTGCGTGTACGATTCCCTGGGCAACCGAATTTACGGCCAGTCGCCGGCGTGGCCCTCTGCAACGAATGTCGCCGCGGGTCCGGACGAACCGCCGTACGTTGCCGATTTCGGCTACAAGTCACCAGACAACGGCATCCCCGTGGTCCGTACCGAAGATGGCCTGGTGCTTACGCTGGACAACTACACCAACCTTTCTCTGAAACTGGTGAACGTCATCGGCGTCCCGCTCCGCTCGCTGTACAGCGGGACGCTCGCTCCCGGCGAGCAGATGGTCCGCGTGGACTGGGCTGGTGTCGACCTTAAGACGACCTTCCTGGAACTTCGCGTGAACGGCAGTATCGTCGCCACGAAACTTTTATATTTACTGTGAGGATAGACTAGATGTTTGCGAAAAAATATGCCCTTCCCTTGTTCTTGTTCGGCTTTGCCGCCAATGCTTTTGCCCTGGATATCAATGCGGTCTTTGACAGTCAAAAAAAATCGGCATTCCCCGACACCTGCGAAATGCGCATGCGCACGACGGTCGCACTTCCGGGAGTCACGACCCAGAATGTTGAGATGACTGTGATTACTGCAGGTGAAACGAAAACTGTTACGACAATCAAGTCTTCCGCAATGGAAATGAAGATGGTCCGTAACGGGGACCGCATGAAAATGACGGACCTTAGGACAGGCAAGGCTTTGCCCGCCCAAAACATGCCTGCGCAAAACCCGGCCGATATATCGAAACAGATGGGCGACCCTGCCGACTACAACTCGCCCGTGAAGGACGGTAATCTGTGGAAAATCGTGCCGAAGGACGCGTCCAAGCCAACGCTTTTCTATTCGTCCACGCAAAAGCGCGTAGTGAAGATGACTGTCAATGTGAAC
>JAZLMK010000013.1:0-13402 GCA_045598645.1 Fibrobacter sp.
GGAACGCGGAGCCCTTTTAAGCATTACTTTGGACGGAATCGCCGTGAGCGACGCCGCGATGATTCTCGACGAAGAGAACATCGCCGTGCGCAGCGGGCACCACTGCGCACAACCGGTCATGGACCGGTTCGGCGTCGATGCCACCCTGCGTTTAAGCTTTGGCGCCTACACGCTCGAGCGCGACATCGACCGATTTGTCGCAGGCATCAAGCGCGTGCTCAGACTCTTCGCGTAAGCCGCCGCTAAATCCGGTGTTTCACCAAGTTCTTCTTGAACGGGCCGCTTATCTTGTACGGAATCCCGTTTTCCTCCAGCACCCGCTTGAACGCGTCAATGTACCTGTCCGTGCGAATCACCTGCATGAAGCAGCAGAATATCTTGTCCCTGACGGAGGACAGTTCAAGCATCTGGTGTCCATCGACAATGACATAATAAGAATCGATATAGTCCGCGACCTCGCCCCAGTCGCAATACCCGGAATAGTTCACAAAGTAAGTGCCGTGGACGGAGCCGTCCCTCAACGACAAACGGCGCCGTTTCGCAAACTTGTTCTTCTGCCTGAAACCGGACACCTTGTCGATTTCCTCGTAGAACCGCATCTGGCGTCCGATTTCGTTCCGGCTGAACATCGGGTCAGCCTGGAGAAGCATAGCTCCCCTCGTCATCGTCCCCAGTTTTTCGATGTCCCAGTCCTTCATGTCTTTCGTATAGCCGACCAGCACATGTGACAGTACGTTCCTGTATGAATTCGGGATGCCCAGGTCAACCGACGGGTTATGCACGGTCTCGCCGACGAACAACTCCTCGGACGGGAAAACCTTGATCATGGCCTTGAACATCAGCACGTCAAAAAGCGAAAGGACGCTGTTGTCGCTCCCCTTCGCCAGCCGCATGATATCCTTCTGCTCGAACTCAATTTCGAAGAACTCGTTCGAGCGCGCGAACGGATTGAAGAAACTCTTCAGGTAATCCATCACGAGCGACTTCTTCCCCTTGAACCGTTCCGTCGAGTAACGCAGCGAACCTTCCGACATCTCGATTGCGGGTGCATCCGTTTCGCCCGGCAAAAGAGGACTCCCAGGCTTCCGTATGGCAGGGGCATCCGGATGGACACCGTACTTTTCGACGACGTACTGATAGACGCTCGTCATGAGCCACGGCATTATCCCCTTTCCGCCAGCCAATACATGACTGATATTGAAGTAAATGTCCTTGCCCTCGCAGTCCAGGAACAGCAAATGGTACCCGACCGCCTCCGTACAGAAATCAGGATTTTTCGGGGACGTCTTCAGGACCACGACATCTTCGGGGTTGGGCTCGAACGCATATCCCCCGTCTTCGCCGATGACGAGCCTCACCATAAAATACGGATACCGACGCGCCGCAACATTCGCCGCCCTCCGCAGGCACTCCATGTCCACGACCTCCTTCATCCGGACCTTTATCCGGACGCAGTAGGTGGCAAACTTCGAAATCGCGTACAGCCCGTAACTGTCAAAAGGATATTTCAACTCGAACCTCTTCCCGAGTACAATATAACTTCTTCACTCAAAAAAAGTCGGGCCTCCCATTTGAAGCCCGGCATTCAAGATTGCGTCTTTACAGAGGATCAGGAATGATTACTTGCCCGGTGACGTAGCGATGGACAAGCGAATTCAACAATGTCAATACAGAAGCAAAATAAGTTCGAATGGACGAAGATTTGAAAAGCCAGGCAGCCGAGTTGTTCGAAAGTCTCGGCATGGACATCCCTACCGCAATTCGGGTGTTTTTCAAGCGAGGCCTTGTTGAAAAAGGTTTGCCTTTTGATGTCAAGACCACGCCGTCAAATGAAGTTGGCGATCCAACAGGGCTTCTTGCCGCATTCCAGGCCGCAAATGAAAACGCCCATCTCAATGGAACCGCCGGCATGAGCGAAGAGGAAATCGAAGCCGAAATCAAGCTGATGCACGAGGAACGGAGGAAAAAAAACAATCGCCGCCTATTGTCTTTTCATCAAATTTTAGTTATATTTTGTTCACTAGCACATTTGTGCATTTATTTTGTGTTTTTTCCGCTTGTAATGCAAAGGAGTGAAGAATGAAGGCTAGAACAATGATTGTAATGAATCAAGACATACGCACCACAAATTCCGATGGCGAAGACTATATCTGTATCACGGATATAGCCAAATGGAAAAATTCCGATGCAAACGGGGTTATTGCAAACTGGATGCGAAATAGAAATGTTCTTGAATATCTCGGTCTTTGGGAAAAATTGTACAACCCGGGTTTTAAACCCCTCGAATTCGAGGGGTTTAGAAAAGAGGCGGGGTTGCACGCGTTCACCCTATCCCCGCAGAGATGGATTAGTGCAACAAACGCTGTCGGCATTATTTGTAAATCTGGGCGGTACGGAGGCACTTACGCCCACCATGACATCGCACTCCACTTTGCTAACTGGATTTCCGTAGAATTCGAACTTTACATAACACGCGAATTTCAGCGTCTCAAGGCGGCTGAGCAGGCGGAGCTCGGCTGGTCCGTCAAGCGGGAATTAAGCAAAATAAACTATCGCATCCACACGGACGCCATCAAGCAGAACCTGATTCCGGCAACGCTCACTTCGCGAGAGACGTCCATCGTGTACGCAAGCGAAGCCGACGTTTTGAACATGGCTCTGTTCGGATTTACCGCCGAGGAGTGGCGCGAATCAAACCCTACGTTGCCAGGCAATGTTCGCGACTACGCATCTGTCAACCAGTTGATTTGCCTCAGCAACATGGAATCGCTGAATTCCGTATTGATTAACGAAGGCTTGCCGCAAAGTGAACGCCTTGTCAAGCTGAACCAAATTGCGATTTCACAGATGACGGTGTTGGAAAATATCGAAGGACAAAAGCTTTTGAAGTAGCCGTAACGTTTTGAAAAATTTCGCACATTTGTGCATTTGTTTTGCGTTTTTCAGCTTGTAACGCAAAGGAGTAATTATGAGCAGGATCGAAGCCATGGCATCCAAAGCCGCCGATGTCAAGCCATTTCGATTATAAATATCTACGAAAAGGGGGCTTACGAGACTTGTTTTTTTTTACATTTCTTCCTAAACCCATGGTGAAAATCTTTGTTAAAACAAATGCATTTGTCCATATACTAGGCGCATTGTTGTGCGTCATTTTCTGTAGTTGTTCCACACCTACGGTTTCCGGCGACGATTCCAGCAATTCCATTGAAAATAAAATCCTCTCCAGTCAAGAATCGGACCTCATTACCGATGACATATTGCGGTATTACGTATTCGACACGCTCCATTCCTATATAGTCTATCATTTCAACGGCATGTGCTACGCCAAGAACGGGAAACTGGTGTGGGATTCCAAAAGGGATGATTCCGACAAATATTACGATTACCGCCTCTCCGGGGATACTCTCGTCTTCTCGAATTCTACATCTATCGTGGAAACCTACCTGCGCGAGACCGATGACGGCAGCCTTCTGGGAGGTCGATGGATTCGGTTGGAGGAAAAAAGCGACATCTTCACCCCCAAACATCTCATTGTCTCCGGACTTACCGCAATCTGGGAGTATTCTCTCAAGGATGACGCCCCTATCACGAGCACGGAAGCCTTCACCGTGATGATGCAGGATATTGTTGCCGAGCAGGATGGAACGTGGCATCCGCATCAGGTGGAGGAATATAATGACACCTATGTCTGGACTCCAGATTGGAATTTAATGTTCACTCATGAAGTGCATTTGACGGAAGAGGAATGGCACGAATACTGCGCGCCCTGCGAGGATTTTGTGCGGACCAATACGTCCATTGCATTTACCCGGAAAGGAAAGCGGTTTGAACTTTCCGCAGAGAATCTGGTGCACAACGAGAAAAAAAAGAGTTATCCCTTCAAAATCGTTGCCGATGGAGATTCCTGCCTGTTCCATCCAGAAATGATTGACGCCACGGAGGACGTGTGCCTGTCAAAAGAATATGCGACGAACGACCAGTTTACAGGGCATAATCTGATAGAGGGACACCCTTACACGGCGCTGGGAAAGGACCCAGAGTACGACAAGTTCCGAAAATGCTTTAAGGGTCTGTTTGACTAGCCTGTATTATACCGAATTCGGTACAATTAAAAACGCAACTTTTGGAAATGGACGGGCGGCCATGCTTTTCATCAGTAGATGAACGGGCATTGGGCCGCCCACCTTTGACGGGCGGCCATGCTTTTCATCAGTAGATGAAAAGCATTTCCCTGTACTTCGGCAGGGGCCATTTTTCGTCGGGCACGATCTTTTCCAGGGCGTCCACTACCTTGCGGAGTGAAGCCATGGCATCGATGATTCCCTCGTGTTCGCCAACAAGACTATTCTCCATGTTGGCGATGGCATTCGAGAGGTCACGACAGCCGTCGCCAAGCGATTTTGCATAGCCGTCGAGTCCGGGGAAACCTTGATTCAAAGCCATTTCGTTCGTCTTGAGCGCATTGGAGTAGGCCTCCACCACCTTTGGCAAAATCACGTTCTTCGCAAGATCACGGGCAATTTCGCCTTCGATGTGGATGCGCTTGTGGTAATCTTCGCTGTTCACTTCGTAGCGGGATTCCATTTCGCGGCGGTTCATCACGCCGTACTTTTCGAAGAGAGCGATATTTTCTTCCTTGGTGAGTGTCTGCAAGGCTTCCATGGTCGTGCGGATGTTCGGGAGTCCGCGGCGCTTCGCTTCGGCGACCCATTCGTCGGTGTAGCCGTTGCCGTTGAAGAGCACGCGCTTGTGCTCTTTAACAATCTTCTGCAGAATCTTCTGCAAGCCCGTATGGAAGTTCTTCTCGTCGAGCTTTTCCAGTTGTTCGGCAATCATGTCAAACGCTTCGGCGACAATCGTATTCAAAACAACGTTCGGCTCGGAGCAACTCTGGCTAGAGCCCGGTGCACGAAATTCAAACTTGTTGCCGGTAAAGGCGAATGTGCTGGTGCGGTTACGGTCAGTCGCATCGCGCGGGAGTGGAGGAAGCATGTCGGCACCAATGCGCATGGCTCCCGCGTGCTTACTGGACTTGGGTGCGCCTTGTTCCAATTGTTCAATCACGTCCATCAACTGGTCGCCCAGATACATGGAGACGATGGCCGGAGGCGCTTCGTTCGCACCGAGACGGTGGTCGTTGCCGGCACCGGCGACGGTCATGCGGAGCAGATCGGCATGCGTATCCACGGCGTACATGATAGCGCACAACGTTGTAAGGAACACAGCATTCTGGTGCGGGTCCTTGCCTGGGTTCAAAAGGTTTCCCTTGCCGTAAGAAATACTCCAGTTGTTGTGCTTGCCCGAGCCATTCACACCGGCGAACGGTTTTTCGTGCAGCAGGCAAACAAGGCCATAGCGGTCGGCCACATTGCGGAGCGTTTCCATAATGAGCATGTTGTGGTCGCAGGCGAGGTTCACTTCCTCGAAAATCGGGGCGAGTTCGAACTGGGCGGGCGCGGCCTCGTTGTGGCGAGTCTTCGCCGGGATGCCGAGGCGCCAGAGTTCCTTCTCCACGTCATTCATGAAATTCAGGATGCGGCTCGGAATGCTGCCAAAGTAATGGTCGTCCATCTGCTGGTGTTTCGCAGGGCTTGCGCCGAAGATGGTGCGGCCGGCCTGGTACAAGTCCGGGCGCTGCAGGTAGAAGCGTTTGTCGATAAGGAAGTATTCCTGTTCGGCGCCGAGCGTCACGGTCGTCTTCTTGGGGCTCGCCTTGAAGCAAGTCATGAGGCGGCGCGTGGACTTGGAAAGCGCCTGCAAACTGCGGAGGAGCGGAGTCTTCTTGTCGAGCGCTTCGCCGGTGTAACTGCAGAAAGCAGTCGGGATGCAAAGCGTTGCGCCGTTGCCGTGGCGCTTGATGAATGCTGGGCTCGTCGGGTCCCAGGCGGTGTAGCCGCGGGCTTCGAACGTAGAGCGAAGGCCGCCGCTCGGGAAACTCGAGGCGTCCGGTTCACCCACGATGAGATTCTTGCCGGAGAGTACCATGATGGCCTTGCAGCCGGAAGGTTCGAGGAAGCTGTCGTGCTTTTCGGCGGTGGAGCCCGTCAGCGGCTGGAACCAGTGCGTAAAGTGCGTGGCGCCGCGATCCATGGCCCACTTCTTCATGGCGTGGGCGACGTCGCCCGCGATGTTCGGGTCCAAGGCCTCGCCCTCGTCGATTGTCGCGAGGAGCTTTTCGCAGATGTCCTTGGAGAGGTAGTTGCGCATAGCGTCGGCGTTAAAGACGTCTTCGCCGTAAAAATCAACGTTCACCGGTTCGGCGGGTTTGACTGCGGTGGCCGGGGCGGTGGCGATGTCGTAGATAGCGGAAAAGCGATTGTTTGGCATGGTTAGTGTGTAGTGGCTAGTGGTTGGTGGTTAGTGGTTAGTCGCTTCGCTCCCCTTGAGGTCAGGAAATAGACTTTCAGGCCAGGATTTTTTGCGAAAAACCACTGCTCATGGTTGTTTTTTTCGTTTCGCAGCCAAAAGTAGCAAGCGGGAAACAGGTTTTCACGGGTATTTTTTGCTTTTCCGCGACCACTTTCTTTACATTTTTGTAAAAAACAACCATTATATTACATTTTTGTAAAACAATCGTGCAATTTTTTGTATATTTAGAGCGTATCTCTCCTAGTGCTGCGGCGGAAGGGGTTCAGCCCTTCCGTCGCAGTTTACTTTTACGGACTGCGACTCGGATCCCGTCGGGACGCGCCCCTCCAGGATGATGCAATCAACGGTTCGTCTCCCTGGAAGGAACTATGTGACTGACGGGGACCAGGATTACGAGAAAAGTGAACGATGACTTGAAAAGAATGTCGCGAGACGCCCTCATCGCCGCCCTGAAAGCGTGCGAAAACTCCCTGCACGAAAGGGAAGCGGAACTCCGCGACCTCCGCAACCTCGCCGAGGGGAGAAGCGGCTCCATCGTCGGGAACACGAGCGAAATGCGCGAGGTGAGCAAACTCGTCCACCAGATAGCCCCCACCGAAGCCGTCGTCCTCATCCGCGGAAACGCAGGTACCGGCAAGGAGCACATTGCGAAAAGCATCCACCAGATTTCGGACCGACGAGCAAATCCTTTCGTCACGCTCAACTGCGACACGCTCAACGATTCCCAGATGCTGAACTCATTCGACAGCGAACTCTTCGGCTACGAGCGCGGCGCGTTCACAGGCGCAACTTCGAGACACATCGGCAAGGCGGAACAGGCGAAGGGCGGAACGCTTTTCCTCGACGAAGTGGCGAACCTCTCGGCCGCGGCGCAAATAGAACTGCTGCACTTTCTGCAAGACCGCGTATTCTCGCGCTTGGGTTCGAACATAAGTCAACATTCCGACATCCGCATCATCGCAGGCACCGGCAAGAATCTCGAGTCGCTCGTTCAGCAAGGCCTATTCCGCGAAGATCTCTACTATCGACTGAACATATTCCAGATAAACTTGCCCGACCTCGTGAATCGCAAAACAGACATTCTGCTCTTGGCCGACCACTTTATCGCGAAAATGAATTTAAAATACGGCAAGAACGTCGCACGACTCAGCACTCCCGCCATCGATATGCTCATGAGTTACCACTGGCCAGGGAACGTGCGCGAACTCGAGAACTGCATCGAGCACGCCTGCCTCGCCACGACAGACATCGCCATCAACGCCTACGACCTGCCACCCACGCTGCAGACTGACATGACCAGCGGAACGGCCCTCCTCCCCGAAGGCGGCAGCCCACTCTCCACGCTCCTCGACAGTTACGAACGCGAAATCCTCACCGAAGCGCTTCGCCGCCACGATGGCAACCTGAGCGCCGCCGGACGCGAGCTCTCCGTGAGCCCCCGCATGATGCACTACAAGGCGAAAAAATTCGGGATTTCGGCTTAAGGCCCTCCTTTAGAAATCCGATTATTGGAGTTTTGACGGACCAGATTTAATTTTTGATGGACCAAATGCGCAAACAATCAATTTGGTCCACTTTTGGGTCGAAAAATGCATAAAAACGGGCCAAAAATCCAACAATTCGCCCCAAAAAGGTAAACAGCCGCATTCGTTGAAAAGTTTGCAACAGAATCTTTACAATTGCCGATTCCCCGATGATTTTACCTATTTTTAGAACATAGATTATAATCGATATGACCGAAGTATTAGATTATCTCGAATACCGCGAATTCCTGAAGGACTGGTTTGTCGAAACAAAAAAGGACAACCCGTTCACTTCGTATCGCTACCTTGGCCAGAAAACCGGCGTGGACCCGGCCTGGCTCGTTCGCGTATTCCAAAAAGAAGGCCACCTTAACGAAGATACCCTCCCGGTATTCATTAGGCTTTGCGGACTCGACGACCGCAGGGCCGAATACTTCAAGACCCTTTACAGGTTCAACAAGACCAAGGCGAAGCAGACACTCTCCGAACTTTACTACAAGTTGATGGAACTGCGCTCCCTTGAAACGCGCGTGCTCTCGAAGCCCGAACTCGCCTATTTCGGCAGTTGGAGTTGCGCAGCGCTCCGCGCCCTTATCGGCATCACCAAGGACACGAGCAACGTCCCCGAACTGGCGAGCCACCTGAACCCGCCCATTTCGCAAGACGACGCACGCACAGCCCTCGGCGTTTTAAAGCAGTTGGGTCTTGTCGTGCCCGACGGCAACGGCGGCTGGAACATTACCGACCAGATTTTAAGCACCGGCGGCGAAGTCAAGAGTCGCGCCGTCCGTGACTTCCACAGGCACACCATGGAACTGGCCCAGGAATCCCTGGACCGCCACAAACCCGAGGAACGCGACATTTCGAGCGTTGTGTTCACCGCCGACGAGACCGACCTGCCCGAAATCAAGCACCGCATTGAAGAATTCCGCCGCGGACTTTTGCAGTTCGCACGCAAGAGTGAGCGCGCCGACCGCGTGTACGCCTTGAATATCGCCATGTTCCCTCTTTCCGACAAGGTCGACGACCCGGCAACCGCCGGCGATTCCACCCCGTCCGCAACCAAAAAGGAGGGCTAATCATGCTTCGACTCAACGAATTTTTATATCTTTCAAGAGTGCGGATGACTGGTAATAACAACAGACTTTTTGCAAGGCCCATTTTTGCAGCCCTGTCGTTTGGCTTGGCGGCCAGCCTTGCCGCTTGTTCCAGCAGTGACACAGAAACTGCAGGCGGCGGCCCCAGCGGCACCGAGGCGGGCAATGCCATCACCGCACAGATTCTAGTAGCCGGGGCACCGGCAGCACTTGCCAAAGTCAAACTCGTCGAAAGCGAAAGCCTGGACGGATCCGACGTGACTTCTTTCGAGACCGATTCCAACGGCATAGTTTCGTTCAACGATGTCAAGGAGGGATTCTACACCCTCGAGGCAAAACTGAACGACCTCGCCATGCAAAGGGAAGTATTCGTCACCGGCACCACACAGGACTTAGGCAAGGGAGAACTTGAAAAAATCGTCTCGGTCAAGGGCACCGTCGGCGTCAAGGACGACGGTACCGTCAAAGTGCGCGGCATGGATCATTCCGCAAAGGTCGTCGACGGCGAATTCACCCTGGATTCCCTGCCGGCAGGCCCCCTGAGCCTCGTTTTCATTCCGAATTCCGAAAAGGCGGACACCCGCAGCACCTACATGAAGGTTGTAGCAGGCGAAAACACCACGGCAAGCACTTTTGCCGACGAAAGCCGAGCCCTGCTGCTGGACGACTTCCAGGATTCAAACTACCAGAACCGATTTATGCCTGCGCATACTTATGATGGCGGCTGGTGGTACTTCAATTATTCCGAAAAGAACATCACGCCGCACGCCGTGACCGAAGACGCCATGCACAACTTTTTGCTTGAGCAAGACAGCGCCGGCAATATCTTTGGCCATGTAGCAGTAGAATTCGGCGAATCCTACGAGGATCCTTCCGGACAGAACCACTGGCCCTGGGCAACCATCGGCGTAGAACTGGGCAAGAGCGACAAGGCTTTGTGCAACGACATTTCGTCGGTAGACTCCGTGGCGTTCCGCGTCAAGGGCCAGGGAGCCCTGGTGTTCATTGCCGTAGACGAGACCCAAAAGGCTGACGACCAGATTATCGCGCAGTACGAGTTCAACCTTCACGAAGACTGGGAACGAATCGTGATTCCTCTCAAGGAAATTCTCGACAACAGGTTCTCGTACAACTGCGTAAACCAATTGGGCTGGAATTTCAAGAACAACTCCGAAGACAACATCGTGGAAGTCTGGATTGACGATGTGGAACTCATCGGAGGAAAAAGGCTGAGCATTTGGAAAAAATAGGAGTCCGTTCAGTTTCTACCAATCAGGACGGTATCTACAAGAACTTGGAAACCGTTGTGCGCAAGTACGCCACAACGGCTTTTTTGCGCCCCGTGGCAAAGCACACGCAGGAATCCTTCGACAAAGCCTGCGAAATCGTTTCCGGTTTTGCAAGCGCAACGAACGCAACAAGCGCCACAATCTCAACAGACTTTGCGCACGGCGCGCCGGCACAAGTCGTGCTGGATTCTGGATGCGGTACAGGCGAAAGCACGTTGCACCTCGCCCGCAAATTCACAGGAATCCCAGTTCTCGGGCTGGACAAGTCGGCGGCACGCCTGAACCATTCCAAGGGAGCCACCCCCGAAGGAACTCCCGAAAACGCCTTCTGGCTGCGAGCGGAACTGCAGGATTTCTGGAAACTTGCACTTGAAAAAGTCCGCAAAGGCGAATGGCACATACCCTACCATGCGCTTTACTACCCAAACCCCTGGCCAAAGCAAAGCGAAGCCACGCGCAGGTTCCATCTGCATCCTGTTTTCCCGACGCTCATGGAACTGGGCGATGTAATAGAACTGCGCACCAACTGGGAAATCTACGCCAGGGAATTCGAGGCGGCCGCAAGACTGTGGGCGAGCCTCGCTGGCAAAAACGCAGAAATCGTCTGCGAGGGTTTTGTGCCCGACACGCCCGAAACCGCATTCGAGCGTAAATACAACGAAGCCCGCCAGCAATTGTGGCGGGTTATCGTCAAACGTAAATAAACAATTTAGTTATTGCGTTCTTCGAGCCACTGCACAAAGGACTTGGTGTTCTTCGTGAATCGCACTTCCACTTCGGTCTCGGGGAGCACCAGGAACTCGGAAACACCGTACTTGTTCGATCCCCTTGCGCCCCAGTCGTAAGTGTAGCCCAGGCGGGTCCAGGGGTAGCCCTTGCCATCCTTCTTGTAACTTTGTGCGTAATTGTCGTCAAACCAGTTCTTGTACCACATCATCATATCGGAGTTATTCTCGTCGCTTTCGAGTTCGTCGGCAAAAGATGTCCTCATGTCGGGGCTCTTGATGTCGGTGACGTAGGCCGGGCGAATGAGTTTATCGACAGGCACCCAGAAAAGGCTAAAGTGCGTCACGCGTTCATCCTTGGGAAGTCCAATCAACTGTCTAAAGCGCAAAGGCCAGTTGCGGACACCCTTGTTGTTCGCCTTGTACCACAGGTAAAGTTCACGTTCGCTCATGACCCACACCGGATTTTCCAACTTGACCGTTTTGCCGTCTTCGTAGAGGTCGGGTGTGCCGTGGAACGTGGCCATGAGCACCTTGGTCTTGTCGTCGCTCCATACCACGCGATCGTTGGTGACTGTAGAATCGATAATCAGCAGCGGGTAGATTTCTTCGGACTGGGCGTCGGCAGCGTCCTTGACGGCTTCGACATACTGGGCAGCGAGCAGGGAATCGCGATTGGCAAAGGATACCTTGGCACCCGTATTGTCGAACACCTCGCAGAACGGGATGTCGTCCATGTTGGCGGCGACTTCTTCCTTGGTGGCGTACTCCTTGATTAGCACGTTGTCGTTCGAGAAGAGTTTATCGCCCTGGACAAACGAAATGACTGTCTTGCAGAATCCCTTTTCGGGGACTATCACGCCGATGGGGCCCGGATTCGCAGCACTTTCGGCCGTATCAAGGACAAACTTGTTGTCGTTTTCGCCGCAAGTGTAGGAATACCACAGCAGGGTGGCGTTGCCCGGGGGCAATTCCGTGACAAACAGGTTATCTTGATTTTCGCTCCACGTAGGCTTTACAATTACCGTACTGGAACCCAGTTGCATATAATGGGGATTGGCTTCGCTGCAGTAAAAAGCCGGCTGGCGGAACACGCCGATTACACCAGTCTTCGTCTTGAAAAGTTGAGGGTCTTCTACATCGGGACCCTTGGCGCACGAAGCCAAGAGCAACAGACCGAAGCCGAGAACTGCCAAAGAGTATATTTTTTTCATTTTCGCTTCCCTACGCCCCAAAACGGGGGATTATTAAAAAAGCGCCACACGATTCCCTAGGGAACCTGCAACGCCTCGTCCACCCTAAATATAGTTACGTTTTGCCCGCGCAAGTGTAAAAATAGCGCCGTATTATGTAAAAACGGGAATTGCAAAGACGTCCCTAGTATATGTTTTCTATCTTTTAGCCTGTAAAAAACAAGAGGTCGATTATGACATTTGAAGAAATGTTCGCGCTCGCATGCCAGCGCAAAAAGGAAATGCCGGAAGGCAAGGGTACCACGGAACTCTTCAAGAAGGGTCCGCACGCCATTGGCAAGAAGCTCGTGGAAGAGGCCGCCGAAAGCTGGCAGGCCGCCCGCTTCGAAAGCCGCGACGCCCAGTGCCTTGAACTTTCCCAGGTGCTCTACTATGTCGCCGTGATGATGGCGGAAAAAGGTTTAACCCTCGAAGAAGTGTACGCAAAACTATGATTAAGGTTGCTCTCCCGAACAAGGGCATGCTCTTTGACCCGACGCAGGAACTCTTGAAGGCCTGCGGTTACAAGGCCACCAAGCCCTACAAGACTTTGACCCAGATCGACACGAAGAACGGAATCGAGTTCTTCTTCCTCCGCCCGAGCGACATCCCGATGTACGTAGGCCGCGGCATCATCGATGCTGGCATCACAGGAATCGACTTCAACGCCGAAGCAAAAAGCCCTGCCGTGAAGGTTCTGGACCTGCCGTATGGCGCTTCCAAGATGTGCGCCGCCGTCCCGAACGAAAGCCCCATCCAGGGCCTCGATGAACTGAAGGACAAGACCATCGCCACTAGCTTCCCGAACATCGTGGAAGGCTTCTACAAGAAGCCGATGGACTTCGTGGTTCTCGAAGGCGCCGTCGAAATTTCCGTGAGCCTCGGTGTCGCTGACGCCATCGTGGACGTCGTGGAAACGGGAACGACCCTGAAGCAGGCCGGCCTCCGCATTATCGGCGAACCGCTTTTCAGGAGCAACGCCGCCCTCTTCTGCAACCCGCAGAAGACCGAACTCGAAGAAGTCAACACGCTCATCCGCCGCATCCAGGGCAAGCTCGTCGCCCAGTCGTACATGATGATTGAATACGACTGCCCGGCCGAACTCCTCGCCAAGGCCTGCGAACTCACTCCGGGCCTCGACGCCCCGACGGTCACCAAGCTCCACGG
>JAZLMK010000014.1:0-4471 GCA_045598645.1 Fibrobacter sp.
TATTTGACTCCAGTAGCTTATCGTTTGCAGAAACTTTGTGCTTAAGATGTAACTGTCGATACGAAAAGAGTGTATATTTATATCATTCATCTAATGAATATGGTTTACGAAAAACCCTCTATTAAAAAATCAACAAGTCCAATGTCGGCACCCCTGCTGTTGGCGATACATGTACATTTGAATTGCCGGATTCTACAGGTTCTGTGAAAACCTATATATATATGGAAGAATCGGAATATGAACCTGAGGGCTGGTCATCGCTGTAAAGCGTTCGAAGAGGACTCCTAAAATAGGGAATGCATTATGATTGCCCGGGCCGATGCTCGGGCATTTTTCTATCTTTTCCGCCGTAAAATTTAACATGGCTATGAGGTATGAGGTCGCCTGCCTCGGCAGGCTTTGAGGCTTGAGGTTAAATAATGGCGCTTTGCGCATTTGAATGTGTGCGAAGGCGTGACTATTCGGCTCGAGGCTCGCGATTCATTGTTCATGGCACAAGAGGCAAAAATGGCAAAGTACAATCCGTCAGAAATTGAAGTGAAATGGCAAAAGTTCTGGGCCGAACACCAGACTTTCAAGACCGGCACCGACATGTCCAAGCCCAAGTACTACTGTTTGGATATGTTCCCCTACCCGAGCGGCGCTGGCCTCCACGTGGGCCACCCGGAAGGTTACACCGCCACGGATATCATTTGCCGCTACAAGCGCGCGAACGGCTTCAACGTGCTGCACCCCATGGGCTGGGACGCTTTCGGCCTCCCGGCGGAACAGTACGCCATCCAGACCGGTACGCATCCGGCTATCACGACCAAGAAAAACTGCGACAACTTCCGCCGCCAAATCCAGCGCCTGGGCCTCTCCTACGACTGGAACAAGGAAATCAACACGACGGACCCCAAGTACTACAAGTGGACGCAGTGGATTTTCAAGCGCCTTTACGGCACCTGGTTCGATGACGAACAGCAGAAGGGTCGCCCCATCGAAGAACTCCCGATCCCTGCCGATGTGCAGGCCGAGGGTGCCGCCGCCGTCCGCAAATATCGCGACGACCGCCGCCTCGCTTACTATGCCGACGCCCAGGTGTGGTGGTGCAAGCATTGCAAGATTGTTTGCGCGAACGAAGAAGTTTTGAATGACGGTTCCCACGAAAAGTGCGGCACCAAGGAAGTGGAACGCCGTAACCTCAAGCAGTGGCTCATGCGCATCCCGCACTATGGCGACCGCCTGCTGAAGGGCCTCGAAAAGCTCGACTGGCCGCAGGGCGTCAAGGACATGCAGAAGAACTGGATCGGCAAGAGCCAGGGCGCCGAAGTGGACTTCGTGATCGCCGACGCTAACGGCAATCCAACCGAGAACAAGCTCCGCGTTTACACCACCCGCTGCGACACGCTCTTTGGCGCAACCTACATGGTGGTGGCCCCGGAACACAAGCTCGTGCCGACTCTCACGACTCCGGAACAGAAGGAAGCCGTCGAAGCCTACGTCCATGCCGCCGCTTTGAAGAGCGACCTTGACCGTACCGAACTTGCAAAGGAAAAGACCGGCGTGTTCTCGGGCTCCTACGCCATCAACCCGCTCACCGGCACGAAGATTCCGGTGTGGGTCGCCGACTACGTTTTGACGGGCTACGGCACCGGCGCCATCATGGCAGTTCCCGCCCACGATACCCGCGACTTTGACTTTGCAAAGAAGTTCAACCTGCCCGTCATCTGCATCATGACTCCGGACGATTCCTGCCCGGCAGAAACCAAGGAACTCGTGCTCAAGGGCGAAGCCTGCTGGGCTGCCGACGGCACTTACATCAACAGCGAAAACGCGACGCTCTGCCTGAACGGCCTCAACAAGGAAGCCGGCAAGGCGAAGGTCATCGAATGGCTCGAAAAGAACAAGATTGGCAAGGCCACCGTGAACTACAAGCTCCGCGACTGGCTGTTTAGCCGCCAGCGCTACTGGGGTGAACCATTCCCCATCATCCACTGGGAAGATGGCGAAATCTCCACCGTCGACGATGCCGAACTCCCGGTGCGCTTGCCGGAACTTCAGGACTACAAGCCGGGTGACGGCGGTCAGTCTCCGCTCGCGAACGCCACCGAATGGCTCCAGGTCACGGACAAGAACGGCCGCAAGGGTATCCGCGAAACGAACACCATGCCGCAGTGGGCCGGCTCCTGCTGGTACTACCTGCGCTACATCGACGCCTGCAACGGCGACGCCTTCCTCGCGAAGGAACTCGAAAAGTACTGGATGCCGGTGGACCTCTACGTGGGCGGAGCCGAACATGCCGTGCTCCACCTGCTCTACAGCCGCTTCTGGCACAAGGTGCTGTTTGACCTCGGCCTCGTCTCTACCGACGAACCGTTCCAGAAACTCTTCAACCAGGGCATGATTCTTGCCTACGCTTACGAAGACGCCGCAGGCTCCAAGGTCCCGACCGACGAAGTCGAAGAGAAGAACGGCAAGTTCTTCCGCAAGGCCGACGGCGTGGAACTCAAGCAGATCGTCGCGAAGATGAGCAAGTCCCTGAAGAACGTCGTGAACCCGGATGACGTCGTGCGCGACTACGGCGCCGATAGCCTTCGTTTGTACGAAATGTTCATGGGACCTCTCGATTGCGTGAAGCCGTGGCAAGCCCAGGGCATTGAAGGCATGAACCGCTTCCTCAACCGCGCCTGGCGCGCCGTGGTGGGCGAAGAAGATGCAGCCCCCGTGTTCGTCGACGAAACCGCCCCAGATGCAATCGTCAAGGTGATGCACCAGAGCATCATCAAGGTGACTTCGGACATCGAGAACATGAGCTTCAACACGGCCATAAGCCAGCTCATGATTTTCAACAACGAACTCATGAAGATGGACAAGCGCTACCGCGAACCCTGCGAAACATTCGCGAAACTCCTCCACCCGTTCGCCCCGCACATCGCCGAAGAAATGTGGAGCCTCATGGGTCATGGCGAAAGCCTCACGAACGTCGCATGGCCCAAGGGTGACGAATCCAAGACCGTCGAAAGCACCGTCGAAGTCGTGTTCCAGGTGAACGGCAAACTCCGCGCCAAGGTGAACGTCGACAAGAACCTCGACAAGGCCGCCTTGGAAAAACTTGCCATGGCTAACGAACGAGTTCAAGAGTTTATCGCCGGCAAGACCGTCGTGAAGGTAATCGCCGTTCCTGGCAAGCTGGTGAATATCGTTGTGAAGTAGCCGTAAGCCGAGTGCAACGCTTTCAATACAACTAATAAAAACACCCTGAAGTTGAATGCTTCAGGGTGTTTTGCACTCAAAATGTCATTGAATCAGTTATGGAATTTGCGTAGCCAATTCTTTCAGGCAATTTTTGAATTCATCCTTGTTTGATACTATGTAGGATTCTGCGTATTTTTGCTCAATGCCGTTAATTTCTCGTGTATAGATGTTTTTGAGATACTTGGCGTTTTCCGCTTTGCACATGTCCTTGGTGATTTTTGAATCAGAGAAATGGTTGATTTCACAAGAAACTCCGTTTGATTCTACGTAAGCGCTTACATTTTGTTTTGATCCGGAATAGTATTGAATTCGATAACAGTCTTCATTGAAATGTGCCTTGAATTCTTGATTGGCAATTGTAAATATTGCGGTATTCTTTGTTTTTTCTTTTATTGTAATCCCGTCTGGGAGAGTGAATTCATCCCCGTAAAAAGTCTCGAAAGGATACAATGCATCGTAATAGACGTTGGGCATTATATTTTTATAATAAAGTAAAGTTTTGTAAATCTGTTCCATAAAGCCTGAATTTGTGTAATCATCGAATGAATCGGGGGCCCCTTCTAGCAAACAATTTCCATCAGCATCGGTTTCGTGGCCTATAAAGGAATCCTGGGTGAATTGAAAATAAGTGCGATAGGTGTAAGGCTTGGAGTAATTGCAGCTGATAGTCAAAGTTTCGTAATCAAAGCTGCAACGATTCTCATGTAACCAGAAACCATAAGGTGAATTATTTTTGCCTCCTACAAGTACAGTGCCATAGGTGTGGCCTTCGTCATTGTAAAGAAAAACTAGGGTGTCGCCGACAAACATGTATTTATTTTGCGAACTATTTGTCTCTGTTTCTGAAACAAGTTCATAATTGTCTTCATTTATTACGCAGTAATTGTTTACCCGTTTTGTTATTAAATACAAAATTTGTTCTTTTTCATTTAGAACAAGGTCGCCAAGTTCTACAGGGCAATTTATGGGACCATCCACGTTTCCAGTGTAGCTAGAAGAACTTATGGCGACAGTGGAGGAAGAACTTTTGGTATCAGAGGAAGATGTATTTTTTACGTCGGTGGAAGAAGAGTAGTCTTTGTCAGAGGAAATCGTTGTTTCAATGGATGAGGAACTTTCTTCATCTACAGACGAGGAAAGTTCGTCGCTATCGGGGGATGAACCTTTATCTTCGCCACATCCTACTGCGCATAGTGTAGTGAGAATAAAAAATAATCCGTAAAAAACTCTTTTA
>JAZLMK010000015.1:0-14623 GCA_045598645.1 Fibrobacter sp.
AAAATGTACTTTTGACCATAACGTTTTGTTTTTGTTTGTTTTGTGGTAATTACAAAGTAAAAACAAAACGGGCAGGCTCTTCGTCTGAGGAACCTGCCATTTTTATTTTTGGCTATATTTTTTTACCGGACACTAATAAAAACTTAATAACTATCTTATAGGCGCTCTTTTTGAGCCCGGGAAAAACAAATTCTGCATTTTGACAATTTGTGACATTTTTTTGTATGTATATTTATGGTATGAGAAACGGAAAAATGACATACGAAATGGATATTAAACGCGTAAACCTGTTTACGGTTGTTATTCCCATTATTCTTGTGCTTGTATTGCTTCTTTTGGGGATTTTGTTTTCAAATAATGAAATCAGAGTCTTTTTTCCTTTCATCCCAGGTATTTACATCATTCTTATTTCGTGTTTGTATGAGGAACGGGATGAAGATAATGGCACTGAAGGGCTTAGGATCATTTTAAGGAAAATATGTAAAAGCTCGTCTGTGATGTCAGTTTTCCTTATTTTTTTCTTTTTGTGCTCAATACCGTTTTTTGATTATTTTACCTACTATTTTTTTGTTAATGGAGTAACGGTTGGTTTTTCGAGTTTCTTTTCGTCATGTCAACTGAGTAGGCATTTTTTTGAAAATGGGTTTACAGATTGATTTGTTTGTTTTGTGACGAAATACTAGCGTTTTTTGTGATGAATCTTATAGGCGCACTTTTTGAACCCGGGAAAACTCGATCCTCAAGCAGGCGGGGCTGAAATAGGCCCCTCCATTCCTTTAGCAAGCGACAAGGAGATAGCAATGCAATTCGTAGCTAAGATCACAAAGGAAGAAGTCGGCGGATACTCCGTAGAATTCCCCGACCTTGACGGTTGTTTTACCGAGGGGGATACCCTCGAGGAGGCACTCAGAAACGCAAAGGAAGCCATGGAGCTCACACTGATGGACGTGTTTGACGGAAAACCCGTTCCCGCCTCCAAGACCAAGGCGAACGAGAAAAAGGGCTTCTACGCCATCGATGTAAGCCCGGCCATGTCCATCTTACATCGTCTCTTTTTGAACCCGAGGAAAACTTGAAGAAGCCGCAGTTCTTTGGCGCAAATCCTTGATTAAGGAGACTAGTGTAAATTTCGACAAAATTGCACCATTACGATACCACTTTGGTTGCATTTTTTGTATTTTTAACACAAAATAGGAGCTAAATATGTCGCAAGTAGCCTTTAGCGTTAGAATGGATAGTGATCTGAAGCAGGAGTTCGATTCTCTTTGTGAAGAATTCGGTATGTCTATGGCTACTGCCATTAACATTTTCGCCCGCACAGTGGTTCGCGAAGGGCGCATTCCCTTCGAGGTTTCATCTCACAAAACGGCACCTATGATGGCTGCCGATGTACGAGGAGCATACAACGCCACTCCAAAGCGTTCCGCCAGCCAGATGCTTCGAATTATGCAGGCTCTTTCCGCAGAAGCACAAGAGGCCGGTGTTGCCGATATGAGTCTTGACGAAATCAATGCCGAAATCGACGCCGCAAGGAGCGGTGTTTAGTGCGCTGCGCGGTCATAGACACAAACGTTATCGTATCCGCCTTACTGAAATGGGATTCCATTCCAGGTCAAGTTTTGCAGGCTGTTTTTGAAGGTAACGCAATTCCCGTTTATAACGAAGATATCCTAAATGAATACAAACTTGTATTAAACAGAGAGAATATTCCGTCGTCTTAGCACACGGGAAGACTACCGAAACCCACCTTGTTACAGGGAACATAAAACATTTTCCCTCGGCACCAATTGTCGTTACCCCGCGAGATTTTTTGGAAATACTAAAAAAGTAGATTTCTTCTTTTTTCTCAATCCATTGCTCTTTTTTACCCGAGGAAAACTCAAGTCGTTGCTTCTCCGTCCGTCGCCTCATGGACTAACGTAAGGCGAGTGCTGCGACAGAAGCTATTCTGGCATGGTTGAGCCGCAACCTCTTATACACCTTGGCACATGAAAATGCAGCCTTCGTCGTATTTGGGCTTTACATGCTTGTGGATAAACGCTTCTTCTTCTGCGTCAAGCCTTGTGAAACCGAGAGAAGTGTAATGCTCCATCAACTTGTCGTTTGGCAACGCGTAAATGTACAAAGCTTGAATACCCGAGATTTCCTGGGCTTGGTGGATTAGCGGCAGGATGAATTCGTTGAAAACCATTGTCCCTATTTTTCGGGTGTTGGGGTATTTTGCTTGTATAGCTCGTTTACGGCGAAATTGGACAATTCTATTGCAGGGATGGTTGCAAAATTTTCCGTGCCCATGTTCAAGGTGAAAAGTCCATTGCGGAGACTGAAATAACAAGCGATTTCTCCGGTACTTTTATCTTTTACAAGATAAGTTCGATTTGTATGGCGAATTTCTTCGCTTGCAGCGTATTTTTTCAGGAATACTTCAAGGTTAATGGCGTCGCTGTGTTTGACTTTGAATTTTTCTATTTGTTCTACAGTGCGTGTGTCAAAACCTAGGTGCTCGCAATCGAACACCCCGTAGGATATTACTGGCATGGAAACTCCTCTATCTCGGCAATTCGGTAAGGTTGTGATCTTTCAGATAACCGGCTTCGATATTTTTATACTCTTCTTTGAGTTTTTCAACAGGCGCTTTTGGCGCGTTTATGATTTTGAGGAGGATGCGTTTTGCCATACCATCTGGCATGGCTTCGAGTTGTTGTTGTTGGCTAATGCCCATCATAAAAACCTCGCTAATGATGCTAATTAAAAAATGTGTACAGCGGAGGCTGCATTCTAAATATACACTTTTGTGCAGTAATTGTCAATATGGAAATGGATTTTTTTGAACAGTCGGTTCACTCCTGCCGGATGTTTTTATAACTCAACCTCAAAAAACAAGATTTTTAAAAACGGTTATGGAACTTCTTTCGTAATGTCTGCGACAATCCCGCTAGTGGGAGTGATTTTATTGAATTTTTCTGATTTTTTCAACGTCAAATCGCTTGCAAAACCGCATAAAATCAGGTATTTTGACAAAGGACTTCTTATAGGGACTCTTTTTGAACACGGGGAAAACAATGAAAGGAATTATTACAATTATTATCATCTAGTAACAAAAGCAATAATGTGCAGTCCTCTGCAATGGGCTCTTCGTCAAGTAAAAAAACTGACGATTCTTCGTCCTCTGCAATGGGCTCCTCGTCAAGTAAAAAAACTGACGATTCTTCGTCCTCTGCAATGGGCTCCTCGTCAAGTAAAAAAAATGACGATTCTTCGTCCTCTGCAATGGGCTCCTCGTCAAGTAAAGTAAATAGTAGTTCCAGTAGCTCTGTTGTAATGGGAACATGTAAAACTGATTTGGAAGATGTTTGTGTATATGGAAAATTGTATGATGACCGCAATGGAAAAACTTATAAAACTGTAAAAATCGGAGAGCAGGAATGGATGGCAGAAAATTTGAATATAAATTATCAAGAGAAAGGTTATGCTAAGTGTCTTTGTGATTCAGACTCAACATCTTGTTTGAAATATGGTAGTTTATGTTATTGGCCTGCGATTGTAGATCAAGGTGCTAAATATAATGTGGAAAATGAAAAATGTGATACACAAACACTTTGCAATCCCAAACAACCTGTGAAGGGAATTTGTCCTACTGGTTGGCATATTCCTTCGCTTTCTGATTTTAATAAACTTGTTTCTTTTGTCGGAGGAGAAGATGTTGCAGGGAAAAAACTAAGAAGCAGAGAAAATAATGGAGACGACTCTTATGGTTTTTCTTTACTATCTGTATACAATTCTGATGAACATTTTGATTATGATGGAGATACCTACTTAGCAACTTCTGATGAGAGCGCAAGAGATCGTTTTTATAATATTTATTTCGACAATAAGGAAAATGGAGCTTATCAACGAAGTCAGTTTAAGACTAGCTTTGCGAGCGTTCGTTGTATAAAAGATTAATTTTCAATCTTACAGCGCATCTTTTTTACCCCAAGGAAAACAAAAAAAGCCTTAAAGTAGTACTTTTCCCCCTAAAAGTGGTCAAAAGTCCTATTTTTTATTACGTTGTTTGTAACCAAGGCTATAGACAAGGGGAGATAAATAGAACTTTTAGGGTTAAATTTCAAAAAAAGTTCTACCTACACGCCTTTTCCCGCCCTTTTTATCACATACAAATTAAAAAAAAGTAGTACTTTTAACCCTAAAAGTGGCAAAAAGTTCTATTTTCGAGCTAATTTTCCGCAAAACAGCCCCGGAATAGTCCCGGTCAGCAACAACTAGTTCCTTTCACCCCGAGAAAATCGAAAAATGGAAAACAGGCTTATAGCCCCATGCGGCTTGGACTGTTCAAAATGCGACGCAAGAATCGCAACCGTCAACAACGACGACGAGCTCCGCGTAGAGACGGCAAAGTTTTGAAACGAACTGAATCACTTCGATTTCATCAAGCCCGAGCACATCAACTGCATGGGCTGCCGCTGCAAAGAGGGTCCCAAGACGGTCTTCTATTCCAGCATGTGCGAAATCCGCAAGTGTGCTCGCAAGCCGTTTTTAGCACATTTTCAAGCCCGAAAAATTACATTTTAGCACACTTTATTGCTATAACCCCCACGTAATGCATAATTTTCTATAGAATTTTCGGATTATAATCCAAAAATTCGACAACTACCTGGATTTTTTATTGTAGGCCTGGTTTTGACCGCCTTTTAACTTAGGCGATTTCACTCTAAAAACAGCAAAGATGTGCATTTTTCAATACAGATGATACAGTTCATTCCCATTTATTGATTTTTTGTCTATGCAAAATGAGAAAAATGTGTTATGGAAAGCGTCATCTCTGATTTATATTAAATTCCGTTGTATATGGGAGTTTGTCATGCACGCAATTTCTAAAAGGACGGTCACGTCCGTTTTCTGGGCAGCATTTTCTGCCGCCGCTCTTTCCTCCACCGCCACCGCAGCCGACTTGCCCACCGCTCAGCAAATGTTCGAGAAGATGGGGTTCGGCGTCAACATCGGAAACACGATGGAGGTTCCTTCAAACCCGACCTGGTGGGGCAACAAGTTCCCGACCGAGGCCTACATCGACTCGGTAAAGGCGGCAGGGTTCAGCACCATCCGCATTCCATGCGCCTGGTACAGCCATTCCAACGCGCTTTCACGCGATTCCAGCACCACGGACCTGGTACCGGGCGGAGGCAAGAACGAAATCGCCTCCAGCTGGATGGATTCCGTGCAGACAGTCGTCGATTACTGCATGCGCGCGGGTCTCGTGACCATCCTGAACATCCACTGGGACAGCGGCTGGCTGGAAAACAACCTGAACGACGCCGAAAAGAGCAAGGTCAATGAGCGGCAGAAGGACTTCTGGACGCAAATCGCCACGCACTTCAGGGACTACAGCGAAAACCTGCTTTTCGCAAGCGCCAACGAGCCCGCCACCACCGACGACAATTACCGCCACGAGTCCGAAATCCTGGAAACCTACCACCAGACGTTCGTCGATGCCGTGCGCGCCACAGGCGGAAACAACGTGAGCCGCACTTTGATTATTCAAGGGCCATCGACAAGCATCGACCGCTCCGTGGAAGTCATGCCCGTCTCGAAAATGCCGAAGGACGTTATCGCAAACCGCTTGATGTTCGAAGTGCATTACTACGACCCGTACACCTACACGCTTTTGAACGACATCGTCGACTGGGGTGCAACCGTCCACCCGCAATATTATTGGGGCACGGGCGATAATCTGGCTACAGGCGACGACCAAGTGCACAACTGCGGTTACAACGCCTGGGGCGGCGGCATGGGAGATCCGTGCACCAAGAGCCAGATGGACGCATCGCTCGGCAAGATGAAAACGAACTACGTCGACAAGGGCGTTCCCGTCATCATCGGGGAATTCGGGGCAAACGACCGCGTGGGCGTTCTCACTGGAGCCGCCTACGAAAAGCATCGCAAGGGCCGCCTCGCCTACTACGAAGCCTTCATGAGTTCTGCGAATGCGAACAAAGTAGTTCCGATTGCCTGGGACACGGGTCACGAGGGCGAAAACAACATGACCATCATCCGTCGCCAAACGGAACCCGACGGCTCCGTATTCGACAAGGACATTTTGAACATCATGCGCAAGGCCTACGGTCTCGGCGATTACGTAAACACGGGAATCACCCACATAGACAACTTCATCACCGGAGCTTCAAGTTCCAGCAGCACAGAAGTCAACCCGCAAAGCAGCACGACGACCTTCCACGAAAGTGCGCCGGTTTTGGCAAGCGCAAGCCTTACTCGGCAAGGCAACCAGGTTTTCGCTCACGGGCTGAACACTTCCATCCGCCTGTTCGACATGAACGGGAACCTCATTCGCGAGGTCCGCGGCAATTCCCTCGGTCAGGGTAAGGGCGAAGCCACCATGAATTTGGACGGAATCCGCCATGGGCGCTACATCGCCAAATGCGGGAACCAAAGCCTAAAAATAACCGTCAAATAGGTTATCCTCATACCAACTTTTAATTTTAGGGCACCTCTAAAAATTGCTTTGGTTAAGAAAATTTGAGTGAGACCGAGCGATAGCAGGAACGAAAAATGGCCAATACTGGCGGTATTGGCCACTTTTGAGTGACGAACTAGCGCGAAGTGTCGCAACCAAATTTTTAAAAATGAATTTTTAGAGGTGACCTTTAGTCCAAAACGCAGCGAACCGACTTTGCAGTCGACTTAGAGTTCGATACAAGTACTGCGCTCTCGAAACGGTTGCTCAGCCTCAGGTAGAAGGCGAGCACACCAACTAGCTCCGGACGAGGCAACATCTCAACCGTCAACCCAGCCGAAGACCAGAACTCTGCACGCAAGCCAACGAGATTGGCGCTGTAGGTGCCAGCGGGGAGTGCTGTGAAGCCGTAGGAATCCAACCCATTGCCACTGGAACTGTTATTGTCACTCCAACCACTGACAGACTTCAAGTGCTTGCCCGCCGTTGATGAAGAATCTATAGTATAACCCGTGTGGTCAAGACCGAATGATGGGTCAATGTTGTTGATCAGCACTACAAACTCGCGAAAACTCGGCAGGTGCGAGCCTTCGGGGCAGATTCCGCGAACCGGCGTTTCTGGATCAAGAGGGGAGTCGCACTCTTTATAATCAAGAAGGGATTCGTACTCTTTATCAGGTCTGCAGTCGGCGTTATCCATGGCGACCTCCCACGTGTAAAGGCGACCATATTTGATGCAGTTAGCAGCAACCTCTTCATCAGTCAATTTATGTTTTTCACCATCAAAGCAGCTGCTTATCGCTTTTTCACCCAAACTAGAAACATCACCCGGGTCGTAGTTCAAGTTCTCGGCCATCCAAGTCTGGCAAGAGGACTTGTCCTCGTTGCAAATTTTCACGGTTCTGTAAATCTTGCCGTCACGTTTGTCCTGAAAAAACGGTTCCTTCAAGCTTTCAAGCCATTCCGCCTCGGTTCCTTCAAAACCGTTTTCCACAGCAATATCATAGGGTGTCTTTCCATCATCACCGGGGTTACCCTTTTCGCCGCTCCAAATCGTATCCACAATAGTTTCGCCGCAGATCACTTCAACACCATTGAGGTGCGCCGCGTTCGTCACGAGCTTCGTGGTGCAACTCGTGCCGTTTTCGCCAACCTTGCCAGGGGCACCCGGCTTCCCTGGGTCACCATCCTCGCCATCAGCGCCAGGATCGCCCTTCGGACCTTTATCGCCTTTTTCGCCCTTGGATCCGTCCTTACCGTCGGAACCATCCTTGCCGTCGGACCCCTTTTCGCCTTTAAGCGCCTGCCATGATTCGCCGTCGCAAATAAATGCCGCAGAGGAATCCATCACGAAGAGCATCTCGCCCACATTCGTCGTGTCACAGGCTTGTTCAGAAAGCTTTTCGCCAGCCTCAAGCACGGCCATGTTATCTTGGTGAATTTCGTTAATTTGTGTAACGTCGTCACCGCAAGCAGCAAGCATAAAGGTTGCGGTCGAAAATGCCAACAGGATTTTTTTATTCATAAAAAAGTTCCTTGGATTATTTTGAAGTAAAATTATTTAGTCCTTGATACAACGGACCGAATACGCATCGTCCTTGGAGCCGAACATGGAGAGATTTGCATAGTCGTTGGATTTGTTCAGTTTCAGTAAGAAAGCATAACTACCGTCGGATTCAGACGAAGACCAGAAATAAGCATGTTCGCTAATGTCCATGAAAACGTCAGGGTCAAAATACTTAGAGTCAGTTCTTGAATTGTAGCCACCGGGGAGCGCGGTGAAGCCGTAGGCATCCAATCCATTGCCTTTGGAGTGGGTATAGACATCCTCCCAACCATTGGCGGACTTCAAGTACTTGCCCGCCACCATTGACTCACCATCCTCGTAGTCAGAATAGAAAGACGGATCAATGTGGCGGAGTAGTTCCTTAAACTCATTATTGCTCGGCAAGTGCGAACCTTCGGGGCAGATTCCGCGAACTGGGGTTTCTGGATTACAAGGTGCGAGGCACATTTTCTCATATTTGCAGTCGGCGTTATCCATGGCGACCTCCCAGGTGTAAAGGCGACCATACTTGGAGCAGTTTTCAAGAACCTCTTCATCTGTCAATTTTCCTCCGCCATAGCCATAGCAGCCGCTCCACGCATACTTACCAAAACCAGAAACGTCGCCCGGGTCGTAGTTCAAGTTCTCGGCCATCCAAGTCTGGCAAGTGGACTTGTCTTCGTTGCAAATTTTCACGGTCTTGTAAATCTTGCCATCACGGTCGTCCCGAAGATACAGGCTTTCCAAGCTTTCAAGCCATTCCGCCTCGGTTCCTTCAAAACCGTTTTCCTTGGCAATTTCAAAGGCGCTCATTCCAAAATCACCACTCTCGCCCTTTTTGCCACTCCAAACGGTATCAATGACCGTTTTTCCGCAGATTACTTCAAGACCATTAAGGCCGGCCTCGCCCGTCACCGATTTTGCTGTGCAGCCCGTGCCGTTTTCGCCAGCCTTGCCGGGGTCACCCTGTTTTCCCGGGGCACCGTCCTCGCCGTCAGCACCGGAATCACCCTTTGAGCCCGTATCGCCCTTTTCGCCCTTGGCTCCATCCTTGCCGTCGGAACCATCCTTGCCGTCTTTGCCCTTTTTGCCTTTAAGCATCTGCCAGGATTCGCCGTCGCAGACGAATGCCTCGGAGGAATCCATCACAAAGAGCATCTCGCCCACGTTCGTCGTATCGCAGGCCTGTTCAGAAAGCGTTTCGCCCTTCTCGAGCACGGCGATGCCGTCTCGGTGAATTTCGTTAATTTGGGTAACGTCGTCACCGCAAGCCGCAAGCACAAGGATTGCTGCCGAAAATGCCAACAGGATTTTTTTGTTCATAAAAAAGTTCCTTGGATTTTTTGAAGTAAAATTATTTAGTCCTTGATGCAACGGACAGAATTAGCGAAGCCCTTATAGTCGCTTTCGCGTTCGGCAGACGGATCATCGCCGGTCAAGAACAAGTAGTAGGCGCTGTAGCTATAGTCCCCGTCGTAAGATGCGGACCAGAAATATGTATAGGAGCCCACAAAGTCAAAATCATTATTCCTTTTACTACCTGCAGGGATCGCGGAGAAGCCGTAGTCATCCGTTCCATTTCCGCTAGCCCCCGTATCGTCAACCCAACCGCTGATGGCCTTCAGCTTTGCTCCGGCAAACTTTTTGCCACCAAGGGTTTCAACCAAAGTTTTCCATTCCGTGGTATCCGGCAAGTGCCAGCCTTCGGGGCATACGTCGACAGCCACATCCCAGGTGTAAAGACGACCGTACTTGGAGCAGTTCGCAAAAGCCTCATTTTCTGTCTCGTCCCCTTCGTCATAGCAGCCGCTCCACGCATATTCACTCAAACTAGAAACGTCGCCCGGATTATAGTTTAGGTTTTCGGCCATCCAGGTCTGGCACGACGACTTGTCTTCGTTGCAAATTTTCACGGTCTTGTAAATATTGCCGTCGCGATTGTCCTGAAAGAACGGCCCCTTCATGCTTTCAAGCCATTCCGTCTCGGTTCCTTCAAAACCGTTTTCCTTGGCAATATCATAGGCGCTCTTTCCTGCATCACCTTTTTCGCCATTTTCGCCGTTCCAAATGGTATCAATGACGGTTTCTCCACAGGTCATTTCAACACCCTCGAGGCCAGCCGCGTTCGTCACCAACTTTGCGGAGCAACTCGTGCCGTTTTCGCCAGCCTTGCCAGGGGCACCCGGCTTCCCTGGGTCACCATCCTTGCCATCAGCGCCAGGATCGCCCTTCGGACCTTTATCGCCTTTTTCGCCCTTGGCACCATCATTGCCGTCTTCGCCATCCTTGCCATCTTCGCCATCGAACGTCTGCCAGGATTCACCGTCACAGATGAACGTCTTGGAAGAATCCACCACAAAAAGCATCTCGCCCATGTGCCTCGGGTTACAAGCCTGTTTCGAAAGTTTTTCACCCTTTTCGAGCACAGCCGTGCCGACTTGGTGAATTTCATTAATTTCGGTAACATTGTCGCCACAAGCGGCAAGCATAATGGAACTCGCAGCAAACGCCAACAGGATTTTTTTATCCATAAAAAGGCTCCTAGGATTATTTTCAGGTAAAGATAGCTTTTTGAGAAATCGATGACTTTTTGCGAACAAAAAAAGCCCCTCGCGAGGCTTTTTCGATTATGACAGTCGCCTATCCTTGGCGATTCGCAGCTTTAGTTGGAATCCTTGACGCAACGGACGGAATACAGGTAATTCATCCTGAGTGAAAAGGTAGAATAATTATGTATAGACACGTCACGTGCTTCGGATACCAATCCAATAACCACGGCAGCACGAAGACGATAATAGTCATCATCCTTATCAGTATCCGGATAATCTGTTTCACACACAGAGGACGTCCAGAATAAAGCGCGTGCACCAGCATCGAAGTATAGGGGATTATATTTGTCGCTGTAGATGGACTCTCTTCTAAATTCCAAATAACCCGCAGGAAGCGCAGAAAACCCATAGGCATCGGTTCCAGGAATCACCGAAAAGCCAACATCCGCCGTAACAGTCCAACCGGCCTTGGACCTCAAAGCTAGGCCCGCATCATTCCCTACTTTATAAGAAGAAAGTTCGAGGTCAGGAACAAATTCAGGGTTGATGTATTTAAACAAGGTTTCATATTCCACGCTGCTCGGCAAGTGCCAGCCCTCGGGGCAAACTCCACGCACTATTCCGCTTGACTCGCACTCAACCTTATATCCGCATCCCTTGCCGTCATCGCTGAATGCCGCCACGGAATCCATGGCTCCACTCCATCTATAAAGGCGACCGTACACGGAGCAATCGCCTTCATTGGACGAACCTTTTTCGCCTCCGCCGCACCAGCTGGCCTGGACGCTGTCCGTTTCTCCCTCCGGCAAAACCTTAAGGTTGTAATTCAGGTTCTCGGCCATCCACACTTGGTCGCCAATCGTTACCGTCCTGTAAACTTGGTTGTCGCGGGAATCCGTCAGAAGCTCTTCTAACTGATACTTTTTATCGTCCCCTTCCCCCAATTCAAGGCAGTACTTGTTTTGCGGGTCATACGATTTCGCTCCACACAAGGCCTTGAACCAGGTCACGGGTTCGCTTTCACCGCAGGTGACCGAAACAGAACCATTGCCGTCATCTTCAAGCGTACAGCCCGCGCCATCTTTTCCGTTTTCGCCATTCTTGCCATTCTTGCCATCTTTTCCATTCCAAATCGTATCAATGACGGTTTCACCGCAACTGATTTCAAAACCTTCAAGGTCATCTTTCTTCACAGATTTCGCCGTGCAGCTCGTGCCGTCTTTTCCATCCTTGCCGTCACTGCCATCCTTGCCAGAATCGGTTGACTTGCCAGAATCGCCATCCGCGCCTTTTTCGCCGTCCTTACCGTCGGAACCATCTTTACCATTGGCTCCGTCCTTGCCATCGGCACCATCAGTACCCTTGAGCGTCTGCCAGGATTCGCCGTCGCAAATAAACGCCGCAGAGGAATCCATCACAAAAAGCATTTCGCCCACGTTCGTCGTGTCGCAAGCCTGCTTCGAAAGTTTTTCGCCCTTTTCGAGCACGGCAAGCCCGGACTGCTGAATATTCGTAACCTCGGTAACGTCGTCGCCGCAAGCGGCAAACATGAGGGTTGCGGTCGAAAATGCCAACAGATATTTCTTGTTCATAAAAAAAATTCCTTGGATTTTTTGAAGTGAAATTATTTAGTCCTTGATGCAACGGACGGAATTCGTGTAGTCCTTATAGTTGTTTTCGTATTCGGCCGCCGGACCGTCGACGGTCAAGAACAAGTAGGAGGCTTCCTCATCATCGTCCTCGTCATAAGAAGCGGACCAGAAGAATGTAAAGTAGCCGACAAAGTCAAATTCATTTATTCTGTTGCCTGCGGGGAGCGCAGAGAAGCCGTAGTCATCCGTTCCATTTCCATCAACTCCCGTATTGTCTACCCAACCGCTGGCGGTCTTCAACTTTGTTCCGGCCTCACGTTCACCACCAACATTGTCAATCAAAGTTTTCCATTCCGTGATATCCGGCAAGTGCCAGCCTTCGGGACATACCCCCTGAACTTCGCCATTTTCATTCTTCACGTCATTCAAGTCGCAAAAATGTCCAACTCCGCATTCGTCTTCCAACTTGCCGACTGCAGCCGCCCAGGTGTAAAGACGACCATACTTGTCACAGTTTTCGGCGTCATCATCGTAGCATAAACTCTGTTCGCCCGGGTTCACAGAGTAGTTCAAGTTTTCAGCCATCCAGGTCTGGCAAGACGTTTCGTCGGCGTTGCAAATTTTCACGGTCTTGTAAACTTGGTTGTCGCGAGTATCGCAGATTTGCTTTTTTGATTCGTACGGCATTCCACCGCACGATTCATAAAGCCTGCCTCCCAAGCACACCGACTTCGTCGGCTCGTACGGTTTATTAATACACAAGGCCTTGTAGAGAGTTGTCGACGTCGCTTCGTCACCTTCGCCACAAGTGACCGTCAAAATTCCATTGCCATCGTCCTTGGCAAAGCAGCTCACGCCATCTTTGCCATTCATGATAACAGCGTCCTTGCCGTCCGCACCATCCTTGCCGTTCCAAACCGTATCCACAACAGTTTCTCCGCAACTGATTTCGACGCCTTCAAGGCCACCTTTCTCCACAGACTTCGCAGTGCAGCTCGAACCGTTCTTTCCGTCATCGCCATTCTTGCCGTCTTTGCCTGAATTGCCAGAATTGCCGTCCGTGCCATCTGCGCCCTTTTCGCCGTCCTTACCGTCGATACCGTCTTTACCATTGGCGCCGTCCTTACCGTTGGCACCATCTGTACCTTTAAGTGTCTGCCAGGATTCGCCGTCACAAACAAAAGCCTCGGAAGAATCCGTCACAAAAAGCATCTCACCCACATTCGTCGTGTCGCAGACTTGTTCAGAAAGCTTTTCGCCCTTTTCAAGTACGGCAAGCCCAGACTGCTGAATATTCGTCACCTCGGTAACATCGTCGCCACAAGCGGCAAGCATAAGGGTACTCGCAGCAAACGCCAACAGGATTTTTTTATCCATAAAAAGGCTCCTAGGATTATTTTGAGGTAAAGATAGAAATCCCCCCCCCACAATCCAAGAGCCGAAAAGTCGCCCCATACCCATTGAAGCGAGCCACCGCCAAAACGAGGGTCAAAAATTGCTTTTTCGCGAAAATGATGGACCAAATGACAGAAAAATGTAATTTAGTCCATCATTTTTTACGTTGTATGCAACGACTTTGAGTAGGGAACGGGCTCTTTTTCGTCAGGACTCGTTTTTTGTAGGACCAAATCGAAATTTTTTGTAAAATGGTCCATCATAAAATGTGAAAAATGGTCGCAAAATCGTCCACAAACATATTTCGAGATTAATTTATTCTAAATCTTGTGGACCAAAACGGGTAAAATTAGGATTTGGTCCATCATTTTTCAAAAAACGGTCTTTCATTCCCCTGCCATTTCCACATTTTGCTATTTTCTATCTTATGACCGACGAAAAAAATTTTGACTTTACCCGATACTTCGAGCTGAAAAAACAATTGGAAGAAGCGAGCCGCCTTTATTACAAGGACGGGATTTCGCCGATGAGCGACCAGGACTTTGACTTTGGCCTCAAGGAAATGGAAGCGCTTGAAAAGAAGTATCCGGAACTGGGAGGCGCGAACAGCCTCACGAAAAGCGTCGGAAGCGACTTGACCAACGACTTTGCGAAAGTTTCGCACGCGGTGCCCATGCTCAGCATAGCAAACGTCTACAGCACCGAAGAAATGGCGGAGTTCGTACGCGCCGCAGAAGACGGGCTGGTGGAGTTAGGCGTGAAGCGAGAAGAGGGAGGCTTTTCCAACAACGTCATCCTGGAGCCACAACGTGGCGACGGGATCCACAAAAGACGAGAGACGAGAGACGAGAGAGAGGATAATGGCGCTTCGCGCGAAGAAAAAAGCGACGTACCTCGAGCCTCGAACCTCGAACCTCATACCTCGAAATGGATTTGCGAGAAGAAGATTGACGGCGTGAGTCTTTCCATTGTTTACGAGAACGGGCGCTTGAAGCAGGCGGCCACCCGCGGCGATGGCGCCCAGGGCGATGACGTTACGTTGAACGCGCTCACCATCGCAGACATCCCG
>JAZLMK010000016.1:0-3199 GCA_045598645.1 Fibrobacter sp.
CGCGAGATTTCCGTCATGCGCTCGGATTACGAGGTTCTGAAGGCGAAATCGCAGAAATTGGAGGACGAAAGCCGCGAAAACCGCGATTCCCTTGCGAAAATCATGGAAAACTTCACCGACCCGTCCACATTCAAGCATTTCTTGATTCTGAACGGCCAGAAGCTGGAAGCGGATGTCGCGTACACGCAGATTTACGGCATGGCCCAAAAGACGATTTTCGTGTTCGATGACTACGTGGGTGTGAAGACTTTGGATTTGCTGCGAGGTGTAGCGCGGAACGTTAAAATTACGCTTTTCAGCGACCAGCGGGGTGGCTGCGCGTTGACGGATTCCATGCTTGCGGACTTTAGCGCGGCGCGGCCCGATGCGCATATCGAACGGAAGCCTGCCCAGGGCAAGTTCCACGATCGATACATCGTTTTGGATTACGGAACCGACTGCGAAAAAATGTTCCACTGCGGTGCATCGTCAAAAGACGCAGGCGGGAGAATCACGACGATTATGGAAATTGAAAATCCTGGAGTGTATAGGGAGGTTATCGAAGGGCTACTTAAAAATGTCTAAAATGACATCTTCTGACAGCCGACGTTGTTTATATTTGTCGTGGTTAAAATTGTTCTTTGCGTGGCGAAAGTCAAAGCTTGTACGCAAAAGGAGTGAAAATGAACGAGAAGAACGAGATTGTCATGTACCAGCCCGAGAGCGGGGAGTTCCACATTGAAGTCCGCGTGGAAAACGAGAGCGTGTGGCTGAATAGGTCACAGATAGCTCTCCTTTTTGATAGAGATGTGAAAACTATTGGGAAACATATTCACAATGCTTTGAAAGAAGAATTAGCCGAAAGTCCAACTGTCGCAAATTTTGCGACAGTTCAAAATGAAGGCGGCAGGTTAATTTCTCGTATGATTGAATACTACAATCTCGATATGGTTCTTTCTGTTGGATATAGGGTAAAGTCAACCAGAGGTATAAAATTCCGCCAATGGGCAACAGGTGTCCTTCGAAACCGTTTGCTGTGCCGTTCGGGTGCGAATCAGCATCTCCAGTTTGTTGAATCTCGTCTCGAGGCGAAAATCGACAGGCATACGGCGCAGATTTCAGAAATTCAGAAAAAGGTGGACTTTTTCGTCAGGACGTCGCTGCCGCCTGTGGAAGGCGTGTTTTGCGAGGGGCAGGTTTTTGATGCGTGGGCGTTTACGTCGAATCTGGTGCGGTTTGCAAAACGTTCCGTCGTCCTGATTGACAATTTCGTGGATGACAGCACGCTTAAACTTTTAGAGAAGCGGGCCGAAGGAGTGTCCGTGGACATTTACACCCGTCCGCCAAGGAACGCCCTCGACGAGGACTTGCGACGGTTCCGGCAGCAGTTCTACCCCATTCCCGTCCACTTTACCACGAAGGCTCATGACCGTTTCTTGCTGATTGACGACACGGTGTACTTCGTGGGCGCCTCGTTCAAGGATCTTGGCAAAAAACTGTTCGCGTTCGCGAAACTTTCGCAATTCACGTGTGAGGAAATCCTGCAAAAGTTGTAAAGTTCACACTATCCGCGGAGCCGGGGAACGCCCAAAGAGAATTGCCATGGACTGCCGCGTCGCTGCGCTCCTCGCAGTGACAGAAGGATGGTGCTGCTGGATTCCCGCCTTCACGGGAATGACGTTTTAAAAAAGGGCGACAATCTTTCCCTGGAAAATGTCGCCGCGGGTTTCACGGATTATGTCTTTGTAAGGTGTTTCAAAATTGTTCTTTGCGTTGGCGCATGGGCCCTGCTTGTAACGCAAAAGGATTATGTATGCCCGCTTTCTAAATACTGCGTATAAAAAAAAGGCGATCCCCTAAAGGATCGTCATCACGAACTGTAACATACAGAATACCATAATAAACCTCCATTGTTCTTCTTACATTATCTAATATACCCTTAGATTTTGCAAAAAGCACAATCGAAATGAAAAAGCTCCGTCCAAGTTGGAGTAATAGCCTACTGCAGCAGCTTCTCGCTCACCTTTTTCGTCGTCACGATGCCGAGTTTCTTTATCCCTTCAAAACGGGTGATGATGTTCCCGGCGCCGCCATTCAGCTGGCCGCGGGCTTCCTCGTAGGTTTTGCAGGCGGTCTGCATTTGCGAGCCGATCTTCGCGAAGTTTTCCGTGAACCCGCAGAATTTGTCGTATAGGCCTGTAGCTGCATCCATGATTTTCTGGCACGTCTCCTCTTGGCGGGTATTCTGCCAAGTCAAGAGAATCAGGCTCAAAGCCAGCATCAGGTTCGTTGGATTGATGATGATGACTCCCTTCTTGTAAGCCTTGATGCCAATCTGCGGATCCCTATTCATGGCCAGAATGTAGCTGCCCTCATTGGGGACGAACATCAGCACGTAAGGGACTGCGTTGGGCACCACCTTCGCATAGTTCACTCTCACAAGCTCATCCACATGGCTCCAAATGCTGTCCAGGTTCGCCTTGCTGGCCTGCTCGCGCGTAACATCGTCCTCTGCGGCAAGGTAATCGGAATAGGCCGTGAGCGACACCTTGGAATCCACCACAATCATGGACCCGCTGGACGCCTTCACCACCACATCGGTACGCACATCCTTACCATCGGCGGTCTTGTAGTTCTTCTGCGTGAAGAACTCCTCGTTTTCGCGGAGGCCGCTATCGCGCAGGATGTTGCTGAGCACCTGCTCTCCCCAATCGCCCTGAACCTTACCGCGATTCTTAAGGGCGTTGGTCAAGTTCACGGCATTTTCACTCAATTTGTTGGACTGTGTCATCAAGGTTTCGATGGTACTTTTCAGTGCGGAAATATTCTTGTCGCTGCCTGACTTGTTGTCGTTCAGGGCCTTGCGCATTTCTTCAATCTGCTGCAGCAGAGGCTGGGTAATCTTCCCCATCTCCTCCTTGTTCGCGCCCTTGAAATCTTCGGAGCGTTCCTTCAGCAACTTTTGTGATGTAGCCTCGAATTCCGCCTTCATGGCAGCAAGCTGCTTGTCGAAAGCCTCCTCCCGCTCCTTTTTTGCATCGGCAAGCTGCCTGATGGTATCCGTCTTCAATTCATCCTGCATTTTTTCGGCCTGCTTCTTGGCATCATCCAGCTGCTGCGCGGCTTCTGACTTAGCTGCAGAAAGTTGCTTTGCGGCCTCTTCCTTGCTTTCCGCCAGACGGCGATCTGCCTCTGCCCTCGCCTCACCCAATTGCTTGGC
>JAZLMK010000017.1:0-35518 GCA_045598645.1 Fibrobacter sp.
GTAGCTTGTGGTAGCGTCATCGTAGTTCGAGTTCACGGCCTTCACGGACACGGTAACTTCGCCAACATCCTTGATGGTCGGGGCTGTCGTGCTCCAGTCGCCTTCGCCGACCTTGTAGCTGACTGTGGTTCCCTCGGTGACGCTCGGAGTTGCCGCAGCACCATGCACTGCGCCGTCATAGACACCTTCGTAGTTCGTGCCGGCGACGGTGAACGTAGCCTTATTGATGGTGAACGTTGCAGGTTCGTAGGTCACGCTGTAGTTGCCCTGCGTCGCTTCGCCGGAAGCGGTAATCGCGTAGGTTCCTACGTTCTCGCCGGTTGCGCGGGTAACCGTGCGAGCAATCAATGTTTCGGATTCACCCGTCACGAGGCCTTCGACAGTGGAAGCCAGCGTCGGGTCGGCTTCGCCGTAAGTCTTCTGGGCGGCATCGGCCTTCACGACGACAGACTTCGGCGTCACTTCGCTGTAGCCGTCCGTTACGGTAAAGGTCACGGTGAAGTTCGCGTCGTTGTTCACGAACGAAGCTTCAGTCAGGTTCATCATCACCTTCGCGACGTTCTTCGTCGTGGCGGTGGCGGACTTGCCGGTGGCGAGCGCGACACTCGAGACGTCGTAGAGCGTTTCTTCGGTCGTCGCGGTGAAGCCCGTGACCGGGTGGTCAGCGCCGTCATAAATCGTGGAGGCATTCTTGCCGTTGACTGCGACCGTGATCGCCTTCGCGGTGATCTTCACCGTGGCAGAGCCCTTCACATCAGTATAGCCTTCCTGAGAAGCCTTGTAGTAAACCGTGTACTCACCCACATCAGTGTAAGTGAGGGCGGCAACATAATCACCATTTTCAGCATCGCTATATGTTACAGTAGCGCCTTCCGGAGCCGTGACAGAAATGCCATGGGCATTGCCGTCATAGACACCCTCATAACCCGTAGCCTTGACATCCATATTCCAGCTTGCGGTAATCGTGATGTTATCCGCAGGCATCGTGGTCGGGATATCCTTGTCCCAGCCAGCAAACAGGTAACCCGTCCTGGTCGGATTTTCCGGAGCCGTCACAGCAGTGTTGTAATCCTGCGTAATGGGTTCAATAGTGCTGCCGCCCTTCGTATCGAAGGTAATGGTGTACTGGTTGATTACCCACTTGGCGTAGAAATGCCTGTCACCCGTGGAGCCCTTGGCAATTTCTGTTACAGCACTTCCTTCGAACTTGTCATTGTCATACCAGCCACCGAACGTGTAACCGGTCTTTTCAATATCCGTAGGCAGCGTCACTTTTTGCGTCACGTCGTATCCCGTCAATGCATGGCAAGATTCGCAAGTTCCTCCATCCAAATCATAGACCAGTTTGTACACAAAAACGAAATAAACGGCATACGCAACAACATCTTCATCAATCATGTTGAACTCGCCATTTACGCTAAGGCCTTGCACGTTTTCGTTATCGCTCTTCCACTGAAGGAAGACGTAGCCCAGGGAATCCGGAGCGGTAGGAGCTGTAACCTTGGTACCGTAGGTAACCGCGCCATCTACACGAATATCCTTTTCACCCACCCTGAAGGTCACGCTGTGCGTATTAATCTGCCACACCGGATAAAGCGTGATGTCTGCATCCGTTGTGTAAGAACCATTCAGCGCATAAACCTGCGCACCTTCTTTTTCCGTAGCCCAACCCACCTGGGTATAGCCCACGCGAGTGAACTTCTTGGAGGCAACAAACGTGAACGTTTCTCCGTAAGCCTTGCTATCGGCAGCGAGTTCGCCCACACCATATTTACCAGGATTGTACGTGATAGTGTAAGCATCGCTTGCCCACTTGGCATAGAGCGTCATGTCACCGACAGAGCCCTTCTCAACGCCGGTAATTTTGCTTCCGGAGAAGTCGGATTTGCCGTACCAACCCAGGAACACAAAGCCATCCCTCGTCGGATTAGCAAAAGTGAAGGTTTCCGTTTCAAAGTTGTATGTAGCATGGTTGGAGCCCGCATTGGTACCGCCATTCAACTCATAAGTAATATTGTAGGTTTCAAGTTCCCATGCCGGAACCAGGTCAACAGCCTTCGCGGGCATGGTGAAGGAACCATCGTCCGCCACAGTCACGTCCGTAGAAGTCCACTTGTTGAACAGGTAGCCCTGCTTCGTCGGAGCATCCTTTGTCGGAGCGGTAACGGTGGAACCAAACTCCACTTCTGTTTTCTGATCATGGGCCAGATTCTTTGCCTCGCTCTTCCACCAGGTGACCGTGTAGGTGTTCACCGTCCACTTTGCATAAAGCGTCGTATTCGCATTTACGGCTGCATCGAAATCATAGGCATTTGCAAAGGTGCTGTTATCCGTGAACCATCCGCCGAACGTGTAACCTTCTGCGGAGGGAGCGGTGGGTTCGGAGGCCTTTTCGCCAATAAGCACATTCTGGGCTGTCACCTGCGTACCATGGCCGTTCATCACGAACGTCACCACAGGATCAACAGTGAGTTTGCCCTTCACAACAGTCACTTCGTAGTTGCCGACCTTGGCGCTGGATGCGCTGGAGGTCGCGCTGTAAGTGAACTCGTTGTCGCTTGCGCCGACTTCGATCTGGCTGCCGGTCACGTTGTACTGGAAGCTTTCACCATTCGCGTAGGAGCCTTCGCTAACAGTAACTGTGCTGGCAGTGAGCGCAGTGCCGTCGTAGAACTTGCGGTCAGAGGCAGAAGTAAGCGTGATGGCGCGTTTCGTCACCTTGAGCGTGTAGGTTGTGGTGGCGGTTTCGTAGTTGGCGTTCTCGGCCTTCACGGACACGCTGATTTCGCCCACATTCTTGATGGTCGGGGCGGTCGTGCTCCAGGTCGTTCCGTTGTCGGTGCTGTAGCTGACGGTCGTCCCTTCCGTTACAGTCGGGACAGCGGCTGTGCCGTGGCTTGCGCCGTCATAAACATCTTCGTAGTTCGTGCCGGCGACGGCGAATCCAGCCTTCGCGATGGTGAAGTCCTTCGTAGCGGAGCCGCCCACGTAGTTGTCAGTTTCGGCGACAGTCGCCTTCACGGTGTATTCGCCGGCAGCGGTCGGAGCAGTAGCACTCCAGTCGGAGCCGCCCTTGACCGCGTAGGTAACAACAGGTTCGCCATCGGCCTTGAAGGTCGCAGAAGCCGTCGGAGTTTTTGCGCTTTCGCCAAATGTCCAGCCGTCGATAGCGACGGTCACGGTGTTCTCGGTGGCCTTAGCGATGGTGAAGGTCGCCGTTTCGTAGGTCACGGAGTAGTTACCCTGCGAGGCTTCGCCGCTTGCGGTGATCGTGTACGTGCCAACATTTTCGCCTTCAACGCGTGTGAGCGTGTAAACAACATTGTCCTCGCCGACAGTTCCCGCGACAGTGGCGGTGAACGTCGGGTCGGCGTCGCCGTAAGTCTTCTGGGCGGCGGTCGCCTTCACGACGACAGCCTTCGGCGTTACTTCAAGTTCGCCGAGCGTGGAGGAAATCTTGTAGTTGTTAAGTTTTGCAGTGCCCCACACCATGGTGAACGTATTGTTGCTCTTGCCCACGTTGGTCTGCGTGCCGGTAAGCGTAATCGAAGCGGTTTCGCCGTTCACGAGCCCGCTCTTGATGGAGCCGCCAGCCGTGAGAGCCGTGCCATCGTAAGCACGCTTTGCACTTTCTGTTTCAACGACGATGGTCGCCTGGCCGATGGTGAAGTCCTTCGTCAGGCCGGATGTCGGGAGCGCGTAGTTTGCGTTATCGAGTGCAGTCGCGGTCGCGGTGTAGTTGTCCGCATCCGTGCCAGCACCAGTTACTGTCACAGCGCATGCGTCGCCAGTCACGAGATTCGTGACCGTGGCGGTCGGGGCCTGAGCGGCACCCGTGTAAGTGAACGTCTCGGAACTCCAGGTGATTTCCGCAGTCTTCTTGTTGACGGTCACGTAACCATCTTCTGCAATCTCGAAGGTCACCTTGCTGAAGTTGGCGTCGGTGCTGGAGAACTTCGTTTTATCCAAGTTCATGTTTGCGGTACCGGCATTCTTGGCCGTGACACTCGCCGTGCCTGCGTAAGAGACGGTGTTCTTATCAAAAGTCGTGCTGCTGGCAGAAATCTCGTAACCCGTGGCGGTCTTGTCGGTTCCGTCATAGGTCCCAGTGACGCTATGACCTGTAATCGTCACAATGACTTCATCAGCAACGAGAATTTCCTGGTAGCCATCCGTCACCACGAATGTAGCGGTGATGTTCGCATCATCATAAGAGAACATGGCGGCAGTGAGGCCCATGTCCTTCTTGCCGACGGTCGTCTGCTTGGCAGAGGCCGTTCCACTGAACACAACCTTTGCCGCATCGAACAAAACGCTTTCGCTGGTCGCCGTATATCCGCTGACGCTGTGCTCTTCGCCATCGAACTTGACGGAGGAAGAAGAACCCGCGATATTCACCGTAATGGCAGCCTTATCAATCGTAAGCGTCGCAGAACCTGTAGCCGTATTGCTGTAGTTCGGGTTCGTGGCGCGCACGTTCACGGTGTAAGTGCCGACGGCAACCTTCGTGAGGCTCGCGAGAGTCTCCGTCCAAGCAGCATCGCCATCAAATTGATACTCGATGGTCGTCGTCCCGGTCAAGGCATTCGTCGTGGCGGCAGCCGACAGGGCATGAGCCTGGGCATCATACGTGAAAGTCGCACCGTCAAACTTGGAAATAGCCAAGCCAGTGGCCTTGTTGATAGTCACCGTAGAAGAGCCCTTCACATCGGCATAGCCTTCCTGAGAAGCCTTGTAGTAAACCGTGTACACACCCACCTCAGTGTAAGTAAGGGCAGCAACATAAGTACCATTTTCGGCATCGCTATATGTTACAGCAGCGCCTTCCGGAGCCGTAACCGTAATGCCGTGGGCTTCGCCATCGTAGGTTCCCGTAAAGGCGGTCGCCTTCACATCCATGTTCCACTTGGCGTACAATTTCGCACCGTTCAGGGGCATCGCGGAGAACGTGAATGCATCACCAGAAAGATCTTCGTTTTCGAACCAGCCGGCAAACATGTAACCATCTCTTGTCGGGGCCGTCGGGGCAGAAATCGCAGATTCATAGTCAGCGACAATCGAGGAGACTTCGCTGCCACCGTTGCTATTGAACGTAATGGTGTACTCATTCGGAGCCCATGTAGCCGTAAGCGTCAAATTCGCGGCAGGCATGGCCACGGGAGCTTCAGGACTCCAACCTTGGAATGCATAGCCTTCCTTTTCAATTTCAGGAATATCAAGAGCCGTTCCATAAGGGACCTGGCCTGCAGCCGTGTAAACGCTCTTTGCCGTACCGCCGGCAAAATCCCAGGCCAAAGTATAGGAGACCGGCGTCTGCGTGAACTGTGCCGTGTAGGTGGCAGTTCCCGTGACTGGGGCAATCGTCGAACTCCAGCCCGCAAACGCATAGGAATACTGTGCGTCGGCAGCCTTGGTCGGCTCCGCAGCGGAGTACACGGGAGTCGCGCCATACAGGAAATCGCTTGACTGAAGTGTCGCGTTATCGTAGTTCGCAAAAGTGATTGTATAAGCAATTCGCTTGATGTACACGCTCAGTACGAGGTTTCCTTCGGCGAGGATGGTTCCCGTGAGCGTAGACTTTTCTTCATCCAGGGCAAAGCCCGTCTCGTAAGAAGCGGGCGTCGCATCCGCCGGGGCTTCGGTGAGACCGGTCTTCGTTTCCGAGGAGCACTTGTTTTCATCGTAGGTGCCATCGGTTTCCATGGTGCAGGTCTTCACCGTGTAATTCACTTCCGCCGGAGTCCACTTTGCATACAAGGTATATGTCTTGGCAGGCATCGTCGCAGGAATCGTCACTGCATCACCAGAAAGATCCTCGTTTTCGAACCAGCCCGCGAACGTGTAGCCAGTCTTGGTCGGGTCCGCGCGGGTCTGAATCGCAGTTCCGTATTCCTGAGTAATCGGGCTTGCGCCTGTTCCAAGCGTACCGCCATTGGCATTCAAAGTGATGGTGTACTGGTTCACAGTACTCGTCGCAGTAATCACGACATCTGCGTCAGGCATGCTGAACGCGCCCGAAGTAAGCGTCAGCCCTTCCGGCAAAGCCCAGTCCGTCACGGTGTAGCCCGTCTTGATATACTTGTTACGGAGAGTCACGGAAACCGCATAGTCATACTCTTCCTCTTCGCCAACCACGACCTCGTCAACTTTATACGTAACCTTGTGCTTGTTGATAGTCCACTGAGCCGTGAACGTCGTCGCGGCGGTAATTGCGCGGGAAGCGAGAGTCCCCGACTCGCCCGTGGTGTAGGTCGTCGTTCCGTCGTTCCATCCGGCAAACGTATACCCCGTCTTGGTCGGGTCGGTGGGCGCAATCGTACTCGCCAGCGTGCCGTCGGCAACATTCTCATCCGTCTCAATATCCTCAACGCCATCGTTCCAAACGACCGTATAGACAGGAGTCCACTTGGCATGGAGAACAAGGGCGGCAGTCACAACGGTGTTCGCGAAGTCGTATTCACTCTGGAACGTTTCGTCGTCGATGAACCAGCCATCAAAGCGGAATCCATCGGCAGTCGGAGCGGCAGGCGCCGTAGCGGTAGTCCCCACAGTCTCGGTCTGCGCGGCAATGGCGGTACCATGTTCGTTCATGTCGAACGTCACCTGCACCGTCCACTTTGCATACAAAGTAACATTCGCCGCTACAGGCGTACTGAAGACGTATTCACTCGCAAACGCATCGTCGCTGAACCAGCCCGCAAACGTATAGCCATCTTCAGCCGGAACAGGATCAGGTTTCGTCGCGACAGACCCGGATTCAACAATCTGCGGTTCCACATCAGAACCATGGCCGTTCTTGACGAACGTGACCGTGAACGTCTGCACCCACACGGCGTAGACCGGCACGCCCTCGGTGCTGTTCATCGTGCCGAGATCCGCATCGGCAACTGTCGCACCCTGAGTGCGGGACCAACCCTTGAACGCGTACCCTTCGCGGGTCGGCTCCGAAATTCCTTCAGCAGTAATCGCGGCATCGTAAGCGACATCCTTGCTCGTCACGGCACCTTCAGCAAACGCACCGCCATTGGCATCGAACGTAGCCGTGTAGTTGTTGACTGTCCAATGTGCCGTGAATGTGGCATTGCCAGTAATCTTGAGGGAAGCGAAGGTTCCTTCTTCGCCCACCGTATACGTTGTCGTGCCGTCATTCCACCCGCTAAGCGTGTAACCCGTCTTGGTCGGGCTTGGAGCAATGTCGCTTGCCAAGGTATCTACCGGAACAATCTCATCGGTTTCAATATCCTCAACGCCATCGTTCCAAACGACCGTATAGACAGGAGTCCACTTGGCATGGAGAACAAGGGCGGCAGTCACAACGGTGTTCGCGAAGTCGAATTCACTCTGGAACGTTTCATCGTCGGTGAACCAGCCGTCAAAGCGGAATCCTTCGGCAGTCGGAGATTCCGGTTCAGTAACCAAACTCCCAACCGTCACCGTCTGTGCGTCAATGGCAGAGCCATGATCATTCATGTCGAACGTCACCTGCACAGTCCACTTGGCATTCAAAGTGACATTCGCAGTCACGGCCGTAGTAAAGTCATACGCATCGCCACTAAAATCGGCAGCGACATACCAGCCCGCAAACGTATAGCCTTCTGCAGACGGAGCCGGATCAGGTTCCGTCGCACTAGCCCCCGACTCCACCGTCTGCGCGACAATGGCAGTACCATGACCATTCATGTTGAACGTAACCGTGAACGTCTGCACCCACACTGCGTAGAACTTCACGCCTTCGCTGTCCATTTTACCATAGCCTTCATCCGGCACAGCAGCATCAGCTGCTCGAGCCCAGCCCTTGAACACATAGCCATCACGGGTCGGAGTCGTAATTCCATCAGCGGCAATCGCAGCGTCATAGGCAACCTGCGTCGTCGCAGTCGTCACACCTTCACTAAACTTACCGCCATTGGCATCAAATGTCGCATCGTAGATGTTCACACTAAACTCACCCTCAGCCTTCAAATTGTAGAAAGGCATCTTTGAAGGAGCATCCTCCAACACAACCGGAGTTTCACTTGCCAGGCTGTACCAAGTCCAGCCGCTGAACGTGTAGCCAGTCTTTGTCGGAGCAGCCCTCGGGGTAACGGCAGCGTCATAACTCACCGATTCAGTTTCACCATATTGAGTTCCATCCACATAATAGGTGATGGCGTAATTTTTCTTGGTACCCGTCGAAGTAAACACCACATCTTTATCGGGCATGGTGAACTTGCCTGCATTGACCGTCACGTCGGTAGTCGTCCAGGCGCTCATGTCATATCCATCACGCATATAGTTGTCACGGACAATAACATCAGCCGTTGCATAAGCAACACTATCTACATCGCCGAGAACCGTATACGTCGTTCCATCTAAGGAATACTGGTACTTGACAGCGTGCTTGTTTATCTTCCAGTGGGGGTAGAACGTAGCGTCAGAATTCTGGGTATACGTTTCACCTAAATCAAAACTCTTGTCGCCGCCTACAATTCTCGACCAACCATCCTGAGTAAACCCCTCTTTTGAAAAGGTTTCCGCGCTCAGTTTAACATTAACACCATTTGCTTTCTTTGTTGCATCAATCGTCTTTCCGGTTTCATCCGCTGTATTGGACTCATCAAACTTGTAGGTAATCGTAAGTAAGTTCGAGTTAGTCCAACGCGGATAGAGTGTCAAATTTTTTAAAGCAGTCATCGTTGCATTCAAAGCATAGCTTATACCCCCAGAACCGCTCTGAGAAGTCGTCCACCCAGATTGGGCATAATTAGTACGCGTAAACAGAGCTCCTTCCAGAGTAAACGAATAGCTCTTCGCCACCCTCACTACAGCATTGGTCCCTGTACCATTACCCTTATTATAGGTAATCGTCCAATAATCATTGGTTCCGATAGCGTATATCGTCACAGGGGCTGTTCCCATGGTACCTAAATTCGCATCGGTCGAAGAACCGTCTGTCTTGGACCAACCGAGAAACGCCGCATTGTCAAATATCGGTTCCGTAATACCATCACCCGTAATTGCCTCGCCTTCTACAAGGCGTTTTGTGGTTGTCGCCCCATTCGGGAAATGCCCTGCTGAGAGCTTCGTACCAACGACAAAACTTACCAGGTAAGTCTGCGCCCACCTAGCATACAGCGTTGTGCTATTATTTGTAACCTTGTCCGTTTTCATATTCCATTGCTGGTTACAGTCAGCGTCTCTACAAAGGCCGACTCGTTTATAGTCGTCTATGATAATAGAATCCAGCAAGGGGATCAGTCCGTCTTTCTGCTTTACCAGAACGGAATCCAGGTTTCCATGTCCATTGGGATCAATCTTCACCGTATAGTAGTGAGTGGGGTAACCAATGACCAAGGACTCACCATACACATCCCACGGAGCACCCAAGCTGGCCTTGATGCTATCAACATCACTTTCTAAAGCATCATTGCCATCAGCGGCAAGCCCAACGTTCTCAGAATAAAAGCACTGCGAAGAGCATCCAGTACCGCCACCCACAATTGGGCCTCCAACAGCATTAGTGCCTGAGTTGTTACTGGATACAGAAGTGCCCGTATAGGCCACTCTTGATACAGGGCCACTATTGGTTCCCACAATTCCACCAAAGCCCGTCCCAATAGAAATAGCATAAGATTTAACCGTTGCAGAAGCCAAACAGTCTTTTATCGTTCCTTTGTTGATGCCGGCAATACCGCCGACATCCGTTCGGCCATTTACTTTACCGCCAGTAACAGAGCACATCTCTATCGTGCCTTCCTCATTCCTACCGACAATTCCACCAGAGGCCCATGCTTGATAAAAATTATTACCTCCATCAACAGTGGTGTTTTCCGTAGCGCACCCCGTCACGGTACCAGACTTTAGATACCCAACAATAGCACCGCTATAGTAATATTTGGTCGTGTCAACCTTACTATTTCCCGCATCTTTGCCAGTTCCCTTGATTGACGAACTATTGATGAAAACATCCTTTATCGTAGCGCCATCCACGTAGCCGAACAAGCCAACGTATTTTTTATCAGTCGATATACTCAAATTGCTGATGGTATAGCCCCGACCATCGAAGGTGCCATGATAAGTATAGTTAGTGCCAGTGCCTTTACTACCATCTCCAATGGGAACCATACCCGTTGTTCCAGAACAGTTGATGTCCTCGGTAAGCACGACATCTACCCCAGCTGCGTAAGGGTACGTACTTCCGGTAGTTTTACCATTAACTCGATAGCCGCTATTTACATACGACGCGAAAGTCGTCAAATCCTTGCACGAGCCTATCTCGTACTGACTTTTCGTGCTATTCCAAGCAGCCCAGCCCTGCCCCACGAGGGCGAACCAGCACACGAGGACCAACGTCAACTTGTTGAGTTTCAATGCATTACGAATCATATTCGCTTCCTTTTCGGATTGGGCAGGCTTGTTTGCGTCCCCCTTTCGCAGGCGACAGCAAAAACAAACATGCTTCCATGTTTTAACATCTTAAATATATGTTTTTTGTAAAAAAAAATATTGGTGAATCTCACATACGGCTTTCTATGTGATTTTCCATAATTGATTTGGTCATTTCCCTCGACACGGCCGAACATTAGGCCGTCGTTATTCTACGCAGATTTTGCGTAGATTGACGAATAACCTTCCACAACAGCCCCATCTTTCGGTGCCTCCCGGAAAACGAAAATACTTTTTACACGCATATTATGTATTTGAAACTCAACATACACGTATCGCAAACTACAAGCATTTATTTTTACACGCCCACAACACGATTTTTAACCCCCAAAAGCAGTTTTCCCTAGGAAAATCGCGCGGTCCGAAATAGATTACCCAGCAAGAACTCAACAATGGGATGTGTTATGAAGAAAAAAATCATTTCTGCTGTCGTCATGGGGGCAACGTGCTTTGCCATGGCCGAAGGCGAGGCCTATACCTGGCCCACCTACAACTCCAAACTCAACTACAACTTCAAGGACCAGGGTATCTCCTACTCGAAGCCCACCAAAGACGTGAACGGAAGTTGCGTCAAAAAAGCCCAGGCGGCGAACGGGGTCTACCACGGGGACTACTGGGCGTTCTACCACGGCGCGAACAAGAACTCGCTCGTGACCGAGACCGCCATCAACAACCTGCTGAAGCGTTTCGACACGGACTTCGCCTACATCACCGACGAGATGGGCTGGCCGCGCGACTCCCGCGTCAAGGACGGCTACTACAGCGCGGTGTACCTGTACGGCTCCGACGCCTGCACGGGCTCGAACGACCCGAACGAGACGGGCGGCTGGCAGAGCCACATCGACGGCTACCCCGCCGTGGCCGCGAGTTACTACCCGGTCTACAGTTTCGACCCGGCCTGCACCTACCGTGACAAGGAATCGCAGATGAGCGCCATGATCCACGAGGGCATCCACGCCATCCTCACGAACCTCGGGGCGGCGCACGTGCACTGGTTCCAGGAGGGCGGCAACACCTGGCTGCAGCAGGAGATGGAAGTCCGTCGCGGCAACCAGAGCGAATACGGCGGGATGGGATTCCTGAACGCGGGCAACCTGATGGCGCCCTTCGTGCCCATCGAATCTTACTCCGGCTGGCTCCTGGACGGGACCTTCGGCGGGCCCGGCGCGCAAGGCGTGGACGCCGGCGGCAACTGCAACTGGCGCAACACCTTGGGCGGCGTGCAGTACGGCAACCTCTTCCCCACCTTCCTCGGTTTGTGGGTGGCTCAGGGTGCAGTGCCCTGGATTTGGGTGAACATCCCGAACAACAACGGCAAGTACATTCTCGAGTCGATGGCGGCGGCCGTCGGCGAAGATGAGGTCCGCAGCATCATCATGGAATACCGCGCGAAACTCGCGATGCTTGACATGAAAAAGTGGTCCAAGGAGATGAAGAACCTTTTGAACCAGAACGTGGGCGGAAGCATCAAGTGCGAATACACCCCCTGCGCGAACACCGTCGACGCCTGGTACGTGACACCTTACGTACAAACTACAAACAACGGCGGAGTGCTCACTCCCGAAGAGCGCACCACTCCGGGCTGGACGGGCGCGAACGTCATCCCGCTCACCGTCGCGAGCGGAGCAAAGACCGTGAAACTCACGCTGCAGAAGGGCTGGGACGTAAAGACAGGCAATGCGGCCTCCACCGGAAACGGCGCAGTGCTTGACGGCAATCTGACCGACATGACCCTGATGATTGCCTACCGCGCCACGGACGGCACGCCTGTTTACAGCTACCCCGCCTTCGGCGCGAACCAGGCCGTGCTGAACCTGGACAAGGCGCCGTACAAGAACGTCGTCTTCGCCATCGTGACGAACACGACCTACAAGAACGACCGCACCAAGCACTATACATACAAATTAAAACTTGACGGAGGCGTAAGTGGCGCCGCCGACTACAAAACAAAATGGTACAACGATTTTCCGCTGAATTACGACTGGGACAACGCGAAAACTGTGACCGGCGGAAGTTCAAGTTCAATCGGGGGTGGGGCGAGTTCAAGTTCTATTAAAACGCCCGCGAGCTCGAGTTCCGTCGTGAAACCTGCTAGCTCGAGCAGCGAGCCCGTCGCGACGCTGGCCGGCACCATCAGCGTCAACGTAAAACTCCCCATTAGCGAAGACTACGCCAGCGTAAGTTTCGACATCAAGGCAAGCGATGTCGCCGCAAAACTCGGGATTGCGACGAATGCACTCGACAATGCGAAATTCTTCGCCGTGGAACCCGACGGATCCGAGAACGTCACCACCACCGCCGAAGGCAAGGGCCACTGGTTCGGCAAGAACGGGAACGTGGTCGAATGGGGAGACAACGCCTACGTATTCTGCGAATTCGACTTCGCCGCAGGTAAGGCAAATGTCGGGCACTACCCGAACCGCGTAAGCAACGGCGATACATACAAATTCAAGCAGGGCTTGAGCATAAATGGCAAAAAAGTCATCTACGATGTCACTGTGAAGATTACGAACGACGAATCGGGCAGTTCCGAATCCAGTTCCGGCATCGGAGATTCTAGCGGGGAACAGCAGACGCTCGCCCAAAAGTACGGCATCAGAAACGGGCTCGCCACGCACTTCGCCCTGGGCTACAAAGGCGGCAAACTTTCCGTGGACTACAGGCTGGATCGCAGCGACAACGTGAAGATTTCGCTGTTCACCGGCTTCGGCGCCATGGTGGCCAACAAGATTACCGACACCCAAAGCAAGGGCCAGCACGAGTACGTGTTCGACACAAAGGCAATGGGGCTCCCCGCGGGCACCTACATCGTGAAAGTTTCCACCGGATCGTTCCGCGAACTGCGCAGCATCACCGTGCGTTAAGAAAATCCTCACATACCTAAACAAAACAAAGGCCGTGGCGAATGCCGCGGTCTTTTCGTATTTATTTTCCAACCTTGATTACGATTTTGCACCTGCCTTGTACCCTAATCGCAAAAAACACCTTGCAGGGTACAAGGTCTGCATTTTTTTGAAGTCGAACAGCCGTTCATCAATTACGATTTTGCACCTACCTTGTACCCTAATCGCAAAAAGCACCTCGCAGGGTACAAGGTCTGCATTTTTTTGAAGTCGAACAGCCGTTCTTCAATTACGATTTTGCACCCACCTTGTACCCTAATCGCAAAAAGCACCTCGCAGGGTACAAGGTCTGCATTTTTTTGAAGTCAAACAGCTGTTCAAGAAGCTGTCAATCGCTAGACTTTCTTGAACCATTCGTCTGCGGGCAGGCGGGTGGTTTCGAACTTGTTCACGTGGCTTTCGGCCTTGGGCTTGCCAAAAGGCACTACGCAAAGGAACTGGACATTCGAATCGTCGGGGTTGACTTCGCGCAAGGCGTCCGGGTAACTGAGCGGGCTCATCTGCGGGCAGCAGGCGAAGCCGGCGGCCTCGATTGCGAGCAGCAGGTACCCGATGAAAATTCCGCAATCGACAAGCGTTCCCTGGTGGAACGCTTCACGATCGACGCCAACGGCAAAAGCCTGCGGGGCACCGAACAGTTCAAAGTTGGCGCGATCGTGCCGCCGCCGCGCTTCCTTGTCTTCGCGGGCGATTCCCTTGTGGATGAACAGGGACTTTCCCAAATCGACAGCGCGTCTGCGATACTGCGGTAGCAAGGGCGCATTCAATTCCGGCGAAGGTTCCGCTTCGGCATCAAAGCGTTCGCAAAGTCCCTTGCGCAACTTTTCGATGGACTCCCCCTGGAACAGGCGCAAAAGCCACGGCTGCGTATTCTTGCTGCTGGGTGCCCTGCGCGCAGCCTCCACAATGGCGGAGATTTCCGCATCCGTCGCCAGGTACGGTTCAAACTCACGGGCGCTCTTGCGCGATTGCATAAGTTTCAGAAAATCAGTATTCATAGTTCAAAGATAGATTCTGTGTGGATCCCGTTCGGGGCTTCGCCCCTCCAGGATGACTGCGGTTTAGGGTCACTCCCAGGGTGACGCGGTTTTGGTCATTCCGGGAGGCACGAAGTGCCGAGCGGAATCCATACGTCCTGTTTCGCCACTCGGGAATGTATGGGCCCTGCTCGTGCTTTGCATTCCCAGGGTGACGGGTGCGGTTCGCGGGACGTATGGGCCCTAGGAGCACGCAAGAACGCTCCACCACTCTCCGCTGACACGTTCGGTCTTGATCTTGAAGCCGACCTCGTCGAACCACTTCACGATGTAATCGCGCTCGGTCGCCAACTGTCCGCTAATGATAAGTTCGCCGCCAGGCGCTAGCAAATCCTCGATGTCATCGCGGAGCGGCCACAATTCACTGCGAATCATGTTGCACAAAATAACGTCGAACTTGGCGCCATCCTTGAACGCATCCAAGAAGCCAAGCAGGCAGTCGCTTTCGCCAAAGCCGTTGCGGGCAAAGTTTTCGGCAATACACGGAATGGTGAGCGGGTCGATTTCGGTACCCACGGCAAGGCGCGCCCCCAGACGGCGAGCGAACATCGCGAGAATTCCGGTCCCTGTACCAATATCCAAAACGGTCTTCCCGTTGAAATCGATATTTTCCATCAACGTGGCGCAACTGCTCGTGGTATCGTGTTCGCCTGTACCAAACGCAGTCTTCGCCTCGAGTTCCAGCACCACGGCATCCGGGTCGTCGGGAGAGAATTCCACCCAGGGCGGGCGGACCCACAGGCGCGGGCTCACCGAGACAGGCTTCGCGCGATCACGCCACCACTTGTCCCAATCCCTGGCGGGTTCTTCGTCCACCTCGAAATTGTACTGCGGGAACTCCGACACAATGCGGTCGCGTTCGGCCTTGTCACCCGTATAAAAGCGGAAATCCGTCTGTCCATCCACAGTGGGGTCCAGTTCTTCGAGGGTAGCGACTCCCGCCTCGAAAAGCAGGTAACTCGCCAGTTCATAATCTTCCGTAGGGCAGTGGCCCACGGCCTTGTACCAGGTTTCTATTTTCTGCATAAACCAAATTTACTATAAAAAGGGCTTATTTTTACTGGATTTGGCCCATTTGCCGTTGCAAGCCGTGAGAAAAAGCACTAATCTACGCACATTTTGCGTAGATTACGATCTGTTTTTCCAAATTGCGTATATATTTATCGTATGCTCTATATACATCAACATCCCGACTGGACACACTTCCGTTTCGATTCAAAGCGGGTCATGGACTCCCTTGGCAAGACAAGACTTGCCGAAGGCAAACTCATCAGCATCATGGATCTTTGCAATCCCATAGATTTCGAAACAGAAATATACACTAGCGATATCTCCGCGAATTTCGCCATCGACGGCATCCAATTGGACGAAAACAGCATCAAGCGTCAATCCAAATGCTTTTTCGACGCCATCCAAAACACAAGTACCGCACTCAGCCCGGAACGTCTGTTCAATTGGCATTCCTGCATAACGCAGGACAAGGTTACACACTTCCGCACCGACGAGAGCTGCGTCAGCGCCATCTGCAACGAAGAGAATCTGAACTTTAGCGGGCCGAGCGCCGACCGCGTAGTCACCGAAATGGCGAATTTCATCACCTGGTTCGAAATCGCCCCCATGGACGGTCTCGTCAAGGCAGCCATAGCCCACTTTTGGGTACTGACCCTTAGGCCCTTCAGCAAAGCGAACGGCATCCTGTCGCGCATCGTCGCCATTGCGCAACTTGCGCGCACCGAAAGAACCTGCCGCAGCCAATACGCCCTTAACAAGCAAATCCTCAAGAACCGCGACGAATACTATACGGTTCTGCACAAGACCCAACTCGGCAACGGCGACCTCACGGAATGGATTCTATGGTTCCTCAATCAGGTACGGGAGTCCATCCGCGAAAGCGAACTTCAGTTCGAGCCGATAAAAAAACGCTTGCGTTTCGAAATAAATCACATCGGCGACACCATTGGTGAAAAAGACCGTCGATTGATTGACGCCGTGCTTTCCGGGACAATCCCCGAGGAATTCAGCGCCAAGGACGTCGCCACCCTGTACCAAAGCAGTCACGACACCGCCCTTAGGGAAATCCAGACACTTTTGGCAAAAAAAATGCTTAAATCGAGCAAAAAAGGCGGAAGAAGCCAAAAATACAGCCTCGTGGAGTGATTTATTTCAAAAAAAAAATAACTTTTTTGAAATATTTATAATTTTTTACAAAAAACTTGTTTAGTTTTACAACGTATTAACTTTTAACATGGCAGATTACAGATTATGAACATGACAAGAAATTTTCTGATGTTTGTCGCCCTTGCTGGTACATTAGCGTTTGCCCAACAGGCAAACCAGCAACCGGCAGCAACCCAGCCGCCTAAAGCCGAAACGGCCGCTGCAGCAAAGACTGAGGCAAAGACCGAAGCCAAGACTGATGCCAAGACTGAAGCCAAGACTGATGCCGCGAAGCCCGCTACGGCCGACACCGCAAAGAAGGCTGAAGCAGCCAAGCCCGAAACTAAGCCTGCTGCCGCTCCGGCCGACACTACAAAGAAAAAAATCCGCGGTAAAATGACCTACCAGGATTACCAGGCCAAGGTCAGGCAAGAAGCCGACAGCATTCTTTCCGTCAACTACCACCACGGTATTTCCATCGCCGGTGCTCGCCTCGACGACAAAAGTTACGGCGACCTCGTCAGGGATGCCGATTGGGGTGGCAGTTTGGGCATTTACTACTTCTACCGCTACTACTTCAGCAACATCGCCTTCCAGGGCCGCGCCGGCATCATCTACCGTTACGCCAACTTCAAGGACGACGAAGATGTGAAACACGGCCAACTGACTTCGGGCCACATATACGACCTGAACCAGCACATGCAACTCTCCTACAACAACTTCGCCTTCGACATGCCGTTGACGGTAAAGTTCGGCGGACACGTGGAACCGACGACATTCCTCTACTTGAGCCTGACCTTCGGCATCACCAAGTCCCTTTATGAAAACATGGAATCCAAGTACACGCTGAGCATAAAGCCCACCTCCAAGGATATCGAAAAAGACCTCGAGGTCCTGGCAAAAGAAGGCAAGGCCATCTACCCGCTCGAAGAAAGCCACGAAATCGAAAAGCCCTTCTTCATGGATGACTGGGAAACCAACGGATGGGTTGGCGTCGGTATCGACGGCAAGTACGTGTCCATTGAATGCCAGGCCCTAGTTGCCGCTGGCTCCACCAAGGACAACCACCGCTACTACCGAATTTTCCAGAAGGACTCCCCCTCCTTCCGCGTTATGATTGACTTTAGCCTGAGGTAAGCACCATGAAGTATTCTATGAAAAAAATTATTTCTTGCGTTTGCGTAGCCGCTATCCCGTTTGCCTTTGTGGCTTGCGGAACAAACCCCATTGAAGCCGAAGCTGATTTGGATAAGGATATGTTCCCCGAAAAAACAGCCTTGCTCAACAAAATGGACAAGGAACGCGCGAAAATTGACTTCTACGAGTGCAAGCAAGCCTACAACGCCACACGCTGCAATAACTTCTATACCAAGTACGGAAGTTACAACGCCAAGGAAATCGCCGATACCCTGAACTACGACGACCGTGCAAGTTACATCGGTTCGAGCAGTTCCGTCGAAAGCAGTTCCTCCGTGAGCAGTTCCAGCGAAGCCCCGAGCAGTTCCAGCGAACCGCTGAAGTACCTCGAGAAAAACACTGGATTCAAGATTACTCTCACCAGTTACAAGCAGACCACCGAAAACATTGGCGAAAACAAAAAGGAAGGCGACCCGGAAATCAGGTTCTCCGTCAAGACATACAGTGACGATGAACTTGTGAACAACCAGGTCACAGGCCTGCTGCTCGACAAGACCAAGACGACCTCCTGGGAGGGCGAAAACTCCGCCGTGGTGACCATTCCGCGCGGTGTCAACAAAGTCGTCGTCTGCCCCATGGTAATTGACGAAAACGCAGAAGAGGATGTGGACCTCGAGGCTCCTTGCGCCGAAGCCTATGTCGACTTGGGACTGGTGAAAATCGGCAAGATCACCGAAGAGACAACAACCGGCAAGGTGTTCGAAGCCGCTTGGAACTGGCAGTTGTTCGATTTAGAATAACAGACGTTCCACGAGAAAATTAGAAACGCGGCCCAACGGGTCGCGTTTTTTGCTATGCGTTCGCAGTGTGCGCTGCGCTAGAATGTATAGAAGAAGGCCACATTGAAGGCGATTGGCGAATCGCAGCCATTGATTTCGTAGTAGTCATCCCCCAAAAAGTGCACCGAGAAATCGATGCTCGTGTGTTCGGTGGCAGCCAATATCAGGCCAAGGAACACGTCGTAGCCAAGGGCATCGGAATCCGCAAATCTGTTGTAAGCGTAAAGTAAATTCACGCCTATGTAGGGATTGAGAAATCCGAGCAAGATGTCCCATTCGTTAGCCACGTTGAACACACGCAAATGCTCGTCGGGATAAATGGAGAAACCTATTTCGGACGCCCAGGCGAGCACGCCGTACAGACTCACGTGCTGGAAACCGAAGCGGTACATCCATCCTTCATCGCTGTACGAATCATCGCCGGTCGGGGCTGCGAAATCGGCGAAAATGTTGAACGAAGGGAAAAACTGCAAACGGGCGCCGAAGGGCAGGTTGCCAAGGCCATCGACATCCATATCGTCGCCATCCTTATGCGTAAACAAGCGGTAGTCCATTTTAACGTAAAGTTCCAGCCAGGACAAAAGCGAGAAACGGGCTCCCACCTCGACATCCATCATCGAAAGCGGGTCGGCATCATTGTACTGGCCGGAAACAACCACCTGGCCCATGCCCGAAGGGAGGATAGGCAAATAGTCCCAGGCCGCGAACGAGGTCGACGCCACCAGGGCGCAAGCCGCAATAATTTTTTTGAACATAGGGGACTCCTTCGTTAAAATTATAAAAGGAAATATAAATAAAAGGGTAGGCCCGCACGGATGTTTACGCTAGAACTGTCCGCCGGCCTGCTCGCGCATGCGCTTGCGGGCGCGGCTTCCGGGGCGGTTACGACGATGCTTGTGGGCCCCGTCGTTCGCTTCGCTCGCTCCAGGGTGACGAGAATCATGCTGCTCGGCTCCAGGGTGACGTATCAAAGAACCGTCATCCCGGGAGGGGCCATGCCCCGAGCGGGATCCATAACGTTCCTTTTGCACTTGTTTCTGCTTGTGGGCCCCGTCAGTCGCTGCGCTCCTTCCAGGGTGACGATGGTCGCGAGAGTCAACATGGGCCCCGTCAGTCGCTGCGCTCCTTCCAGGGTGACGATGGTCGCGAGAGTCAGCATGGGCCCCGTCGTTCGCTTCGCTCGCTCCAGTGTGACGACCGCGAGCACCGCCGTTGATACGGCCGCGGGCATTGCGCAATTCACTTTCGGGAGTTTCTTTTTGCGGGGGCGGCAGCTTCTCGAAAATACTCTTGTCGCCTTCGGGAATATGCACGCGGGTGAGTTTTTCAATCGCCCGCAGGTCCTGCTCCTCGTCGGGCGCGCAGAACGCAATCGCCACGCCGTCCTTCCCTGCACGGGCTGTACGTCCAATGCGGTGCACGAACGTCTCGGGTTCGTTAGGCAGGTCGTAATTAAACACATGGCTCACGTCGTCCACGTCGATACCGCGGGCGGCGATGTCCGTCGCCACCAGCACGCGAATTTGTTCGTCCTTGAAGTTCTTGAGAGCCTCTTGTCTGCGCGTTTGGCTTTTATTGCCGTGAATCGCCGCACACTTGACGCCCGCCTTTTCTAGCACGCGCACAATCTTGTCGGCCCCATGCTTGGTGCGGCAAAAAACAAGCACCTTTTGCATTTCTGAATGCGCCGCCAAAAGTTCCTTGAGGAGAGCACCCTTGCGACGCTTGTCAATACGGTAAAGTTCCTGGTGAATGCGTTCAATGGGCGTGCTCTGCGGGGCGACTTCTACACGCACCGGATTCGGGCGCAAAATCGTCGCCGCCAGTTTCGTGATGTCGTCGGGCATGGTCGCACTGAAGAACAAGTTCTGCCGCACCGGCGGGAGCATCGTCACCACCTTGCGAATGTCATGGATAAAGCCCATGTCGAGCATGCGGTCGGCTTCGTCCAGCACAAAGAATTCAAGCTTCTTGAGCGAGACCGCCTTTTGTCCAATCAAGTCGAGCAGGCGCCCCGGAGTCGCGACCAGCACGTCCACGCCACGAATCAAGTTGCGTTTTTGCGGACCATCGTTCACACCGCCAAAAATGCAGGCAGTAGAAATCGCCGTAAACTGCGCGTACTGTTTAAAACATTCTTCTACTTGAATAGCAAGCTCGCGCGTCGGCAAAAGCACCAGCGCGCGGCAAGTTTTTGGAGAACGGAAGTTCCCCGATTCCAGCAACTTCTGCAAAATCGGAAGCGCAAAGGCCGCCGTCTTGCCTGTCCCCGTCTGGGCGATGCCCAACAGGTCCTTGCCTTCGAGAAGGCTCGGGATGGACTGCTCCTGAATCGGAGTCGGAGTTTCGTAACCCACCGCACGCACAGCGCGCTGCAGTGGAGACGCCAAAGAAAGTTCTTCAAATTTCATGGCGCCAAATTTAGAAATTACTCTTCCCCGTCTTTAACCAGTTTTGTTTGCCATTCCAACTTTTCAACGTTCACGGTTCCCGTGATGCTGGAATTGCCTTGCATGGTCCTTTCATCCGCCTCGACAAAGATTGTTATCTTGCCATTTTCATAGACCGGCTTCAAGGTGTGCGCGGCGAGGCCCACTTCAAAGCACGTCTCATCTACATGGTCTCCCTTGGCAACAAACATGTGGCTGTCTTCGCCCAGACTCAACTCCGTAAACACCACCGGAGATTCCGCAGAAGATGTCATCTTGACGGTCACGCACAAGTCCGTAACAAGCGACGTCAACGTATCTGGAATTTCCAGCTTCGGCAAGGCGATGCCCACGCCCACATACGGATATTCAAAGTCCTCGTCATCTTCCGGAACATCGACAGCGCTCAACTCGTAAGAGAAGCAAACGCCCTTGCAAGAATCTAGGGCAGACATCAGAACATCATTGTCCAGAAGCGCATATTTAGAGGGCATCGGCTCCCCCGCAACAGAACCCTCGGCATTGTAGGCGTCAAAGAACCAACTTCCATTGGCCTTTTCGTCACCGACGTCCGCCTTGTACTGGCGTGCAGCGCCGTTCCACGAAAGCAGCACCTCGGAAGCCATCATATTGATGCCTGTGGATTCTTCGGTGACGCCAGCAGACTTGCTGTCCGAAGAACAAGCCGAAAAAGCCCAAGCCATCGCGAAGGCAACCGGTAAAACATTAATTAATTTATTCATAACATTTCCTCCTTTTTTTATTTATTCTTGCCATCATCGGAATTCAATTCTTTCGACAGCGGGAAAAACTGCATGTTCAGGCGATAAACGCGATCAAACTTCGTTCTCGCCGATACAATGGAAATAATGCGGCGACGGCACTCGGCAAGTTCCCCCAGAATACGGTCGTAGTCCTCCTTCGCTACGCCCATAGTGAGGCCCGAGAAGTTGCGCTCGGGTTGAGGCACATCCTCGATTGTCGACAAAGCAAAAGTCCCCATTTGCTTGTGCATGTTGCGAACCGCCATGGGCACGTAAGACGCCGTCCCCGAAGACACCACCACATCCGTTTGCTTGTAGCTTCCATTTTTACCGCGTTTCAGTAACCCCGTTTGGGTCAAGAACTCCAAAGTCTTCTCGACCTCTTCTGCGGTAATCGGCTGCATACAGGCATCGGCGATTTTTTGCGGAGTCGCATGTTGCATTGCCGCCGCCATTTCACGGATGACCGGATTTTTCCAAGAACTGAAGTAGTTGAATTCATCCTCATCCATAATGCGAGTTTTGTTCGCCTCGGCTATGGCGCGCAAGTCATCCATAATAACGGTGCGTTCTTCATCGCTCTTGGCATGGTCAAACTTTACCATCGTGCGAAAGTACACCAACTCAAAACCCGTAAGCGACATGGCGTTGGCCACACGCTCCACGGCAAGCGGGCTCAAGTTCTTTTTACCCTCGCACACATACTTCAAAAATATCGGCGATGTAAAGCCCGCAAGCGCCGCAAAATCGCGCCACGTAAAGCCCGAGGCCTTGCGTTCTTCGTAAAACGCCAACATGTAATTTCTGTAGTCTTTGTATTCGGTTATCGGTTTCATGTTAAAGAATATAACTTCGTGTATTCCAAATGTCAATAGTTTAGGATACAAAAATTAAATTTTTTTTATTTTGCCGATTTTTGAGTAAAAAAGCCATTTTAACAAAATTATAAAGTTCACATAGCAGAGTATTCTGGCTTTTGTGCTAAACTGTTTGGCACTTTTAGGAGCCCCTCAATCTTTACTCAGAACCCAAAATTAGTTTGTATAAAAAAAAAAGCGTACTATTTTGAGATACCATCTCAATTAGTACGCCTTTTTAAAGCGCTTCTGTAAGATTACTTCTGCAAGTTGAGACTCGCGTTCGCGGCTCCGTACAAACTAATACTATAATCCTTAATGATGTACACCGGAATCTTGTTCAGGAGCGGGCGGATGTTCGGGTTGTAGTTCTTCTCGAACCACTGCATGAACAAGTTGTCGCGTTCGAGCCAGCGCAAGTCTTTTTGCACCGTACCGCCGGCCAGGTAGAAACCACCCAGCGGGAGGAAGAGCGTGGAAGCGTCGCTCGCGAAGCGGGCAAGCATCTTCACGAAGAGGCGCATCATCTCGGCGGCGACAGGATCGTTGTCGCTTGCGCGGCTGATGTACTTGGGGCGGTCATTCGGTTCGGTCTCTTCAATCTTCTGGAAGTATTCGTTGTTCGGAACGCCGCGGGTTTCCTTCCACCATTCGTACATGTTGCGAAGGCCCATGCCAGAAACGAGCGGTTCGACGCCCGGAACGCAACCGAGTTTCTTTGCCATGTAATCGTGGAATTCCTGGGAATCGTTGTCGAACGGGGCGAACGTGGAGTGGCCACCCTCGGAAGAAGCCGGAATGTACTTTTCGCCATCGAAAGCGAGGAAGCCGACACCCATGCCGGTACCCGGGCCAATCACGGCCTTCGTGGCCTTCTGCGGAGAGGGCTGGCTGCCGTCGGTATGCGTGAGCTTGAAAATCTGTTTCGGGTCATCGACATCCAAAGTCGGGATGCCGTAACTGATAGCCATGAAATCGTTGATGACAAGCGTCGGGATGCCAGTCGCGTTCGTGATGGCATCACCATCCACAGACCACGGGAGGTTCGTCATCACGCACTTGTTGTTAGCGACAGGACCGGCGGCGCTGATGCAGATGTGGCTCGGCTTGAGAGCCGCATTGTTCTCGGCGGCAAGCTTCAAGGTCTCGCGAATCGGGGCGTCCAAGCCATCGATATCCTTGGAGGGGCAGACCGTTTCAAGAATCAGCGTGAACTTGCCATCCTTGTAGCCCACCAGGCCAAGGTTCGTATTCGTGCCACCAATATCACCCGCCAAAACAAGGCGGTCAAACTTTGCATCGGGATTGAGCCATTTGATTTCCATAATAAGAACTCCAGATAGTTTTGCTGACTTAAATATATAAAAGCATAGCATTCAAAAACTAAAATCATACGCCAAAACGTCAGAAATTAAAAAAAAAGCCAATTTCAAGGCAAAATAAATAAAGAAAACTTCCAAAAATTAAAAGGCATCGTACAAAAAAATATTTTCGGCCACATCGCAACTGTCATTTTTTGACACAAATCAAAGGTATATTTTGAATATCACGAAAACAACAATGGAGTCAATTATGAATACCAACACTAACATCACAATCGACGAATTCTTTATTGAAGCCGTCACCCAAAACTCCACTTCTGTTTTCAAGTTCACCATGAGCAAAACAGGAGTTTTGGACTACATCGGAGAAGTCGAGACATTTGACGATTCGGACTACCAACAGATTGACGCGAGCACCTACTTCTCGCCGTCGTGGTACACGTACCTGCCCAAATGTCTGCAAGCCGATTTCAAGATCTGCTATAAAAGCGGAATCGAGAGGCTTGACCATTCGCAGTACTCGTTCCTTATGCACATCGGGGCGCTGCTCCTCGCGGTCAAGGAACGCGATGGACTCTTGGCCGCCGAACTTTTAAGCCGCCGCACCAGCGTGTTCACCGCGAACCTCCCGCTCGTTTCGTACATCATCAAGCCCATTGCCGCAGAAGCGCTGTTCGCCTGGATGTACGGCAGGTTCAGCAACCAGGACGAGGTGTGCAATATTTTGTACGAAATCGTGAAGGTCAACCTTCAAATCGAGCCGCACAAGGAAACTCTCGAGCAAAGTTTCACGCGGTACTTCAAGGAGAATTCCGGCATGGAACTCACCATCGGGATTGTCGGTTCGCAGTGCCATTTCTGGACACACGGTTTCAGTCGCCTCGAAAGCATGATTAACCACCACGTGGCTCGCGACTTTACCGAAGGTCTTGCAGCCCTCCGCGAAGCACGCCAAAAATTCTTTGACGCCCTCGCGATAAGCGTGCAGGCCGAGCCCTACAACCCGCACGACAAAAACGCCATCAGCGTGAGCATTGAGGATATCGAAGCCAAAATCACCGGAAGCAGCGGGAAAACCAAGGCCGGCTACATCCGCGCCACCGGAGCCGAAATCCTGCGCAACGCCCGTCCGAAGCAGTTCGCCTACAAGGCAAAACTCTGGCGCGTGGGCAATACACAGGATTCCAAGTACGGAGTGGTCGTCAAGATTTGCTTGTAGCCCCGAAAAGTGCACAACTTTCCAAAAATGGCTCCATTTAGGCAAAATGCCTAGTTTGGAGCCATTTTCCCGTTTTCACGCATCACCGACGGCAAATTTTTATATTGTTGATTAGCCAACGAGGACCGGACAAAGCCATGCTTCACCTGAAATTCGCACTGAACCTGGAACAACTCGCCGACGAGATGATCGAGGCGGTTAAACGCGCATGGGTTTCGCCGTTCCAATCGCCAATTATTATTTTTCCGGACCCGAAACTGGAACAGTGGTTCAGGCTATACTGGATTAAAAAACATGGAACTCTGGCGAACTTCAATTCCATGATGATCGACAAGTTCCTCATGAAGATTCTCTGCTTCGACGACAACACTAAAAAGAAGTTGAACGCAGACTTGCTAAGAAACGTCATCTGGAAGTTCCTCTACAGCGAATCCGATGCCGAGGGATGCGAAAACCACGCCAAAAAGCGGAACTACCAACTGCTGGGCGACGAGGTGACCCGCTATCTCGAAACAGACGGCAAGTTGGACGAGCAGCACCTTTTCGACTTGTCGAACAAGATGGCGTCGCTGTTCATGGAATACGAGACAAGCCGCCCAGCGGGTTTTATCCGCAAGGGGAACCTGAACGAAGCAGGAACGCTTGCCGAAGGTATTCTTGACCGTTGGAAGCAAGGGAACCTGCGTGACTTCTTTGACGGAAGCGAACGCGAAAAATGGCAGCGCACACTCTACTCGCACATTTTCCACGAGCAGAACGGTGAGCCTTCGCTTTTGACCAGGGCGTTTGACGCAGCGAACAAACGCAAGAACGAAGGCAAGCAGATTCCTTTCGACACCATTTACTTGACCATCCCGTTCCTGTTCATGGACTGCATGGCGACTCACGGGGAGTTCCATTGCGAACAGTTCATGGGCGAATCGGGTCCGCTCCCGGTATTCCTTTTCGGACTCACGGGCATGGGGCAGTTCTACCGCGTCATCTTGCAGAAGTTCGCAGAAAAGCATGATGTCTTCGCTTACATCCAGAATCCTTGCATGGAATTCTGGGAAGATATCGCGACCGAGAAAAAGAAGCGGCACGACAGATGGAAATCCCGCGGTGGTGATTGGAGTTGCGAAACAGGGCCAATTCCTGTCGATGTAAAAAAACGCCTGAACACACGTCTCGACGAAAGCGCAAGTCCCGACGAAGACGACGAAACCGAACCGGGAATCACGTCCGATTCCGAAAATGCGCTCCTGTGCTACTGGGGCAAATCCGGCCGCGACAATATCAAGCTTTGGTGCCAATCCGCCGATTACGACTTTGAATTCGGGGACGGGGCCGAGGGGGCCGAAGACTTGCCCACGGATTCGCTTTTGCACAAAACGCAGTACATGGTAGCAAACCGCAAGAACGAATTGCCAGGCTTCTTTGAAACGCGCGCCGACGAAAGTTTCACACTGACGGCAGCGCCCACAAAAGAGCGCGAAATGGAAGCTCTCCACACGCGCATCGCAAAACTCCTTTCCGAAAAGGATGCCAACGGGAATCCGGTCAACCGCATAGACGACATTCTCGTATTCTCGCCGAATTTAGACGATTACCGCACCGCGATTTTCCAGGCTTTTGACCAGAGTTCCTCCGGCGAAAACTTGCACATTCCATTTTCTATTGTAGATTCCCCGGCAAGGGCGAGCCTTACCGCCGAAGCGGTCGTAGCGCTTTTTGCCATACAGCAAAGCAGAAGTATAAGCCGTCCTGCATTTTTCAGCCTCATCAGGAACCCGGTAGTGCAAGCCACGCGGCGCATTTCCGATGACGATGTAGCCGCCTGGGAATCGTGGGTCGAAGGCACGAACGCATTCCGCACAAGGAACGGAGGCGACGACTGGGCGCAAAGTTTACGCAGGCTCCTCGCCGCACGCTTCAGCACGCACATCGTTGATTTTGGTGACAGCGAAAGCCTCCCCTACGCCGACATGATGAGCGCGAACAGCAGTTCGCTCAACCGTTTTGCAAACTGCATCGACGAACTTGAAGAATGGATAAAACTGGCGCAGGAAAATATAGCCGTCACGCCAGAAATCCTTGACAAGATTGCCACCTGCATGAACTACTGGATTTCCATGCCGAACGCCCCGGAAGGCTTTGGCGGCGAAACCATCGTCTACCAGAACATGACCGCTTCGCTTGAAAATTTGCGAATTCAGTACGACGCCGGCGCCGAAAGCATCTCGTGGGCATGCATCTCGCAGACTTTAAGCGGGGCCGCACAGAGTTCCGAATACAGTTGCGGCAACCTGTTCGTCAACGGTATTACATTCTCGAAATTCGTCCCGAGCAGAATCATCCCTGTAAAGCACCTGTTCTTTATTGGCGCCGATTCCATGAATTTCCCGGGAAGCAAGACACAGAATACTCTCGACCTGCGGAAACTGGTTTCCCCGTGGCCAGGCGACGATTCCCCTATCGCGAAACGCCGTTACGCATTCCTTTGCCAACTCATGTGCACCAAGGAAAGTTTCCACATCAGTTACATGAACCAGAATATCGTGAAAGACGAGGAACTTTACCCGTCCTCCGTCGTAAACGACATCAGGAACTTCTTCAAGAACGCCATCCGCAAAAGTGCAGAAAACGCAGGGTCCCCGCTTACGGCAAGCGAAGCCAAAAAAATCGCAGAATCCATGTGGCCGCAAAACAACATACCGCTGGATGAAACACGCCCGTACAGCGACTTGTTCACCACGAAGGAATTCCGCAACAAGGCCGTTTACAACAGGATTATCGAGGCGAAAGAAGAAAAAACAAAGGCTAGCAACCTGCCCAAGGCCGAAACAAAACTACCTGAACGCGTCAGTTTCTACCAGTTGAAGAATTTCCTGGACGATCCGTTTGAATTTCGAATTTCGCAAATCATGGAAGCCGAAGACGGAAGCGACGACCCCGGGAAGGAAATTTTCGAGCCTATTGATTTTGACAGCCTTGAACAAAGTTCCCTGCTCAAAACCGTCGTGGCATCACTCATTGAAGGCGATAAAGCCGCCCTTGAAAAAACGAAGAACAGTTTACGCCTAAAACGCAAACTCCCTGATGGCAAGTACGGGGAAAAACTGTGGGAAACAGCGAACAGTCAAGGAAACATCATCATCAACCAAATGAAGGAAGACTCCGCCTCGCCCTACAACCGCAAAAACGACTGGACATTCAACGAAAAATTGGAACTTCCGATGGTGCAGCCCGACAATACGCGTTGGACCTTGAATGGCACCATAAACTGGTGCAGCAAGCAACACGATAAAATCGTAAGCATCACGACTTCGAAAATTGCAGGCAGAAAAGGGGAAAGGCGTTTCGCGAACAACAAGTACACATTATCGTACATTGCAGCACTCGCCCTCATTGCGCAAAAGTCCGACAACAAAAACGAAAGTATAGACATTGACATTTACAGCGTTCATAGCGAAGAACCCGCCCGCGCCAAAGTGCAAATGACGCCATCCGAAGCCAAAGGCATCTTGTCGAAACTTTACGACAAGACCTTCCGCGAAAAATACGCCAAGGCGGTCCCCATCGACATGCTTGATAAGGAAATCAAAAACTTCGATGAATATTCCAGCGGGCTCACAAACGCATGGGCGTATTTTGACAAGCGTCATCTTTTCAGTAAAAGAAAGGATGTCGGTTTCGACCCCCTCAACGATTTCGCAGAGAACAACGGCAAATGGGAATCCGAAGCGCAAAAACAAAAGAATCTATTCAGGATTGATATTGCAGGTAACGACAGGGAGGGAAAACAATGAGCATCGAAAAACTGATTGACCCTCGCCAGAATCTGTTCATCGAAGCCTCTGCGGGCACCGGAAAAACATATACCATCCAGCAAATGGTGGCTCAACTCGTTAATGAAGATTGCCCGCTCAAGAAAATTCTCATCGTCACCTACACCGAAAAAGCGGCAGGCGAATTGAAGGACCGAATCCGCAAAAAAATGGAAGAAGTCCTTGACGACGATTCCACGAATGCAGAAACCGCCGAAAAGTTTGAAAAGGCGCTCCGCGACGTGGACAATGCTGCTATTTTCACCATCCACTCGTTCTGCCAAAAGGCCTTGAAGGAATTCGCCTACGATGCCGGCCGGCCATTTGACTTGACTATGGTCGACGACAAAAGCGTAAGCGACCTCATCCATCAATGGGCACGCGACAAATGGCCGCAAGACGCGCTTTATCAAAAACTGTTGGGCCTATCTTCCAGCGCAAACGCCCTGGAAAATGAACTTACCGCAAAGCTCGTTTCTGCCATCAACCTGTACAAAGGTTCACAAAACGGCAAAGAATTGGTCGTCCTGGACAATGCCGAGCACTGCGTTTTCGAAGAAGTTCCCAAAACATTCCAGGAACTGCAAAAAATAGAAGGCTTCACGGAAGCCCTGGACACTCTGAAAAAATATTCCGACCTAGGATTCACCAAGAAAGGCGACAAGACGATTGCCGACTTCATAAGGAACATGGAGGAATGGGAGCCTAACAATCCTCTTTACGACGGAACCTTTAGAAACGGAGCAACTGTAAAGGCTTGGCCTGCAGATGCCTTTGCCGCGTTCAACTTCTTTCACGAATTAAAAGACGCCGTCGACAAGTTGCCTGATCAAATTCTCCAGGTGCAGATTCAAAAATTCCTGTACAGCCAAATCGTCCCTCTTTTTTACACCTGGCAAAACTACAAGAACGAACAAAAGTTGCAATCGTTCAACGACATGATTTTAGCGGTACACAGCGCCGTACTTGCCAAAGGTGAAAATGGCGGAGAAAGCGGTCTCTGTCAAAAATTACGTTCCCAGTACAATTACGCCATCATCGACGAATTCCAGGACACGAACCAATTGCAGTGGGACATATTCAGGGAAATTTTCTTAAAGGACAAGGCTCATTCCATCTTTGTGGTAGGCGACCCAAAGCAATCCATTTACAGTTTCCAGGGAGCCGACGTCAACGTTTACCACAAAGCCACCGCCGAAATCAGGAACAGTCAGACTCTTGACCACAATTACCGCTCCACAAATTCAGTCATCGAAGCATGCAACAATCTGTTCGCCTGCGAAGATTTTTTTGGCGAAACCATAAAATTCAGCGAATCCTACGCACCAGGCACAAAAAAAGGCGATGACGCAAAACAGAAAAAGGCACAAAAGCCAGGGGCCAAATACTTCAATGGAAACAATTGGGCGGAAATTCCCGCCTTCTGGGTTTCTGAAAAGGACATTGACTCCGTAAATTACGCACAAACTTGCGTCGAGAAAATCATCGACTGCTGTTCCTACGCCAAGTACGAAGGGTTGAACAAAACCAAGCTTCAAGTTTTCAACAAGAATTTCGGAAAGTCCCCAAACGAGGGGGAATACAGAAGCGTCACCTTCAAGGACTTCGCCATTCTCGCGCGTTCACGTACTGAAATGGAAGATATAGAAGAAGCCATGAAGCAGGCAGGCGTCCCATTTACCCGCTACAAGGATTCAAACCTTTTTTACGGGCGCGAATGCGCGGAATGGATAGCCCTGTTCAAGGCAATCGACGCGAACGATTTTTCGTCGTGGAACCGACGCCTTCTAAACGAGGTCCTCTTCACCGACTTCTTTGGAGTAAACCTCGCCGACATCGAAAGCGAATATTTCGATGACCCGTTGAGCGAACCGCGCTTAATGATTTCCTGCTGGAAGGAACTCGCCTCGAAGCGACGCTTCGCGGAACTCCAGGAACGCATCTACAACGACAGCGGCATCGAAAAGCGCCTCACGGACTTGAGCCGGTTGCAGGAACTCACCAAACTCAGGCAAATCGGCAACTATTCCATCAACTATCTCTACAACCACAATTGCGCCTTGGAAGACCTTATCCGCCATTTGCAGGGGCTTTCAAAATTTGAAGGCGACGTTGATGAGCAGGACAGCAATCTCGTGGCAAAAGGCACGGATTTTGATGCCGTGCAAGTCATGACCATCCACGCCTCGAAAGGCCTGGAATTCCCGGTCGTCATCTCGGTTGCGGGATTCAAGCAGTTGAACAAGAATACAAAAGGCCCCTACCTCTACCACGAGGGTGACGAAATCCACCTCGGCTACGGCAATAAAGCAAAGGAAGCCCGCGAAAAAGAAGAAATGGAAGAATGGACCCGTCTTTTCTACGTAAATTTCACGCGTCCATCCTCCGTGATGATGCTCCCACGCTACGCAGAATGGTACGACAAAAACGGAGGCGTCAAACCTATTTTCAAATTCCTCGCTAAATCGATGGAAAACTTCTGTACAGCAAAAAACATCCATTTATTCCAGACGATGGAGACTGTCAGGGAATGGAATATCTCTTGGGAAAAAACTCTCAAGCAGAAAGTCCAGGAAAACATTCTGCGTCCATTCCAAGCAGTGCACCAAGCGGAAGCAATCATTGAACCGGGAAACGCGGAATCCGCACAGAAAGACGCTATAGCCGCCCTCCAAAAAAACATCGGCAAACTTTCCATCATGCAGCATTCCTATAGTTCGCTCGCCGGTAAGGTGGATTCGAACGTAAGCGTAGAAGGCGACGAGCACCTGGACAAGGAAGGTTCTTCCGAAACAAACAACTACTCAAGTTCTGCCTTCGAGGACAGCGCCGAAAACGAAATTTCCCGCAAGGAAGCCGAAATCAGATACCCGCGCGGTTCAAAAATCGGTAACGCCCTGCACGAACTTTTCGAAGTCACGAAATTCCATGTATTTGGTCAAAAGCATCCCGACGAAGTTTCCATTTTCGGGGATGCCGAACTTGCAAACACCGTAGAAGACGTGTTCAAAAAACAGTCCCTCCCCATTTGGAATCACAAGGAAGATTGGACAAGCCACACGCTCGATATCCTTTGGAACACGCTGAACGCGAACTTTCCCGTGATCGAAGCAGGAAACCTCACGGCGGAAACCTTCAAACTCACAAGCATAGACGAAATGAACCGCAAGGCCGAAGCTCAATTCAACCTGAATGCCACCAACAAAGACAACGGCGAAGCGAGCGATTACCTGCAGAGCATTTGTAAGGGATTCATCGACTTGATGTTCACGAGAAAAGACCCGCAAGGAAACATCCGCTATTCCATTCTCGACTGGAAATCCGACGTCATGGGCGATGGAGACTACAGCAGCGAAAGCATCAAGGAAAAAGTGGACGAAGATTATTCCGTACAGCGAGTGCTTTACAGTTACTGCCTTATCAAATGGCTCAAGCAATTCTATGCAGGCGCTGGCGAAAATGCACTCACCGAAAACGAAATTTTCGACAAACATTTCGGCGGCATCTACTACGTATTCGTTCGCGGATGCAAGGCGGGAGAAAGCAACGGCATTTACGCTCACACATGGAAAAGTTTTGACGATCTCTGCAAATCATACGAAATGGTCAAGAAACTGATGCTGAAGCGCAAGACTGGCGAGGTGCAAGAATGAGTTTAGTCATGGCTCCCATCAACGAACACCTGCACAAACTTATTTTGCAGACAGACCCTACGCTTTCTGCGGATGTACAAACATTCTTCTACCTATTTTTATCATTGCAGGACGATGGCAATACGCAGATTGCACTCGACCCGAAAATATTCTATGTCAAGTGGGCACAAAAATGGAACGGTCTTTTAAAACTGTACGACACTGAAGCATTGGAATTAAAGGATTACACGTACAGTCGTGCCGAAGAATTCAAGCCGATTATCGAAAACGCCATCCAGGAAATCCTTGAAAAGAAATTTGAAGGAATCATTGAATGGCGCTCGGAATCTAAGGAAACTGCAGATGACGAAACCACAAAGCTATTCGTCGCACATAAGACTGGCAAGACATTCTATCTGTACGCCACCAAGCACTTTGACGCAAAATGCATCATTGAGCGAGTCATCAAAAGTTCATTCGCGGGCGGCAAGGAACCAAGCGACGACGCAATTCAAAAATGCATCGAAAAAATTGCAAGACTCCACGTTAAAAATCCGAATTTCGCAAGTGCCGAGAACCCCGACGGAAGTTTCCTTGTAAACAAGCAGCAGGCCGAAGCCATTTTGCGCGGTCAGAAGGAAAATCTCATCATCACAGGCGGGCCCGGCACAGGAAAGACGACAGTCGTACTGTACATTCTGTGGTGCCTTTTGGAAAGCAATCCTGATTATCTAAGTTACGACATTCGGCTTGCGGCCCCAAGCGGCAAAGCCGCCGACCGTATGCGTGAAAGTCTCATCGGAGGCCTCGCTGGAATAGAACCGAGCGAGCAGAAAACGCACGCCGACATCTTCGGAAAACTAAGTCTTCTGGAAAGTTGTACACTTCATCGCATGCTCAAATATTCCCCCACCGAAGGGAATTTCCACTACAACGCCAAAAATCAGTTCAGTTCCAAATCGATCTTCGTCATTGACGAAGCTAGTATGATCGACATTACGCTTTTTGCGGCTTTCCTGCAGGCCATCCCCGAAGGGGCGAAAGTCTTTGTACTAGGAGATCCGTACCAACTTCCATCTGTTGAAGCAGGGGCCGTACTAGGCGAAATCCTGAAGCCCGAAAACGCATCTCGCAACATTGTCGTAAGACTCATTAAATCAAACCGTTTCAACGAAAAATCCGAAATCGGAAAACTCGCAAAGACCATCCAGCAATACCGCGAAGCCCCTATGATTTCGGAGGAAAACGTAAAATTCGTCGACGCGCAAATTTGCAACAATAAAAAAACAGAGGAAAACATAGTCGCTAAAATTGTAAACGACTGGGTCATGGATATGGAAGAAATGCCATTCCTCGCAGAACGCGCCATGAAGGATGAAAGCGCCTGCCAGAAACTTTGGGAAATGTCGCTAAACAAGCGAATTCTTTCTGCGGAAAGGCGCGGAAGCCGCGGTATCGAAAAATTGAACCATTTCGCCTGCAAAAAAATGCAGTACAAAATTCCAAAGGACAATCAAGGAAGTAACGCTCAAAAATACTTCCCCGGCGAACTTTTGATTCTCACCAAGAACCAGACCATGTACAAACTGTACAACGGAGACACAGGAATCGTGGTTTTCGAGGGCGAGCGCCCGTACCTGATGCTCAAAAAGGAAAAGTTCGTTTTCTACCCTCTTTCGCTTTTACCCGCCGACGCCCTGGAACCCGCATTCGCCATTACCGTCCACAAGTCGCAGGGCTCGGAATACAATCACGTATTGATGTTCCTGCCCACAAAAGTCGGGCACCCTCTGCTCACGAACCAAATTCTGTATACGGGAATCACCCGCGCTAAAATGAGCGTGACCGTGGTCGCGACCCCGGAGGCATTCCGCGCCGCCTGCACCACAGTCACCAAGCGAGACACGGGAATCGAACTGTAAACGCCGCCGGGCTCCAAAAGCCCTTTTTCGCAAAAAAGGGTCACTAAACCACAAAAAAATTCAATTTAGTGACCTATTTTGTTAATTTATTCTAAATTTCAGTGTCGAAAATTGACAATTTTCACTATTTTTTCGTTCAGTGAGAACAGAAGGGGCACAAAAAAGCTCAAAAAAAGCACAAAACGCCTCTATTGGCGCAATGTTACGTTACTTTGTCTATAAAAAAGGTCACTAAAAAGAAAATTTTCCTCATTTAGTGACCCAATTTCGCAATTTTACAATCCAGCGAGACCCTTCGCGTCAAAATTCCGCGCATTCTCACAGCGCAATAACGGCGCAGTAAAAACATCTCGCGGGCCCCGAAATCCCTCGAAGTCTAGATGAGCTTTTCCACCTTGGAGCAGAGCATTTCGGCTTCCTCGGCAGTCGGGGCTTCGGCAATCACGCGAATCACGGGTTCGGTGTTGCTTGCGCGCACATGCACCCAGGACTTTTTGCTGCCGAGCCAGAGGCCGTCGCGTTCGTCCATCTTCCAGCCGGCGAATTCCGCCTTCACCTTCGGGAGGATGTCGGCCACCTTCTTGTCGCCGAGTTCGAACTTCTTCTTGGGCATCACGTAGGCCGGATTTTCGCGAGCGAACTTTTCGGGGCCACCGTCATGATGGGCCATCCAGCTGAGCACAAGCGCCGCGGCCACAAGGCTATCGCGACCGTAATGGAGCGCCGGGAGAATCACGCCGCCGTTGCCTTCACCGCCAATCACGCAGCCGTTCTCGATCATTTGCAGGCTCACGTTGATTTCGCCCACTTTGGCGCGGCTGAATTCGCAACCGTACTTTTCGGCAACGTCTTCGTTCATGCGACTTGTAGACAAATTAACGCAAACCGACCCCTTCTTTTGACTCAAAACTTCTTCCATCGCAATGGCGAGGGTATATTCTTCGCCAATGCTCTCGCCTTCACCGCTGACCAAGGCGCAGCGGTCGGCATCCGGGTCCACGGCAAAGCCCACAGCGCAGCCGTTCTTCTTTACCGCTTCTCGCAGGTCACCGAGGTGTTCAGGAATCGG
>JAZLMK010000018.1:0-13614 GCA_045598645.1 Fibrobacter sp.
GAAGAATTCATGGGCGACTTCCCGCTGTGGCTCGCACCTGTGCAGGCACGCGTGCTCCCGATTTCCGAGAAGTTCACGGAATACGCCCACAAGGTGGAACGCGAACTCGTGAACGCCGGTGTCCGCTGCGACATTGACGAATCCAACGAGAAGCTCGGCTACAAGTTCCGTCAGTGCGAACTCCAGAAGGTTCCGTACAAGATAATCGTCGGCGAGAAGGAAATGGCCGAAGGACTTGTCTCTGTGAACAAGAGAAAAGAAGGTGACAAGGGACAAATGTCTGTCGCTCAGTTCCTCGAAATGACCGCAGATGACAGAAAAGTCGTGCGCTAGTTCCGCGACTTGTCCTGAGCATGATGCTGTAAGGCATCAGGTTGAAGGATCTAAAGTATTCTGCCTTGTCACAGAAATGTGGCAGGGCTTTTTTGTGTAGCGAATTTTCGCTATCTCGATTTGTCTATTTTCAGATGGATGTTAAATAAAAAAAACTCGACCATTAGATGCCTATAGTGGCCTAAAAATTTGAGACAGAAAAATTCGATTCCTCAGGTGAAAAAACAAAAGCGAAATTCAACTAAAAAAAGGAATCAAAAAATGAAAAACAACGCCTCAAAACCAGCAAGCAGCAAAGAAAGCATCAACGCCACGTCGCAACGCACCCGCAGGGTGCTTGATGACGCTTTCAAGACCAAGGTCGTTCTGGCCACGCTTCGCGAAGACAAGACTCTGGCGGAACTCGCCTCCGAGTTTGACGTCCACCCGAACCAGATTAGCCAATGGCGAGCCTTCTTTCTACAGAATGCGACAAGCGACTTTCGACCACGCTGTCAACGGAATTTTGCGAGGAGGCCGTGCGCGAAGCGATCAACACGTACGGCTGGCCGGAAGTGTTCAATACGGATCAGGGCAGCCAGTACACGTCAGAACAGTTCACCGGCATATTCACTTGGGAGGGATGCCCGACAAGGCTCTCCATGGACGGCAAGGGTAGGGCCTACGACAACATATTCGTGGAACGTTTTTGGAGAACGTTGAAACAGGAGGACGTTTACATCAGAGGATACGAGACTGTTACGGAGTGCAGACAAGGTCTGAAGGTGTTCATGACTCGCTATAACGACGAAGGATTGCATTCATCCCTTGACTGGAACACGCCTTCGGATGTATATTTCGAAAGGGTTCATCTAGACAATGTCGCCTAGGCCTGAAAAATCAACTAGGAATACAAATTTTTCTGTTGGAAAAAGTGAGCCACTAAAGGAGCCAACAATGTTTATAAAAATACTTTCGTCAATGGCTTTAGTGTCATCTCTTTTTTTTATAGCTTGTGGTGACGATAGCGGTTCTAATTCTGTGGAAAAAGGAACTAAAGATGTTATTCCATTAGCTGACGGTAGTGGAGAAAAAGTTTGTGACGAAAAGTTGGATGGCTGGGTAGCTGAAGCAATTGGTAAGGATTTTCGCCGCTGTTTAGATGGCGAGTGGACAAAGATTTCTGCAAAGGAGGCTTCTGCTGAGGAAGAAATTATTGGTGGGGTGACTCTGTTCTTGAGCTCGTCTTCTACAAAAAGTTCCAGCAGTGTGATATCCTCTAGTTCTGCAACGTCTTCTTCGTCATTTGTGAGCAGTTCCTCTGTCAAAAGTAGTAGCAGTGCAGCTAGTTCATCCAGTGTCGCAAGTTCGTCTTCTGCAAAAAGTTCCAGCAGTGCGGAATCTTCCAGTTCTGTAGAGTCCAGTAGTAGTATCGAAAAACTCGTATGGCAATACTTGAATCCTGCAATTTCTTATGGCGAAATTATTGATGACCGCGATGGCCAAGTGTACAAGACCGTGGAGATCGGTTCGCAGACTTGGATGGCTGAAAATTTGAATTACGATTACAACAATAGAACGGCCCGTAGTTACTGCTATGCGGATTCCTGTTCCAAGTATGGTCGACTTTATACGTGGTCTGCGACCGTAGATTCGGCGGCTGTATTTTCTACTGCAGGCAAGGGTTGTGGCTGTCATGCTTCTAGCTCCCCACGTGGAATCGTCCGTGGAGTATGTCCGGTAGGCTGGCACGTGCCTAGTGCATCAGAGTTTCTAACTCTAATTAGTTATGTTGGCGGTTATAGTGTTGCAGGGGCTAATCTTAAATCAACCAGTGGTTGGAAGAGTAATAGTCAATATGTTGGCAATGGCTCTGATTCCAAAGGTTTCTCAGCTTTGCCTGCTGGTACCTATGCTAATAGGAATATTACTTACACAGTCCATGAATTCTACGGCGTCGGCGATAACGCCTACTTTTGGACTACCAGTAAGGGCAGCTGCGTAGCCGATCCCCTGCGTTTGGGATGGGCAGACGATCGTTCCAACTTGACCAACTCTCTTTCGGATGACGCCGATAGAGGGGCTATGGGCTCAGCCATGTCTGTTCGGTGTCTGAAGGACTAAAGGTAGTAGGCTCTGTTTCGCAGCAAAAAATCTTTTGGCTTATTATCATGAGGGCTGTGCATCCGTTTATATTTTGCCCCCCGCCATAGATTTGGTTGATTTTTAGAGTCTTTCGCTTATGCATTCCGCGTATTCAATTGTTCCGCATTCCATTTTGTCGTCAAACACTTGTGTGGTGACGACTTCGGGATTTTCGGAAAGTTCGTCGCAATAGGTGAACAAGAATCCGACATTCATGTCGAAGGGTCTCGGTTCATAGGCGCACTCGTCGCTGATATTTACGATGGTGATGGTGTCTTTCGTGATGTTGGTGAGAATGTGGATTGCGGGCGAAGTGTCGCTGATGTTCAGCACATAAAGCGGACACCCCTCGATTTTATTGTTCATCGCTGCCGCAGCGTGCGGAAAAATTGTCGTCAATGCAGTGATGTCGTTTGCCTCGAACCTGTGCAGCCCTAATGTTCTGAACTCGCTTATGCCCGGTGCTTCGAAGCAGGTGTTCTGCAACGCATCGCAGTAGCCGGAAGTCTCGTTGTAAGCGAGAACATTTTTATCAAAGGAATAGTCTGTTATGTCGTATTTTTCGAGAAATGCTTCCAGTGTTTGGATAGAATCGGTTGCATCCGCTTTGTCGGTTTGTGTCCCGTTCTGAGTGTCTTTTGAAACCGTGATTTCCTTGATGCACTTGTCAAATTCATCGCGGCCTTTCGTTTTCAGCATGTTTGCGTCCCTGAAATACAGTGGATATTGAAAGTCCCGTTCTTCATCGTAGTATCGTAGGCCTTCTGTAGTCTGGTCCTTGCAGTTTTCTTTAGTTGTGCTTACCTGCTGCTCTTCGTAAGAACATTCCTTGTCGCCCGACTTTACGCTGATAGCGACTCTATAATCCAGGGAATCCCTTTCAATGTCCGTAATCTTGAGTTCAAATATTTTTTCACCCAACTTGAATTTTTTCATCGTTTTTGTTTGTTCCAGAACTTCTATGTTGCGTTCTTTTTCCATTGCCTTTATGTAAGATTCCTGTTCGGGAGAAAATAAGGCGCCGAATGACCCGATAGTTGGGTATGCATAATTATTTTCAAGTACGGCATAAAGGTCGGACAGATACATGGAATTCATGTAGTCGTCGTATTCGAAATATGCGGGCTTATATACAATCTCTTCCTGGAATTTGTTTTCAGAAATTGTCAAAACAAATTCGTCATATTGTTCCCTAAAGTCGCGGTCCTCTTGGGGCTGGCAATATACTTCATCCTGATATTTAGAACAACCAATGTTAATCCATTTACCATAAATCTTATCGGTGGAACCGCCAAGATAGTAATGCGGATTATACGTATTGCCGTAGAAGAAAACGATTAGCGTGTCACCGTGAATCTCGTAGGTTGTCGGATTTGAATCTTGATACGCTTTGTAAGAGACTTCACCCCAATTAAAAGAACCTTGTTCCAAAATGCAATATTCTTCGGTGTGAGCGCCTTCGTTTACAAAGATTCGACGGTTTTCTTTGTCTATGGACACATGCCGGTATCCGGCTGTTTCTTGATTTTCCGACGGACTTGTGCTGTTGTCGTCAGAGCAGGCGAAAATGAACAATGCTGAAGCCAAAAGATAAAAGTAGCGATTCATGTCAATCCTTCTTTTGGTTTTTCTGAAATATAACAACTTACTCAAATTGTGTCGTGACGTTCAGCGAGCCGCCGCGACCATACTGGTCCATGTAAAGCAGTTTCCATTGGAATGGGGTTTCTGGAACTTTGTCCGAAATATTGATAAGACGGAAGGAGTATTCCTTTTCTAGGTCGGGAACTTGCCATCCGAGGCAGTAGCCCGCTATTGGGTCTGCTTCGTAAGAAAACGAAACGACCCCGCAGCCAAAGTTGTTGATTGCAGCCGTGTATTTTGGGTCAACGTAGGCGTAATACGGATAATCGGCGTAGTCCTCTTCGCTATAAAGTTCTTCGCGGTGTTCCCTTAACCATGCGGTATCCGAAACGCTCTTTTCGACAGTGTTGAAATCTTCCTCGGAAAATAGCATGGTATAGGATTCGGTTGAGATTTGTCGTTTGTCGATATCCGCACCGTCGCGGTAAAGGATGATTCCTTCGGGAAGTCCTTCTGCCTGTAACTGGTAGTGCCCTACAAAGCGCTCTAATGTCGTGCAGGTCTTTGCGGATAAAACGGCGAGGCGGCTTAATGCGTCGGCGGTATCAAATTCGGGGATGTTGGCGTAGGGAATGAATTCCGTGAGTGCACTGTCACCCAGATTGATATCGATAAGTTGAGTTTTTTCAGTGCTTGCGTGAAAATAGATGCCGAGTTTTTCATGGTCTTTGTAACTTGCCGGATAGGAGGTATTATTAATCTTTATGCGTCCGCCAATATCCTCTATGCAACTCCGCTGCTCGCATTCAAACGAACCGTCCGCTTTAACGGTGCATTCTCCCGTGGCAAAGAATCCCGTATCGAGCGTTCCTTCGGGTGTCGGGTATAAAAGTCGATATACCGTTTCGCGTGTCGAGTCTATCGTTTCTTCTCGCGATAGGCTGTAACTGCTCGACGAGCGGGGAACAGGTGTGAAAAGCGATGAAGACGAAAGTGGGGCGCTAGAAGATGAAATGCTTGAATCTATAACGACAGAATCAACAAATCTAAACGGAGTTTCCGCACACATGAAAGTCATTACACTCGGAGGCGGTGGATTGCACACGCCCTTATTTGTATATGTGGAATCTCCATTTCGTATGTTTATGGTATCTCCAAGACTATTGATCGAAATGATTCTTTCGATAGTCCATTCCCCGGAGCAGCATCCGCTTATATCGTATTCTTCTTTTTGCGGTTCCGACGACGAATCGCTACAGGCCAGAAGCCACAGAGAAACGGCTATCAGGTAAATTAGGCTCTTTTTCATAAAACGTCATCCTCTTCAAGGTTGTCGCATGCGGCAGCCTTTTCATTGATTTCCTCAAGCCTACTTTGAATGATGCTCCTCTCGTATTGGTCGTTTTCCAAGATCGCCTCGATGTATTTGTCGCCGACAACGACGCTACCAGATTCGCATTCGGTAAGATTGTATTTTTTTAAGTAGGCTTCGTAACGGGCTTTATGTTCCTCAATGAAAACCGAGTCCTCGTGGGTAGATGGTTCGAAAGCCTCTATTTCCAAGACATCATAGCATGGTGAAACCCCGTAGTCCGGCATGAATTCAAGCTCGATTAAGTCTTTGTAGCAGGATTTCTTTATGCTTGAAAATAGGGAACTTTGCGGTGCGTTAAGAAGGGAATCAATTTTTTCTTGAGCAATACTCGAGGCCCATTGTCGGTTGTAGTAATATGCGTTGAAATCTTCGATAGTTTCGCAGAAACTGTATGCCGAAATGCACTTTCCCCTTAATCCGGTCGTATCGGGTTGCGATATTTTAGACAATTCCTGTTCTATGTCGATAAACGGCGTTGGTTCCGCCGGCGAGTCTTTCGGGTCGCTTGCCGTATCGTTATCGCATCCGAACCATAGAAACGCGGTAGAAGAAAGGAATATTTTTCCCAGAATTTTACGCAGCCTTATGTTCATGGCTATAAATATAATATTGTAAATCTAGTCCTTTACGCAGCGGACTGATAATCCGTCGTTTTCGTTGTCGCTACAGACGCTTACCATTCCTTCGAAACCGTCGCCAACATGAATCATTTTAGGACAATTATGATTGAGTTTGTCTATTGTGGATGTCCAAAAGAATGCTAAAAGGCCCGGCTCAAGAAAATTTTGGAATTTTGCTTGATAGTTCCCTGCGGGTAAAATTGCGAACCCGTATTCGTCTTTTGCATTTCCCCAACCCTCAACGCCATAAGCGTAAAACGCCGAGTAGCCACCATTCCCCTTTGTGGGCCACTCATCAACTGAAGGCAAGTGCCAATCGGATGGGCAGGCTGTCTTTGCGGCGGCGAGTGTGTATAGACGACCGTACTTATCGCAGTTTTCGCCTTTGTTTCCGTTGCACCAACTCTGGGCGCCGTCTTCGAATTCGTAGTTGAGATTTTCGGCCATCCAGGTCTGTTCGCCGAGTTGAATCGTCTTGTAAACTTGTCCGTCTCGGGCATCTGTCAGTTCAGGGCCTTCGTCTGCTTTTTTTACATTTTTCGAAGGTCCTAGAGCGGGGCCGGGGTCAATTTCGTAGATTTTTCCGCTGAACTTGAAATACCTGATGTCCTTGTTTTCGGGGGCAATATCGAACCAGTGGTCGCTATAGCACGTGCATGTCGATTCCACACGGTCGGGGCCATATTCGATTTCCAAGGTGTCGCCTGAACGTTTTGTCAGGAGATCCGCCTCGACATAGCAGAGGTCCATCACTTTCAAGACGAATACCTGGTAATTTCCGTTGCCGTCGTTAAGGATATATGCTTCGGGCGTTTCTTCCTGAGTGGCTTCTGCAAGTGTTGTGATTTTTGCGGCGGGTCTTGCCAAAATCGGTTCATCGCCCAAACCTGCGAGGCAAGAGCCTAGCTTAAAGCCGTTCTTTGTATCTGCGGCATATGCTTTTGAAAACTCGCTGCTTGAACTTGTGCTCTGTTGGCTGGACGATGCGGGTTCGTCGCTAGATGAAGATATGTCGGATTCTTCCGGTTTTGACGAACTCGTAATCTGTTCGCTGGACGACGAAGATTTTTCCTCCGAGTCGTTACTGCTTGAGGAACTATCGCCTTGCGCCATGGTGTTTTCAATTTCCGTGATTCCAGCCTCGCTCGTGGATTCGGAACAAGCCCAGAATAGGGTTGCTGATAATGCAATTAGGAGTTTTGCCTTGTTCATGTTCATTTTCCTTTCCTTGATTCTGGCGTTATCTTGTCTGTAAGAGGGAATATCTGCAAGTTCATTTGGTAGACCTGGTCTATTTTTTGACATTCGCTTGCCATGGATATAATTCTTTTGCGGAATGCTGCTGCCTCTTGGGTGATGCGTTCGTAAGTTAATTTGTCTATGCCCATGGTGATACCGGAAAAATTGCGCTCTTCTACGGAATCTTTTGTAATGGATTGCAACGCGAGTTCCGACATTTTCCTGTTCATCGTGCGGATGACAAGGGGAATGGTCTCCTTGGAACCTTTGACGACTTTTTCGGTCTGTTCGTAGGTTCCGTCGCTGTTTTTTTTGAGCAGGTTTGCCTTGACGAGGAATTGCAGGATGTCCTGGGTTTCGGCTGCCGTGACGCCGTGCCTTACTTTGGATGCAATTTCGCCATGCGTGGCGCCTGGCATGAGGGGCGCGAGTTCGCGAATGATGGGACAGTCGGGTGTTTCGTAGTAGCGGTATGCGTCCGCGTCGATGACGCGAATCTTGTTCATGTGCGCTTCGTGCTCAATTTCCTGGAGTGCAGCTTCTTTCTCGCTTTCGTTTTTCGCATTCCCGAATTTGACAAGCAAGGTGAAATAGGTGTAGTCGAACCCTTCGAGGCCCATGGCGCGGGCGGCCTTTGCGATTCCCGGTTTGCTGAGTGTTGTCTTCCCGTCGCTTACCAGTTTCAAGTATGCGGGCGACGCGAAACCTGCGAGGCTTGCAAATTTTCGCCAAGTGAAAAACGAACTTCTCTTGCGCTCGGCATAGAAATCTCGCATATACTCACGGTAATCCTGATATTCGGTAATAGGCCTCATATTCTTAAAAATAAAACAAAAATGCCGAATACGTAATAAAAACGGCGTTTTTTTACAAACTTTTCATCTGAATTTAAAATATGATACAAATGTGTTTCATAAAAAGTCCGACAGCAATAAACGTGATTTTGTGAGGTTCCGTCATGCCGCCGCCAAATTAGGTATATTTCTGAGAGTGGATCTTCAGAGGCTATTTTGATGAAAAGTCCTTTTGATAAAACCCTATTTCTGCTATGTATGGTTGCTGTTCTGGCGGCATGTTCGGCGGAATCTAGTAGTGCAGATGCAAAGAGTGTCGAAGAAGGTGACGATTATGTGTTAAAGCATGTTCAAATGTATCGCATCCTTGGGCCACAGGGGGATACTTCTGTGTGGAACGCGTCTAATTGCCATGTCGGTGATTCGACTTTCTCGTGTACCCAAGTGACAAATGTGGATTGCTACATTTTTCATACGTCCTATATAGAGATTTGTTATGATTCTAATAAAGTTGAAATTCCTTGTTTGCAAAAAGATACTTTATATGATACGACTGTTGCGGATTTGAATTTTGGGCCGAATGCGCGAATGGACTACATACCCTATGCCAAAATTTCAGAATTCAATCGCGATTCCGTAAAGAGTCTTTTCTCGGAATTGTCAGGGGAAACTTGCAAGTCGCTGGTTAGTTATTCGTCGAATTATTTTCTTGAAGCGGTAGGGCTTCCCGACAGTTTAACCTTGTTGAAAACAGATGAGTACAGGCTTGGAACATACCGCTCGGATTACAGCCAAATTATTGGCTTGCTTGCATACCGGGACTCCACGGGAACCGAGAAATGCGGGATTTCAAAAGCTGAAACGCGTATTACTTATGATCGGGGAGCCTGCTTCTATTATAGTTTGCCTAATGAACCCAAACAAATACAATATGTTCTATACAACAATACGTCAAAGTCTTTTCGCGATACGACTATTTCTTGGAAGTTGGTGTATCGCGATGAATATGGCCGTGGCGATACACTTGACATGACAACGAAATTTAAATGATTTGATAAAAAAGTCGTTTATGAAATGTCTGTCGCTTCCTGTTTCCGTAATCCTTTTGCTTGCAGGTCTAGCTTTTGCCCATGAAAGCAACCACCGGGGCAACCGCAGTATTTGCGGATTGTCTTCAGTCTGGTCCTATGACACCGATGAAGAAACTCAGAAAAAGATGGCTCAATCCCAAAAGCGAGAAGACAGTTTTGTCAAGTATGCAAAAAAGTTCTACCCAAGAACAAAGACTAGGCTGAATGCAGTGCAAGACTCGTCGCAGAACGCACCAGTTTTTGGCTCTATCGTCAAGAAAAAGATTCTTGACAAGGACATCGAAGATGTTTTTCCAGAATATTCCGAGTCGTTTGCGAAATGGTGCAATGATAAAAAACAGGAATATAAAGCGAATGTCGCCAAGGCATCGTTAGAGACGCAGGAAACTTTTGAAGATTATAACGAAATTTCTACAGGATTCGGTTCACAATGTTTTCTGCTGCATATGGTGATTGACGTTAAACAGAAATATGATGTCGAAACGAAAAAATGGATTGCTCCATCACCTGAAGAAAAACGCAAGACATTTTTTAAGTTCCTTTATCGGGGAGCATCTGTGGAAATCGATTCTGCGAAATCAGATTCTGCCGTTGCATTATTTGAAAAGGATTTTTTCCTTCCAGGGCCTACAGGAAACCGCATTTTCTTTGATGACGGCTGGACTCCCGTGCTTACGAAGAAGGAATTATTGTCCGTCAGCGACTCATTTGGGGATTCTTTGGCGTTTGTCCCTTTTCAGGTTGGCGGCCCGCTTCCTATAAATAAAAATTTGAGCCTGAAAAAGAAAATTTTAACCCATTTGGAAAATGGTGAATTTGATTCTATTCCGCCGCTGATAGACGAAAGCATGCACTATGCCGATACGGTGCATTTTCTTTTGTATAGACAGCTGTATTCCGAAAAGGAGTATTACGGCCTTTCGTTCTTGACTCGCCGATTCGATATGATTCTGAATAGAGACCGTAGCCGTTATTACCGCCCTGAAACGGTGGTTATGCATCGCCCATTAAGTAAAATCGATAAATGGATTTACGAAAATCTTGACAAGCATATCGACCAGACCCGTCTGGATTCGGTGCTTATCATTGCCAACTACAGCCGCCGTGAAGACTATATTATTCGCGAACAATACGAAAGATTCAAGGAACGGCACTTGCCTGACCGTTCGGGTGTTGTCAGGTACGTAAGGGATAACGATGTGAAAGCAGTGGAATATGAAGTAAAGTTACCCAAGAACAAGAGGTGATAGGGGCAGGGAATAAGTTATTTTTATAATGGTCACCTCTAATAATTCATTTTGAAAAATTTTGCCATAACACATCGCAGAATTTCGTCATAAAAAGATGGCGAATACCACCAGTATTCGCCACTTTCCATTCCTGCTTCTGCTCGGTTCTGACAAAATTTTTTTGAGCAAAGCAATTATTAGAGGTGACCTAATATGAAGCATCTGCCTGTAGTTCGAATATTTCTTCTAGCGGTCCTGTTGTTCCTTGTTGGATGCAATGATTCAGCATCCGGTTCGGCGGAAGAGAAAAACCCAACGCTATATACTTCGGTGGTTCTTGGAGCGTGCAGTGAAGCGCCTACTTCTGGCTCGCTGCAAGCGGATGGTTAAAAATGTGCTGGAGAATGGTGTATTCGTTCTGACAAAGATAGTCATTCAGCTGTTTATATTGGTGATTGCAGAGGGTGCTACAAATTATCACTTTCTGCTTTTGATTACTGTGAAATTTCCGCAGATGTGGCTTTAGATGCTGCTGACGACACCCTGTTTATTTCGTATGTCAATGTGCAGGAAGCTTCCAAATGTACCTGCTATTCCTATCACCAATTTTTGGTTCCGTCCGTGGATGGTTATAGATATGTCAAATTTAATGATGAAGTTTTTCGGCTTGAAGCGTCAAACAAAGTAATAGCTTGCGAATATAATCCAGAATTTAAATATGGCTATTGCGTTGAGAAAGGCCCGACGCATTTATAGCCCCTAATGTTGAAGTGCAGAAACGGGTTTTGTCAAGCCAAAACAATTTTTTCCTGGTTTCGCTAGATGAAATAGTAGCCGAGTGCTACGCTAAATGACAATAGATGCACGCTGATGTCATCATATCGCTCGTTTATTTCGCTTGCATCCAAGACAGTTGTTAAACCGAATAACGTTTGCAAACCCAATTCGAAGCGGTTGCCGAGTATGATTCCTGTTCCTGCAGTGAGTTGTATGTCGCAAAAGGAAAGACCCGCGCCATCCCACTTTGTTCCGAAGCCATAGGCGCTGCCTTTGGTCCAATAATGAGCCTCCTTTGCGTCTATGATGAACGCGAAGGTTAGTCCTGCATCAAAGTAAAATGGACTTTGAGTTTGGAAATGAGCAAGAACGGGGATTCCTAAACTGACCGTTTCGTATTTTACATAGGTATCGCGGTCAAGGCGTTCGTCTGTGAACCCAACATCGTTCTTGAGTAAGCGAACATTGTATGTTAGCCCTGTGCGAAGTGCCGGCAAATCCTGAAAATTAAAGATGGTGTTGACTGCGAGCAGAAAACCTGGTCCATTGAAATCCTTGGAATCCATCAGATTTCCCTCTTTACCGATCAAAAAATCGTAGGAAAGGCCAATGCTAGTACCGAGCCTGAAAAAACGATTAGATGCGTCGCTGGCATGACAAAAAGCGGCCAAGACTGTTATGATCAACGCTAATTTTATCGATATACAATTTTTCATTTCCGTTGAAAATATAATTTCTTCAAAAGAATCAATTGGCTCTGTTAGCCTAATTTGTTGTTGATATCTATCCTAAATGTAGATTCCATTCTGAAATCGGCAAATTAATCTGTCAAAAATTCGGAAAAATTACAGGCCAGGGTACGGAGGTGCAAAATCGGCCATGGGAGGGGCGAATTGACACGGTTTGCCTACGTCCCGTGCAGTGCCGCTAGGCGGCGCGGAGGAGCGGGAGCGCCGGACGCGACCAGATGTCCCTCTTGCGTTGGCGCGTGCGGTAGTACGCGAGGCGGTCCATGAGCATATCCGTGGTGCCGCCGCCGTAGTCGGAAAAGTTGTACCAGAGCAGGTAGCTGTTCAGGTATTTCGTCGATACCCCGCGGAAATGGTGGTCCGCCATCCTTCTCACGTCCGAGTGGTACGCGTTGACGTGCTGGATGTGGAACACGCCCTGTGTCCTCTTCCCTCCGCTCTTGAACTGGACTAGGTCCAGGCCATGTTTTTCGGCGAAGCCGGGATAGGACGCGTCCTTGTCGGAGCACCAGACTGTTCCCTCGACTGCATGCGCGGCGAATACGTTCTCCAGGTCCGCACGGGAGACCTTGCCGAGGTTCGAGACGGCGGCCACGCTCTTGCCGTCCCTGTTCACGGCGCACGGGACGCACACCTTTTCGTCGGACAGTCCGCGCTTCGTGGCCTTCTCGCCCCTTCTGTGCGCTTCGCGAGGCAGGCCTCTAGCGCCCTTGTAGGATATGGGGAAGAAGAACTCGTCGGCCTCCACCACGCCGTCCAGCAGCACTCCGTCCATGACTCCGTGCAGGGAGTCCAGGATCCTGTGGCGCCATAGGAAGGATGTCCTGATGCCGATGCCGCAATTTTTCGCCGCGGTCCGGACGGTTTCTTTGCCCGCCAAGCCCTTCACGTAGCTCCGTATGGTCTGCAGGTCCTTTCTCGCGTGGAAGAACACGGTGTTCCTCGAGAGCGTGAACGTGTGCATGCACCCCTTGCATTTGTAGCGTCTTGTCCCGTTCGCGCATAGCGACCACTTCACGACGTTTCGCGAGGCGCAGTACGGACAGGCGATTTCCCCTCCGAGCTTCTCGTGCAGGAACTCGTCTATGGACTTGTAGGTGCCGGAGGGGGCTCCGCATTCCGGCAGGTCACGGGCAAGCGAGGCCAGCAGCGCCCTCCGTTCCTTCTTGGAGAGCCCCATGATCATCTGCCTGACAATTTCCATCTGCGGAGTCTTTACGTCCATACAGCAAATATACATCAGTAATATGTCAAATTATGACAATCGTCATTTACCAACAACACTTTGGCGTAACAGAGACAAAGATAAAAACGAGTACCTAAACATGGCTATCCTCCAAGTTGACAACAGTATTTCGCTCAACGCATGTAAAATTGAAGAGAGGGCTATCAAAGTTGGTGAACCTGTAACCGTAACAGGAGTTCCCGATGACGGCAAAAAGGTTCAAGTAAAGTCTTTCCCAGCAAAAGTCGTTGCGGACTCGACATTCCCCGAACATGTAGCAAACGCAATCAACGTGAAGTTGCCTAGCGGATTCGGCGGAGCATCCCTGTCCAATCACGGGAAGGTAATTGGAATGGTATTCGGATACAGCACACGAAATCCAAACACATCATTCTTTTACGATGGAATTCTACTGTCGGAGTACATCTTGCACAGAAACAAACCGACTACGACAGATGTTTCAAAATGTACATA
>JAZLMK010000019.1:0-60836 GCA_045598645.1 Fibrobacter sp.
AGTCGACATAGACTTGCAAAAGTCCGTACGTGCATTCGCGGCAGGGTTCATTAACCATCTGGTTGATGTTGTTGGATAGCTGGCAGGAACACGACCTGCTCGAGAGCGTGAGATCGCCGCAAGGTGAAATTGCGCCAGGTAACGCCGAGGAAAGCCCTCGCCAACAGCAAAAGTCGGAACATCCCAAATAGAACAAAACTTTCAAGATGCAAGAGTTGCGTCTTGGATTTGGTGTAATTAAAGAGAGGCTGTATGGTGTAGAAACAAAGCGTATTAATGAAGCTGTTCGAAACAATCCAGATAAATTTCCTTCTAATTACATGTTTCAGTTGAGCTCCGAAGAAACGCAAAATTTGCGGACGAAATTTTCGTCCACAAAATTCTCGGCAAAAAGCAGGTGTTCGCCAAAGGTCTTTACAGAAAAAGGATTATATATGCTAGCAACAGTTTTAAAAAGCAAAAAGGCTGTTGATGCAACATTTGCGATTATTGAAACATTTGCTTTGGTTAGAACTTTAAAAAGAGAACTTGTGAATATTCATAATGAACCTGATAAAGATAAACAAGTGTCCATTATGAAGAATTTTGGAAATGTATTGTCTGAAGTTGTTATGCCAGATCTAGAAACTACAGAAACAGAATCATCCTTGGAATTAAACTTTTTTATAGGAAAACTGAAGCATACCGTAAAAAGAGTGAAAAAGCGTTGAATGACATATACAGAAATAGGGTACGTGGATATTTGCTAGACAATTACGGTGAATATGTGGCGGGTATTGACCCTTACAGGGTGTCTCCACCTTGTCGGTATGATCATCATGCCTTGGTTGCGTATGCAGAAAAGGTCGGCAAATCGATAAACGACCTCTCATTAGAGGAAAAAGCTCAATTCATTGAGAGATAGTAGAGCGCGACGGCACTGTTGTGCCGGGCCGACCAGAACATGGAGAAAAGCCCAAAGTGCAACAGTCTGTTGCAGTTTTGGCGATTTTTGCGAAAAACTCCAATCAGGACAGCAGCTGGTCGGCTGATTCGGCGATGGCGAACGGTTTTTCACTCCAGAATTTCCCGTAGTTTCCGTTGCAGCAATTGTTTGTCCGGCATGTTCAACTTGTACTCCGCCACCATCGTCGGAGAGAGGCTTCTGTTCAGGGCATACTCCACGACTTCATCGTCTTTGTCTTTGCAGAGTAACACACCGATACTTGGATTCTCCTTTTCTTTTTTGACATCTCTGTCAAGCGCCTCCAAATAAAAATTCAACTGTCCCAAATGTTCCGGCTTGAATTTTTCTGTTTTTAGTTCAAAGGCGACAAGGCATTGCAATTCCCTATGATAAAAAAGTAAATCAACATAGAAATCGCTGTTTCCGACCTGAAGCCGAAATTCTTCATCCACGAATATGTAGTCCTTGCCAAGTTCCAGTACAAAATTTTTCATTTGGCCTATAAGAGCTTTGCGCAAGGAATTTTCTGGCTTACTTTCTTGAATGCCGATAAATTCCATAACGTACTTGTCACGAAAAACCTTTTCGGCCTCGGGAACCATTTCTCTCAACACTGGTGAGAGTTTTATGGAATCGGTTTGACTACGTTCAAATAAGCAACTATCAATTTGACGTTCAAGTTCTCGCTTAGACAGCCTTTCGCTAACGCACATATTTAAGTAGAAAAAACGTTCATCCGCACTTTTGGAACGGGCCATAATTATCAGATTATTCGTCCAATTAATTTCTCTCACCAGTGGTGAGAGTTTTTCGTCGGCCAAGGAATATGTTTCGTAGAACTGTTTCATACGCCAAATATTCTTGTCAGAAAAGCCCTTGATTCCAGGGTGTTTTCCGGCAATGTACTGGGCTAGCTGGGTTACCACACTTTTGCCCCATTCCGACGAGGAAATTTTCTTTGAAACGTATTCGCCAACGCGCCAATATAAATTGACCATGGCGCTATTCGCCAAACTTATGGTTCGACGATGAGCCTGTTGAATCATTGTCGCAACTTCTGCAAAGGATACTAGTTCTTTGGATTTTCTTGACACCATTTCTTCTAAACTCCTGTTTCTTAAAACGCCAATCAGGACAGCAGCTGGTCGGCGGATTCGGCGATGGGTTTCAGTGCGGCGTAATGTTCGGGGATTTCGGATGCGAGCCTGTAAGTGGATACTCCCATAGGTTTTGAAAAATCCCGAATGGCCAGTTCCACTATGTTCTTTTTCGCCTCCTTGCAGAGAATGATGCCGATGCTCGGTTTTTCGCCTGGCTTGCGTTCGTATTTGTCCAAAAGGGATAGGTAGAAGTTCAGCTGTCCCAAGTAGGCGGGCTTGAACTTCCCTTTTTTCAGTTCAATGGCGACTAGGCTTTGCAAGGTCCTGTTGTAGAAAAGGAGGTCAACAAAAAATTCTTCGTCGCTTTCGACAATTCGGTGTTGGCTATCGACAAAGCAGAAATCCGAGCCGAGTTTTTGAATGAACGTTTTTACGTTGTTTACTATGCCTCGTTCCAGAACGCGCTCGTCGGCGCATTCATCGTTTTCGTCTTCTATGTTGACAAAATCTAGGAGCATTTCGTCTTTAAAGGCGAAAATCGCCCTCGAGGCCTGCGCATCATCTGGAATGGTTTCTGCAAAGTTGTTCGGGAGCGCTCCGACATGCAGATGATCCTGTGCGGCGATATGGTTTTGCAGCTGTCGATAACTCCAAAAAGAACTTGCCGTTTGACGGATGTAGAAAAGACGTTCTTCTGTTGTTTTACATTTGAGTATGATTTCTACGTGATGAGTGAAACTGATGGAAAAAAAGATGGTATTCAAATCGTTCGGCAGTGACGAACGATTTAGAAGTTTTTCTTCATAATCGCTCCATCCTTCGTAAAATAGTCGCATTTTCTTCAAATTTCCCTCGGAAAAGCCTCGCAATCCGGGTAATTCTTTTTGCAATTGGTCGCTGATGGCTTGCAAGGCTCCGGTTCCCCATTTGTTGACACGTGTGTTTTTGGAAATGTACTTGCCAACCGCGAAGTATAGCTTCAACATTTCGGCGTTGGCGAGCCTTGCGGCGATGTATCGGCTTTTGAGGATGGCGGATTTCTCTGGCCAGCCGCGTTACTCACTGGCCCTCATCCTGCTGGGCGCCTGAAGCGCCTGCGACATCGGCTTCGTAAGGTTTATGCGCGGCCTAGTCGCTTTTTTACCGCTAACGGCAAGCTATGTATAATCCGCCCCGGGACCTGTGGAACAGTTACTAAAGTAACGGTTCCTCACCACAGTTAGGCGGTGTAAATAATCTACGCTGTAAATGTACTCTAATTGCTGAAGGATGTCAATCACGAAATCCGTCGCCACTTTATTGCTGTCACCCTGGAAGGAATAAAGTGACTGACGGGGTCTGGATGACGCGGGTTGGGTTGGATGATGCGCGGGCGAAATTAATCTACGCAAATTCTGCGTAGAATATGATAACACGTGTTTACATCGTGATAACACCTGTTATCATTATGACAACACCTGTTTACATTATGATAACACGTGTTTGCATTGCGCTAACATTCGTTTACAAAATGATAACACGTGTTTGCATTTCAAAATCGGAGGGGGCGATGTCTTCCCGGGACGTTGCGGTATTGCAAAATAATCTAGATTTGCTTCACTCCTATGATGTCTGTTTTCAACTACGCCGACTACCACCTTTACCTGAAGGATTTGTACGAAGAGAAGAAGGCTTCGACCGGGCTTTCGTGGCGAGGGTTCAACAGGTTGGTCGGCTTCAGGTCGGCTTCGTACTTGAAGCTTGTGTGCGAGGGGAAAACGAAGTTGAGTGTTGTCGGGGCGCAGCGGATTGCGAAGGCTTTCGACTTGAACAAGATCCAGGCCGACTATTTCCGCGCGCTGGTCGTCTATTGCAATACGCCCGTCGAAAAAAAGCGAGTCGCCGCTTTGCAAGAGATGCAGTCCATTATCGAGGACAACAAGATTCGCGTTGTCGGGAACGACGACTACAATTACTACAGCAGTTGGTGGAATCCTGTTCTGCGCGAGTTGGCGCCCAGGCTTTCGTCGGCTTTGCCTATCATTGTGGCGGGGATGTTCTACGAAAACGTGACTCCCGAAGATGTGCAGCGGTCGCTCGATTTCATGGTGCGCGCGGGGTTCCTCAAGCGGGGCGGGCGGCATACGTATTCCCAATTGGACAGGGGCGTCCAGGGTTCCTCGGAGATGATTCCGAAGGCCATCCGCAATATGCATAAGCAGATGGCTGAATTCGCAGTGAAGGCCATCGAGAACTTCCCGAAGACGGACCGCAATTTTTCGGGGCTCACCGTCGCCATAAGCAAGTCGGTGTACGGCCAGATTGTCAGGGAGTTGGACGATTGCCGCAAAAGGATTACGGATATCGTTTCGGCGGCCGAAGACGGCGATAGAATCTTCAGGTTGAATATGCAGCTTTTCCCGGTTACAAAGGAAATTACGAAATGAAAAATGGGTTGGGCTGTAAAGACGACTTCGGGCTAGTCGAAGGTTCGCGTTAGTTTATAAAAAAAACGGCTGCCCTTGGGGCAGCCGACTGTTCTCCTTGATATCTTGGTATCTATTATTCTGCGCCCAAGAAGTTGTCGCAGTCACGCTGTGCCGAAGCCTTGGCTTCTTCGTAGCTCATGCTGGTGAAACCGAAGGAATCGCCATAGGTGCCGTCGTCATTCTTCTTGTATTCCGTGGTGTATTCACCCAGTTCCGGAATGCTTTCGATGACCTTGATGCCGGTAGCGGTATCCTTGACTTCGCAGCTCGGGCCCGAAGCAGAGGAAGAGTCGTCGCCACAGGCGGTGAATGCAGTAGCCATGGCAATGATGGCGGCAGCAGTAAGAACTTTTTTCATAATGTCTCCTTGGATAATTGTGATGTCCTTAAATTAGAAATGGGTGACGAATATCACAATATGTCGGGAAGGGTTATTTTAGGGAAAAATTGGGTGTTTTTGACCCGATTTTCTATATGAGTCAGAACTGACTCATATAGATTGTTTGCAAAATGCGTACAAAGTACAAAAAAGCCGCACGTGGGTGCGGCTGATTTTGTAGGGGGCGCCAGTGCGTACGGCCTTACTTTTTCTTTTTGCCTTTGGCCTTCTTGGTGGACTTCTTGCTGGATTTCTTGGAGGTCTTCTTGGCCTTCGCCTTGGACTTCTTGGAGGCTTTCTTGGCGGCGGGCTTCTTTTCGGGCTCCGGTGCGGGTTCCTCTACGGCCGGTTCTTCGGCGGGTTCTTCGACTGCTTCTTCGGCTGCGGGTTCCTCGGCGGCAGGTTCTTCGGCTGCGGGTTCGGCGCCTTCGGGTGCTGCGGCGGAGTCGGCTGGCTGTTCTGCTACGGGTTCCTCGGCTGCGGGTTCAGCGGCCTCGGGTGCTGCAGCGGAATCGGCTGGCTGTTCCCACGGGTTCGCGTTCTGTTCGGCGCTGGCGGAGTCGGCGCTCGCAGAACTTTCGGCAGGGGCCGGTTCGTAGGCGGGTTCTTCGGCGGGCGCCGCTGCTGCGGTGTCGGCCGGCTGTTCAGCAGGCTTTTCTTCGGGCTTTTCTTCGGCCTTGCTGCTGCCGCCCAGGTTGAAGTGGACCGTGATGGAACCGCCGAACATGATGGACGTTGTACGGAAGTTCAGGTCGGTCTTCTTGAATTCCTTGTACATGGTGAGGTAGGTGCAGTCGAACTCGAGGCCCACGTGGTAGGGGAGCCTTACGCCTGCGTTACCCGTTGCGAAAAAGTGGAGCGGCTTGTTGAACCAGGTCTCGTTGGTGGCTGCCGGGATGGGGTAGCCGAAGCGGGCGCCGAGGTAGGGGCGCACGGTCCATTTTTCGGGGCCGATTACGCCGACGTAACCGAATACGGGAATGACGGGTGCGACGATGTCGGCGTCGCCGTCCTTCTGCTGGCTAAGGAATCCGATACCGCCACCGACCATCAGGGGGCCGACAGGGTTTGCGAGGTATTCGGCGCCGAGACCCCAGACGATGTCGTGGTCGAGGTCGGTCTTGATTTCGTTGCCATCGAGTTTTTCTTTGACTTTGACTTTTCCGGGAGCGTATCCGGAGGCGAACCCCTGGATGTCGGCTGCGGTGCTGGAGGTTGCGAAAATGCCCAAAGCGAGGGCGAGAGCATAAGAGAATTTTTTCATGTTATCCTAACCTTAATGACGTAAATATAACTATGAGTGCTACCGGAAATAATGCAGGCTTTGGATATTTTTTGTAAAAAAAATCCTCCGCGGTGGCGGAGGACTCGGTATTTAAAGTTTTATAAACAAATCGGCGCGTGCAAAGTGCGCAAGGCGCGATTAACGCTTCTTTTTGCTGGACTTCTTTGTCGATTTCTTGGTGGTCTTCTTTGTAGTCTTCTTGGAAGACTTTTTCTTTGCGGCGGTTTTCTTCTTGGCTGCAGCCTTCTGCTTTGAAGCGGAAGTCTTCTTGGCTTCGGGCTTCTTTTCGGGTTCGGGTTCAGGTTCCGCGACGGGTTCCGGTTCGGGTTCAGGTTCGGGTTCTGCAACCGGTTCGGGTTCTTCGGCGGGCTGCGTTGCATACGGGTCGCTTGTTGCCGTGTCGCTTGCGTACGGGTCGGTAGCGTACGGGTCGGTAGCGTACGGGTCGCTGTTCGCCGTGCTGTTCGTGTCTGCGTTGAATACGGAGAAGTCCATGGAATCGGCGCCTTCCTTCTTCTTTTCTTCGGGAGAGCGTTCCCTGGGCTTGCTCTTTTCGTCGCCCGAGATGGTGAAGTACCCGACGAAGGACACACCGAACTTCATGGACGAGGTGTTGTAGACAAGGTCCTGCTTCTTGAACGACTTCTGCATGGTTATGTAGGTCATTTCGAGTTCGAGGCCCGTGTGGTAGGGGAACCTTGCGCCGATGAATCCGTTGAAGTAGAAGTTCATGGGGTTGTTCCACCAGGTTTCGTTACGTGCTGCGGGGACGGGGTAGCCCAGGCGGACGCCGCCGTAGGGGCAGATCATCCAGGATTCGGGGCCGATGTCCGGGCCGATGGCGCCGATGGTTCCCCACAACGGGAGTGCGCGCGCCACGATGTCTTCGTCGCCGGTGTCCTTTTGCAGGCCGAAGTAGCCGAAACCGCCACCGACCATGAGCGGACCCACGGGGAATGCGAGGAAGTCGACGCCGATGCCGAGGGTCATGTCGGACTTGACGTTATTGGAAACTTCGACGCCGTTCAGTTTCTCCTTGATGCTGATATCGCTGGAGAAGTAGCCAGTGAGGGTCCCCTGGATATCGGTTGCGGAACTTGAAACTGCGAGAATGCCCAAAGCGAGGGCGAGTATGGAAAATCTTTTCATGTTATCCCTAACCATTTATGACATAAATATAATTACGGATGGGCGAATACATCCACGATGGACAACGATATTATGGACATTATGTCATGCCCAGGGTGTTTTTTTGCAAAATTTTACGATTTTGCGCAGAAATGCCGCCTGGGAATGCGGCACTGCCGTCGGGTTAATTCTTCTGGCTGCAGAATTCCTCGAATGTTGTGCTGAAGATTTCGGTTTCCTCGCCGCCTTTCGGGGTGTAGAACACCACAACCTTGTCGGCACGGATGGCGCCGCCTTCGGGATGTATGAACTTGAGGTCGGTCTGCTGCCTTTTATTCTGGTAGATTTCACCGTCGTGGAACGTTTTGAACGTGTATGTGCCGTCGCTTTCGGTGGTGTAGTGCGCTTCGAACTCCAGGATTTGAGATTCGGTGCCCGTGAGTTTGTCGTGCATGTAGTAGTACGTGTGGATGCTGCCTTCGGGGGCGGCGACATCCTTGTTCAGCGTCAGGACGAAAGCGTAGAAAGCGACTTCGCAGTCGGCGAGTTGGATTTTTTTGATAAGATTGGAAGAGGTCGCCGCACTGCTGGATTTCGCCTTGGAGTCGCTGGAGACTGTCGCATGGCTGGACGGACTTGTCGAATTGCTGGAAAGCTCCGCGTCGGAATTGGCACCGGTCGGCGTGAAACTGTCGTCATCGTCGCAAGCGGCGATGGTGAGGGCGCATGCAGCGCAAAGAAGGGCTTTTGTGATGTAGTTCATTTTCATAATATAATATCACTGTGGCAAAAGTGTAGAATTTTTTTGCTGTGCGGGGGCGAAAATGCCTAGTCCAACTGGGAAGCGCGCCAGGGGCGGCCTCAGGCGGAGTGTACGCCCGGGCCGTGGATGACGCTGTGGCCGTTCGGCCTGATTTCGAGTTCGATTTTCTGCGGGATTTCGTGGATCATGTTGTCGACGTGCGAAATGAACCCGAGCATCTTGCCGCGCTTCTGCTGCGCCTTGAGGCAATCCAGAACGTCGTTCAGCGAATCGGGGTCGAGCGTGCCGAAGCCTTCGTCGATGAACAGCGATTCGATTTTCACGTTGCGGCTCGCGAAGTCGGCGATGCCGAGCGCAAGCGAAAGGCTTATCAGGAATTTTTCGCCGCCCGAAAGGTTGCTGATGGCTCTCGGGTAGTCGAAGTGGGCGTCGCGCAGGCTGAAGTCGAGGTTTCCCTTGGCTTCGAGCGTGTAGCGTTCGCGTACCATTTGCAGTTGCCTGTTGGCGTGCTTCAACAGCGACTTGAACGTGAGTCCTTGCACGAACTGCGAAAAGTCGTCGCCGTCCTTTTTGCCGAACCAGTCGCGCATGGTGTCCCAGCGGATGAACTCCTTGTTCGCATTGTCGAATTCCTGCTGCAGTTTGAGGCGGTGTTCGGAATTGCCCTGGTCCTGCTGCAGCGTGGCCTTGATGGTGGAATAGTGGTTGCGCTTTTCTTCGAGTTCGGCTTCTTGCTTCTGGGCGAGCAATTGCAGTTCTTCGAGCGGCCTTGATTCGGCGCGTTCCTTTTTGGCGTTCTCGAGTGCGGTGGCGGCGTCGCTTTCGGATTGCCTTGTGGCGACGAGGGAGTTCTCGATTTGCTGTTTGCGGGTTTGCAGTTGGTGCAACTCGTTTTGCGTTAGGCGCGCTTGCGTGTAGGCTTGTTCGCTTTCGAAGTCGTGCTTTTTCAGGGCGGCCTCGAAGTCGGACTGCGCCAGGGCGAGGTTGTTCTGGATGCCTTCCAGTTGGCTCTGGAGTGTCGCGATTTGCGTTTTGCAGTTGTTGCGCTTGTTTTCTATGTCGCGGAGGCTGTCTGCGTTTTTTTGCAGGTTCGCGTTGGCGGTTTCCAGGGCGGCCTTGGCGCGGTTGGCGTCGTCGTTGACGTTTTGGTCGCCGAATTTCTGCTTGCGTTGATCGACGAGATTGTCTTTTGCGTTTTGTGCGGCGTTGAGCGCGTCGGATTCCTTTTTCGCGAGGTCGGCGGCGCTTTGCGCGGCCGTCCTGGCGGCGGATTCGTCGGACTTGGCGGCGATGAGTTTTTGGGTCGCGCTTTCGCAGGCCGCCTTCTGGCTTGTGTAGGCGTCGGACCGTTTTTTCAGGAGGGCGAGCGTGGAATCGATTTTTTCAATGTCGAACTGCGCCCAGGGTTTCCATGCGTCGGCGAGGATGTCGATGGCTTCGTCGCGGTGGTGCTTCGCGGTTTCGATGGCTTCGTTCGCCGCGTTTACGGCGGCTTCGGCGCGGGCTTTCTCTGTTTCGAATTTTGTGATTTTGCCTTCGGCCGTTTGGATTCGTGAGTTGAGGTCGCGGATTTTTGCGGCGGTGTCGGCTGCGGCTTCGGCGTTTGCGTCGGGTTGCTCCGGGGTGTGCGCGGCGTTGCATGCCGGGTGGTCGGTGGAGCCGCAGACGGGGCACGGTGCGTTCGGCTGCAGGTGCTTTTGAATCATGTCGGCGAGCACGAGGACTTCGTTCTTGAATAGTTCGTTCTGTTCTTGCAGAAGTTCGGCTTTTTGCGCATTCGCGGTTTCCAGGTTTTCGATGGCCTTGCTTACGTCGTTCTGCGCGGCGGCCAGTGCGTTTTGCTGATCCTTGAGTTCCGCGATGTTCTTGCGGAGTTGCGAAACGACGGGCTCGCTTTTGGAAATCACTTGCGGCAGGCTTTGGTCGAGCGGGTGCGCCTTGAGGAACGTGTCGGCGTCGTCGAAGACTTTTTGAAGCTCGCCGATGCTTTGTTGCGCCTGCTGTTGCTTGAAGTTAGCCTTGGCTAACTTTTCGTTGGCGTCATTTTTCCGGCCTATTGCGAGTTTCAGGTTGCCGTCGGCGGACTGGATTTGCGTATCCAGGGTGCGGACTTCGTTCCAAAGCGATTCGTTGTCCTGGATGTACTTGCTAGCCTGCTCCCGTGCGGCTTCCGCTGCGTTCTTTTGCGTGTTCGTCGTGGCGAGCGCGGATTCCAGCCCGGGGAGCGATTCGCTGTTTTGGCCGATTTCGTTTTCGGTTTTGGCTTTGGATTTCCTGAGTTCGTCGAGCCTTGCGAAAGTGGCGGAGCATTCGCTTGCGGCCAGAGCCTTTTGCAAACGCGCGTCGCTATCCGCAAAATTTTTCTGTGCGCTTTCGGCCTCTTCGCGTGCGGTTTTGGCTTTGTTTAAAGCGGTAGCTTTCTTGTTGAGTTCTTTGTACCAGGCGATGATTTCGTCGGTTTCCTTTTTTTCGTTGGCGAGCTTTTTACCCTCCGTTTCGAGGGATGCCATCGCGGCCTGGAGTTCCTGCTTTTTCTCTTCGCTCAAGACGACGTTCTCGTTTTCCTTCAGTTGCGCTTCGAGGGCGTCTTTGTCGGCCTTGGCTTTGGACCAGCGGTCGCCTACTTTTTTTGCAATCAGGCGGTATTTTTCGGAGCCGTTCAATTTTTCGAGAATCTGCGCGCGGTCGCTTTCGCCGCACGTGAGGAACTTGCTGAATTCCCCTTGCGCGAGCATGATGGAGCGGCAGAACTGCGAAAAGTCGAGCTGCGTATTTTCGGTGTTGACCTTGGCGAGTTCTTCCTTGGTGCCTGTCTTCCCGTTGAAAATCGGGCTCGCTTCTTCGCCTACGCGGTACACGGTTCCCTGGGCGTCCTGGAGGTTGCCGTTCGCCTTGTCGCGGGAGCGGCGCTGGCTCCATTCCGAGACGAATTCCCCCTTGCTGCAGCGGTATGTGACGCGCGCGCTGCAGAACCCTGCGTCGCGGGTCATGACTTCGTTGCCGTCGCCGCCCTTGTGGATGGTTTCCTGGCGCGGAGTGCGGCCGTAAAGGGCGAGCGTGATGGCGTCGAGGATGCTGCTCTTGCCGCTGCCTGTGGGGCCGGAAATGGAAAACAGGCTGTTGTTCACGAACGAGGGGTCGGTAAAGTCGATGCACCACTTTCCGAACAGCGAATTGATGTTTTCAAGTTCGATTTTCAGGATTTTCATGGCTGCCTACCCCTTCTTTTCGCTTTCGACTTCGTCGGCCAACTGTTTGAACAGCGGATAGAATTCGTCAAATGTCTTTTGCAAGGATTCGTCCATTTCGGTGACGCCGTTTTTCATCATGATGAGGCGCTTGAAAATGTCCTCGTCGCCAAGGACGCTCACGTCGTCCAGGGAATCGTCGCTGAAATCCGAGGCGTTCAGGGAATCGCTTCGCGATGTTTTCCAGCTCACGACTTCGAATGGCGCCTGTTCCAGTTCGCCTGCGAGGAATTCGCGGATGTTCACGCCCGGAGTGTATTCGTAGACGATTTCCAGTTTCAGGGGCTTTTCCCCGGGATTTTTACGCAGTTCGCGGAGTGCGTCGCGGATTTCTTCGTTTGCGCCCTGGATGCGCCTGAATTCGAAATGCGCGGGGACTTCGATCTTTTCGACTGCCGGGTTTTTGCCCGCACTTGTTTCGACCAGGAGTACATGGTGCTTGATTTTCGCCTCGTCGAACCCCAGGACGAATGGCGAGCCGGAGTAGCGGACTTTCGGGTTCTTGGCGACTGTCGAGGTGTAGTGGATGTGCCCGAGGGCGACGTAGTCGAAACCTTCGGGGAAAACGGTCACGGGGACGGTTCCGAGGTTACCGACGATGTCGCGCACGCCGCTGTTTTTCATGCCCTCGCCGTTGTCGTTTTCGGGGCGGCCTTCGAGGCCCGCGGCGTAGAGGTGCCCTGTGGCGACGAGCGGGATGTCGCGGCCGTCGCGGAGTGCTTCGGCGGCTTCGAAAACAGCCTTGTAGAGCCCCTTGTTCGCGTTGTCGGCAAAGACTGCATTAGCGTCGGTCACGTACTTGCGGATTTCGTTTTCGCGGGTGTACGGGACGGCTGCGCATATGGCGATGGCGTTGCCGGCGGAGTCCTTGAATTCGCGCACCAGGTCTTGCGGGGTGCGGTTTACGATGGAGCCCACCACCTGGATGTTCAGTGCGTCCAGGATGTCGCACGGGGCGTCGAGAAGGCTTGCGGAATCGTGGTTTCCGCCTACGACGACTACGTTTTTGCACTCCGTCGTCAAAAGGGATGCCAAAAAACGGTAATACTGCGATTTCGCCTCGTTCGAGGGTGTGGTCGTGTCGAAAATATCGCCAGAAACCACCAGCGCCTGCGCACCCGTTTTTACTATCTGTTCCTTGAGCCAGGAGAGGAAACCGGCGGATTCCTTTTGCCTGTCGATATCGTGCATCGAATTTCCGAGGTGCCAGTCGGCGGTGTGAATGAATTTCATAGCAATTTCCTTTCTGTTGCAAATATAATATCGCACCTATGCCAAAATTTGTCAAAGTAAAAAAAAGACGAGGCTCGCGGGAGTCTCGTCTTTTGCTAAAATATTTTGATTGAAGTTTAGCGCTTGGTGGCGTGCATCAGCGAGCGCATGAACTTGCTTGTTTTTCTGCGTTCAACCTGCTTATGAGCGTTTTTGAGGGACTTGGGAGCCGGAGCTACCATTTCTGCGTCGGGGGCGACGTCGACGACTGCTTTATCGCCAGTATCGACAGGCTTTTCGCCAATGACGACTACTTCATCGCCCGTGTCGGAATCGCCTGTATCGACATCCTTGTCGCCCGTGTCCGTATCACCAGTATCTACGTCGGTATCGCCGGTGTCGTCATCATCCTTTTCTTCGGGTGCATAACGGGCTTGCATATTTTTTAGACAACTTGTGAAGTTGCTGTAGTTGGATCTGAAATAGCCCTCAACGTAATAAATCTTTTCGTCTTTGAAGTCGTAGTCGTAATCGTAAGAGAAGTAATCCTTGTTGCTTGCCTTGCATTCATTTTCGGTTATTTCGTAGGATGAATAATCAATATATGCCAATTCGCAAGTGGTGTCGGCCGATGTTACAATAACGGCAGAACTATCCGGATTTTCTCTGGCGCTAATCACTTTAGTCGTGATGTCGTGGCCATTGTATGTGAGAGTGACTTGTGAACTGGATGCATCCTTGGCGACCAAGGTGTCATTGAGGAGGTATTCGTAGTTTCCGGAATAGAACAGGTCATCTGCCGAGAAACTATAGTAATAACGACCATTAGAGAACAAGTTGGCGATATTTTCCATCAATTCAGTTTCCCTTAAATCTACTGGATCGGACTTTTCAGTGAGGTATTCAACGGATGTCGAGATTCCGTCTTCGGTGATTTCGATGGTTTCAATCCTGTCGTCCAAATCGTCACAACTTGCGTAAGAACCGTATTTATAGCATCCTGTGTTTGTCCAAGTTCCAAAAATGGTTCCGGCCTTTCCGCCAACGAACATGTCTGCGTAATCGTCGCAATAGCTGAAGCCATAATATTGATAATTTTCGCATTCGTAAACGACCAGCGTGTCCTTAATAAATTCATACTTCACGGCTTCGTAATAAGAAGATCCCCACAGGACTTCTGACATTTTAAATGTTGAGTGGTCGCTGTTGGTTGTGCAGTAAAGGCTGGAAGTTATGGGCTTGAATACCATGGTCTGGGCTTTTTCGTCAATCTTGGTTTCCAGTACAATGTTGATGCTGCTCGAACTGCTGCGGTAAGAACTGGAACTGGATTTGGCGCTGCTGTAGTCGTCGTCCCAGTCGTCATCTGTCGAGAGGCCGGTGAGGCGGTCCATACAATCGTTGAATTCATCTTCGTTTTCGTTTTTGTAGCGGTTCACGGTGTAGATTGCTTCGTGGTCGTCATTGTAATCGGTGTATCTTTCGAAATACTCACTGTTCTTGGCATTGCACATGTCGCTGGTGATTGCGTCTTTGCGGTAAATCTTGCTGGTGAACTTGCAGGATTTTTTGCCGTTGCTGACGGTGATTTCGTAGTCGGTGACGTTGGATTTGCTCTTGTTGACGAGTGTCGCTGTATAGGTGGTTCCATCGTAGACGAAAGCGAAGGTGCCTGCGGAACGAGTCTTGATTTTTACATCGTAGTCATCGGCGGCGTACTTTATGTCGCCCTCTTCTTCGAGGTAATCGATGTCGAAATAGCTGTAGTTTTCGCCGGCGATGGTCTTAATCAATTTTTCGGCGAAGTAGCTGTTGCCCAGGTCGACGTCGTACGAAACAGTTTCTGTCGTTGTGAACGAGTTCTTGTTGAATTTGACGACTCGGGTTTCGTTATAGTCTTCGTCGCATTCGGTGTAGCCGTATTCTTTTCTGCAGCCTGTATAAGTCCAACTGCCGTTGATTTTCCCCTTGGTACCGCCAACATAGAGTGACGGATAACGGCTGCAATCATCGGTGTCGATTTCGTCGATGTGCGCTGTGTCGCTATTGCAGGTGTAGAGTGCAAGAGTATCGCCGTAGAACTCGTACGTCATGGCGACGTACACGGTGTCGGGGTTGAGCGTTTGGATTTTGTACGTTTCGCCGTAGTCTTTACTGACGCAAGCCTTTTGCTCATCGACCATCCTGATTTGCAGGGTCTGGTCCTTTTCGTCGATTTCGAGCGAACCGGTCGTGGTTTCGGTCACGGTCGTGGAGCCGCTTTCGCCACTTTGGATTTCGTCGTCGGCGTTAAAACCGCTGTCGTCATCGCCGCAGGCGGTGAATGAAAAAACACTGGCGAGGGTAGTCGCCATGAGAATTTTGGAGATTTTGAGGGATTTCATATTTTTTTCCTTCCGTTTGATTCAAAATATAATCAAAAAAACGAGGTCTTGCGGGAGCCTCGTCTTTTGCAATGCATTTAAGGTGGTTGATTTGTAGATTTAATAAACTTGTATAGAAAACAGAATAAAAATTCAATGCGGGGTGATGGAAAGGTTCTTTTTCATGATTTCGAATTGTTTCTCTGAAAATTCCTGGTTCAAGGTCGCGCTGGGGTAGGGGTACATGATGTTGGACAGGTCGTCACAGTCATTTTTCGCTGATTTCTCTTCAAGAATCGTCCCGCAGTTCGGAGTGTCTTCTATGCCATCGTGGGTGTTGGATTGGTCGAGGTCGGTTTCCATGTTCCGTGTGGTGGAGGTGGTGTGGCGAAGTCCAAGGAAATGGCCGATTTCGTGCACTATGGATGTCGCAATTTTTTGGGAATTGTGGGCGGTGGAGGCGACGATGAACGGGCTTCCGTTCGCTTCGCCGTTCAGTGTTCCTCCGAATTTCGTCGAGAAGGCGATGGCGCTGTTGGCCTCTATCTGGTAGCCTAGAATGATGTTCAGGGCGTTTTCGTGCTTGGGCCAGGTTTTTAGCATTTGGTATTGCACATGATAGTAATTGTCCGGCATTTGGTAGGGCCTTCTGAAGTCGAAGTATTCTCCGTATGTCGGATGGTCTTTGGCGTGAAAGACGTTTAGTTTGTCTATAAATATGCCGCTGGAATCAAAAGCTTGGTCAAATCGCTTTTTGAGTTTTTCAATAAATTCCTGTTCCGTGAGATTGTCGGTGGTGGAGGTGTATGGCCCTGTTACAATGAGATTCACGCTGAAATGCGTGGAAAAGGGCCCCATGGCGGTTGTAAGGCGTGCGTTTTTGGTTGGACCTTCAAAAACTTTTTCGTTGGAGTCGGTGAGAGTGATGTGGTAAAAGTAAAGAGAACTGTCGTTTTTGCCGGATAGCGAAAAATGGTAATAATAGCGGCCAGCGGAATCGGTGGCTTTGACCGAGAAATCCTTTGTGTAGTCGCGGTACAAATTCAGAGTTGGCGACTCGCCTTCAAGAGAGTCGAAACTCAATGTGTATTCGACGTTCGGTACCAGTTTCATAAATGTGCCACCGCTAGAGAGCCGGTAGTTGAGCGAATCCTGTGGGGCCGGGTCGTTGGGGATAATCATCAAATCTTTTGAGTAGTAGATTCCGCCGATGGAATCCTCAATGCGGGAGATTTCCCATTTGCCATTTTTGCAATTGTATTGCGTCTTGTTTTTGGGGGAGAATACGGAGAAGTCGTTTGTCCATTCGTTGCAGTCGCCTATGGCGCTTGATTCGCCGGAACTTTCGGGTGCAAAAGGGGAACTGGCGTTATCGCCGCAACTAGCAAAGAACAACGCTGCGGATAAAGCAAAAAACGTCACAGCAACTTTTGCCTGCGCGAGAGCTAAAACCGCCACTGAATCCGACGCTAAAACCGTCGCGGTTTTATACAAGTTTGTTGTAAATGGCGATTTGGCGCTCAATAATCTTGTCCCAGTTGAAACATTCATCGATGCGCTTTTGCGCGCCTTGCAGAAGTTTTTGAGTGAGGGCCGGGTCGCTTTCCAACTTCGCGATGGCGGTTGCCAGGGCTTCGGGATTTTTTTCGGGGACGAGAATCCCGGATTCCCCGTCCACGACTACGTCGGGGATTCCGCCGACGTTACTGGCGACGATGGGGAGCCCGAGTTCCATGGCTTCGATAAGGACGACTCCCAGGCCTTCGGTATCGCCCTTGTGGTCGACGATGGCGGGGAGTACGAAAACGTTTGCGTGCTTGTATTCGCTTTCGAGGGCCGGGGGAATCAATTTGCCTGTGAAGATGATGGGGCAGTGCGCCATTCCACTTTGCGTAAGCGCCGCCGCCTGTGTCTTGAGTTCCTGGCTCAAGTCCCCTTCACCCACAATGCGAATTTCAAATTTCTGCGGGTCCAGGAATTTCGCCGCTTCGATCAGATAGCAGATACCTTTGCGTTCGATGTGTCTGCCGACAAACAAGACTTTGAACTTGTCGTTTACGGGGTGCGCGTTCAAATTTCCTGTGCTGCCGAGGGTGGTTCCGTAGGGGCTCCATTCCACGTTCACGTTGTGTATGGCCTTGATTTTGCCGGCGGTAAAACTGGAGTTCGCGAATACGGCCTGGGCGCGCTTGATGGCGAACTTGAGCATGGGGCGGACCCACTTGTGCTTGCGGATGAGCAGCAGTTCGGCGCCGTGGAAGTTGAGCACCAGGGGAATCTTGAAAAGTTTAGCGGCGCCAAGCGCGATGAATGCGTGCGGGAACGGCCAGTGGGCGTGAATCACGTCGGGCTTCCACTTGCGGCAAATCTTGATGCACTTGAAAAAACCGCTGATGACGTACGGAATGGCGAGCAACTGCAGCCATGGCTTCGATGCCATTTTGCTCGGGGCGCCTTCTTCGTGGGTCAGCATTTCCCAGTTGGCGGGGGCGTACCTGAAGCGGTTCACCGGGGTCCCGTCGATGCTGTGGCTCTTGAGGCCTTTGTAGGCGGGGGCGAGCACCTGGATTTCGACGCCTTGCTTTTTGAGATGCTCGATGGAGGCGCGGAGCCAGGGGACTTCGGCGTCTTTTTCGAATCGAGGGTAAACGGAACCTATGACGAGGACTTTCATTTATGGCCCGTTTTTACTGCGCCGCAGCGGGTTCACCGCTTTCTTGGATGCAGGTGGGGTAGACTATGGGCTTGATAGCCTTGTTTAAAATCGTGCCGATGTCGCCGTAGCCCTGTTCGCGCGCAGTCTGTTCTATGCGGCCCTTGACACGATTCCAGCCGGGGAGTTTGGAATCCAGTAGCAGCATGCCGAGTCCGCTTTCTTTTTCGAGGAACCCGATGATGTCGCTGCCGCGGTTGTTCTTGGAGAGCGCTGCGAAGAAGATTTCCCAGAAGATTTCGCCGTTTTCGCTATTCTCGGCGGAGGGGGACTTCGGGAACAAGTTCTGGATGGTGGCGAAGTCGATTTCGATGTAAACGAAGGAACTTTGTTCCTCATCGCTGCGGATGATTTCTTCTTGGCAGCGCCTTTCGAATATTTCCTCGGTGTAGATGGAAATATTGTAGTGGTGTTTTCTAATCAAATTGAAGAGGACTTCCTTCATAACACTCTTAATTTAGTCTATTTTTATGGTATGCAGAGACTGTTGAAATTGAAAAAAGTGCTGAAGAATAGTTTTTTGGCTTCTTTGGCAGAAAGTTTTAAAGCCGCCAGGGCTACCGCTGGCAAGTTCCGCCCCCTCACGGGCGACGAGATTGTCGCGCTCGAAAAAAACGGCAACCGCTGCGACGACTGGAACCGCGTGCAGGTGGAAGCCAACTTTACCGCCGACCGCATTTTCAATTCCGTGTTCATGGGTGATGTCCGTTTGCCGGCCTTTTACGGTACTCTGCTTTTGCCGGGCGACATTTCGTACCCCACGGGCATTTACGACAGCCTGGTTCACAACTGCTTTATCGAGAATGCGCTTGTCTACAAGGTGGCCATGCTCAGCAACGTGTATGTGCGCAGCAGCGCCGTGGTGCAGAACGTGGGCTCGCTGGTGAGCAGCGGAAAAATCAACTACATGATTGGCACGGCCATGAACGTAGGAAACGAGATGGGCGGCCGCACCGTGAAGGTGTTCCCCGACATCACCACCGACTTGGTGGATGCGCAGTTGTTCCATGCTGCCGACGTCGAAGTGCAAAAGTCCTTCGACGAGATGCTGGAGCAGTTCCGCAACGATGTGGCGCTCCCGTTTGGCGTCGTAGGCAAGGGTGCGGTCATCAGCAATACGAACATCGTTCGCAATAGTTGGATCGGCTCGCATGCTCGCGTCGAGGGCGCTGCAAAAATCCGCAATTCCGTGATTCTCAGTTCTCTCGAGGAATCCAGCCATATTTACGATTCGGTGATTCTCGAAAATTCCAATGTGCAGACGGGCGTGAAGGTGCATACCGGCGCCGAAGTCCAGGGTTCTGTTTTGATGAGTCGCTGCAAGGTGGCTAGCAAGGCTATCGTGAAGTCCTCGATTATCGCGCCTTGCTGCCATATCGAAGAAGGCGAGGTGAACAGTTCGTACATGGGCCCCATGACCCAGATGCACCACCACTCCCTTTTGATTGCCGCCCTGTGGCCCGATGGCTGCGGCAATTTGGGCTATGGCGCCAATGTGGGCAGCAACCACACCGGCCGTATGCCCGACCAAGAGATTATGCCTGGCCAGGGAATGTTCTTCGGCCTTGGCGTGAACATCAAGTTCCCCGCCAACTACCGCGAATCTCCGTTTACGCTCATTGCAAGCGGAGTTACGACTTTGCCGCAGCGACTCAAGTTCCCGTTTTCGCTCGTTCGCCCGGGTGACCCGCAGTTGATGGGCGTGCCTGCAAGGCTCAACGAAATTGTGCCCGGCTGGAATTATGCGAAGAACGCCTATGCGCTAGACCGCAACGCCTACAAGTATTCCGTGCGTGGCAAGGGAATTGTGGCCGTCAGTTTTTTCAGCATCTACAATGCCGAAATTGCGCGTCTGGTTTTCGATGCCTACAACCGCTTGCAGGTGACACAGGTGCGCGACGTTTATACCAAGGAACACATCGACGGCCTTGGCGAGAATTTTATGCGTGAACGTGTTAGGCAAGATGCCTTGCGCGCTTACACGGACTACCTGGAACGTTATTTGCTGGACCAGATGATTACGCTTGTAGAAGGCGATGTGACGCTTGGCAAGACGAATCCCCGCGAACTGCGAAAGATGTTGGTGAGCGATGCCAACAAGGATTTGAACCGCGAAGTCGGGCGCCTGGTGAACTTGCCCGAGACGTTCGAGGATTTGGTCAAGCGCTTCCGCCAGTTAGAGCGAGACTGGTTCGACAGCGTGGCTCACGGCCTGGACCGCGATATAGCGCGCGGCCGTGAAATATTCGATGACTACGACCAGGCCCACCCCGAGGACAAGGGCTTTGTGGAGTGGGAAAAGTCCAGATTCGAGGAATCGGTGAAGCGTTTGAACGCGGTGCTTAAGAACATTGGCTAGTGGCTGCGAATCTATGCTGCTGTATGTGTTACTTTGTATAGAACTTATCGCCCGTGTCGTTGTCGAAATTCGGGAGCGTCGTGCAACGCAGTTGCGTGGCGGCGTGTTTGCCGTTTTGCGTGTAATTCCGTTGATTAACGACATTGTACCGCTGCCCGAAAACCGCAAGGATCCGCCGACGAACGCCTTTGTGGAAATGCACGAGAGGGGGCACCAGAAAGCCCGCCACGCCATACTGCGCAACTTGACCAAAGTGATTTTGGCAATGATTGCCATTTGGTTCTTGGCCACGCAACTCATTCGCAGCGGAATGCCTTTTTGGATGGGTGTGCTGTGGTTGCATCTGGTGGCGATTCCGTTTAGAGTCGGGTTTCATTGGTATTGTTGGGGGCAGGAATACGAGGCCGACATGTACGCTTTCAAGGAATTGGGGAAAACGAAGTCCAAGGCTGCTTTGCGGGAATTGGGCGAGTGCGAAATTCCCTATACCAAGATGTTCGCGCTGTTGTACCGCGAGCACCCTACCGCAGAACTTCGCCTTAGAAAAATATTGGGCCGCGGCGTTTGAATTCGGCTTTTATGTAATTAAATCCATCTTTTATGTAGTAAATAGGGTGAAAACACTTTTTTTACTACATATTTTTTGGATTTCCCATTTTGCATTTGGTTAAATAAATGCGCGACGTGTAGTAAATCACCGGAAAAGCCCTCGCTTACTACACAATTCGGGTGTGTCAATAGTTCAAATATTTGAAAGCATGACGTTTTTGAAGAAAACGGTGTAGTAAAATGGCCGAAATTCCCAAGGTTACTACACCCCTGCCTCCTCCAGCACCCTCCTGCTAAAAAAAAGGAACATTTTCGGGGAAAAATCCGTCTATATGGATAAGGAGGCAATAATGCTTAATATCCAAAAGAATGAAATCGTGAAACAGGACACCCTATTATTACAACTTTCGAAACAAAGGGAGTGGCTTTCCCCGGATTTCCTGGAAGACCAAATAAAAGACCGGATTGCGGAGTTGATCCAAATACAAAAGCAGGCGACTTTGTTTCTTCGAAGTGCACCCCAAGGGCGTGTGAGGTTTGAACGTCATCATAAAAAACACGCATGTTTTTTTATGGAATGCCCTAACGATACACATGGCAAGTATATTCCGGTCAATAATCAGGCTTTGGTAAAAAAACTAGTCCAAAAAGATTACTGGGAGCGCGTCGGCAAGGCGGCGCAAAAGCAACTGCAACTTTTAAGGAAATTCTCCAAGCAGTTTTTCCCGGATGCGGTGGATGCTGTGTACCAGAAAATGCATGTGGCGCGGCGGATGTTTGTGGCGCCTGTGCGCTTGCCCGACGACGAGTTTGCGGCGCGATGGCTATCGGAGCCTTTTAGCGGAAAGCCTTTCGACGATGATTCGCAGGAACTTTTGACATCAAGCGGGATTCGCGTGCGGTCCAAGTCGGAGGTGATCATTGCGGAAACATTGGATCGCCTAAAAATTCCATTTAAATATGAATGTCCAATGAAGGTGAAAGGATTTGGGCAAGTGTATCCTGATTTTACCTGCCTGAACGTTCGCGCTCGCAAAATTTTTGTGTGGGAACATTTCGGAATGATGGATGATGCGGACTATGCATCGAAAGCGGCAAAGAAAATTGCCGAGTACAGAAATTCCGGTTTGTATTTAGGAATTAATTTTATGGCGTCATTTGAAACGCAGAGTTGCCCGTTTACGGCTCGGGCGGCTCGGCAAATGGCGGAGTTGTATTTGCGTTGAACTTTGGTTTGCTGGGCATGCACGGAATTCAGGAGGCCGTTTTTCGATTTATTGATGCTTTGATATTCGGCCGACGGCCATAAAAATTGCGTTCACGGCGAATGCGGCGACAGTCAGGAAGTCGGCCAGGTGTTCTTCGGTGATTGCGGGCAATACTTTTGCGGTCATGGCGATGATTCCGCCAGCGATTATGGCTGCGGCGACGAACTTGGGTTTTGAACGGAAGCCTGCGAGCCCCCAAAGCACAGGTACGGTGAATGCTCCGGCGTATACGGCCAGGGCGAGCAGGAGAGTTTCTATGATGTCGGTGAAGTGGAGGGCGACAAAAAGCGCAATGATTCCGTTCAAGAGTATGACGGTCCGCGCTTTGAACAGGTCGCGGTCGGATGTTGTGCGGGGTGCCGTTGAGGCGTTTATAATTTCGCAGTCGGTGCGGAATGGCGTTGTGCGGTGTATTGTCGTGGCGTTTTTATTTTCGCGGCGTGTGACGAACTGTTCGCAAATGATGATGGAACTGCTCAGGAGCAGTGTGTCGGCGCTGCTCAAAACGACGCTCAACAAGGCGATGGCCATAAGCGGAAGCAGTGGCGCAGGGAGAACTTGTTGCGCCAGGGCGGTGATTCGTGTGCCTTGGACATCTTGCAGGCCGGAGCCGCACGCTGCCAGGAAACCGATGATAGTGGCGACGGGCACAAGGATTGTGGCGGCGATGGCGATGGATTTTTTGGCGGTGGCGACATCCTTGGCGCAGAAGATTCTGCTGAACATGTCGGGGCCTGCGGTGAATGTGGTTCCGTAGGTGAGCAGCAGTAGCAAGAGGGCGAGTGGCGTGAAATTATCGTTAAAAGGGAATCCGGGGGCAGCGGTGGAACTTGCGGCCGTTTGAATCTCGATGCCTGCGATTCCATTATGAAAATAGCAGAATCCTGCGAGCAGGAATAATGCCGCCAGAATGACGAGGGCTTGCAAGAAGTCCGTACGCAGAATGGAATGCTGACCTCCGGCGATTGTGTACAAAATAAAGACTGCGGCGACAATGAAGGCGCTTGCCGTGTAACTCACGGGGGCGAAGTTCTGCAGCAACTTCGCGGCGGCGATTATCTGGGCGGCTACGATTCCTGTCCAGGAAAGCGGAATGACGATACTCGCCACCGCCCTTGGGCCCTTGCCGTACATATTTTCGATGAGGTCGGGCAGCGAATACTTGCCCAGTTTATAGGCCCGGCCGGCTAGCGGCAAAAGGGCAAGGAGCCCAAGCGCCCCCGTGAGCATGAACCATGCCGCGGCTCCGCCCAAAGTCGGCCCGGCATCGATGGCGCCTATGACGGCGGATCCGCCAAGAATCGTGGCGATAAGGCTTCCCGCCACCGCGGTGGTGCTCGCGCCCTTCCTAGCCACGAAAAAGTCTGGAATCCCTTTTACATGCCGTGCGCTATTTACGGCAACGATAGCAAGAGCAACGAAGTATAGAACCAGGATAGCCGTCATATGGATATAGAATCTTGTTTTCCGCGCGTCTCGATATGCGGTTCGACTTGCGATTCAACGAGCCTCTCGGAGCGCGTCTCGAATTTCGTTGCTGCTTGGTTCAAGTGCATGTTAAAATTCAAGTGCGTTTTAAAATTTGTAGTTGAGCATGCACATCACCACGTTCATTCGCCATTCCGTGCCCACGCGCTTCAGCATCAGTTCTTCGCCGGCGTCGTACTTGCTTTTGTTCAATTTTCGTTCGCGGATGATTGGTGCCATGGCCATTCCGCTCCACCTTTCGTCGATTTTGAACATGAGCATGGGGGTGATGTTGTATATCTTGAAGTCGGGGTCGTAATCCGCGTAAATTTCGTCCCAGTCGTCTTCGTCGAGGAACCCGCTCACTTTGCCCGAAAGCATGAACATATTGACGTGTTTGAATGGCAGCATGTACATGATGCTTGCGCCCAGTTCGCCACGGTAGCCGTTCACACGCACGTCGGCTCCGGCTCTCCAGGGTTCCCCATCGTCGGCTCCGGTATAAAAGGAATTTTCCAGGGTGGCGTTGAATTTCAGGATGATCTTGGTCCAGTTGCTTTTGGGCAGAAATGCCAAAAGGGGAATTGTGATGGAGCCTTTGTAAATCGCGCTGAACGAACCGTCGGTGAGGAATATGTCTTCGTCGAATTTCTTTTTCTCGGGATTGTACACGCCCATGAAGGTACTTGCCTCGCCGTAGTTCCATGCCGAAGATATCGCCCCGTGTACGCCGACTTCCAGCAAATGGAGCAGCAGTAGGTCGATTCCGGCGGTGATGCCCGTGTTCATGAAGGTGAGGCTCCCGTCGGCGTTGCCCTTTACGGAAATCAGCTTGTTGAACTCGTTCTCGACTTTGAAGGTCGTGCTCAGGGCGGGCGCCGCTACTGCAAAAAATGGCCAGTTGTGCAGGGATTCGGAATTGCGCAGGGCGTGGTGGGTCATAACGACGCCCATAATCGTAAGGATGTTGTCGTGCGAATATTTGAAACTTGCGGAGTCCGCGGCGTTCCCTTTACTCTCCGCGGCGTTCCCTTTGTCTTTCGCGGCGACTTCTGAAAACGCGCTTGTGGCACATAGAAGGGCTATGGTCGTAATGGCGGCAAGTCTCATACTTTTTCAAATATAAAATTTGTATATTCAACGAGTGTTGAAAGAGGTTATATGTCCAGTTCAAAAATCCTGTTTTCATATATTGCACGCCGCCTGTTGCTTATAGTTGCATTTTTTTCGATGTGCGCCTTCGCTTTTGATATAAGCGTAAAGGCCAATGTTGATAATGCCCAGGTGTTCGTGGGCGATATGTTCAATTACGAAATTTCCGTGACGGCTCCTGAAAACGCCATCGTGGATCTCCCGAGTTTCGTCGGGAATCTCGGCAGTTTCGAGGTCAAGGAAATGAAGAACGAGAAAATCACCGAGGGCATGCCCAAGGGTACCGCCAAGTTCGTGTGGCTCGCCACTCTCAACACGTTCGTGAGTGGAGATTTTCCCATCGCCCCGCAAGAGGTGAACGCCATTCTGGGCTCCGACACCGTCAAGACTCGTACCGATCCCGTGGCCGTGAAGGTCTCTACGCGTACCACCGGCGAAGAAACCGATATTTTGGAAGTGGAGGACCCGATTGCCGATCCGAGGCTCCCGCAGTGGCTGTACATCGTTTTCGCCGTTCTGGGAGTCGCCTTGTTTGTGTTCCTGGGTTGGTTCCTGCATAAAAAATTCGCAAAGCAGGGGGCTGCCCCACGGCTGCCGCCTTACGAAGAAGCCGTGCTCGCTCTCAAGGAACTGCGCTCGCGCAACTACCTGGCCGAAGGCAACCAGGGCGATTACTTTATGTCGCTTGGATTCATTGCGCGCCGCTATATTGAACGCCGTTTCGAAGTCGACATCCTCGACGCTACCGTCGCCGAACTCAAGCAACGCATGAGCCATGTGACAGGGCTCCCGCAGGCTTACAAGGAATCGGTGGTGACGCTCGCGACCGAAACAGAACCCGTCAAGTTCGCGAAGATGAAATTGGAAGGCGAGCGCTGCCGATTCTGGGACGAATGGGCCGACCGCCTGCTCGAAGACACGAAACCCACTCCCGAAGAGGAACAGGCGAAGAAGGATGCCTTGAAGGCGGCTGGCAAAAAAGCCTAACCCGCAAAATGTCTGCAAAAAAAAGCCGGCGCGATGGCGTCGGCTTTTTGAATCCCTTGCGGCAGGCCGGGCGTTTGAAACTCGACGTTTCAAGCTCGACGTTCCACGTTCGGCGTTCCACGTTCGGCGTTTGAAACTAGGCTTTTTGCTGTTGCGCTATATTTAGCCGTTTACTTTATTCACGAACTCGCGGCAGACGGATTCGGGATCGGGCTTGCCGAAAATGGCGCTTCCGACTACGAACACGTTGGCGCCCGCTTCTTTGCAGGCGAGTACGTTGTCCAGTTTTACGCCGCCGTCAATCTGGATGTCCATTTCGGGCTTCATCTGGCGGAGTTCGCGGATCTTGTCGAGGCAGTAGGGAATCAGACTCTGGCCGCCGAATCCCGGGTTCACGGACATCACCAGCACCATGTCGACGATGTCGAGCACGTACTTGATGCTTTCGAGCGGCGTGGCCGGGTTGATGGCTACGGCAGGCTTTACGCCGAGTTCTGCAATCTGGTGCAGCAGGCGGTCCAGGTGGTTCGTGGTTTCGGCATGGACGCTGATGATGGAGGCTCCCGCCTTCGCGAATTCGCCGACGTACTTTTCCGGATTTTCAATCATCAGGTGGCAATCGAGCGGAAGGCTGGTGCCTTTGCCGACGCAGGCCGAAATGCCTGGACCGAAACTGATGTTCGGAACAAAATGGCCGTCCATGATGTCGAGGTGGACGAGGCCGGCGCCGCCTTTTTCGATGGCTTTGAGGCCGTTGCCGAGTTCCAGAAAGTTTGCGTTCAAGACGCTGGGTGCTATAATTTGCTTCAACATGTTTTCAAATTTAGCAAATTAATCGAAGTAGTGGCTTATGCCGCCTGTGCCTGCCCAGTGCCATCCATCGAAATCGCCGAATATGTTCAAGGCGCCCGCATGGATTTCCCATTTTTGTTCAGGTGGTAGCCTACAGTAAAGTATTCCGTCATTACGAGAGGAGGCTGAAATCCGCCTTGCTTTCGTTGTCCTTGTCGTTATAGCCCTGCCCATGTTGCGGGTAGTACATGTTCGGCGAACTTACGGGTATGTTTTCATGTTCGGGGGCGAGTAAACTTTTTACTGGCGGTGCTGCTTGTTAGTTTGTGTGCAATGCCGGCGTTTTCGTTGGCCGTCATGGCTTCGGTGATGGCGTACTTGCCTGATGGAACAGCCACACAAGGCCAGGACGAGCGCAACGAGTTCTGTAAAGTGCCGTATTCTGGACTTGGCGGCCAGACTTTAAAGCAAATAGTCCATGCGGATATTCCGCATGCTTTCGAATAAATTCGCCTTCAGGGTTGGGCTTCCGCGGGTGAGGCTCTTGATTTCTTCGCGGATGCTCTTGCGGTGGCTCGCCTTTGAAAACTCACAGGTGCAGGTGAATTTCTTGATGCCAGCGTCTTCGGCATATGCGATGATTTCGGATTCCTCGCAGTAGCACAGCGGGCGTATGATACTGCACGGGTACTTTTCGTACGGAACCATGGGCGGCATGCCGCTGAACTCGCCTTTGTACAGCATGTTCATTAAAAGAGTCTCGACGATGTCGTCCATGTGGTGGCCGAGCGCGATTTTGTTGAAGTTCATTTCGCGGGCGAACTTGATGAGTTCCGTGCGCCGTTGCGTGCTGCACCAGTAGCAGTTCAGCTTGCGGCCTTCCTTGAGTCTTGCCTCGACGGCCACGTCCTTGAAATAGAACGGCACCTGCGGGTACTGGTCCGAGAAGTTCTGCAGGAATTCCCGCGGAGCCTTGTCGGCGAAATCGCTTTGGATGTGTATGGCCGCGAGCTCGCAGTTCGGCAGGAACTTGCCCATGCGGTTCGCAAGTTCCATGAACAGCACAGAGGAATCCTTGCCGCCGCTCACTGCGACGAGCACGCGGTCGCCGTCTTCAATCAGGTTGAAGTCGTGGATGGCCTTCGTGATTTTCTTGCTGATGCGTTTGCGAATCTGGTTTGCCATGTTGCGGACCCGAAAAATAAAAGGGCCCTTGCAGGCCCTTCTAAAATTCACTTGCGATGTATTAGTCGTCGGTGAGGTGGGTGGGCATCAGCAGGAACGAGAAGTTCATGCCTTCGCCGACCGGTTCGATAATGCAGGCGCCGATGGGGTTGTTCATCTTCATGATGGTTTCTTCGCTCTTGCACATGCCGAAGATTTCGGTAATGTAGCGGCCGTCGAAACCGATGCTGAAGTTGCCTTCGCCATTGTGCGTCACTGCGAGAGCTTCGCGGGAATCGCCGCCGACATCCGGGTCGTTGGCGCTGAGTTCCATGGTGTTGCCGTCGATTTGCAGGCGGACCTTGTGGGTACGTGCGTTGGCCATGGAGATAACGCTGCGCATCTTGTTCTGGAATTCGACAGTGTTGAGTTGCACGGTGCGTTCGAACTGCTGCGGAATCACGGCGCGGTAGTTGGGATACGGACCTTCGAACAACTTGGAGATGACCTGGGTGGAACCCGTGCTGAACAAAATGTGCGTTGCGGAAGTACGGACTTCGATGTTTGCGTCGCTCTTGGCGATGTGGAGAATGTACTGCAGAACCTTGCGCGGGATGATGGCGCCGTTGGAGAGGCTTGCGCCGTCCTGTTCGATGGTGGCGCGGCCCAGACGGTGACCGTCGGTTGCAATCATCGATACGACTCCGTCCTTGGCTTCGAGGTACACGCCGTTCAGACTCAGGCGGATGGCGTCGACGGAGCAGGCGAACATGGTCTTTTCGGCGAGGAACGCGAGTTCGCTCGTGCTGAACGAAAGCGATTCGCCTTCAACTTCGGGGAACGGAGGGAAGTCGCTAGCGTCGAAACCGGTGATGCTGGCCTTGCCGCGTTCGCTCCACTGGATCTTGGCCAGGTAGTCCTGGACGTCCACGCTCACGGTGGTGATGCTCGGGTCGACGAGGCTCTTGACGAGTTCCAAAAGCTTGCGAGCGTTGATGACCACGGAACCATCGCGTTCACCTTGGACTTCGACCTTGACTCTGATGCCGAGGTCCAGGTCGGTTGCGCTCACTTCGAGGAAGTTGCCTTCGAGGCGCAGAGCGAAGTTGTTGAGAATCTGGATGGTAGACTTGTTAGGTACGGCGTTGATGGCCGACTGCAACACGTCGAGGAATACGTTCTTGTCTATTTGAAACTTCATAGATTAAGCACCTCTTTGAATTAAGGTCGTTCCGACGAAGAAAACTACTGCGACAACTGCCAAAGCTACAATAATCCACTTGTTCATGGAATTGGTCTTCTTTGGCACAAAATTCTTGGCGTTTTGCTTGGCACGCCTGCGATCGCTTCGGCTCATATTAAGTCTCCATTGTTTTTTACGCTTAAAAACTACTATTTTTACAGAAGAAAGGGACATGTTATGCAAGAAACTGTGCTAAATAAGCTCAAAAACAAAGCCTCGGGGCTGGCTGCCACCGCTGTGACGCGCCTTGAACTCGTCACCGAAGAAAATCGCCTCAAGACGAAGTTCCAGGCTCTCGGCCAAAAAGTGTATTCCGCCGTGCAGGGCGACCTCTTGAACGCCATGAAGGACGACCCCATGGTGGTGGCCCTGGTTGGTGAAATCGAGGAAACCAAGAAGAAAATCGCCGAACTCGAAACCAAGATCGATGGCAAGGACGCCTAGTGAAAAAGGTCGAGATACACGTTTTCCCCGACAAGACGTCGAGCAGCAAGAACTACCGGTTCTCGTTTCTTGGGTTCGCCGTGGCTGTTGTCGCCGTAATCCTCGCCGTGTTCGGCTTCATCTTCTTTTCGCCGAGCCGCATTGTCGATAACGTTTCGAACGGCAACGCTCTCGCCGTGTACAGGCAGAACAGGGTCATCAACAAAGAAATCAAGGAAATCCGCAAGACTGTCGACGAGTCCATCCTCAAGGCCGAAGAAACCAGGATTCTCAGGGACAGCACCGTGTACATGGGCGGTCTCGGGTTCCTGCTCGAAGAAGGCGGCGACGAAATTCTGGACATGCCGCGCAAGAGCCTGAACGAAATGGAATCCACCTTCCGCAAACTTTTGGAGAGGCTCGAAGCCGATTCCGCGCTCGCGGCCTCGATACCCGTGATTCACCCGTTCAAGAACGGCCATGTGGTGAAGAACCGCTTCGAGATGATTTACGACCCGTTCACCGAACAGGACTTGCCCCATCGCGGTATAGACTACGTGGGCCAGGTGGGCGATACCGTAGTGGCTACCGGTGCGGGGACTGTGGTGGAGGTGCGTTCGCATCGCGGTTTCGGGCTTTCGATTAAGGTGGAACACATGCCCAAGGTGCGCACGTTCTACGCGCATCTGGGGAAGGCCCTGGTGCAGGTGGGCGCCAAGGTGAAACGCGGCGATCCTATCGCGCTGATTGGGGAAAGCGGTCGCGAATCGAGTGTCGCCCTGCATTACGAAATCCGCCTGGATGGCGTGCCTCTGAATCCGGAAGATTACTTTATAACAAAGTAATTTGTTGGAATGGTATTTTTGTGTCAAAATTTGTCGCTTGCTGAAATTATATTTTAGTCGGAGGACATTATGAACGCTTCGCCTTTTGAACAGAACATCATTGCCATGGTGTGGGACTGCGACAAGACCCTCATCAGCTCGTACATGCAGGACCCGCTATTCCGCCATTTTAACGTGGACGGCGCCAAGTTCTGGCGCGAAGTGAACGCCCTCCGTGATTTTTACGGCAAGCAGGGGATTTCGGTGAATGTGGACACCTGCTACCTGAACCACATTCTGACTTACGTGAAGGCTGGAATTTTCAAAGGGTTGAACAACAAATTGCTTCGCGAGTTCGGCAAGGAACTGACGTTCTACCCGGGGCTTCCGGACTTCTTTGGCGAAGTGAAGCGCCTGATTGAAGATGACCCGAAGTACAAGGCGTTCGACATTCGCCTGGAACATTACGTGGTGAGCACCGGATTTGCGGAAACTATCAAGGGGAGCGCCATCGCACCTTTCGTAGAGGGCGTCTTCGGATGCGAATTCATCGAGGCGCCTGCACAGCCCGGATTCTGTGATAGTGCCGAGGCATTGGTTGTGGCACAGGAGGCCGCGCAATTGCAGGGCGAGTCCGGAAACGGCGAAATCGCGCAAATCGCGAGTGCCCTCGATAACACTTCCAAAACGCGCTACCTTTTTGAAATCAACAAGGGCAGCAATAAGTACCCCGAGACAATCGACGTGAATTCCTCGATTGCCCGCGAAGTACGCCGCGTGCCGTTCGAGAACATGGTGTACGTGGCCGACGGCCCTTCAGATGTGCCCGCGTTCAGCATCCTGAATTACAACGGCGGCTCCACCTTCGCCGTTTACCCGAAGGGTGACGTGAAGGGCTTCAAGCAGGTGGACGCGCTGCGTCGCGACGGACGCGTGCAGATGTTCGGCGAGGCCGACTACACGAATGCCAGCCAATCCTGGCTGTGGCTCACCGAAAAAGCGCGCGCCATTGCTGATAAAATGGTGGAACGGAAAAAAGCTGCAATTAAGAACAGCGCCGGAGCCCCACCGAGCCACCTGACGTAAGCGTAAGGCTGCCTAACTGACGACAACCCATTTTCCTGTTTTAAAGTCCCTATTGTGACTTTGAAATATGGGGAAAATTATCAAAAATTGCAAAAAAGTTGATTTTGTGGAGATTTTTTCTCCATTAAATAGTATTTTTGCTAAAATTTTTGTATATTTGACCATGAAACGAGGACACGCCATGCTTTTAAGCTTTTCTGTCACAAACTGGAAGTCTTTTAAAGACAAAACAACTCTGTCGATGATGGCCGGCAAGGAAACTCAGCATGCTGGCCATATTCAGCACGTGCCGGAATATCAACTGAACGTATTGCCGGTTTCCGTTGTCTTTGGTGCCAATGCGTCAGGCAAGTCCAATCTAGTCAAGGCGCTCAGCTTCGCGGCGGGGCAAATCGTATCCACAAACTTTGACGAGAACGAAAACATTCCGCTTGACTATTTCAGGTTGGATCCGGAATGCGCTGAGACTCCTTGCGGATTTGAATTTACGCTGATTATTTCAGAAATTTTATACAAGTACACATTTGAATTTTTGAATGGTAAAATCTATTCAGAAAAGCTGGTCCGCTATCAGGGTAAACGGGCTACGACAATTTACGAACGCCAGCTAAACGAATTTACGAAGTTTGCTCCGAAGTTCCCGAAAGAGGCGAAGTCGTTTTTGTTGAGAGTCTTGTCTCCAAAACTCGCATTGTCCTTCATGTCCCAAAATGTTCCTGAAGGGTTGGATGAATTGAAGAAGATTTACGACTGGTTTCGTTATTCCCTGGTCATCATAACGCCGAACAGCAGGATTATCCGTTTTGACGACAATTCTATGCCCACCGAAAAGCTGTCGTACGTGATGAGCAAAATCGACACAGGAGTCTCAAGAATCGCATTTGAGCCCCGTCCATTGGAGGCTTGCCATTTGTTCCCCGATGAAGTCGAGGGCATAAAAAAAGCTTTGCTGTCTGGGGCGAAGGCAATATGGTCCACGAATGCGATGGATGAGTTTTACAAGTTCGAAATGATTGAGGGAGAACTGGTCGCGAGCAAGATGATTTCCTATCACAAAAGCGCTTGCGGCAAGGAAGTTCCGTTTGACATTTGCGAAAACTCGGATGGTACCCGCAGGTGCCTGCATCTGTTCCCGGCGTTCAACAACTTGATAAAGCTTGGAGCCGATTGTTGCTACGTTATCGACGAAATGGACCGTAGCCTGCATACAAACCTGGTTAAACAGTTGCTGGCCTCATTCCTTGAAACAAGAAATCAAGATACAAGATCTCAGTTGATCATGACCAACCATGACGTATGGCAGATGGACCAAAACATTCTGCGTCGTGATGAAATATGGCTCATCGAAAGAAATTCCGAATCGGGTGCCTCCGAACTTTGCGCGCTGAACGAATATAGAATTCGAAGCGACCGTGTGCTCCCTAAATTGTACCTTGAAGGTCAATTGGGCGGCGTTCCGCAGTTAGATACATTTGGTGATTTATTCAAGTATGATGACTGCGGAGGGATTGGTGAAACAAGCTTCTGACAAAAATATAACGAGCTACTTGCCTCGTTGCGGAAAGGTAGAACGGCAAATGCAAACACCCGCGAGTTACGGGCTCCAAAGCCTTTGCAGACCCATTCGTCAAAATGCAATTCCTGGAGTGCCGTAGCCATTGGTTTCACCTTGAACGAGTCTAAGCAATATATTCCTACGGAAGAAGTTGCTGTACCTTTATTTACTTCAAAAGATGAAAAAGCCTTCATTCAGGAAGTCGCTACAATGTTGCGTCGAGAAGGTTCGGTCTTGGGGCCAGACGGCATTACCGTGAAATTGGATGTTGAAGAGACGATAGATGGTGTTGCTTCCGTAGAGAATAAGGCCCGTCATCTTTGTGGCGGTCACAATTACAAGTTTGATGAGAAAAGAGCCTCTTTCGCACGCTTTGTGCCCTCCACAATCGGCGGAGCCGCGCTTGTTGCCGCTATGGACACGAACCGTTTCTACTTGCGCCGCTACGAATCGGGATTGCACGTTGTTATTACTACAGGTGAACTAATTCTTGGCTAGGCCTTTCAGGGCAAGGCTGACCTTGTGACGCAATATCGCCCGGAACCAGTAAAACAGTTTGCAATGGCTCGTGTAGTGTGTAAAAACAATGCACTTTGATGTGTTTGAACGTTTTTTTACTTGTTCACTAACATGTCCCCGCGTAATGCCGAGTTATAACTGCTAAAGCAAAGCTAGAAAATCCGAAAGCATTTCGCAACTTTCCAGAAAGCATTCCGAGTTCCGCCCTGCCGTTCAATTTACAACAAATGAATTCCCATGTCGCTCAAAAAGCGGTTCAGGCAGAATAGTCCGAAACCCAGGATGAAAAGCTGGATGATTACGAACTGCACCGGATGTTCCTTGAAGTGGTATTCGCTGCCCTGGTGAGATATGTTGCCGCGGACAATGTTCACGATGAACCAGGCGAAGAACAATATGGTGAGGAGTAACGCCATGGCAAAAATGTAGTTAAGACGCATCTGCAAAACCGCCCATTCCCCCGCAAAAACCGCGCTTTTTCCTAACCACCAGCCACTAACCACCAACCACTGAATTATATTTACCATACCCAGGTCGTGTACGGCGGGCGGGCGGTACTTTCCGTCAAGAAACCGTAGCGGCTCGGACGTGCTCCATACTTTTGGGGCGGTCTTGGGTAATACGTCTATCAAGTTTTGCTTTTACTTTTAGGAGTTTTAATGGCAAATAAGTGTAAGCGCGGAATCTTGATTAGCAAGACACCCTACGAAAAGCGCATCGCCATCATGGAAGACGGCGAACTCGCTGAACTTGTCGTAGAGAGTGTCTCGTCTACTCGAGTTCTGGGCAATATATATAAGGGTGTAGTCCAGAAGGTGCTCCCCGCCTTGAAGGCCGCGTTCATCGACATCGGCCTCGAAAAGGCTGGGTTCCTCCATCAGGACGACGCCATGGACAGGAACGAGTTGTTGCGTCGCGAATACGGCGACGACGACGACGAGGGCGGCACTTCCAAGGAAGTCTCCATCGACGAGATTCTCAAGGAAGGCCAGGAAATCATGGTTCAGGTTGTGAAGGAACCGATCAGCACCAAGGGTGCCCGTCTGACGACGCACCTGAGTTTCGCCGGTCGTTTCCTCGTGTGCATGCCTGGCACCAACTTCATCGGCGTTTCGAAGCGTGAACGCGACCCGGCCAAGCGCCGCGAGTTCAAGAAGGTGGTCCGCCGCCTCAAGGGCCGCGACGTGGGCTACATCGTGCGCACCAACGGCCTGAACGAGTCCGAATTCGAAATCAGCAAGCAGATGCGCGAACTCGAGAGCAAGTGGGAACAGACGAAGTACAACTTCGAGAACCAGCCTGCCGAGACCTGCATCTACGAAGAGAGCGATTCCATCGAGCAGACGGTCCGCGAATACTTCGGCGAGAACACCGACTACGTGTACATCGACAACCGCGACGAGTACTTCGCCCTTCGCGATTATCTGAAGGTCCTTTCTCCGGACAAACTCGACAAGGTGAAACTCTGGAGCAGTAGCGAGAGCCTGTTCGAGTACTTCAAGATCGAGAACGACTACGCCCGCTCCCTGCAGCGCCAGGTACCGCTTCCGCGCGGTGGAAACCTCGTGATCGAGCAGACCGAGGCTCTCGTGTCCATCGACGTGAACACCGGTCCGAAGGTGCACGGCAAGGACCAGAGCAAGATCATCCTCGAGACGAACATCGACGCTTGCCACGAAATCGCAAAGCAACTTCGCTTGCGTGACGTGGGCGGCCTCATCATCATCGACTTCATCGATATGGAAACGGACGCTGACCGCGATACGGTGCTCCAGGAGTTCCGCAAGGCCATCCGTCGCGACAAGGCTCCGATTACGCCGGCCCCCATCAGCCAGTTCGGCCTCATGGAAGTGACCCGCAAGCGCGTGCGCGTGAACCTGATGACCGAGAAGACGGAAGTCTGCCCGGTTTGCAGTGGCGGTGGCCGCATCGCGACGCTGGAATCCACTCTCGGCATGATCGACCGCTGGATGGCCCGCGCCTATGCGAAGGGACACCTGCGCGAAGTGACGCTCGTGGTCGGTACCCAGTTGGTCGACGTGCTCTGCCGCGACATGGCCCGCATGTTCCACTACCTGGAATACAAGCACAACATGAAGATCAACCTTGTGGAAGACGACCACGCCCACCACAACCAGTTCTGGATGTACGACAAGAACAACGAGGACATCACGGATCTGTACAACTTCGTGTAGTCGCTCTGGTTACTTTGTTAAAAAGTTCGGCTGTCTGGCCGAACTTTTTTTTGCGTAAAATGTTTGCGGTTCAATGCGCGAATTTTTATTGCAAAGAAAGCCCGGCACATGCCGGGCTTTTTTTGAGACTTATAAATCTTGGAGTGCTACTCTGTCGGGTCGAGGGTGATGCCGTTCTGCTTGCTGCCGCGGCGCACGCCCCACAGGAAGTCGCGCGTGGTGTGCTTGATGGTGGCGCCTGCAATCGAAATCTTGAATTCCAGTCGGGCGATGTACACGCCGGTGCCCACCAGTTTGCCGTTGTTCGACTTCATGTTCCAAGCGAGGAATATGCTGCCGCTGTTGGTGATGCAGTTGTCGTTGGGATTCGTTTCCTTGTACACGGGGTCTTCGCAGCCGATGGAGCCGGATTCGCCGCCCACGTAGTGGCCCAGGTGAGTGAAGTAGCGGGTCTGGTATTCAAGCAGCACTTCGGAGGGGGCGATGAGCGTAGAATCGCCGTTGCGGAATGCGTCGATGTTCTCGGCGGTGAGTTTGCCATTCTTGATGGCCTTGATGACGCGGTCGGATACGCCTTGGTCGTTGAGGGTCTCTGTCGAAATTTCGCCGGTCTTGATGGCCTCAAAGATGCTTTCGATTGTCGGGAACTTGGCGAGGCTCGATGTGATGACCGTGTCGATGCTGTTTTCGATACTGATGTTGATGAGTTCTGCGATGGCCGCCTTGTCTTCGGCTGTCAGGAGCGGGTTGTTCTTGAGGTTCGCCGCCGTGATGGTGCCTTCCTTGATGGCGGTGAGCACGGTGTCGCTTATGCCGTAGGCGCCGCCCAGTTTTTCGTTCTTGGCGTCTTCAATCAACTGCACAATGGCTTCGGTTTCGGTTATCTTGGTAATCGTGGTATCGAAGGTGCCGCTGTTCATGAGCGTGTTGATCATGTTGTCGAAACTTGCCACCTGCATCTTGGTCTGGTCGCTAATCAACGTTCCCACGTCGAAGCCTACCATGTGGCCTTGTACGCCCAGTTCACCGGAGACTTGCTCGACGCTCTTGGATTCGTCGGTTATCAACTTGGGAATGGTGTTGGAATCGCTCTTGACAATCGGGTTTTCCGGGTCAAGTGCGACCAGTGCCGCGCTCGCGATGGTCATTTCCTGTTCGCCGGTGATGCTCACCCAGGGGTTGTTCAAGTGCGGTCTGTTCATCGAGAGGTCCTGCGCAGTGGCGCCGTCGCCCGGCTCGAATCTCACGAGGTCGCCCACGGAGGGAATCACCTGGCTTACGGAGGAACCTACGAAGATGATGCTCATCTTGTTCGCGGCTTCGGCGGTCTGCGAGTTGGCCTTGATGGGTTCTGCCTTGGCGCCTGCGCGAATGCAGGTGTACTGGAACATGTCGGCGTAGTATTTCTTTACGGAGTCCGTGATCGCTTCGCTGAAGGTGAGCGTAAGGATATGGTTCGTGGCGTCGGAAATCTTCTTGGTCGCCGACTTGATGATGGGATTCACGCCGTCGCTTACCGGTTCGTTGCGGATGGTGAAGTGGTAATCCTTTCCGCTTTCCTTGTAGGTGATGTACGTGGTCATGTAGCCCTTGAATACTTCAGTGTTACTACCGGTGAATACAAGGCTTCCGAATCCGCAGGGCTTGTCTTCTTCGCAGGCGCCGGAGGTGAGCGAAAGGGTCTTGCCCTCGAAGGGCTTCACTTGCTGTTCGGGATGTTCTTCACCGAAGTTCACTTGCAGCGATGTAAGGATGTTCTGGGAGTCGAACGCCTTGTCCCAAGTGATGTACAGGCTGTCGCCGCGTCCGTCGCCGTTGCGGTCGTAGAGCGTTGCCAACTGTACGTGCGGTACGGGCGGTTCGTTGAATATGAGTTTTGTCCAGTTCGCTGTCGAGGAGGCTGCGCCCTTGACTTGCAGGGTGGCGTTCGTAACAGGTCCGTTAGCCATCACGTAGAACTTCGCGCTCTTGGTCGTGGAGTCCAGCACTACCTTGCTGATGGGGTTGCCTTCGGCATCGAAGATTCCGATGAGCGGATTGTTTGCCGAAATGTTCAGGGTGTTGTTGTACTTGGTGACTTCGGCCCAGTCTTCCTGGAAGCGGATGTTCACTTCGTACATTTCGTAAGCCCACTTGCCAATCTGCAAAGTGTCGCCCGAAACTTCCTTGCCAAGGTCGCGCTTGTTTTCGTCGACAAAAACGATGGTCGGGACGTTGAACTGCGGGACGGTAATCCACACGCCGGTCACCTGGGACGGATTGTCCTTGAGGGAGCATTCCAGGTAGTAGTGGCCCGGGCCGAGAGCGTAGTTGTCAACGATCTTGGCGGAGTCTATGCTGAACTTGGCGAAACTCGGGTCGATGGTGATGCCTTCGTAGAATGTTCCGGAACCTTCGAGAACGACGCCTGCTTCGCCAAGGTTTCCGCCGGTCAGGCGGAAGTTGGACGGTCCGGCGAGCGTGTCCACTTGGGCCATGTCGTTGTTCGAGAAGTCGCAGGAGAGAGCGTCTTTCTTGACAATCTCCCAGATGTCGAAGTACTTGACCCCGCCTTTCGCTTCGCCACCGAGGAATATGCTTGCGTCGGTGTGCAGGTCCATGGAGGTGCGCATCATGAAGTTCGATTCACTTGTGTGTCGTTCCACGTAGAAGATGTGGAATGGATAGGTCTCGCCGGGGGTGAGTCCCAAAGTGTCCAGGTTGACGGATCCCGAGACTTCGCCGTGCTGGCCGCCGATATCCACCACGAGCCTGTTGTTGACGAACACCCACACGTCGTCATCGCCCTTGAATTCGAAGTACTGGCCGGGGATGTATTCGAACTTGGCCTGGAACTTCATGGCGAAGCCGAAGTTGTGTCCGCTGGAGTTGTCGTACATGATGTTCTTGACGGTCTTGGCGTCGTCGAGGTATTCAAAGTCATCCAGGAAGAACAATCCCTTTTCCGGGCTGTTCTTGTTCTTTTCGCCGTACCAGTAACCCTTGTCGTCGAGTTTGAGTTCCAGGTCGCGGCAGGTGTTGTTGTAGTACTTCTTGCCGGTGGCGTCTGCACCGATTTCTGCCGGCAGGAACCACAGGTCGATAAAGTTCGTCAGTTTGCAGTTTTCGGGGAAGTTCTTTGCGCGCTGGGGTACGCCGTTTGCGCCGAGTACGGGTTCCACCATTCCGCGCATCGGGGAGGCGGAGCATCCGCCGGAACCGAAGTCGTTGCTGACGGTGTAGGCGTACAGGTACGGGGAGTTTGCAAATTCGGGGTTGAGATCCTTGGCGCCGTTGCAGTACTTGGTTTCTACGGCTGCGGGTTCATCATCGTCTGTTGTGCCGCGGCGGTTGTTCCATCCGGTGTTGTTGCCGGCAACGCATTTTTCGCCTTCGAGTCCGGAGGTGGAGAAGTATCCGTCGCCATTGTTGCCGTGCAGCCAGTCGAACATCATCACGGAGATTTTTCTTGTCGGGCATTCGCCCAGGCGCTGCGGGTAGGTGGCGTAGACATCCGGTGCGCCGGTGGGGTTCCCGATAATCCAGAGGGTGTCGCCCTGCAGGGTGTCAAGGGAAATCGGCGTGCCTATGGGGAGTGCGCCCGCGGCCACGGTTTCGGGGCCTTCGTTCGTAACGTAGGTGTTGCCGATGGTCTGTCTGAGCATCACGTTGAAACCGCCTTCAGCCGGGCGCGTGGCTTTCGCCTGGAACCAGCCGCAGTAGTTTGTCACTGCGGTCATGATGGTTTCGTTGCCATCCTGGACGAGAATGGCCGATGTGTTTGTCCAACTCGGCATGAAACGGATTACCGTATTCCCGGTGCCGGGAATACCGCCTGTCTGAGTGCCGCCACCGGCTCTGCCGCCGCCGCCGAAACCATTGCCGCCGAAGCCCTGCGCGTTCGCAGACAAAATAACGAGAAGGCACAAAACAAGTGCCCTTTTCAGGGATATATACCTCATGTCCCATCGCTCCTTAAACATTAACCCAACCATAGGGCGATGTGTTAAATATCACATTTTCTTAGGCAAAAGTCAACCTAATTTTACTTTGCGTTTTTGGTTTTTTTAGGGGAAAAAACATATACTATGGAAAAATGGGCGAAATTTGCGTAAAAATAGGGTTTTTTGAATATGTCCATAATGGCTTTTTTGAGCTGTAAACGCAAAAAAGTGTGTAAAAATTTTTCATTTTTTGCCGTTTCCCCCTACTTTGAACAGAAGACCCCCTTTTTAGGGGGGTCTGATTATTGGAACCGAGGTGTATATTAAGCCTTAATTCGAGGTCTTCTTCTTCTTTTTCTTGGTGGAAGACCCGTTGTCTGTTGGGTCCAGAGTAAATCCGTTCACTTTTCCGCGACGCACTCCCCACAGGAAGTCTCGGGTGGATTCCTTCACGGTTTCGCCGTCCAGGGTCACCTTGAATTCCAGGCGGGCTACGTAAACGCCCGTCGCGGCCAGTTTGCCATCCTTCGACTTCATGTTCCAGGCGAGGAAGATTTTCCCGCCGTTCGTAATGCAGTTGTCGTCCTTGCTGTTCTTCTTGTACACAGGGTCGCTGCATCCGATGGAACCCGATTCGCCGTTCACGTAGTCGCCCAGGTGGCTGTAGTAGTAGGTGCGGTAGGTGAGTTTCACTTCGGAGGGCTTCACGAGCGTCTTTTCGCCGTCGCGGTAACTGTCTATGTTGCCTGTGTTGAGATTGCCGTTCTTGATGGCCTTGATGACGCGCTGGCTTACGCCGTACCTTTCCAAATCGTCGTTCGAAATCTTTCCGTTTGCGATGCCTTCGAAGACGCTTTCCATGTCCGGATACTTGGACTGGGTGGAACTGATCACCTGCTGTTCGCTGGATTCCATGAGCGACTGGACCATGGCGCCTATGTTTTCGATTTCGTCGTCGGTGATGATGCTTACGCGGGTGTAGTTCTTGGCGGTGACTTTTCCTTCCATGATGGCGTTTACGAGGTTCGTGCTGAGCCCGTAGCCTTCACCGATGGCGCCGTTCGCGATATCCTTGAACAGGGCCGCGGTGGCTTCGTCCTTGGACATCCTTGTCACCGTGGTATCGAGTTTTCCGTCGCTACCGCCCATGACCGCCATGATGAACTGGTCCAGAGCGGCGATGTCCTGTTTTGTCTGGTTCTCGGTGAGGGTCACGATGTCGAAGTCGATGAGTTGCCCTTGCACCCCGTATTGTTTAGCAAGGGATTTCGCATCGGCCTTGGAGTCCGTGACGAGCGTCGGCACGGTGGCCTCGCTGCTTTTCACGATTTCGCTTTCCGGATCCAGGGTGACGACGCCCGGGCTCGAGATTCCCATGTCCTGGTCGCCGGTGATGGTGACCCAGGGGTTGTTCTTGTGGGGGCGAACCTTGGACATGTCGCGGGCGGTATTTGAACTTCCGCTACTGAAACGCACCTGGTCTCCTACGGAGGGGATGATCGATTCCGCGGAGGACCCGACGAAGATGAGGCTCATGACGTTCGGTGCGTCGGCGGATTGCGAGTTCGGAGATATCGGCTCCTTTTTGCTGTCTCCGCGGATGCAACTGTACTGGAACATGTCGGCGTAGTGCTTGCGGGTGGAATCGGCGATGGCTTCGCTGAAGGTGAGTGTCAAGATGTGCTTGCCGTCTTCGATGACCTTGGTGGCCGATTTGATGATGGGGCCGATGCCGTCGCTTATGGGCTCGTCAAAAATGTTGAAGTCCTTTTTCTTTCCGCCGTCGTCGTAGGTGACGTTCATGGCCATCTTGCCTACGTAACTTCCGTACATGCCGCCGGTGAACTGCATGGTTCCAAAGCCGCAGGGCTCGTTGTCATTGCACTTGCCCGAAGTGAGTTCCAGGACTTTGCCCTTGAAATTGTCAAAGGTTTCTTCGGGGAGGTTTTCGCCGAAGTTGACCTGGATCGAATTGAGAATGCTTTCACCGCCGAATTCCTTGTCGAATACGATGTAGAGGCTGTCGCCACGTCCATCGCCGTTGCGGTCGTAGATGGTGGCCGTCTTTACGTGCGGAACAGGAGGCTCGTTGAAGTTCACGTTGGTGAGTGTTGCCGGATTGTTGGCGCTTCCGCCTACGGTGATGGTGCCGTCGCTCACTTCGCCGTTACCGACAACGTAGAACCAGGCGTGGCCATCGTCGTCCAGCGAAATTTTTGAAATGGGGTTGCCGTCGTGGTCCAGGAATTTAACGTTCGGGTCGTCGGAACTGAGGTTCAAATTCCTGTTGTAGTCGTTAACGGTCGCCCAGTCCTCCTTGAGTTTCACGTAGACTTTTTGCGGTTCGTAAGCCCATTCGCTCCAGTTGAGCGTACCGGAGTTGATGGTGGTACCGATTTCGTCCCATGTGGAATCGGTGTACACGATGGAGGGCATCTTGTAGGTGGGGACCGTGAAACGCACGGAGGTCTTTTGAGTGGGGCTGTTCTTCAGTGAAATTTCAATGGTGTAGGTTCCCGGTGCTAGCGCATAGCTGTCGGCAATCTTTGCGGTGTCGATGCTCAGCGTTGTGTAACTGTTGCCTACGACAATGCCTTCGAAGAAGGTGCCGGCGGGATTCAAATCGACGCCTTCCTCGCCGAGTTTCCCGCCGGTTAGGTGGAAGTTGGATGGGCCTTCCGTCGTATCGACGGTGGTCTTGCCCGTATTGTCAAAGTCGCACGAGAGTGCATCCTGTTTCACGATTTGCCACACATCGTAGTTCTTGATAGTCTTTGTGGAACGATTGTTTGTAACGAAGATGCTCGCGTCGGTCTGCAAGTCGATGGAGGTGCGCATCATGAAGTTGGATTCCACGGTGTGGCGTTCTGCGTAGAAGATGTGGAATGGGTAGATTTTTCCGGCGGTAAGGCCGAGCGTATCGAGGTCGACGGAACCGCGCACCTGTTCGTGCTGTCCGCCGATATCCACAACCAACTGGTTGTTGATGAACACCCACACGTCGTCGTCGCCGTAGAATTCAAAGTACTGTCCCGGGACGTATTCGAACTTCGCCTGGATTTTCATGGTGAAGCCGAAGTTGTGGTTTCCGCCGCTTCCGTTCAGGTTGTCGTAGTACTTGTTCTTGACAGTCTTCGCGTCGTCCAGGTACTGGAAGTCGTCCAAGAAGAACATGCCTCCGCTTCTGCTGTTCTTGTTCTCCTGGCCAAGCCAGAATCCATCGTCGGTCATGGTGAGGGTCAAGTCGCGGCAGGTGGCGTTGGTGTACTTTTTGCCGTTGCTCGTGGCAATGACTTCGGGCAGGAACCAGTAATCCAGATGCGTGGTGAGTTTGCAGTTTGAAGGGAAGTTCGAGGCTCTTACAGGCACGCCGTTGGAACCGAGTTTCTTTTCGACCATGCCGGTCGTGTGCTGGGCGCAGCCGCCGGTACCGAAATCCTGGCTTACGCCGTCGACTTTGGCGTTCTCGGAATCGCTGCCGCTACCGTGCAGCCAGTCGAACATCATCACGGGGAGGGTCTTTACGGGGCAATCGCCAAGTCGGTTCGGGTATTCCGCGTATACGTCGGGGGCGACGCCGCTGTTCCCTACCACCCAGATGGTGTTGCTGATTTTGGCCACGCTGTCGAGGCTTATTTCGTCGGGTTCGCTGCCTTTCACCAGGCCTTCGCTACCCACGAAACTGTTGCCGATGGTCTGCTTGAAAACCACATCGAGGCTCCCGCCGTTTGCAGAAGTCTTCGCCTCGAACCAGCCACAGTACTTGTTCACTGCGGTCATGTAGGTTTCCTTGCCGTTCTGCACCAAAATGGCCGAAGTATTGCTCCACGGAGGCATGAAACGGATGGTGATGTCGCCGTTCCCGTTGTTTACTTGCTTGTTTTCGTCTTTTTGCTCGACGCCCCTGTCGTTTGCGTCTGGGCCGTTCTTTTCGTCTTCGGGGGCGGCCGTGGCGGCCATGGCTGCGGTCAGGCAAAACGCCAGGCACTTCGAGATAACTTTATCCCACTTCATATCCTCTCCTAATTTTTTACCCAAACAACCCCCAAAAGGTTGCGACAACAAATATGCTTTAATGGAGGGGCTAAATCAATGGAAAACAGCGACTTGGAAAATTTTCCCGAAATCGGGAAATTTTAGACAAAGTAATCAAAAAATGAACAAATTTTTAAAAAATCGCCATATCTGCAGGGGTGGTGCGAAAATCGCGTTTTGTAAACGGCTGGTTACATGGGGGGATTACTCCCAAAAAAGCGCGAAGTAAAGGAAAAGACGCCTTCCTTGAGAAGGCGTCTTTGTTTTTTGGAGTGTATAAAGAAAACTTTTCTAAACGACTATAATTTACTTAATTTCAATGTCCATGATTTTGATTTCGCCACGACGGACGCCCCAAAGGAAGTCCCTTGTCTGGTTACTGATGTTTTCGTCGTTCACGCGGACCTTGAGTTGCAGTCGGGCGATGTAGATTCCGGTTCCGACGAGGCGGTTGTTGGAGGCTTTCATGTTCCAGGCCAGGAAGAATCGCCCGTCGTTGTCCAGGCAGTTCTGGGAGCCGTCGGCGGTGAAAATGTCGCCCGTGCACTTGATGGTGCCGGAGTGCTGGTTCACGAAATGCCCGAGGCTCGTGTAGTAGGTGGCTTCGAAGTAGAGTTCCGTGTGGTCGGCGACGGTCTGTGCAATCTTTTCGATGTCGGCCTTGGTGCCGCTTGCGTAATAGGGCAGTGTCTCGAGGGTGAGCAAATCGTTCTCGATGGCTTCGATGATGATGCTGCTTACACCGAACTTGTCTTCGGCGGTTTCAAGCGATATCTTGCCTGTCTTAATGGCCTCGAGCATTTCTTCGATGGTGAAAGCCTTGGTCTCGATTCCGTTCTCGAGATCTTCCTTGTTGCTGTAGGTGGCGGTGGACTGCACTGCCTTCACGATTTCCGCGATTTCGTTGCGCACGAGTTCGCCCATGGAGAGGTCGGCCAGATAGTGGCCCTGCGTTCCGTAAATGGCGGCGACTTCGCTAGCCGTGAGGGTGCGGTCGTTCTTCACCAGTTTCACTGTCGTTGCGGAGTCCGCTTGCATGATTACGCGTGCGCTGTCGAATGCCGGGGAATTCACGTCCAGGTCCACAAGCGTGGGGCTCGTGATGCGGACACTCTGTTCGCCGGTGATACGAACCCAGGGGTTCAATTCATGCGGGGAAACTTCCAGCAGGTCGAGCGCCTGTCCACCCAACGAAGGCGGTGCGAACCGGACGGAGTCGCCCACCACGGGTACGATGTCGTTGATGCTTGTCTTGATGAACACCATGGTCCACTGGTTGGCCGGCGATGTCGAAATGTGGCTCGGGGCAATGATGTTGCTTGCCTGGGTCTCGGCGTTCCTGCTGCGGAACATGAACAGGCCTGCGTTCTTGCCGTCGTCGATGATGCCTTCACTGAATGTGAGTATGAGTTCCGTGTTGCCTTCCGAGGATATCTGGATTTCGGCGGCGGTAATCACGGGGCCTACCTTGTCGGTAAGTTGGCCGTCCACCGGGAATACGGAGGTCTTGCCGGTTTCTTCGTCGATGTAGGTGTACCAGATGTTCAACTTGCCGCTGTAGGGTTCCAGGTCGCCGCCGGTGAAGATGGCGGTTCCGAAACTGTTGCCTGCCGCGGTGATGGTGGCCACGTCTTCGCCTTCCACGTAGGTAATCTTGTTCAGGTTCGCCTTGGCGGGCGCCTTGTAGGCGCTATCGTTGAAGCCGAAGGTGAAGCGGATGGAATCCAGTGAGTTGTTGCCGCCCAGAGCCTTCTTGAAGTGAATCCATACGCTGTCGGCGCGCCCGTCGCCGTTGCGGTCGTAGATAAAGGCGCTTTCCACCTGCGGAACGGGCGGCTCCTTCATGCTGATTTTTTCCCAGGCGATGCTCTTGTTCTTGGAGGCTGTGGTAGAAAGAGTCAAGGTGGCGTTGTTTATTTCTCCAAGGCCCTTCACGAAGAATACTGCCTTGCCGGAATCGAGCGTGACCTCGGTAATGATATTGCCCATGGAGTCGCAAGGCACGAGGAGCGTGTCGGACGTGGCAATGTCGAGCGCGATGTCGCTGTAGATGTTCGCCCATTCTTCGGCGTACATTACGTTCACTTGGTAAAGGCGCCCGGCCCACATCTTTTCGTCGAGGTTCAAGTTCAAGGGGAGCGTATCGCTCGAAACCTTCCAGGCGCTAAGACTGTCGCTTCCGAGCGGGTTCCAGTACTTGTCGTAGCACAGGGAGTCGTTTTCGTCTTCCGTTTCGATTATCGGGACGCAGTAACTGGAGTCGATGATGGTTGCGAAAGCGATGTTCGGGAAGTCGTAAGGTTCTACGTTGAAGTAGACGTCCTTGTAATCCTTGGGGTTCGACTTGAGGGACACTCTCACGTAGTAGGTGCCCGGCAAAAGCGATTGCGCCTTGGAGATGGCCTTGGGGTCGATGGTGAGCATGGTGTAGTCTTCGCCCACGGTGATGCCGCTGTAGTACAGGGAATCGAGAACGTTCAAGGCGACGCCCTTGCCCGAGAGGTTCTTTCCGAAAAGCACGAAGTTCGAAGGTCCGCGTTCGTCGCGCTTGGCGATGGGCTCCGATTCAAAGTCGCAGGCCAGTTTGCGCTGCCGGATGGTCTGCCATACTTCCTTTTGAATCAAGTCTGGGTCTTCGTTGACGTCGACCAGGTACATGCTGGATTCCACGTGCAGGTCGATGGACGTGCGCATCATGAAGTTGGAGGCTTCGCGCTTGCGTTCGGCATAGAAGATGTGGAAGTTGTATGTGGAATCCGGAGTGAGGCCCAGTTTGTCGAGGTTGACGGACTTTTTGACCTTTTGGTGCTGCCCGCCGATGTCCACGACCAGTGAATCGTTGATGAACACCCACACGTCGTCGTCGCCGTTGAATTCGAAGTACTGCCCGGGCACGTACTGGAAGGTGGCCTGGATTTTCATGGTGAAGCCGAAGTTGTGGTAGCCGCGGACCTTGTTCACTTCAAGCCCTGGCAGGGAGTCGTAATGGACGTTTTCGACGGTTTTTGCACTATCGAGCCAGCGGTAGTCGTCCAAAAGGAACAGACCGCCTTCGGGGCTGCTGTCGTCGATTTTCGCATACCAGTACCCTTCGTCGTCCAGGGACAATTCCAATTCACGGCAGGTGACGTTTTCGTACTTGTTGCCGTTGGCGTCTTCGCCAATGACTTCGGGCAGGAACCAATTGTCCAGGTGGCTCGCGTTGGTGCAGCCGCTCGGGAAATTCGAAGAACGGACAGGTACGCCGTTCGGGCCCAGTTTCTTTTCGACCATGCCGGTCATGGGGTCCGCTTCGCAGCCCTTTCGGCCAAAGTCCTCGCTTGTGCCCTTGCCGAACATGGGTACTCCGCGAGCATCGAATCCGTTACGGCCGGCGGCCTTGTTGCGAGGCCATTCGAAGCCGTCTTCGCTACCATCGGAATTCACGGATCCGTCGTACCAGTCGAACATCATCACGGGCATCACCTTGATGGGGCAGTCGCCCGAAACGCCAGGGTATTTGGTGGTGATGTCGGGTGCGCCGAACTGGTAGGCGTAAACCCAGATGGTGTCGGAAATGGCCGCAATGGAATCCAGGGAAATTTCGTGCTCGATGTCGATGGGTTCCTTGCTGGTACCCTCGTTTCCGACGTAGGTCCCGCCGATGGTCTGCATGAAGTACACCGACAGGGAATCGTCCTTGGGCGGAACAATCTTGGTTTCGTACCATCCGCAGTAATTCGGGACGCTGGTCATGAAACTTTCGTCGGCACCGTTCACGAACATCTTGGCGTTGGTGTTTGTCCATGGGGCGAAAAAGCGGATGACCTTTTTCTGCTTGGGGGTGATGGTCGGCTTGGTTTCCGATGTGGTGATGGTGTTGTCGTCGTTGATGACAATCCAGATTTCGTAGACAGGCTGGTCTTCTACGTCGTCTTTATAGGGGAAAAGTTCTCCGAGGAGCGGTTCGCTACCTTCGGCGAAATTCTTGGTGCATGAACTTTCGCTGCACCCCGTGCCCAAACGCAGTTTGCGGACGTCCTTTTTACCATCGGCGAGGCGTTCTTTGCTAAACTCGATTGTAAAAGTCTCGTCCTCGTTCTTGTCGATTTTCTTGTATTTGAGACTAGATTCGTTGTCGGCGTAGTATAGGGTGTTGCCGTCGTAAATAATATGCGCTACTGCGACGTAGTCGGCAGCATATACACTCACGGCTAGTGGAGCCAGGCAAAAAGCCAAACCCCGGAGTAGGTTGCGTAACCTCATCCAATTCTCCTGTTTCCCTAACTTAATTCGTTGTCACAAACCGACTTAAATATAGATTTTTTGTAAAAAAATACCACTAACTAAAAGTTTACAAAGGGTAAAAGTTTGGTAAACCATTGTCCAATAAGGCGCAAAAAACCTAACTTTAATGGCGGAAAATCAAAAACGTTCAAAAAATTGGAGAAAAAATGAATAGAGTTTACCTGGTTGCCAGCGCCAACATGGCTGCTAAAGTCGAAGAAGTTAAATCCGCAGCCGCAGCCGCCGGTCTCAAGGCAGTCGCCTTCAAGCCCTGCATGAACGGTGCCGAAGCCGCCGCGAAGGTCAAGGCCGGCCAGACCGCCGCCCTCATGGAAACCATCTGCGCCGACTTCCTCAAGCAGGATTTCGCTGCCGACGTCGTTGTCGTGGAAGGCGCCCAGGGCATGAGCGAAGTCGTCGCCCAGAAGTTCAACGAATCCCTCGCGACCGCTCTCGACGCAAAGGTTTTCGCCGACGGCGAAGATGCAGACCTGTTCTGCAGCTGCCGCCTGCTCAAGTGCGGAAAGTGCCTCGCCGAAGACATGGCCAAGGAACCCGCCGAACGCAAGACTAGCCAGGCTATGTTCCGCGCTGGCCTCCTCCTCAAGGCATCCAAGGCCGTGAAGCGCATCGTCCTCCCGGAAGGCTCCGAACCGCGCACCGTGCAGGCCGCCTGCCTCGCCGTCGAACGCAAGATTGCAGTGCCCGTGCTCGTCGGCAAAAAAGAAGAAATCGAAGCCACCGCGAAGTCCGTGGGCGTGACCCTCCCCGCAAGCATCGAAATCATCGAACCTTCCGAAGCGCTTGCCGAAAAGTACGTGCCGACCCTCGTGGAACTCCGCAAGGCGAAGGGCATGACCGAGGAACTCGCTCGCGCCGCCCTCAAGGACAACGTGATGCTTGCCACCATGATGCTCAAGGCTGGCGAAGTCGACGGCCTCGTTTCCGGCGCCATCCACTCCACCGCCGACACGCTCCGCCCGGCACTCCAGATCATCAAGACCGCTCCGGGCGTCAAGTCTGTGAGTTCCGTGTTCTTCATGTGCATGCCCGGCCAGACCTACATCTACGGCGACTGCGCCATCAACCTGAACCCGACCGCTGAGGAACTCGCCGGCATCGCCCTCCAGTGCGACGATACTGCCAAGGCTTTTGGCCTCCCGAGCCGCGTCGCGATGCTCAGTTACAGCACCATCAACAGCGGCAAGGGCCCGGACGCCGACCTCGTGAAGGCCGCCACTGCCGCCGCCAAGGAAGCCCGCCCCGAAATGCTCGTCGATGGCCCGCTCCAGTACGACGCCGCCACGACCCCGAGCGTGGGTTCCCTCAAGGCCCCGAACAGCCCGGTCGCCGGCAAGGCCACCGTGTTCGTGTTCCCGGATCTTTCCGCCGGTAACATCGGCTACAAGGCCGTGCAGAGGAGCGCCCATGGCACCATCGCCATCGGCCCGATGCTCCAGGGTCTTGCCAAGCCCGTGAACGACCTCAGCCGCGGTGCTCTCGTAGAAGACATCGTGTATACGATTGCCCTCACCGCAGTCCAGGCGAGCAAGTAACTGGAATACGGAGACCGCTCGGTCCTGCCACGGTCAAAAACGTGCGGTAGGGCCCTCGCTCTCGCCTTCGACGACTCGCCCATGCGAGTCGCCTCCGGCTCACGGAGACCGGCGGCTCAGTACGTCCGCTAGGAACCTCCGGCTATTCGCCGCCTCTCGCCTGCGACGCCGAATAAAGATTCGGCGACTCCGGCTCACGGAGACCGGCGGCTCCAACCTCCGTACCCGCTACGGATTCTTGTCGGTCGCTTTTTGCTTCGGAGAGTTATTGAAATACTACGCAAGTCTCTTTTTAGTTTTTCTTCTGTTCGTGGGTTGCACCTCCGACGCTTCGTCTGGTTGCGATTTTACTCCCCAGGAACTTAAGGAAGAGGCGTCTTTCCTGGTAGAGAAAATTTCCGAAGGGTGTCTAGAAAAAGAAAGTTTCTCTTCGGAGCCGCTCTACAGGGTGGAATGTAGTTTCTACTTCTACGAAGATGAAATGGACGATATTATCAGCGCTGGCAAAAAGGATGGCTGGAGATTGTCGTACACCGGCAGCACAGGTTGTGGATACAAATACTACTTCCGCAAGACCGTTGATGGCCGGGATCTTTTCATTTATTTCCGTAACGAGGAAAATGCGGGGAACTGGTTCTGCGACGATGGCATTCTGCTTCGTGTGGAATACGACGAAGAGTAGTTTTAAAGCGCTTACTTCTTGTCGAGCTTCGCGTTAATCTTCTTTTGCAGTTCCTTCAACTGCCAGCGGCCACGCTTGTCTTCGAGGAAATAGTTTGTGCGCACTCCCCTGGAAAGGCCTCGTTCAATGAGGTCGAGCGCGTCGGCGTAGCGCTTCTGGTCAAAACGCAGTTCCGCCAAGAAGAAGTAGTTGTACAGGTCTTTCGGGTTCTCCTGCAGGGCGAGCATCAGGAACTTGTCGGCCTTGCTCTTGTCGGGCCACGAAAGCACGATGGGCACGTACGGCAAAAGGAAGTGCGCACGGCCCAGCACCTGATAGTCGTTTACGCTCGTGGCGATTTCGCGGACTCGGTTGGCTACGCCTTCCTTAACTGCGGCGAGCGGGTTCTTTTCGGCGCCCCACATCGAAAGCGTAGAAGCGTAGATATGCGCGATTTCCTTGTTCTTGGGGAACTTCAGGTAGGCTTCTTCCGAAATGTTCTTTAGCGAATCCAGGTGGATTTTGCGCTTGCTCTTGTCGAAGTGGACAAAACGGAAACAGAAGTAGTAACTCTTCACGTAGCCTTCGGTCGCCTTTTCCATGACAGAGGAATCGTTCATGGCCTTGCGGTAGGCGTCTTTCATGAGTCGTGCGTTCTTGGCATCGGCCTTGTCGCCGTTCGCGCGTTCCGCCCTTGCCGCATAGCAGGAATCCGCAAAAGCGAGGTCGCTGTTTGCGATGCAGAGCGTGGAGCAAAGGAGAATGGCTCCCAATGTCTTGAACAAGAAACTCATGTGAATGCCGTGTCGCCTATTTGCGCCCCTTTCCTTTTCCGGAGAAATAGTCCTGCTGTCGTGTGGCTCCGAGCACGGCGTGCCAGAGCGTTCCGTTCGGGTCCACCTTCTTGCGTTCGTTCACGGCGTATTCTATAGGCACGTGCGTGAACTGCCCGTTCATGCTCCCCACGACCATGTCGGTCTTGCCGGCCATGCCTGCGTGCACGGCGCTTTCGGCCAACTGGAAGCAGAAAATGGCGTCGGTTCCCTTGGCGGGGATGCTCCTGACCATGTAACTCGGGTCGAAGTACTTGATGTTCACTTCCTTGCCGACGCTCTTGAAATGCTCGTTGATTTTCCTCGTGAGGAATTCGCCGATGTCGTTCTTCAATATGTTCCCGCTCGCGTCGCGGCGTTCCTCCTGGTTCAAGAAGAGTTCCTGTCCGGCGCCTTCGGCGACGGCCAGCACGGCGTGCGTCTTTCCGCTCGAGTAGCGGCTTTCGAGAGCCTTGAAGAGCCCGTTGTCGCCTTCCAGCGTAAAGGGGACTTCGGGAATCAGGCAGAAGTTCACGACTGTCGTCGCGAGTGCCGCGTAGGCGGCGATGAAACCGGAATCGCGGCCCATGAGTTTCACGAGGCCGAGTCCGTTGAAGGCACCGTTAGCCTCGTTGTGGGCGCTGGTGATGACGTCCGTCGCGCTCAGCACCGCGGTCTCGAAACCGAAGGTGCGGTCGATGAGGTTGAGGTCGTTGTCGATGGTCTTCGGGATGCCGATAATCGAAATGGGCTGGTGGCGTTTCTTGACTTCCTCGGCAATGGCGTGCGCCCCGCGGAGGGTCCCGTCACCGCCGATGCAGAACAGCACGTTGATGTTCAGGCGCATCAGCGTATCGACCATCGTGGAAGGCTCCTGCATGCCGCGGGAACTTCCGAGAATCGTGCCACCGTCTTCCTGGATAGAATCCACTACGTCCGGGTTCAGGGTGATGGGCGGGTAACCGTAGGCCGGATTCAGGCCGCGGTATCCGTAGGGGATGCCGAAGATGTTCCTTACGCCGTAATCGAACCAGAGCACCTGCACGAGGCCCTTGATCACGTTGTTGAGGCCCGGGCAGAGTCCTCCGCAGGTCACGATGCCCGCGCGCGTCCAGGCGGGGTCGTGGAAAATGGTTTCGCGGGGGCCGGCGGCCTCGAGCGATGGCACGGGAACGCCCTTCTTGTAAAATTCCTCGATGCGCTTCACATCGGTGGTGAGGCCGATCCTGTCTTCTTCGGATACGAACTGCAAGCCCTTCATGGGCGACTTGAGCGTTCCCTTTCCAACCGTCTCGATGGAAAGGTCGTACTGCTCCGGATTCTGCAGAATGTCTTCTTGAGTCATAACCTACCTAAATTTTTTCCGTTTTCCCCAAACGAATCGCCTGCATTAAGATACATAAATCCCGGTTAAATGGACAACGGCGGGAAGTGTATTTTTGTGCGTAAACCGGGGTTTGCGTTCTCGATTTCAATTTTCATGTTCGAAAGCGCGCAAAGTTTTTTCACCATGGAAAGACCGATACCCGTTCCCTGGGTGGTGCGGGTCATTTCGTTTTCTACACGGTAAAATTCCTGAAACACTTTTTTCATTTCGGACTGAGGGATGCCGGGACCGTAGTCGCGTACGGCGAGGTAGACGTGGTCTATGTCCAGCCGGAGTTCGATTACAATCATCTTGTACTCGGCCTTCACCGAGAACTTCAGGGAGTTGTCCACCAGGTTCGTGAGAATTTGCATCACGGCGTCGCGGTCCATCATCAACTGAATGCTTTCCACTTCGGTGTCGCAAGAAACCGTGAGCGAGAATCCGTGGTCTTCGATGTTCTTCGTGTACATGGTCACGAAGTCGTCCAGCACGCGCTTGGGGCGGTCGCGCTTGATGTTTGCCACCCAGCGGTTGCCATCCAGTTTCGAAAGGTTCAGCACGTTCTGAATGAGTCGCGTAAGCCTGTCCGATTCGCTTGCAATCTGGTCGTAACTTCTCATGCGCTTTTCGTCGGTCATCTTGCTGCTGCTTGTTTGCAAAAGCTCGGCGCGCATCTTGATGGCGGTGAGCGGAGTCTTGAGCTCGTGACTCACTGCCGAAATGAAGTCCTGGCGTTTTTTGGCGAGCGAGACTTCGCTTTGCGTGAGGCGGTACACGGCGACAAGGCCTGCCGCAAGCACGAACAGCACTACGAATCCAAGGAACAGGAGAAGTGCGCTGCTGTTGAAGTCTTCGCTCTTTTTCATGTACATGTTGAGCGAAATCTTGTTGAGGGGAGGGAGCAGCGGGACCGAAAGAATCTTCGTGGTCGTGATGGAAGTCCCGAACTGCAGAATGTCCATGTCCTTGCTCGAGAATCCTAGCACCAGGTCTTTTTCGAGGGGGTAGAACTGGGTCTCGTTTTTCACGAGGCTGCTCAGGTAGGCCCGGAGGTCCACTACGAAGCCCTGCACAAAGAGTTCGCTTCCGCGACGCACATTGCGGCGGAACACGATGTAGTTCTTGTTGAATACCGCCTGGAAGGGCTCGATTTCCACTTCCTGGGAATGTGACAAGTCCATTGCCTGCGAAAGGGAGTCCGTATCCGAGTATCTTGCCGATTCCGCGTTGAAGGCGATGGCTTCCATTTCGGAAGTTTGTTCGTAACGTTTCGCGCGCTCTTCCTTGTTCTTGTTCTTGCCGTGCAACTTGGGGTCGTGCTTGTACACGCGGTCGATTACACTTTCCACGGAGTCGCGGGGCTGGGCGTTGGCCTCGAGGCCTTCGTTCTTTATACCGAGTTCGTCCAGGATGTTGTTTATCTTGAACCTGACTTCTTCGCGCTTGGTGCGTTCGGTCGGCGATATCTGCTCCAAGAGGATTTCGCCGAAGCGGCCCTCGGGCAGGAACGGCGTGCGCAGTGAATTGTCGGGGGTCAACTGGAAGTGCCCGATCAAACCGGTGTACTGGCTCGTGATGGGGTAGTCCACCAGTTCAGAGAGCGTGTTTTCTTCGCCGCCAATCACTTGCACGGTGCGGATGAACCCGTACTCCGAGTACGATCTCTTGTCTTCGATGGCGAGATCTTTGGCGATTTGCTGGTTGAGCGTGTTGGCCACGAACATGGCATGGCCCTGGTACAAGGAGTTTGTACCGATTTCCAACTGCGAATACGCCTGGTAGAGGAGCACTACCAGGGGAATCGTAATGACGAAGAATATCGCCGCGAATATTACGTGGATTTTGCGCATTCAGGAGCCGAACGCATCTGATATCCTTCGCCGCGGAATGTGACGAGGAGTTTCGGATGTGCGGGATCGTCTTCGATTTTCTTGCGGAGTTTCGTGATGTGGATGTCGACGGTGCGGGTATCCACGGATTCCGCATTTTCGTAGCCCCAGACCTTGCGGAGCAGCTCGGCACGCGGTACGGCGTGGTCGCGGTTGTTCCACAGGTATTCCAGGATTTCGATTTCCTTTCGAGTGAATGCAAGTTCTTCCTTGCCGCGGGTTCCGGTGTATTCGCGGAAGTTGATGCGGAGGTTGCCTGCAGAGAGTTTGCCTTCGTTTTCGAGGGACTGGCGGCTACGGCGAAGCACGGCTTCGATACGTGCGAGGAGCATGGGCACGGAGAAGGGCTTGGGGATATAGTCGTCGGCGCCGAACTTGAGACCGTTGATGATGTCTTCGTCGGCGTTCTTTGCAGAAAGAATGATGATGGGGAGGCTGCGGTCCTTTTCGCGGATTTTGTCGCAAACGGTAAAGCCGTCCATGCCCGGGAGCATCAGGTCGAGAAGCACCAGGCCGTACTGGCCGGAGAGCGCCTCGGTAAGGCCGCTTTCGCCGTCGGCGACGTGCTTCACGGAGTATCCGTTGAGTTCGCAAAGGTCGACAAGACCTTCGGCAATGGCAATTTCGTCTTCGATGATAAGGATGCTAGTGCTGCTAGAATTTTGTGCCATTTCTGTTTTTTCCTTTGAAACTTATTAGAGAGCGAGGCCCACACCGGCTTCGAGAGTGAAGATACCCGGGTCGAATTCATCCGGATAGTCGCCACAGAAGTAGAACTTGCCGTTCACGTAGGCGGCAATCGGGATGATGGGCAACTTGAAGCGTGCACCGACCAGAGCGTGGCCGCCGATGCTTGTCTTGAGGCCTTCGTTAATGGCCTGGTCCTGCACCTTCTGCTTCATGGTGTCGCCGAGGGAGTTGAGCTTGCCTTCCAACTTGGCCTTCAACTGTTCGGCATCCATTCCCTGGTACTTTGCGGGGTCGAGTTTGGTGACGTCACCGTTTGCGGCCTGGAGTTCAGCCACGGTATTGATGATATCTGCGATTGCCGGGTCGTCGATAAGGCCGCTCACGAACGACTGGTTCAAGATAAAGGAGTTCGCATGGATGGACACACCGCCACCGATGTAGGGGCGGATGATGGGAAGGTCGGTGAAGGGATAGGTGATGGAGATATCACCGGTCATGGCGACGAACTTCGGGTTTGCCTTGCCGAACGGGGTGCCGCCCAGTTCGATTTCAAGAGGAATCATGGTGTCGGTCTGTTCGACGTACAGTGCGGCATCGTAAGAGCCGAACTGGATGTTGAAGGTTCCTTCAATGTCGATGATGGGAAGCAGGTCGATCCAGAGTTTTGCACCGAAACCCTGCATCATGCCGTCAAAACCGGCGTGGGTGAATTCGACACCGTCGGTCACGCGTTCAAAGCCCGGGGCTTCGTCCATGGTGTTCCCGAATCTGGGGGCATAGTGGAAGCCGAGGCCGATAATGGCGAAAGACTGACTGGCGAGCAAGGCTGCTGCAGCGGCAATAACTTTGAAGTTCATAAAAACGCTCCTGAAAAAAATTTCTCTAGGGTTCAAACTATAAAAATATTCGGCAAAACGGATACCCGCGATTCTTAAAATACACGTTTTAACGAAAAAAAACGCGCTCTAGGCGCGTTGTATCCAAATATTTGCGAAAAGAGGGGCTTATCGGCGGCTACTTGATGGCCGGAATGAAGAGGAACACCTTCTGGCCCCTCTTCACGGGGATGGAATCGAAGTTGTAAACGCCAACGGTTTCGCCATGGCTTCCCTGTGCGGCCACGTTCACGCTGTGGCTGCCGACGTCCACTGGGATTCGGGTCATGTAGAAGGAATTGGGCAGGAACAGCCCGACACGCAGGTCCGCTTGTTCCAACTGGCCCTGGGCCACGTCCATGCCGATGTTCTTTACCAAGTCGAAAAGGCCGTTGCCGGTATTGGTCGCGCTCTTCGCCTTCTGGGCGGCGATGGTGCGCAGGATTACGCGTACTGCGGTGCGCGTAATCGTGGAGGTCTGCTCGTCCTGCATGTTGCGGGTCAGTTCCTCGTCGACGGCCATCACCTTTTCGGGCTTGATGCGGGTCTTTCCGTCCAGCGACACTTCGAAATGGTGCACGCGGCTCGGGTGTTCGCGGACTTCGGGGAGGGCGAAGCCGACATGGAATGTTTCGCTGCCGGCGCCTGCCACGGGCGGGGCGACGAGGGTGAAACTGTTCTTGCGTCCGGTCTTTCCGTCCTTGTAGTAGAGGTTCATTACGCCGCCGCTCACGAAGGTACCCGACAGGTACATTTCGCCAAGGATGGGACTGTGGCCGGCGTAGCCTATCACTATGATTTCCTGGCCCTTTTCCTGCACGGCGGTCGCCTTGGGGGTGGTTTCCAGTTCCTTTTTCTTGAGGGCGCGAATGTCGTCTTCGCGGTCCATGCGCCTGAGGCTTTCCGTAGCGAATTCAAAGACCTCGTCCGGTACGCCGATTTTCCCCTCGTCGTAGGCCTTTATCGCCTTGTAGTACGAAATCGCGGCGTCGTCCTTTTCGTCTTCCAGATCGTAGATGAGGGCCGAAAGGTAGCGCAAGAAACCGTTGTCGTTCACCTTGTCGCTGTCCTTTTGGTAGAGGGCGTTCATGGCTATCTGGGAACGCTTCACTTCGACCAGGGCTCCGTCCAAATCCATTTTGGCGAGGTAGTTGAGAATCTGGAACTGGTACATGGTCAAGAGTTCAAAGGGCCTCGCCCTGTAGGGGCGCACGTTGTCGTTTGTGAGGATTGCGGCGGCCTCGTTCGATATGGATTTCGTGAAGAGGTCTTCGTAAATCTGTTCGGCCTTGGCGAAATTCTTGATGCTCTCGTCGAAGTTGCGATTGTAGTGGTGCAAAACGCCCAGGTCGTAGTAGTACAGCCATTCGCTGTTGGAACCGTAAAGGTCCTTCTGTTGTTTTTTGACTTCGGCGATGGTCGCGTCAAACCCTTTCTTTTCGAGAGTCGGGGCAAGCGTTTCGTAGCGCGTCATGGACTTGTTCGCACACGAGGTCAAAAGAAGGGCGGCAATAAAAAGCAGGGCAAGACGTTTCATGTTTGTTTCACCGGAATGGCAAAAAAAGTTTGTACAAATTTGTTTTAAATCAATGCGCAGGATTCAAAAAAAGATAAAAAAGGCCGGAGACTTGGCGTCCCCGGCGCTATTCATTACATCTTTACGTTGTCGCGGGACACGTACTTCTTGATTTTCTTGTCGCCAATCCAGACCTTTTTGTGGCTCTGGATGTCGGTGAGCTCCATGTCCACCTGGTAGTAGATGACCTGTTCGCCACCTTCCTGGTCAACGATGGAGTTGAGGGTGCCCGTGAGCATCAGGTCGGCGCCGATTTCCTGGCCGGCATCCTTGCGGGTGTCTTCGGTGGCGTTTCCTGCCTGGCTGGCGAGTTCGTCGCGGAGTTCGCTGCGTTCTTCGGCGTTAGCCACGAAGTCGGCCTTGCCGCTATTGATAAGGGCGCGTTCCATGTCCTTGATGAAGGTTTCCACGTTGATGTGCTCGTGGCTCTTGTTGCGGACCTTGCCGATAACTACGGTCGGGACCTGGCCGTTTTTCTGCTGGAGCATGGTCTGGTACCAGGGGCGATTCAGGCAGTCGGTAATCATTTCGTCGGCCACCAGGCGTGAATCGGTGTCGTTCCAAGCACCGGAAAGGTCCGTTACAGAATTGGAGTCAATGCGGGCCACCTTGGTGCCGCCGCTGGAGCAGCCCATGAGCATGGCGAGAGAAGCGCAAACGCAGAGGGTCAAAATTTTGGACATAGTTTTCTCCTGTTAGGGTAATTGTTTTTTTTACGTTCCTTTTCAATATTAGCAAAAAAAGACTTCCCGGTAGGGAAGCCCTTTTAAACTGGCTTAAAAAAGCGAGATTACTTCTTCTTTTTGCCCTTGGTGGCGTCGATCGTAACTTCGGCGGTTTCTTCGCCGCGCACAGTCACGAGTTCTTCGGCAGACTTGCGGTTGGAGCATTCGGCACGCACCACGTGGTCGCCGGCATCCAGGTTGTGGATGGTGAGCGGAGCACCGTCAGTCTTGTCGGCCTGGTCACCATCGACGAAGATGATGCACTTGCCCGGATTGGTCGTCACCTTGATGTGGCCCTTGGGAATCTTGGTGCCGAAGTCGAAGTTGTTGCGCTTGTCGTTACCCGGCCAAATATTCACGCGCTGGTTCACCAGTTCGAAGCCCTGGTCAATCACCACGAGGGTCTGGCGGCCGGACTTGACGGACAGGTTTTCGATGGGGCTCTTGCCCAGGAGTTCGCCACCCAGGTAAACATCGCTGTTAGGCGGGTTGGTGATGATGTTCACGACAGCGGGCTTATCGCGCGGAGGTGGATCTTCGTCGGCCACGGCTGCAGTAAAGAGGAATGCCACCATAAGGGCAAAGATGTAGAGTTTTTTCATGTATGTACTCCTATTTTGTTTGTACACTCGGTAAGGCGACTTTGTAGGTAGCCTTTATTCGACCACCTTGAATTTAATACTTTTTGGCCCGAAAAGTTTCGTGCACGGGTGCAAATTGTGTAAAAATTGGGTCATTTGGCCTTTTGGGGCTATAATCGGGGTTTCTCTTTTTTACTTTTACAATATATGAAGGCACTTTACCAAAAAATTCGCAGTCTTGACGGGAAAAATTACGGTTTGTACAAGTCCTTGGCCGAAAAGCCCTGGGATTTTGGCGATTTTTCGTTGGAATTCCTGCATGTGCAGGGCGATCCCTACGCTCCTGCGTCCAGGGTCCTGGTAAAAGCAAGCCTGCAGACTTTGGGTTACGGTCCGGAATGGGGAAGTTCCTTTGAACGGCGTCTGGCCTTGAGCGATTTTTTGCTGCGCCGTCTTGTGGAGGCCGTCTACGAACGCTACCCCGAAAAGGACGGTGCCGTGGCCATGGCGGTTCCGGGCCCCGAGATGGTGGTACGGAATTCGCTGTGGATAGACAATGGCGACCTGAGGGCATGCCTACAGGTGCGGTTGCCTGGCGATGGCCGCAAAATCCAGGCGGAATCCGCCGCCGAGATATTGACGATGGTTCTCCCGGACCTGGTCTCTATACTATATAATAGTGGAGCCCGTCAACCGGGGGGTGCCTGCCCCGAACTTCTGGCCCATTACCAGGTGCTTGCCGAAAGGGCTTGCGTTTTGACTGAATTGGATACGCTTGGCCTAGTGGCATTTGTACCCGATGGCGCCGTACTTCCTCGTGAATCCGGAATATCGGAGTCGCCCCTCGCGAGCGCCGTCAAGTTCTGCGCTCCCCCCGAAATGGCGGTCACATTGAACGTCTGCGGGCGCGAAGTGCGCGGCATGGGGATTCCCCGCGGAGTCACCGTGATTACGGGTGGCGCCTTCCACGGAAAGTCTACGCTTTTGCAAGCGCTTGTACGCTCCGTCTATCCGCATGTGCCTGGGGACGGTCGCGAAGGGGTCGTGGTGGACCCCGCTGCTGTACGCATTGGCGTCGAAGACGGCCGCAGTGTGCGCAATACCGACTTGTCGCTGTTGGTGCGCGATCTTCCCGGCGGCGTATCGACTCGTGATTTTTGTACCGCGAGCGCTTCGGGTTCCACTAGCGAGGCGGCGAACTTGCTGGAGGCCATGGAATTCGGCTGCCGCACGTTCTTTATCGACGAGGATTCGTCGGCAGTGAACTTCTTGATTCGCGATTCGCGTGTGCGCACCCTTTTGGGCGATGAACGTGAACCTTTGATTCCCCTTGCCGATAGAATTCGCGAGTTCGCAAGCCTGGGCTGCAGTTTTATAGTGGTGGCTGGCGCCTGTGGCGATTTTTTGGGACTTGCAGACAACATAATTGTCATGGCCGATTACAAGGCCGAATGCGCAAACGACAAGATTTCCGGCATCGCTCCCTACGTGAAGCCCGCGGGCAGCCTCCCGGCAGCCCGTATTCCCGAGTGCCGTCCATTTGCCGCCTATGTGCGCCCGTTATCGGCCGGGCTCCGCCCCGCCTCTGCTGTGGAACGCCAAGTGAAAGTGAAGCTGAACGGCGACGCCTTGCTGCAAATAGGTTTCCTCCTGTCAGATACGGCAAAGGCCGGCCTCCTTGTCGACAAGCAGCAAAGGCTTGGTGCAGGCTTCATGCTTTTGAACCTTTGCCAGAACGCTATAAGCAACAACACCGCGGCCAGTGCCCAGAGCCCTGCAGAAGGCAATCAAACTGCAGCAGGTGCAAATGGCGACCAAAGCGAATCCAGCAACGAAGGTTCCGTCGCCTCGGTCATCAAGAGCATTTGTGACAAAGTAATGAACGTGGGCTTCCGTAACCTGCCGCAGGGTATGAGCCGCGAAATGAGTCTGCCGCGCGCCATAGATATTGCCTGCGTGCTATTCCGCTTGCATAATCAACAGCGTTAGCATTGACGAATGCCCCGGCGTTAACGGCGGTACTGTTGAAAATCCAAATGCACGCCTGCAGTTGACGATTCAATAAACGACGTACAAAAGAATCTCGACTGCAAGCCTTGTTCAAAAGTCGTCTTGTAACAGACGGCTTTTTCAATTTATACTCAATAAATACTTTGTCTGTAAGTTTGATTTCGGTTTAAAGGCTAGGTGAGGTTTCGCTTGTTTTGCGAATCGTCAAAAGGGGTGCCACAAACGTCGAAATCACGGCATAAAAGAATTCCTGGGCATCCGCGTTTGAATTTTTTGAACTTAAAATCGACAAAAAGACCGCAAAAGGAGCCTGTAATCGATTCTTTTTCGTTTTTTTTGAAAAATGCAAAATGATATTTTTGTTACGAGTGTGAATTAAATGTTTATAAACTGGCGAAACCGTGGGATAAAAGCCGTATTTAGTTGGTTTTTAGCAAAAAAATGAAAAAAAGTGAAATTTTTTCGAGAAAACCCCTTGCAAAAGTTCCAGGAAATTCTATAATTGGCGTCACTCCCGAACGGGACGGCCGAAACGGCCCGAACGAGAAGGGAACGAGAGGCCGCGAGCCTTTCGGGCAGTTTGAAGGAATCGGAGATGTGCTTAGTGACGGCCCAAGAAAATTCTTGGAAGTCAAATTTACGGAAACAGGACAGACTATATAAAATCAATGAAGAGTTTG
>JAZLMK010000020.1:0-36599 GCA_045598645.1 Fibrobacter sp.
CCCGATTTTCAGGGTGAATTTGAAATCCTTGTAAGGAATTTCGAAGATTTCTGCCCCTTTGCTTGGTTGGTTGATGAAAACCCTATCGCGGAGGTGCCGCAGGAACACCTCCTTATCTTCATACACAATCCGTCCGTTGACGCTGTATTCCGTTTCCATTAGCGCGTGAGGATTTTCTCGATTTCACCGATGTACAGGGAGTGCATGGAGTCGCGATTGTAGCATTGCTCCAAAATCTTCTTGTCCAAAAAGCAGTTCTCGTCCAGTTTTTGTACATAGATTTTTTTGCAGACAAAGACCTTCTTGGCAGCATCAAACACGGGGAGGCCATCCTGGAGGGAGACCTGCATGCCTGTGGTGCGGATTTTGTCCTCATCGCGGCCGGAAACCTTGCCCAGATAGCTCATTTCCTTCTTGAAATCGCCTTCGAAGAAGTTCAGGGTGAAGTGGGAGTTTGCGTCCACGAATTCCTTGGTGTAGCGGGTCTGCCGGATGAAGGCGAAGGCTACAGGCTTGTTCCAGAGAATGCCGAGACCGCCCCAGCTTGCTGTCATGGCGTTGATTTTGCCCTCTTTTTCGGCGGCGATGAGCATCCATTCGCTACCAATCATTTTGAAGGGGTTGTTGGTCAGTTCTTCGGGGGAAATGATTTTGAAATCGGACATGGAAAACCTCTTGTTTTCATTGAATATAACTTATTTCGAGCCAACAAAACCTCTCAGCCTGGTAGAGCGTCTGCTTTGGGAGCAGAATGTCGTCAGTTCGAATCTGGCTACCCCGATATAAAAAAGAGACCCCCTTGGGGTCTCTTTTTTATATCTTAGGTAAAGCCAGCGAGAACTGACGCGTCAATTCGATTTGTTCCTTTAAAATTTCCGTTCTGCGATCCATTCACGGACGGCGCGTTCGGCGGCCTCCCCGAGAATTTCCTTCTTATTCTTCTTCTTGAGTTCCTCCACGTGCGGGAGAAGTCCGAAATTGAAATTCATGGGTTGGAAATCCTCGTTTTCTTCGACGAGGCGATTCATGAGCGAAGCGATGCAGCTCCCTTCGGGGAGCGGGTCCGCATGTCCGTGTAAAAGCGTCTGCGCCATATTCCAGGCTGCGTACCAACCGGTGGCGACGGCTTCGGTGTAGCCTTCGGATCCGGTAATCTGGCCTGCAAACCATGTCGGAGGAATTCCCTGTGCGCAGGGAAGTTCCGGACGCAGACGTAGGGTCGTATCCAAAAACTTGGGCGATTCAATGAACGTATTCCGGTGCATGCAGCCGAGGCGTGCGAATTTGGCGTTCCTGAGGGCTGGCACCATGGTGAAAATCTCTTTTTGCGTTCCCCACTTGAGGCGCGTCTGGAAACCGACCATGTTGTAGAGCGTTTTCTGCTTGTTTTCGGCGCGAAGTTGGATAACGGCGTACCACAAATGTCCGTTATTTCCGAGTCCAAGGCCTATCGGGCGCATCGGACCGTGGCGGAGCGTCTCGTAGCCGCGGCGGGCGAGTTCCTCGACTGGGAGACAGCCTTCGAAGAGCTCTCTTTTTTCGAAGGGACGAGGTTCCGTTTCTTCCGCCTCGCAGAGTTTTCGGACAAATTCGGTGTACGTTTCCTTGTCCAGCGGGCAGTTGATGAAGTCGGCTGTCTCGCCTTTTTCCCAGCGGTTCATGTAAAACGCGTGTTCGAAATCGATGCTGTCCGTTTCCACGACGGGAGCGATGGCGTCAAAAAAATGAAGCCGTTCGCTTCCGAGACGTTTGAAAATGTCGTCGGCGAGAGCGTCACTTGCGAGGGGGCCGGCGGCTACGAGGGTTGGACAATCGCCTTCCAGACTTGTCACTTCTTCGCGGTGAAGCGTGATGTTCGGAGACTCCGCAATTCGCTTTTCCACGAGTTCACTGAATATGTCGCGATTCACGGTGAGGGAATCGCCTGCGGGCACCGCAGCCTCATGGGCACATTCCAGCAAAAAACTTCCGAGCAACGTGAGCTCGTTCTTTAAAAGTCCGTGAGCACTGGTTTTGCCGAGTGCCTTGAAACTGTTGCTACACACGAGCTGCGCCAGGTGACCGTCCCTGTGTGCGGGCGTCTGCCGGTTCGGGCGCATTTCGTATAGATGAACGTCAAAACCGCGACTTGCCAACTGCAAGGCCGCTTCGCAGCCTGCGAGGCCGCCTCCGATAACACGAACTTTCTGAGCCATGTTCCAAAGTTAGAAAAATTCGTGGATAAAAAAATCGGACCCCGTTTATGGAGTCCGAACTTTGAAGTCTTGTCAAGAAGAGAGTTAATTCACGATGATCTTCTTGTAGCTTTTGGCGTTTCCAATCCAGAGTTTCACGAGAAGTTCCTCGAGGGAGGCTGTCGATACGCAGTCTGGATCGGCGTCCTGGATTTCGTCCGAGATCAGGTTCGCCTGGGTCAGATTTAACATCCCGTAGTACATGGCTTCCATCAGCTGCGATGCGAATTTGGGCGAAATATTCGCGACGTAATCCATATCGTTGAGGGGAGGGAGCTGCTTGTTGTCCGGGCTGAACTGATCCAGATTGTCCATGGTCCACATATCGGCGGCTTTACCCATATCGGGTGTTGGGGCTACGCTCAGAAGCTTCTTTTGGTAGTCTTTCCACTCGGCATCGGTTGTCTTTCCCGATTTGCGGACAGTCTTCAAGAACGAGAGAACTGCATAGTACAATTCTTTCTCTTTCTGGTTGACTTCTTTTGTAGACGTTGGATTCATCAATACTAATATACTTTCAAATTAATGACGGAAGTGACGCATGCCGGTGAATACCATGGCCATGCCAAATTCGTCACACTTTTCGATGGAGAGGTCGTCCTTCTTGGATCCCCCCGGTTGCACAATGTAGCGAACTCCGGCGTCGTGGGCGGCTTCTACGTTGTCCGGGAACGGGAAGAAGGCGTCGGAACCCATCACGACTTCGCTGAAGACCTTCTTTTCGAGAGCCTTGAGGCCGGCTTCGTCAATGAGCTTGCCTTCGGCGTCGAAGAATGCCTTGGCTTCTTCCATGCGGGCGACGTTGTCGCGAACGCGCGGCTGGCAGAGGCGGAGGTTAGAATCGATGCGGTTCGGCTGGCCCGGGCCAAGACCCATAATCTGGAAGTAACCCGGCTTGTATTCGTAGCACATCACGATAGCGTTAGACTTTGTATGCTTCGTGACGAGCCAGGTGAAGCGGGCGAGGTCTTCCTTGTTCTTCGGGAACTTTTCCTTCGTGACGCATTCGAACTTTTCCCAGGTGCCAATGTCGCGGTCCTGGACGAGCATGCCGCCAATCACGTGCTTGTAAACCTTGCATGTGGTGGCCTTCTTGATTTCGCCGACTTCGAGGAGGCGGATGTCCTTGGACTTGTTCTTCAAAAATTCAAGGGCGTCGTCATCGAATGCTGGGGCGAGGAGAATTTCAACGAACTTGCCCTTGAGGAATTCTGCCGTGTTGAGGTCAACCTTGCGGGTGACTGCAATGACGGAACCGAATGCGGACACCGGGTCACCTGCCCAGGCGGCTTCCATGGCCGTGCGGAGGGTCTTGCCGGTGGCGAGTCCGCAGGGGTTCATGTGCTTCACGATGACGACTGCATTTTCGCCGGCGAATTCGCGAGCCATTTCGAGAGCGGCGTCGGCATCGACGATGTTGTTGTACGAAAGTTCCTTGCCCCAGAGCTGCTTTGCGGTGGCGAGGCTTGCCTCGGTGCAGGTCGGGTCGCGGTAGAACACGGCGGACTGGTGGGAATTTTCACCGTAGCGCATCGGCTTCGGGTCAACAAACTTGAGTTTCAATTCTTTAGACATTTTTTTTCCTTTATAAAGCTTTTTCAATAATATAGAAAATATAGGAGTAGACTGTAGGAAGTAGACGGCAGGAAGAAGATTGTGGTTAGTTATTAGTTATGAGGTTTTCGGCTTTAGGTGCAAATGCTGAGGATTCTTCCTCTAGTAATTCATTCCTAACGCCAGACTCCTGATACCTCTTACCTCAAAGGGAGCCGTAGGCGACCGACCTCATACCTCTAACCTAGTACATGCTTGCGGGCGGGTTGTTGTCGTCAAGTCCGGGAAGGTCCGGATTCACCGGCATATTCGCAAGCGGGTCCTCGGGTTCCACGACCAGGTTGTAGTACACATTGTTCTTCAGTTCGTCCTCGATGTAGAAAAGCGTGCCGCCCATGGCGCTTCCGCATCCGGCGCATGCGCCCTGGAAACGGATTTGCAGGCGGTTGTCTTCGGTGAGGTCGAGAATCTGGAGGTCGCCGCCGTCGGCTTGCAATGTGCCGCGCACGGAACCGTGGAGCCATTCCTCGATTTTTTCGATTTTCTGCACCTTGGTGAGGGCGTTCCATTCGGCGTCGGCTTCGGCACGGCCTTCGGCTGTTTGGGTGCGGTACTTGATGCGTTCCATCTTTTCGCGGACGATGATAGCCATTCCCTTCTTTTCGGGGTAGACTTCGGCAATCTTGTTGATGAGCGTCTGCATCTGCTTGATTTCGGGCGCCGATTCCGGGATGGCGCGAACGTCGGGTATATCTCGCAGTTCCTCTTCAATCGAAGCCGCCGTGATGGCGCAGGCTTCGTCGATGGTCTTCATCTGGATTTTCTTGCAGAACGTATCGGCGAGGGCAGTGAAAATCGGACCGCCGTAAGTGAAGAATCTTGTTTCCAGAATCTTGTCGCAGTCCGGGTCTATCATCAGGTAGACCTTGAGGCTCGCTTCCTTCACGTCGACAAGGGCGAGACCCTTTTCGTCGGCCTCGATTTGGAAGATGGCGCCGCGGTACTTGGGGGCTTTTGCGGCTTCCTGGACCTTAGTGGAAAGTGTAGATGTAATTTCTTCGGACATAATTTACTGTACGTCGACTGTTACTTTGTACATGGCCTTTCCGCGGTGGCTTGAAAGTGCGCTTGCGGGGGCCGTGATAACCTTGATGTTCTTTTTGGTGACGCCGTTTTGCTGCATAAGAACCTTGAGCAAATCCTGGTTTCGCTTGTCGGCCATGGTGCTCAGTTCCTTGCGCAAAGCCTTTGCGTCGATCGATGCGCCGTGTTCCTTGGCGTAGGCCTCGAAGGCTTCGTCGCTATCCTTGATTTCGGCGATGGCGCGTTCGTCAATTTCGTTCAGGGTTTCCTTGCCCTGGCTCTGCTTGTAGAAATCGGTCTTCAGTTTCGTGCTCTTGTAGGCATCGGCCGTTTTCTTCGGGTTGTAGAACTGCGTGAACACGAGTTTCAGGTTCTTGTCCTTGGCGAGCGCCTCGGTCATCTTGCTCGCCTTGGCGTACTGCTCGCTGGTGAACGCCGTGCTTGTGGCGTCGATGACCACTTCGTCGTTCTTGCCCAGGTCAAGTCCGACCATGCTTGCGCCCGACGAGGCAACGTTTCCGACAATCTTGAGCGGCGAGAGGGCGACCTTTACAATCAGGTTCATGACAGTTTTCCATATGATTTTCACAATGGAAAATTCTGGATCCTTCATATTGCCCTTGACCGGAACGTCGAACTGGATTTTGTCGTCCTTGTCCTTGAGAATGTACAGGCCGACCTTCATGGGGACGGTGTATTCCGGGTCTACGCTGTCGTCTTTGTCGGCAACGTCGATATTGTAGATGTCGATGGTGTTCTTGCTGTCGAGATCGAAATTCGAAATCTTGTTTTCGCTGGCGAAGGCGAGTGTACCTGCGCTAAGGGGGTAGCCTGTGTAGTGGTGGCTGTAGTTGCTGAAATTCTTGAGGGCCAGATTCTTTACGCTGATGTAGGCGTCCATGGTTCCGAGGTCGTTGATAGCACCTTTGTACTTGAGGCTCATGGAACCGCCGCCGGGGAACGCCGCACTGATGTTTACGGTGCACGGGGTGTCAAAGTTGATGTTCGAACCGTTCACGTTGATGGCGCTCACGGTGTAATGGAACGGCTTTGTGATTGTCAAGTCGTTTGCGCTGACGGTTGTGTTGTGGACGAGCAACTTGTCGATTTTCGCCTTGAGTTTCTTGCCACCCTTTTGTTCGGTAGCGCTAGCCTTCTGCTGTTCGTCGCCGGATTCGTCGGCGCTGGCGACAGCGGAATCGGAGCCTGCGCCCTTGTTCGACTTTTCCATGATGGGGGCGAGCAGGACATGGAGGTTGGTCTTTCCGTCCTTGAAAAGGTCCAGGTGGGCGAAAGCCCCGTCTACGATTACGGAATCAATGTGGAAACTGTTCTCGTTCAGGTTCGCCCTGGCGATTCCCACGCCCACGTGCGAGACTCCGATGGTCTTGCCGCTCGTTTCTGTGAGCACGACGCTATCGACGGAAACGATTCCGCTGACGTTGCTCGAAAGAATTTCGTTCAGGTTGCCTTCTACGTTGATGTCCGTGGAAACTTTGCCGTTGAAGTCCTTGTACTTGATGAATTCGTTCAGGTAGGGCTTTCCTACGGCGAGTGCAAAATCCTTGAGCCCGACATTCACCTTGAAGTCGTTGGTGGCCGCGTTTGCTGTGACTTTTACGTTCAGGTCACCGCCGTCGGCGAACTTGAAACTTACGCCGACATCGGTCTGCTTGTTGCTTAGGTATACGGCGGGAATTCCGACGTTGAAGTCCTTCAAGTGAATTTTCGAGCCGATTTTTTTGTCTTCGTAGATGATGTTGCCGTTTTCAAGTTTGATGTTTTTTACGGAGATGCTTACGGGGAGCCCTTGTGCAATCTCGGCGGCGTTCACCATGCCGGTGGAATCGCTTGCAGTGGTGTCCTTGGCGACCGTGTCGGCGGCAGTCGTGTCGCTTTTCGCGAGGAAGTCCAGGATGTCGCTGAAGTTGAACTTGTCGCCTTTTTGTGTCACATGGACGTAAAGGCCTTTCATGTAGATTTCGCTCACGCTCGCGGTTTTCGTGACGATCTTGAGGGGGTCAATGTTTATGCGGAAATGCTCGAACGAAACGAAGGGCGTTGTGCCGTCCTGTTCCATGAGGGCGAAGGCCTTTACGTTGGCGGTGAAGGTGAACGGGTCGAGGCTCACGTCTTCGATGGCCACTTTTCTTCCGATGTATTCCTCGGAATGGGCGATGATGTAATCTTTGACGATTCCCGGTGCGACCTTAAGGGCCACGAATACCAGGACGATTAATGCTGCGATGACGATGGCTATGATTTTTAAAGCTTTTTTCATACGGCTAAATTTAGAAAAACCACGCTTTTTGTGCCTAATTTTTTGCGTGTCCAAAGTTTTTTTTACAGGGTGGTAAAGTGTGTTTTTTTTTCGTTTACGGGCGAAAACGCAATTTGGTACAAAAAGTTCCCGAATTTTTGCAAAAATTCCTATTCTTAGGATATGGAAAATGCCCTGAACTTGAAAATTCGCTACAACCATGTGGGTTATGGCGTCTTGGCACCGAAGGTCTTTTTACTGGCCTCTCCGGCGGAGGTTCCTCGCGAAAGTTTGGAGGGGGCCTCGTTCCGCATTTTTGACAAGTCCAATTGCGAAGTTTTTTGCGGGGCCTTGACGTACCGTGGGACTCCGGACTATACGGGCGAAAACGTTTTTGCCGGTGATTTCTCGGAATTGAAGCAGCCTGGTCTTTACAGGATTTGTGCTTGTGGAGTGGAATCGCACCTGTTTGAAATTTCGGATGAATGGATTCTGCGGCAGTTCAGGAGCAACGTCAAGTCGTTCTATTACCAGAGATCCGGGGTGGAATTGGCGGAGAATCTCGCCGGCAAGTGGGCGAGACCCGCTTCGCACAAGGACGATCAATTGGAATTTCACCCTTCCATGAATCGGACTGGGACTTGGAACGCCCATGGCGGCTGGTACGATGCCGGGGATTACGGCAAGTATATCGTGAACGGTGGCGTGAGTGTCGCCACGTTGATGCTCGCTTGCGAATTGTGCGATATGCCCCAGGTGGTGGGCGGCAGCGGCTTTATGGCGTCTTTCGAACAGCCTTTTTGCTTGCTGGAAGAAGTTCGTTTTGAACTGGAGTTTTTCTTGCGGATGCAGGACGAGGACGGCGGCGTATTTTTCAAGGTGACGCCCGGCCATTGGGACGGCTTTATGATGCCTGTCGATTCCGATGTGATGCAGAAGCGTTTTGTTCTTGGGAAGTCAACGACTTCGACACTGAATTTTGCGGGGGCGCTGGCCCAGGCGCACCGCGTGTTTGGCGCAACCGACCCGCAGTTTGCCACGCGGTGCCTCGCCGCTAGCCGCAGGGCTTACCAGTGGGCGCTCGAAAATCCGTCAGTGGAATGGCCGCACAATACCGAAGGGAGCGGCGGCTACGGCGACGAACACGTCGAAGACGAGTTCTTCTGGGCCCGCGCCATGCTCTATCGCGAAACCTCCGACCCGGCGCTCCTCGAGGCCTTGATGCAGGATATCGAAAAGAATCCGCCCAAACTCGGCCTGGACTGGCGCGATACGCAGAATCTCGGCTGGATTGCCCTTGCAATTGGTCCGCTTCCTTCGCACCATGCGAGACTCCAGACGGTTGCACGGAATGCGCTTGAAAAAGTGGCTGACGAAGTTTTACGCCTTCACTGCGAAGACCCCTATGGAATCTCGGTCCGACGTTTTATCTGGGGCAGCAACGGTGACATTGCAAACCATGCGCTGACTCTCGCCATCGCCTACAGTTGGAGCAAAAAACGAGAATATCTCGATGCCGCCATGGACCAACTGAACTTCATCTACGGCCGTAACCCCGTGGACGTGAGTTTCGTGACCGGATCCGCCTGGAGTTCGCCCTTCCACCCGCATCACCGCATTTGCCATTCCGATGGCATCGATGATCCAATTCCAGGGCTTTTGGTGGGTGGCCTGAACAACGACCGCCAGGACATGATTCGAAAACCGCACTACCCTGGCGATTTGCCCGGCTTTGCCTACACCGACGAACGCTGCTCCTTTGCGAGCAACGAAACGGCCATCAACTGGAATTCCCCGCTTACTTCCTTGCTTGCTTTGTTGAGTCGCTTTTAGAGGATTCGGCTTGTGCGGATTCCGCTTTCGTGCTGTCGGTAATCGTAGTGTCCGGGGCGTTTTGCGTTTTGGATTCCTGCGTTTTAGATTCCGAGGAATCCTTCGATGTTCCGGTATCGCCATTCTGCTGCCTGAGGAGCGCCTGCAGGTCGATTACAGGTTCGTCCATTTCTTCGTCGGCCATGGAACGGATCATTTTTTCGTAAGAGGAGTCGCCGGTACCCAAGGTATCTGCGCCCCACAAGTCCAGAACGGAGTTGGCAAGCGCAGCCCATTCGTGGAGCCAGTTCTTGCGCGATTCCCTGTTGAACAGCCATGAGTCGGCGTAGTACTGGTGGTGGTGAATGTCTGCCGAGAGGTATACTGTGGAGTCGCCCGAAAGTTTCGTGAAAATGCGGACGGCGCGTCGAGTGGCCGGTGCTGCGGTGACCAGCAAAACCGTGTCGATTTTATGACGCTTTATCCATGGGATGATTGTGGATGCTTCGCTGATGGTCGATGGATCGTCGTGCCTTACCAAAAAGACTGAACCTTTGCTGAAGTTTCCTTGGCTCATGAAGTCTTCGGCGTAGTAGTCGGCGTTGCTTTTGTCGCGAAAAACTCTTCGACCGAGAATCATGACGGAATCGATTTTGCCTTGGGCGAGCAGGTCGGCCACGAAGTCATTGCGTTCCAGGTCGGCGGTTTGACCGTCCAGGATTACCGCCCACTTTACATGGTCGAATTCGCTGTCGTTCACGAGCCAGTGGCCGCTCTTGGCCACGGTGACGTAAAAGAGCGCAACGAGGAGTACGAATGCGATTCCAAGTATTCCGAAAAGTTTTTTATGACTTTTGCGGACGTTGCGGTCTTTCATTAAAATTTTAGACAAAATAACGGTTCCTTGTTTGGGTTCACTTCGTTTTGCTGTACAAAATAGCATTCTCGCCGTCGGAATAGTAGCGCTCGCGTTTGCTGTATGCGGTAAAGCCGTGCTTTTCGTAGAAAGAACGTGCTTTTGCGTTGCCTTCGCGGACTTCGAGGAACATCTTGTCTCCGGCGTTGAAGTCGAGTTTTTTGAGGCCCGCCAGCAAAAGCGCTGTGCCAATACCCTTGCGTTGCGTGCTTGCTTTCGTCGCGATGCTCAACAGTTCGGAATCGGGGCCCATCAGGTGGAAAACGGCGTAGCCCGCGATGTTCGCTTCGGTTTCGTAAACCACGCACAGTGCGTAACTTGCTCGGATTTCCGATAAGAACTGTCTTTCGTTCCAATCCTGGAAAGAAAGTTCCCGCTGAATGGCGAGGACCTGCGGCAAGTCGCTTTCTTTCATTTCGCGGATGGGCATTTGCGAGCCTTCGTGAAGGGCTACTTCAGTTTTTCGAAGTAGGAAGGTTGTATGTAATTCGCTTCCTGGATCAGGGAGGGCTTTACGCGGTCGAACAGCGGCGCCCAGCAACTGAGCGGTTTTCCCGTGTCAAGCGTGACGTTTGCGCCGATTTCCTGGAATAAAGCCTTGAGCGTTTCGTCGGCATGTGCGGCTTCGTCTGCAACGACGGACTTGATGGCCGCGGCGGCATTTGACGTTTTCATTTTTTCAACGACTTCCGCCGTCTCGATGAAACTTTCCGTTTCGTCAAGGCGCAGGTACCAGTAGCCGTTCCGAGCACGGATGACTACGGCCGTCTTTTCGTCACGGTTCCCGAAGCATTCCAACGCCTGCAACGTGGTGACACCAAAGAGTTCCCGCTTTCCGCTAAAGCAGACGCCTTGGCAAAAGGCGACTCCCGTGCGCAGTCCGCTGAACGAACCCGGACCGACAGTGACCATAACGCGTTTCACATCGTCCAGGGTGGCGTTTGCCTGCTGCAAAAGGGAATCCAGGCTCGCACTCAGGGATTCGCCCTTGGCTGCGGGGTCTACGATTTCACGGTACGTTCCATCGGAACCCGCGATTGCAGCGGAAATCCCTTTTCGCGAAGTATCTACATAAAGATCGAAACTCATTTCGGGTGCCAGATTTCGGTTGTCGGGTTGGAGTCAGGCCTATCTCTTGATCATCAGACTCTTGTCGATAATCAGGTCGATAAGTTGGCTGTAGGTGATGCCGATGCAGGCCGCCTGCTGGGGCAAAAGCGATGTGGGCGTCATGCCGGGGAGCGTGTTCGTTTCGATGGCGAAAAGTTCGCCGTCCTTGGTGATGCGGACGTCGGTACGGCTGTAGCCTGCGCCGCCCAAGGCATAGTGCGCGTTCTTCACCAGTTCCTGGATGCGCTTCGTCAAGTCTTCGTCGAATTCCGCCGGAGTGATTTCCTTGCATTCGCCGTTGTACTTGGCTTCGTAGTCGAAGTATTCGCGGGTGGTCATGCGCATTTCGGTGGGCGGGAGCGGCTTTTCGCCTTCGATGTAGCCGCAACTTGCTTCGCCGCCGGCGATGAACTTTTCGCAGAGCAGGCGGTCGGAATCCTTGAACAGGTCCTGAGCGATTTTCCCGGCTTCTTCGATGTCCTTGGCGATGCCGACACCGATGGAGGAGCCTCCCAGCGGGTCCTTGATGACGAGCGGGAATCCAAGTTCGTCGGAAACGTTCACCAGGGTGTCGCCCTTGAAATCGTGCTTCCAGATGACGCGGTAGGCCGGAGTCGGGATGCCGTTTGCACGGTAGATTTCCTTGGACTTGATTTTATCCATGGCAAGAGCCGAGGCCAAAAGTCCGCAGCCGGTGTAGGGGATGCCCCAGTTTTCGAGCATGGCCTGGATATGGCCGTCTTCGCCCCATTTGCCGTGGAGTGCGAGGAATGCGATGTCTGCGGACGGAAGTTCCGAAAGAGCCGGGTTTTTCTTTGTGCAGGCGGCGGTACCTTCAAGACTGCGGAAGTAGTTCACGCTGAAGTTGTCCTTCTGGTACGGGGAAAGTTCGCGTGCGCTCCAGTGCCAGGTGCCGTCCTTGTCGATAAGTACGGGGTGGATATTGTAGCGTTCCGGATCCATGGCACGGACAACGCCTGTGCCGCTGACAACGGAAACATCATGTTCGGTGGAAGGGCCTCCCATCAAGACCAAAACGCGTAAACGGGACATAAAAACCTCTTTGATAAACTTTTCCACGAATAATGTAGCAAGAATCTAAGGTCTGTGTTTACTCCGGTAACAATTTTTTTGTTTTTTTAAGGTTGTTTGCGCCTTGGAAAGTTTATATTTCTAGTGTATCAAAACGAGGTAAAAAATGCGAGTTTTCGTTACTGGCGGCACCGGATTCATTGGTCATTACGTGGTCAAGGCTTTGCTGGAACATGGGCACGAGGTGGTGATAGCCACTAGGCACCCCAACAAGGTTCCGTCACTTCGCTCGCAACCCAAGGTGAGTTTTGTTGAAGCCTCCCTGACAGATTTTGACAAGATGGGCGAAGGCTTGAACGGTTGCGACGCCTGTATCCATATCGCCCTAGGCTGGGGCGAGACGCCTGTTACCATGCTCATGAACGATACCCGCGCCACGGTGACGCTTTTGGAGATGGCCGCCAGGGCGGGTTGCAAAAAGTTCATCCAGACGAGCAGTACCGCCGCCATGGGCCGCATGCGCCCCTCCATGCGCGAAGTCACAAGTAACCTGCCCATGGATTTGTACGGCGCCACGAAGGCCGCCGGCGAAGCCTACGTGCTCGGTTTCCGCCACGGGTATGGGACGAATTTCCCTGAAGTCGCCATGAAGCGAAACATCATTCGTCCGGGCTACACTTTTGGCAACCCCGCTTTCCCGGATGGCTGCAGCCAGCCGGACCGTCGTTTCTTCGATATCGCCCGCGCCGTCAAGGAAGACCGTGACATCGAAATCATCAAGAACGATGGAACCCAGTTTATTCACGCAAGCCAGCAGGCGAAACTTTTCGTGTCTCTTCTGGAATCCGACAAGAACGAGGAAATATTCCTGGGGCTCGGTTCCGTGTGGATTGGCTGGAAGGAAATCGCCGAGAAGATGATTGCCCTGAAGCCCGGCTGCAAGTCCAAAATCGTCGAAAAGGACCTTGGCTGGGGTGATGAGCCCATGCTATTTGATGTACAGAAAATCAAGGACCAGTTCGGCCTCGTCTTTGACGCACACGAATTCCTGGATGGCCACATCAAGTGGACGTTCGACCAGGTGTAGAATCGTAATTTAGCCGACGGCCATGCTGGCCACGAGGGCTATAATTCCCGCGAGCATTGCGATTTTTGTTACCGTCTGCGACTTACGGTAGTTTTTGCGGTGTGCCTGGACAATGATGTAGGTAAAACTCGGCGTGAATACCAGGGCGGTAGCGACAAGGAAACTGGCCGGATAGTACCCCTGCATTACAGGGAGCGGCAATAGGATCCAGGTGAAAATAATGAGCGCACCGGCGAATCGCCTTGCGGTTTCTGTGCCTGCGATGAGCGGAAACGTCATGATGCCCGCCTTCAGGTCTCCCAGTTCGTCTTCCAAGTCCTTGTAGATTTCGCGGGCTGTGGTGAGGAGGATTGCAAAAATCATGGCGGGGTAGAGAAAACCGAACTTGGTCGCGAAATCAAGGAATTCGTAATCGGCCTCACGGATGTCCGTGGGATATACAAGGTTTAACAGAAGCGGAGTCGCGCACAGAAAGGCTACGGTCATGTTCTTGAGCAGCGGAATGTGCTTTAGTTTTATGTTGTATGCAATGAGCAGTCCGGAGAGCGAAATGAAGAAAATGGCGGGAGTCAAGTTGAAGTGCAGCATGGCGGAATTTGCGAATCCGCAGACGATGCTCGCTGAAAGCATGGCTATCCAGGCACGCCTTGCTGCGTTGACGGTCAATTTTTGTGAAGGAAGCGGCCTTTCGGGGCGGTTCTGCTTGTCGCTTTCCAGGTCGAGGATGTCGTTTTGGATGTTGGCAAAGCCGATGGCCATTGCGAAAGCGAAAATTTGCAGCGCAAGGGCTGCGATGCTGATTCCATTGACGCTGCCGGGGAGTTCACCTAGCAGAAAATAGCCGACAACGAGCGTTATTGCTGCTATAACGATGTTTACGGGCCTCGTCATTTTGATAATGGTCATGAGCATATAATGAATATAGCAATTTTACTATATTTCAGGTATGCCGTTTTTTACCAAAAGTAACCTCGAGGATTTGCGCAAGGAAGCCGATCAGCTTTCCATTTGCGTTGAGCATTTCCTGTATGCGGCGGAGCACATCCCCGAAGGCGATTGGAAGACGAAGGGCTTTTACGACAACTGCATCGAAAAATGTAACGGGCGCCTGAAGGCAATCCATTTCTTGATGGAATCCATTCGCCGTGGTCGCCCAGTGACCGAAGATGAACTCGAGTCGGCCGAATCCCGTGAACTCGATGGCAAGCCCATGGGGGAAAACTCCTAGATGCGGCAGGATGAATTCGAAAGCGAATTGGACGGAGAACTGGAAGAAGCCCCCCTCCAGCGGGTGAGGCCTTCCAGGCGCGATCACCGCAGCCGCCGTATCGACGTGATGCGCGAACTGGAGTCGGGCGTGGTGGATGAACGTCCGGTGAAGGAACGCTTCAGTCGCGAGTTCAAAAAGGCGAAAATCAAAAAAATCAAGGATCCTCTCGAAAAAATCGACGAGAAGGATTGCGTGGAGGGCCTTGTGCTCGAGGTGCACCGTCGCACCTGCGAAGTCCGCCTTGACGGCCCTGTCCCTCTTTCGTCTGAAACCGTCACCGCCATGTACCGCGCCACCACATCCAAGGCCTTGGGTGAATTTCCGGCCGTGGGCGACCGCGTGCTGCTTGGACAGGTGAACGAAGATGGCGATTCCGGCGAGGGCGTCGGCTCGCAGAAATACTGCGTTGCGCGAGTGCTTCCGCGCAAGAGCGTACTCAAGCGCCCGGGTCCTCGAGACAGTTTTTACAAGCAGCAGACTTTGGCTGCGAACATTGACCAGGTGGTCATCGTGGCGAGTGTCACCCAGCCCGAATTCAACTACGGCTTCATGGACCGATTCCTGCTGGCGGCTAACTTGAACGATTTACCTTTTGTGCTGGTTCTTACCAAGATGGACTTGCTCCCTGGCGGCGAGGCGGACCTTTCCGAGGATATCCGCGATTTCATGAGCATTGCCGATAAGGTGATTCCCGTAAGCGTCAAAACGGGCGAGGGACTCGATAAACTCCGTGCGGAACTTGTGGGCAAGTCCTCCGTGTTCAGCGGCCAGAGCGGCGTGGGCAAGTCTACGCTCATCAACGCGCTTGTGCCCGAAGCATCCCTCGAAACGGGTGAGGTCCGTGAACGCGATGGCAAAGGGCGCCATACCACAACTTCCTCGAGTCTTTTTGACTTCCCGGGAGGTGGCTACGTAATCGACACTCCGGGTATCCGCAGTATCGGGCTCATGGACATGGATGGCGAAACGCTTGCGAAAATTTTCCCAGGGTTCTTCGAGGGCGATTTGTTTACCTGCAAGTACAGTAATTGCCTGCATTTGAAAGAACCCGGCTGCGCCGTACGCGCTTCTGTAGAAAATGGCCGGATATCCAGGGCCCGCTACGCCAGTTATTTTCGTATATTGAATTCCAGGAACTGATTTTTGTAATGCGATTTTTATAGGTGATTTTATGGATATTGCGCTTAAGATTACATTGGTAGCTTCTATTATTTTGCTGGGGTACAACGTGTCGGAATTCATTGCGAGTTACGAGACCGTGTGCGAAAAGACCGACGAGTTCAAGAGGCTTGCCGGTGAAAGCGACGCCAATGAACTTGAACTTCGCCGCTCCAATTTTTTGCTTTCGTTCGTTCTTTCCGTTGTGTTTATCGGGCTTACCTATTTTTCGGGACTTGCCCTTTGGATAACTGCAGTTGTCGCTTTAAAGTTGTTTTTTACCCTTTATTGTTCCGATTCGCTGCTGGTTTGCGTTATGCGGACGAACGCGCTTTCTAAAAAATTCTATATGATATCCAAGGTGGATTCCCTGCTCAACGCCCTTTTGGGCCTGGTTATCGCCCTGGTACTGGTGCTTTAATATGACTCTAAATAAAGTTCGAAATTTATTTGCGACAATCCTTTTCGCGAGCCTGCTTGGCGCAGGATTGTGTTATGGACAGGCTGCCGCTCCTGCTGTCCTTCCCGTTGCTGCCGATGGCGAAGCGTCTCCTTTCGCTTCTGTCCACACACCGCTTTTTTTGGGAGCCTCTCTAGGTTTCGGGTCCGGTACGGGCGTTGGCACGGAGCGAGGTCTTGGCCTTAGGCAAATCGAACCCATGATTGGCGTTTGGTTCCCGGGAATGGGCTTTTTGCGTGTGGGTTACGGATTCTTCGATTTCGAGGAAGATGACGACAAGAACGAGGACTATAAGGTGGAACATTCCGACTTTGATATAGAACTGGGTGTTCACCTTCTTGGACAACTTTACCTCATGGGCAATTACTCCAGGGTAAAGGAACTTAGCGATTTGGGCGATGTGGCCTGGAATGAATGGGGTGCAGGTTTCGGTTCCATGCTGACCCTTTTTGCGCGAGCCATGTTCTTTGCCGAAGTCAGTTATCGCTGGGTCCTTGAACATTACGACCCCTTTGTCGATAAAAAAGTTTCCGGAAGTCGTCTGCAGTTTAATCTTGGCTTTGCTACCTATGTGTTCTAGCGAACGCAAGAACATTGCCGTTTTGGGCGGTGCGTTCGACCCTGTGCACAAAGATCATGTGGCGGTCGCCAAGAGTTGCCTGGACCATGGTTTGTGTGACGAAGTCTGGTTTATGCCCAGTCCGGACCGTTGGGATAAAACATTGAACGCAAGCCCCGAAGACCGTTTTGCCATGCTTGAACTTGCGTTTTCGGGCGACAAGCGCTTGGTGCTTTCGGATTTGGAAATCCAGCAAGGCGATTTTCGCGGTTCCTATGTTTTTATGATGGGACTCAAGGAAAAATTCCCGGACTTGAATTTTCGATTGTTGACGGGATCCGATACGTACGACGGCATTCCTCATTGGCGCGATCCCATGAATTTTTACGGCACCAACTACAATGGCCATTTGCTGCTTCGCGATGTGGAACTGATTATCTTCGCGCGCACGGGCTATTCCAAGCCCGATTTAGAACAACATAAGGCGAACGGCTATGCACCGCTCCATTGGCTTGGCCCCGAAGAGGGCTTTTTAGGCAAATATTCCAGCACGGCCATTCGCAAGGCTCTGCTGTGCCGTTATGACCAGTGCCCCGAAGGGCTCGATCCTGTAGTGTACGACTACATTCGCAGTCGTGACCTTTACAGAATCTAGCGCTCGTTTAACGCAGCGGAAATTCGCGGTATTCGCTAACGCCGAATTCCTGCTTGAGATAGTCCCAGCGCACTAGGCGGTTTTTCCAGAAGTACTTGCGGTACAGGCGGCGAGCCACGCGGCTAGTGAGTTCGTAGGGAATGGTGTGGTGGTCGTCGGCCACGCTTTCCATAGAAATTCTGAAGTCCATTTCGCCGTTCACCACGTCGACGGTTTCGCCGACTTGCACGTCGGGAATATGGCTCACGTCCACCATGGTGGCGTCCATGCACACGCGTCCGAGAATCGGGCAGAGTTGTCCGCGGATCATGACGAAACCCTTGTTGTATTCGCCGCGCAGGTAACCGTCACCATAGCCGATAGCGATGGTCGCTATGCGTGTTGGTTGCTGGGCCATCCAGTAACCGCCGTAACTTACCGTTTCGCCGGGCTTGACCACGTGGATGTGGCGGATGGTGGAACGGATTTTCATGACAGGCTTGATGGGCCATGGCGATGGGGCCGCTCCCATGCAGTTGTAGCCGTAAAGTGCGAGGCCCGGGCGAACCATGTCAAAATGGCTTTCGGGGTGCGTGAGCGTTCCTGCGGAACTGCTGCAATGGCAGATGGGAGGACGCTTGCCTTCGGCTTCAAGGACGTCGACCAGGCGGCTGAAGCGTTGAATCTGGACTTCGGTTTTCGGGTTCCCGGGCATGTCAGCGGTAGCCAGATGGGTGAACATGCCTTCGAATTCAATGTGCTTTAGGTTGAGGACGGCGCGGATAGTGTCAAAGTCCTGTGCGTCGAAACCGTAGCGGTTCATGCCCGAGTCAATTTTGATATGGGCCTTGCAGGTGGCTCCGGATTCGGCCAGGAATTGGTCGAAGAGTTGAGCGGTTCGAAGATCCGTGATGGCGGCCGTCAGTTGGAATTCTACGAAATAGGCGAAGTCGGCTGGGGTGCAGGGGCCAAGAACCAGGATGGGAAGGTCCATGCCGTACTGGCGCAGCAGCATTCCTTCGCTGATATGGGCGACACCGAGGTAGTCGGCACCGCCGAATTTTGCAGCGAAGGAGCAGGCGAGACTGCCATGTCCGTAGGAGTCTGCTTTAACCGGAAGCAAAATCTTCGTATTGGCGGGGATTTGGCTCCTGATGAACTTGATGTTGTTGCACAGGGCGTCTAAATTGATTTCTATCCAGTTCGGGCGCGCAATCTTATTTAAATCCGGAGGGGTGGCTAAAAGTTTCATGATGTAAAAAATATAGGTAATTCTAAGATGGAATAAGTTGATTTGCGGTAATTTTTGTAAAAATCCAGGCCGATTCCGAAAACGGTTGAATCTCTTTCGATGCCGATAAATGCTGGCTGGTAGCGATTTCGCCCTGTCCGGTTTGTTTTTACAAAACTCCCTCTAAATATTTGTTTACCGAATGCTTGTGTTTTCGAATTTTTTTTATGTGTAGTTTATGGTTGTACAAGCGTCTTGTTTGGAACGGTTGCATATAAACGAATGTACTGCGAAAATGGACTTTGTACAAATTAGTTGCTGGAAAATCCTGTTTGACTTGAATACCCCAGGATGATTTTGCCGGCTTTGTAGTATTCTCTGACATCTCTGTGATTAAGGCCTGCCCTGCAAGGCCCTGCTCCGCTATTGCTCTTTTGCAAAAACAAGTTCCGCCTACGGAACGCTTAGACGGCTTTTACCCAAAAAACACAAACCAAAATTCCCCTTTGGGGTGGAGGATAAAATCATGAAACACGTAAAACAGAACATCAAAAAAATTGACGCCCTTGTAGCGTCCCTTATGCCGGATTCCGACAAGAAGATGGGTGCCGTCGCCGGTACTTCGTTCCTTGTCGCGCTAGCCCTGTGCTTTTGGGCGGCTGCCTACGAAAAACTGATTGACGATATCATTTTCGAACCTTCGTCAAGGGAGGAGTTGAAAGCGACCATAAACATGATGGAAAAGAAGGAGGTGAAAAAGGAGGAGCCTAAAAAGCCAAAGAAGGTCCAGGAGATTGTTCGCAAAAGACCGGGTGGCGGTGGTAAGCCCAAGGGCCGCGGAAACCCCCGTGCGCCCAAGGAACTCGGCGTGCTTAAGCAACTTACCGCGATGACCCAAAACGCAAGCGCAAGTGTCTACGACCTTATGAGCAACCAAAAGTTTGCGAAGGATATCGATAAGGTTCTCAGCAAAACTACGGGGTTCAAGACGACGGGCAATGCAAGGCTTGGCGAACGCCACGGAAAGGTGAATGGCGGATTCAATGAAGGGCTTGCGACCGGTGGAAGCGGCGGCATTGACGGTGCTTTTGACGATTTGTTCGGAAATGCTGCGGGCGCGATTCCAACGAAGGCTCTTAAGGGGCATTTCAAGGAACCGTCGCCGACCGATATCGATTTTCCCTCGGGAGGCTCAAGTCGCTCGGCATCGGAAATCCTGAAGGTTGTTCGGACGAGGACTCCAGGGCTTCGCCACATTTACAATAAATTCCTGAAGAAGAAACCGGGCTTCCAAGGAAAGGTGACGCTCAAGTTCATGATTGCCCCGGGCGGTGAAGTTATCAGTATCGCGGTTGCTTCTTCTACGACGGGCTATGCAGACTTTGACAATGAAGTCAAGAATGCCGTTAGCCGCTGGACGTTCAAGAAAATCAAGTCGGGAAATACGACAGTCACAATTCCGTTCACGTTCAGCGAATAAACATAGACGCAAAAAATGCGCAATATTCATAAGTCGGTAGCCTTGTGCTATCGACTTTTTGTATTTTTCACGTAAAGAATCGCACGAAAGTGCCATCAATTAACTTCAAAGGCGCGTAGCGCCGACCTCATACCTCAAACCTTATACCTATTATGACCGATCCACGCGTAACACAACTTGCTGAAAACCTGATAAACAACGCCATTCGCCTCAAGGCTGGCGAAAACATTCTTATCGAAACGACCGACACCCCGGACGAAGTTTCCACGGAACTCATCAAGGCGGTGGAAAAAGCGGGCGGCAACGCCTTCGTGCACAATTCCAACAGCCGGGTCCGTCGTCAGGTCATCAAGTCCGCCTCTGAAGCGCAGATGAAACTTTCCGCCGATCTCGCCTTGGCCGAGATGAAGCAGATGCAGGCCTACATCGCCATCCGCGGTGCCGACAACGCCATGGAAAACTGCGACATCGACGACGCCAAAATGCTCATGTACCGCAAGATGACGAAGGAAACGCTCGACTACCGCGTGAACAAGACCAAATGGTGCGTGCTCCGCTGGCCGAACCCCTCTATGGCCCAGGGCGCGAAGATGAGCACCGAAGCTTTCGAGGACTTCTACTTCAAGGCTTGCCTCGCCGATTACCCCAAGATGTCGAAGGCCGCACAGAACCTCATTGACCTTATGAACAAGACCGACAAGGTCCGCTTGGTGGCAAGCGACACCGACATCACGTTCAGCATCAAGGACATTCCTGCCGTGCCGTGCTGCGGCAACATGAACATCCCCGACGGCGAAGTCTATACGGCTCCGGTGCAGGGGAGCATCGAAGGCGTGATTCACTACAACACCCCGACGCTCTACGAAGGCAAGCAGTTCAGCGGAATCCGCCTCGTGTTCAAGAAGGGTAAAATTGTCGAGGCCACCTGCGAGACGGGCGATAACAAGCAGCTGAACGCCATCTTCGATACCGACGAAGGCGCTCGCTACGTGGGCGAGTTCGCCCTCGGTTTCAACCCGTTCGTGAACGCCCCGATGTGCGACATTCTGTTCGACGAAAAGATTGCGGGCTCCATCCACTTTACGCCGGGCATGTGCTACGAAGATGCCTACAACGGCAACCAGAGCGCCATTCACTGGGACTTGGTGCTCATCATGCGTCCGGAATACGGCGGCGGCGAAATCTGGTTTGATGACAAGCTCATCCGCAAGGACGGTTTGTTCGTACTCGACGAACTCAAGTGCTTGAATCCGGATGAACTGGCCTGATTCGGTTGCAGTCGTTGTGCTGTTTTAAAACATAAGGAGAAAAGATGAAATTGCGTGCTTTTTTAATAATACTGTTTTTTACCCCGATTCTCACATTCGCCACAGGTGGAAAAATGTCCGGATCCGGCACCGAGCAGAATCCTTGGCAAATTGCGGACTACGAAGACCTCAAGGCGGTGGGTACGGGCGACTATACCATGGACGGTAATTACAAGCTGGTGGCCGATATCGACGCGTCCGCTTCGAAAGATGAAAGTTGCAGTGAAGACGTGTGTTACGGCTTTGTTCCCATAGGCATTTCCAGGGAATTGCCTGCAGGATTTCTCGATGGCTTTGCGCAAGATTTGGATGCGCCTGCTTTTAAAGGTGTAATTAATGGAGCCGGGCACAAAATTTCCGATATCTATAGTGGGAAGGCTCGCTATATGCATGCTGGTCTTATCTTGTATAATGAAGGTAAAGTTGACAGCTTGACGATTGAAAATGGCTCTTTTGCTGGTGCGGGGCGAGCAGGTGCCATCGCTGCGGTAAACGAAGGGTCCATTACCAACTGCATTCTGGAAAACGTATCGGTGGAATCGGCTACGCTTACGGGCGGTGTGGTCGGTACGAATAGCGGCCTGATTCAAAATATCAAATACACCGGTGTTGTAAAAGGAATCAATGATAGGGAAGAAATAGGTGGCGTCGTCGGCTACAATGAAGAAACAGGAGAAATAAGGGATGTTGAAATTACGGCTGACATGACCACAAGTTACTATGGCAAAAAGATCGGCGGCGCCGTTGGTGTTAATCTGGGAAAAATCGTGAATGTAAAGGTTTCCGGTGCTACATCCAGTGGCTTTACCTGTTCCGGCGGCTTTGTCGGTGAAAACAAAGGCTTAATCGATTCCTGCTACACGGCCGTTTCTATCGAAGGGACCAACAATCGCATCGGCGGCTTTGTCGGCTGCAATGGCGGAACTATCAAGTCTTCTATGGTCGAGTCCGATTCCGTTGTTTCCACCAACGACGTCGGTGGCTTTGTGGGGACTAACGATAGTGCAGGCGTGATCGACGATTGCATTTCAAATACTACGGTGAAGGCCTCCGCTCCAAATTCGGCGGCATTTGCCGATTCCAACTGGGGCGTCATCACCAATTCTCATAGCATGGGGGCGGTCAATACGACTCTATCCGGCGGAAGCGGCTTTGTCTTTATCAACTTAGGTACAATCAAAGGGTCTTATGCCAATGTATCGGTGAAGACTTTGAACAATGGCGCAGGTTTTGTTGCCCAGAATCGCGGTACTATAGATTCCTGCTATGCCGAGGGCGACACCTACAATCTCGGCAATGCCGCAGGGGATAGCTTTGGCGGCTTTGTGGGCTTGAACGATACCCTGGGGCGCATCTCCCACTGCTATGCGACGGGCGTTGCCAGCGGCGGCATGTATGTGGGCGGATTTGTCGGCAAGAATTACGGTTCCATAGACCATTGCTACGCAACGGGCGACAGCCATTCCTATTCCAATTATGGCGGCTTCGTGGGCATGAATGACGGTAGCATCGATCTTTGCTATGCAACGGGGGACGTTTCCCGTTTGGACTTTGAAAACAATAGCTATACAGCAGGTGGCTTTGCCGGTTCTAATTCGGGGACTATCTCCCGCTCGTATTCTACAGGGAATGTGGCTAGCGGTTATACTGCCGGAGGCTTTGTGTCTTCAAATTACGGGACGATTAATGGTGCGTTCGCTTTGGGCAACGTAGATGGATTTATCGAGTTCGGCGGTTTTGTGGTGCATAACATCGGTTCCATCGAAAACGCTTTTTATTCGGGTAAAGTCGTGGGGAATGCCGATTCGCTGAGAGAGGAAGGTTCCATGCGAAATGAACCGGTGGGCTTCAGCTGCTTTGAAGCGACGAACGACGAGCCGGGGACGATTGTGAATTCGTTCTGGAATATTGATTCCTGCACGACGGACAGCGTGACTCTGGCTGTTGGCAAAACAACGGACCAGCTTGCGATGAAGTCCACTTTTGATACGTGGTCCTTTGATGATGACAACTGGACCATCGAAGAAGGAAAATCTTATCCGTACTTGAGCATCTTGGATAAACCCCGTATAGAAGTTGCTTTCGATTCCAATAGAACCGCTGTTGAACGCAGGTATGCGGTTTCTTCGAAAATTCAGGGATTCTCCGTTTCTCGAGTGGGTGAGGATTTGATGGCGGGTTTCGAACTGGCCGTTGCCGGGAATGTACGGATTGCGGTGATCAATGTGCAGGGGCGCGTCTTGAAAAATATCGCTTTGGGAAAGATGACCGCAGGGGCGCACCAGGCGAGCTTGCGGATGGGCGACCTGTCGCGGAACCGTTACAACGTGCTCCTGTTCCTGGACGGCAAGGTTATTGGCCGGAGCGTTGTCCGGAAGTAAGACGGTGTTATGCGAATGCAAAAAGCGCTCCCTTTTGGGGAGCGCTTTTGTGTGCTATAAAGCTTCTATTACAGCTTCTCTGCAATCTGCACGGCGTTGAGGGCGGCACCCTTGCGGATCTGGTCGCCGACGAGCCAGAAGTTGAGGCCGTTTTCGTTGGCCAAATCCTTGCGGATACGGCCGACGTACACGTCATCCTTGCCCATGAGGTCAAGCGGCATCGGGTAGCCGTTGTTTGCCGGATCGTCGAACAAGGTGAGGCCTTCGCCGGCGGCGATAGCCTTGCGGGCTTCTTCGACGCTAATCGGCTTTTCGGTTTCAATCCAGAGGGCTTCGGAGTGGCAGCGGAGAGCGGAAACGCGCACGCAAGTAGCGGAGCATGCGACATCGGAGTGCATGATTTTGCGGGTTTCGTTGAACATCTTCATCTCTTCCTTGGTGTAGTCGTTGTCGGTGAAGACGTCGATGTGCGGGATGAGGTTGTAGGCGAGCTGGTGGGCGAACTTCTTCACGGTGACCGGCTTGCCTTCGACGATTTCCTGGTACTGCTGCTTGAGTTCGGCCATGCCCGTTGCACCGGCGCCGCTTGCGCTCTGGTAGGTGGCGACGTGCACGCGCTTGATCTTGGAAATTGCGTTGAGCGGCTTCAAAGCCACAACCATCATGATGGTCGTGCAGTTCGGGTTGGCGATGATGCCCTTGTGGAGCTTGATGTCTTCCGGGTTCACTTCCGGGACGACGAGCGGAACGTTAGGGTCCATGCGGAAGAAACTCGTGTTATCGACGACGACAGCACCAGCATCGACTGCGATCGGGGCGAATTCCTTGGAAACGCTTGCACCGGCGGAGGAAAGCACGAGGTCCACGCCCTTGAATGCTTCGGGGCAGGTGAGTTCGACCTTGAGCTTTTCACCCTTGAACTCGTATTCGCGACCGACGCTGCGTTCCGAAGCGAGAAGCTTCAAGTTCGAAAGCGGGAAGTTGCGCTGTTCGAGGATTTTGAGGAGTTCTTGACCTACTGCGCCAGTGGCGCCCATGATCGCTACGTTACGAATCATAGATTTAACCTTTATTCTTCTTGTTTTTGTTGAGGTTGATAGTTTGAAACTAGGTTCTGGATGTTGTTCTTGAAACGGTCCAGATGAATTTTTGCCTGTGCGATTTGGCTTCGCGACTGCTTGTACTGGTTCATCTGCTCTTCGGTATCCTCTTGGAGCGAGTAAGTGTACAGGGAGTATGCCGCCAGACGTAAGTTCTCGGTTGCCTGAATCAGTTCGGTATGGGCTTCGCTGGATTCGTGGGGGTGGAACAGTCCGAGAGTCTTCCGGTTCAGGGCGGTGGCGTTGTTGTTGATGGCGAGTGCCTGGCTACCACGCTGTTCGCGTTCTGCGTCGCTGATGCTCGGGGCGATGGGCTCGAAATTGTCGATTGCCGCAAGGATTTCCTGCATGCGTTCGATAACCTTGCCAGTTTCGTCCACATAGCGGTCCAGACGGCCCTTGGCGGCACTGTTCACGGCGCCGTTGGATTCGTCAGGAGCCTTGGCCGTTTTCGCGTTCTTTGGCGCAGGTTTCCACTTGCCGCCTTCTCCATTCTGGAAGGACTGGATATATTCCTGGTACTTGAGGTTTTGGGCGGCGATTTGCCCTGGCGTTAAATCGCTGGCCACCAGGAGCGTTGGACGCTCCCAGTACGCGATGCCGATGAATGCCGTCATCATGAGTGCGCTGAATATGATGCTAGCGACCTTTGCAGGCCGGTCGTCGCAGCGGATGGAAAGTACGAAACCGAAGAAGAACAGGCTGGAAAAGGCCAGCAGCAGTCCGCCGTCGGTATTGTAACTGATGAAGGCGTTCTTGGTGAAGTAGAACAGGCCGTCCAAAATCAAAATGAGCAACGAGAAAATGGCTCCCGTGATCTTCTGGTTACGGTACGGCGCTGATGCCGCAAGGAGAATCGTTACGAACGATATTCCAAGCGGCAGCACGAACATCAAGGCTATTTCGGCTATACCCATCTGCATAGGCTAGAACGGGAGGTCGTCGTCGCCTTCGGGCATGGGGGCGTCGTAAGAGGGGGCGCCACCCTGGGACTGGCCATAGCTGTTGGACTGGTTGTAACTGTTGCCCTGGCTGTAACTGCCGGCGCCGGGAGCGCCGCCTTGACCGCGGGGGGTGAGGAGTTGGAACGTGTCCATGTTGACTTCGGTGGCGTAACGCTTTTGGCCGCTGGCCTGGTCGGTCCAACTGCGGTTGGTGAGGGTGCCTTCGACATAGAGGCTCATGCCCTTGCGAATGCCGAGTTGTTCCACGATGTCTGCAATTTTGCCCCAGCCAACGATGTTGTGCCAGTCGGTCTGTTCCTTCTGTTCGCCGTTGTTGTCGCGGTAGCGACGGGATGTGGCGAGGGAGAACGACACGCGCTTGCGGCCGCCGGTCTGACTCATGCGTACTTCGGGATCTTTACCAATGTTGCCAATAAGCATCACTTTGTTCAAATAAGCCATAGAATTAATCCTATTTTAAGTTTTTTAGCTCTCGGCCACAAAAATACAAAAAGCGGAATGTCACTTAGTGACAAAAGTGAAAAAATATGCTTTTAAAGCGGATTGTTGATTGTGCGGGGGTGGAAAAAAGTTAAATTGAGAATGATTTTACTAACCACCAACCACTAACCTTAACCCCAACCCCTCTCGTCTCCCACCTAAAGGTGGCCATGTCCACATAAGCGCTGAAGCACCAAATGGCCAAAGGTCGTCTATAGCGAGCAACGTGAGCGTTCTCTTGTCTAATATGGTTACTCTCGCTCTTTCTCATTTTGAAAAGTCTTTCCCGGCAAGTTTGCGCGGCAAGCGCCTTGGCGCAGTCCTCCATCCGGCCTCTGTCTGTGCCGACCTGAGTTACACGCTCGATTTGCTCAAATCCTTCGATGGAAAACTCTTTAAACTAAGCGCCCTCTTTGGACCGCAGCATGGCATCAAGGGCCATACCCAGGACAACATGATCGAGTGGGAAGGCTACACCGACCCCGAACTTCATATTCCGGTTTACAGCTTGTACGGCGAACACCGTGAACCGACCGCTGAAATGCTCAGTCACGTGGATGCGATGCTCGTGGACTTGCAGGACGTTGGCGCCCGCTACTACACGTTTATCTGGACGCTTTACCTTTGCATGAAGGCTTGCGAAAAGGCCGGCATCCCTGTGGTTGTGGTGGACCGCCCGAACCCCATCAACTGCGTCGACGAGGAAGGCCCGGTTCTCGACTTGAACTACACGAGTTTCGTCGGGCTCCACAGCATCCGCACTCGCCACGCGAAGACGATAGGCGAACTTGCCGAACAGTTCAAGGCGGAATGCTTCCCCAAATGCGAACTCTACGTGATGCGCATGGACGGCTACGACAAGCGGATGTGGTACAATGAAACCGGACTTCCGTGGATTCTGCCGAGTCCGAACATGCCGACGCTTGACACGGCCATCGTCTATCCTGGCATGTGCCTTTTCGAGGCGACCAACGTGAGCGAAGGCCGCGGCACCACGCGCCCGTTCGAAATTTTCGGTGCGCCGTTCATCGATGCCGTAAAACTTTGCAAGTACATGAACGGCCTCAAACTGCCGGGTGTGTATTTCCGCGAAAACTACTTCCAGCCCACGTTCCACAAGGGCGCTGGCCAAATCTGTGGCGGTGCGCAAATCCACGTGACCGACCGCGACAAATTCCGCAGTTTCGACATGGCTGTTAAGTTGTTGCAATTCATCTTCAACGAGTACCCGAACGACTTCGCCTGGAAACAGCCGCCGTATGAATACGAATTCCACAAGTTGCCCATCGACATCCTGCTTGGGAATGGTGCATTCCGCAAGGAATTTATCGAAAGTTCGATTTAGTTTGGTTGTGAAAATCTAGAACGTTCGGTGCGAGGCCTTGATTTGTTTGATGTAGGTTGCGTTTACGTCGTTCTTTTTGGCGAGTTTCGGCCACACGGAAACGGCTTCTCGCACGTCGCCTAAAATTTTCTTGTGCCGGCCTTGCTTTAGGCCTGCGAATCTTGCCACTGCCTTAAAGTCGTCAATTGTGAAGTTGTCGCGCTTGCCGTTGAAAGTCATTTGGTGCGAGCCGGTCCAGAGGCCGCCTGGGTTGTAGGCGTATGTCATGTCGAAGGCGGGCGCAAGGCTCCATTCGCCTCGCTTGTTCATCAAAAATCCGATGTTCTTGGCGTGGTCGTCTTGGTTCCTTGCGCAGATGTTGAAAACGGCCCTGCGGAACAATTGCTCTAGTGCGTCGTAGCCGAGGTCGAGCTGCTTGATGATGGTGAATGCCTGCTCGTAGCTGTACGCGCCTGCGGCGTTGAAGTCGTAATGGGCGAGGGCACAGAGCGATTGGTAATGCAATTTTTTACCGCCGGCGAGACGGTCGAAGCGCTTTGTCATGAAATGTCTGTGGCCACTTTTTTCGAGCAGGCGGCATTCCGACATCTGGATTCCTGCGGCTTGCGCCATTTGGTAGTAAGTGTATTCAATTGGCCCGTAGCCTTGGACGTCGGCTTTTTCCTTGTCGCTGTTGTTCTGTACATCGTCCAGCTTTAAAAGCCAGTAAGAAAAGTTTTCGTCGTTGGCGACTTGCCCCGAGCGGATTTCGCCGGTTGCTTCGTCGTAGGCGATGAGTACTTTGGCGCGTGCGCCGCCCGCGGATGTGCCTACGCGAAGGATTTGCTCGAATGTACTTTGCTGCTTTTTTGTTTTAAGGGGCGGGATTGTGCTGTTGCCTGCCGCGCCGATATTTGCCTTGAAGTTTTTTCGGTTGTTTAAAACGCTCGCGGCGAAATTTCGTAGGTTCTCGACGTCGAGGGTGTCGTTGTCTGTTGCCGCGGGGCCTTCTGTCGGGTAAAATTCCAAGGCGCCCATGCCGCGGTTCCCTGTGTAGCAGAGTCGCTCGAGCGCCGTGAACGATGCCGGATCGCGGCCTTGCTTAATGAGCCACGAATCGATGAGCTTGTTGCCGAATTTGTCCGGGATGGAATCCGCGAAAAGCCCTGGCAGGCCTTTGAACGTTTGCGAGAGTTCCGGGAAGCTGTAGATTTTTGCCGAAACGGGCATGCGGATGGGCGAGGGCTCTACGCCTGCACCGATAAAGCCGGGGGCGTATTCGAAACGCGCGACGGATTCGCCTTCCTGCATGGAAAGCGCTCCGATGGTTGTTCCCCAGAGTTTTACTTCGACTGCAATCATGTTTCCCCCTGGGCTTTTTTACTTGTCTTCGCCCCAGACCCAGGCGGCTTTGGGTTCGGCGGCGATATTTGCTGTGGGTGTGCCCGAAGATGCTGCGGGGTAGGTGACCGTTTCGGCTTTGTTTGTTGCCCTCGGTTTGGAGGCGCGTTTGCGCTTGCTTGCCTGCTGCTTGCGGGAGGCGGCCAAAAGCTCCATGGGGCTTGGACCTTGTTCGGGGAATGCACCCAAAAACTGGTTGAGGAGGCCTAGCGCCCTGAGGATTTTTACCATGTTCAGTAGCTGCGTGGATTGCCCTTTTTCGATGTGTTCCACGGTACTTTTGCTGACGCCCGCCTTGTTTGCCAAGTCGGCTTGTGTCCAGTTGCAGTTGAGCCTGGAACTGGCAATTCGTTTGCCGAATTCAACAAGAACAGCGTTGTCGGAAAAGGGAGTGTATGTGGCCATGGTTTGCCTCCTTTTCTTTTAAATATAGTTGTTTTTGTTTAGGATGGCAATATAATTCATTAAAAAGTAAGAATTGATGATAAATTTTACTATAAATCGTTAAATATGATGAATTATTAAAGTGTATGGTTGAAAATGCTTGTGTGGTGGGATGGTCGGTGTTGCGGTTGTGGTGGTTTGTCATAAATTTCGATGTTTCGTTTTTCCGCGAAATAATCTATATTGTTGCAAAAATAGAGAGTTTCTCTTATTCTCGATATGAAATCTCGACCATTTCTGAACAAGAGGATAAGACGGACGCTCACGTCTGCCGGCGTACAAATGTCGGCAACGATTCGTATTGTAGGCTGTTTTTATAAGCAGTCTGCTTTTCCGTGTCGGCCTTTACGGGGCGTGGGTTGTTTGTCCTTATTTGTTCGGGCTGTCGAGAGCCTCATGTCGTAAGGTCATTCAACTCCACGCCTTTTTTGTGTGCGGACAATGATGGAACAAGAGAAATTCTTATGGGTTGCTCTTGTTCTTGGCATGGAATCTCGACAGTTTCAGAACAAAAGAATAAGTGGATGCTCCAAATCTGGACGTGTGCGCGCCCCGTTTTTGACGTGGGCGTATTGTACGCCCAGCTTATTGCGTATTCTCTTTTTTGATGTCGCTGGTCCATGAATCCCGGAACGGGAGCGTTAAACGCTTCAAGTTCTGGAGAATGGAATGGACAACGTTGCGCAGGCTCTCCCCGTTCGGGAAATCTATGATGTGTATCATGGAGCCGTTCTCCCGTTGTTGTTGAAGGATAAGACCACCGGCAAAAACATCTTGTGGGCGACGGATGAATACGAGTCCATTTCGCCTAGAGACCAAATCCAGTTCAAGGAAATTACCGGCGGAAGTTTGATGCTTGTCCGCCCACGAATCGCCAAGTCGCTGGAGGCCCAGAAGGACCGCACCAAGAAGCGTGCGGAGGTCTTTACACCGGCCTGGGTTTGCAATCAAATGAACAATTTTCTTGACGGCGACTACTTGGGGTATGTCGGTGCGTTCAATACGGAAGCGGGAAAAACTTGGACATCCTCCCGAAAGAAGATTCTGTTTAATGATGGAAAATCCTGGCAGGATTACATTGGCCTGACTAGGCTGGAAATTACCTGTGGTGAAGCACCTTTTGTAACGAGTCGCTACAATCCTACCGACGGTGTAATTATAAAGGTCAAAGACCGCGTCGGGTTCTTGGATAGGAAACTCCGCGTGGTTGCCGAAAATGCCGATGACGATGAATACAAAGTATGGTCCAGGCGTGCCCTGGAAAGTTCGTACGGATACGAGTATCAAGGCGACAATCTCTTGATTGCGCGAATCAATGTCTTTCTGACTTGGGTGGAGCACTGGGAAAAGAAATTGGGCGAAAAACCGGATGTCAAGACGGCAAGGAGTGCAGCCAATGTGATTGCCTGGAATTTTTGGCAGATGGATGGACTTACGGGACGAACTCCACGAATTCAGGAAAAGAATTGCGGACAAATTTCCTTGCCCGGATTCGGAACGGATTTAGCCGATTCCGTTATAGCGACCACGGAATGCAAGATATACGACTGGCGAAGTCATTGCGCCCGAACCTACAACTCTTTAAAAACAAAGGAGAATGGATAATGAAAAAGTTCTTTGCCGTAATCGGAAACCCGCCGTATCAAGAAACCGTTGCTAAAATTGATACAAAGAATGGACAAAAAGTTGTAAGAAGCATATTTCAAGATTTTCAAATGGAAGTCGATAGAATTTCGGAAAATACTGAATTGATTTATCCTGCTAAAAGGTGGATTCATCGTTCGGGTAAAGGGATGACTCAATTTGGATTAGCGAATATCAATGATCCATATTTATCGAAGCTTGTTGTATTTCCAAATGCAAAAGATGTGTTTCCTAACAGCGCCGATATATCTGACGGAATTTCAATAGTACTTAAACAGAAATCACACACCGGAAATACTTTTAAATATCTTAATGTTGAAAAAGAGAATGTTTGTGAACTGGATCTTGATTATCCAGGAGAAACTCTTTTACCTATTAATCCCAGAGATTTAACAATAACACATAAGATAAAAAAATATTGTTTAAGTCATAAAATTAAATATTTGTCGGACTTTATATTGCCTAGAACTTTATTTGGTATAGAAAGTGATTTTGTAGAGAAAAATCCTAAAAAAGTTAGAGCTTATAAAGAAGGCGGTGCTTTTGATAAAAAAAGCGAAATAAAATTGTTCACTAATGATAAAGCCGGGAAAAGCGGACGAGCTAGTTGGTTTGTTGCAAATAGAGATGTTATTAAAGTTGGCTTGGAGCATTTGTATAAATGGAAAGTTGTTGTATCAAGTGCTAATGCGGGTGGACAAAAACGAAGTAGCCAAATTTCTGTTCTTGATAATTATAGTGCTTTTGGCCGTTCGAGAGTCGCTCTAAAAACTTTTACAAAAAAGACTGAAGCGGAAAATTTCAAAAAATATTGCTGCTCAAGTATTATAAAATTTGCATTTCTTCTTACAGATGAAGCTTTAACATCCTTGGCTAAATTTGTCCCAGATTTTCAAGATTATTCATATAATAATCAGATTCTCAATTTTGACCAAAACATAGATGAACAAATGTTTCGTCTTTTAGGATTGGATGAATCTGAAAAGAAATATGTTATTGAACGGGCTAAAGAATACAAAGAGTAAGGAGATGGTCTAATGTCGAACGTTACTCAAATCAAGACCATGCGTCCGGTGAACCGCGCCATCTACGCTTACACCACTCCAAACGATGTTACTCATAATGGCTGGATAAAAATCGGCGATACCGAGGTCAATTTTGGCGAGAACCTGAACGATGCCGTCAGGGAACGCGTCCGTCAGCAAACGCATACATCCAACACGAAGGCTAACGTGGAATGGAGTGGCAAGGCGGAATTTGAAGACGATTCGACGCCTTTCAGGGACTACGATTTTCACAAGTATTTGACGAACAAGCAGAATATCGAACGCAAGCCGAAAACCGAATGGTTCAAGACCGATTCCAAAACATCGAAAAACCACTTTCGCGATTTCAAGGAAAATCATGGCATCCTTACCGAAATGGATGGCGTCGAATTATATGAACTCCGTGACGAGCAGGAAGAGGCCGCTTGCAAGACTGCCGATTATTTCAACAACCACAAGTTGGTGAAAATCCTGAAAAAGGACAAGGCTCCGGAATTCCTTTGGAACGCCAAGCCGCGTTTTGGAAAAACTCTCGCAGCATACGATTTCTGCAAACGAGTTTGCGCAAAGAACGTTCTTATCCTTACAAACCGTCCTGCCATTGCTGATAGCTGGTACTGTGATTACGCCAAATTCATCGGAACAGAAGGCGGCTTCTATTTTGTAAGTCAGGTAGACGTTTTCAAAAAGAATCTGCAAAAGTACAAGTATGTTTTAACTAGAGATGAATTTTCTATCGCCGTCGGCAAAAACAGGTTAGGTTGTATAGAATTTATATCTCTGCAAGATCTCAAAGGAGCGAAGGCTTTCGGCGGTGATTACGAAAAACTCCGTGAGGTTTCCGAACTCGACTGGGATGTGCTAATCCTGGATGAAGCACACGAAGGCGTAGAAACCGATAAGACGGATGTGGCTCTGGAACGAATTAAGCGTCGCTTCACGCTGAATCTTTCCGGGACTCCTTTCAAGATGCTTGCTTCGGACAAGTTCCCTGAGAATGCTATTTTCAACTGGACGTATGCCGACGAACAGCAACGCAAAAAGGAATTCACCGAAAAGGGAATCGAAAATCCGTACGAGGACTTGCCGAAACTAAACCTATTCACTTACCAGATGTCCGACATGATGGGGGCGAAAGCGGATGCCGGGACTCGTGTCGATGACGAAGAAATCCAGTATTATTTTGACTTGAACGAATTCTTCAAGACGAACGAATCCGGTTATTTTGAACATCTGGAAGACGTGAAAAAATTTCTGGATGCTCTTACGGAACAGAAAAAGTATCCGTTTTCGACTGAAGAACTCAGAAATCAACTTAAACATACTTTTTGGCTCTTGAACCGCGTGGAATCCGCCAAGGCTCTCAAAAAACTTTTGAATCAGCACCCTGTATTCGGTGCGTACGAAATCGTTTTGGCTGTGGGTAACGGAGACGAGGATTCCGAAAACCAGAAGGCCATCACTGCTGTTCGCGAGGCCATTAAAAGCAACGACAAGACCATTACCCTTTCGGTAGGGCAACTTACGACAGGCGTCACCATTCCCGAATGGACTGCGGTTTTGATGCTTTGCTCGATGCACTCTCCGGCACTTTATATGCAGGCGGCGTTCCGCGCTCAAAACCCCTGCCTATTCTTGGACAAGGACAACAAAACCTATCGTAAAGAAAATGCGTATGTATTTGATTTTGACCCTGCTCGCACGTTGACTATTGTTGAAACCATCGCTAATGACCAGTATCGCGATACCGCAGGAGGCACCGGCGATAGTGAAAAACGTAAAAAGCACGTCTTGGAACTTTTGAACTTTTTCCCGGTTGTTGGCGAAGATGAAGACGGGGAGATGATTGAGCTGGATGCCGAAAAAGTGCTTACAATTCCTCGCCACATTCATGCGAAGGAAGTGGTGAATCATGGATTCATGAGTAATTTCCTGTTCCAGAATATCAGTGGAATCTTTGCGGCGCCTTCAATTGTGAACGAAATCCTTACGAAGGTGAATCCGGTAACGAAGGCCGAGGCTGACAAGAATATCGTTACGCCTGAACAGGCAAGTGGCATTCCGCTTGACGAAAAAGGAAACCCGGAAGTTCCGGTGGAGCAGGTTGTCGGGACTGCTGCCGATAAGTTCGGCGATCCGGTATTTGGGAAACAGTCCGATGAATTTGAAAATGATGTTAAAAAACTATTGGGAAATCAAAAAAACTCGGAAGTTGAAAATGTGCTCAAGGAATTGGGTGCCCGTTACGATGCCTCTGTAAAGAAAATCTCCGAGGAAGCCAAGGAAAAGTTTGGCAAGGACATGACCAAGTCTCAGAGCAAGGAATTCGAACGCAAGTTGCAGGATTATGGGCAAAAGAAAATTCGCACAGCCGCTGCCGATTTCAAGATAGAAGCGGGCGATGCGGAACACAAGCGCGACGAGGCTCTGAAAAACTGCAATTCCAAAGCCGAAGAAAAGCAAATCAATGCCGAGTTTAAAAAGGATTTGGAAACTGCCAAGAAAAAATTCCAGGAGACCGTCTCGAATACGCAGGATATCTGGAATCAGGCTGCCGTTGAAACCGTCAAGGCGATTGAAGAGAGCAAAATAGAGAAAAAGAAAAACGATATTGAAGAAAAAGTGCGCGACCATTTGCGTGGTTTTGCTCGCACAATACCTTCGTTCTTGATGGCGTACGGAAACGAAAATACAACTCTTGAAACATTCGAACAGAATATTCCAGGAGATGTTTTTAAAGAGGTGACAAGCATCAGTACGGATGAATTCAAGTTTCTTCGCGACGGAGGCGACTACACCGACAGCAGTGACGGAAAACGAAAGCATTATGAGGGACATCTCTTTGATTCGGTTGTCTTCAATGATTCCGTGAAGGAATTTATGCGCAAACGTTCTGAACTTGCCGACTACTTCAAGGAGGACGTGAAGGGCGATATTTTTGATTACATTCCTCCCCAAAAGACGAACCAGATATTCACCCCGAAAAAAGTGGTGAAGCAGATGGTGGACATGTTGGAAACGGAAACTCCGGGCTGCTTCGATGACCCGACCCACACTTTTGCCGACTTGTACATGAAATCGGGTTTGTACATAACGGAAATCATCAAACGGCTGTATCAATCCAAGAAAATGAAGAACCTTTTCCCGAACGAAAAGGAACGCTTGGAGCATATCGTAAAAAATCAAGTCTACGGGGCGGCTCCAACCGAAATCATCTATATGATTGCAATGCACTATATTTTCGGGTTCAATGGAGAAATGGAGGGAAAAACTGCTTCGGAAATACAGGCTCTCTACCCGAATTTCAAGATGGCGGATACCGCGGAACTCGCCAAGGAAGGGAAACTCGCCAAATGGGTCGAAGGCGCGTTTAGGTAATTTGCATTTTCGCTTTTCTTTTTTTATATTGGTTGATATGGAAAAGCGTATCGCATGGACTACTGCCGCGATAAGTGAGTTCGCCAAGGCGAAGTCTCTTACTATAAAACAGGCCTTCAATTATTTAAGCCTGTTTAAGGGCTTTGAATTCCTTCAAAAGCACTATGAGGCCGAGCATCTGCTGTCTTTTGACGATGCTGTTGATGATATGACGGCAATTTGCTTAAAGAATGGTGGTCAGTTGAGATGATTCTCTACCATGGATCCAATTGCGATATAGATAAGGTTGACTTGGCGAAATGCAAGCCTTATAAAGATTTTGGTCAATCGTTCTATTTAACAACTCTTGTGTCGCAGGCGAAGGAGATGGCTCAAAAGGTTGCCGAACGTTTTGGCGGTAATCCGATTGTCAATGTTTTTGAATTTGATGAGGGCCTGCAATCTTCTCTGAGTGTCAAAAATTTTGATTCGGCGAATCGTGAATGGGCAGAGTTCGTCATGGCTAATCGTAGCCGAAATGTGGAACATCCGGCGGATATGTTTGACTTGATTATTGGGCCTGTCGCGAACGATGATATTGCGACGCTTTTCCGAACATTTTCCAATGGAATTATTTCTATAGAAGATCTTGTCAATGGTCTTTCTTATCGCAAGTTGAACAATCAGTACGCTTTTAGAACGTTGAGGGCGGTGTCTCTCTTACGAAAGACTGGTACTCTATGACGCCGAAACAAGAATTTTTAGCCGAATGCATTGTGAATGACTTGGTTCTTTGGCTTGTTCAGGAACAAAATCTTTCTATGGAAGATGCTTATGCTCTTGTCTGCAATTCTCAAACTTTTGAAAAATTGCAAACTCCTGCAACGGGACTTTATGCAGAAAGTTCCGCGTATAATTATGAATTGCTTTCTGCGGAAATGAAAAATGGATGTTTTGTGCAGGAAGATTTTTAACCTGTGCAAATTCAAGTCCGCTGACTAAATCTACGGTAGAGCGAAATTTTTAGATTGAACAACTCATTAGATTTTACGAAAAGAGTTGAAAAAATATTATAATTCTTTAGATTTAATGAATTAAAAATGGTTTGTTGGCTGTTTTTCCTATAACAAAAAAACGCCCGAGCGCAAAGCCCGGACGCTTTAAATTGCTAGATCCCTCGACGAAGCTCGGGATGACACAACAATGTTTACTTTAGAAACTGCATGTACGGCAGTTTAGCAGCGAGTTCCTGCACCTTGTCTGCATTGGC